>NZ_CP139969.1:1240599-1860899 GCF_034424645.1 Bordetella avium
GTATGTATATGCGCGAAATGGGCTCGGTCGAGTTGCTCACGCGCGAAGGTGAAATCGAAATCGCCAAGCGTATCGAAGACGGTCTGAAGCACATGGTCATGGCCATCTCGGCATGTCCGACCACCATCAACGAAATCCTCGCCCACGCCACGCGTGTACGAGAAGGTCAAAACCAGATCGACGAAGTCGTCGATGGTCTGGTTGACCCGGAAGATGGTGAAGAGTACGCCGGTGCCGGTGTCAGCGCCGACGAAGAGGAGGGCGATGACGGTCCGGCTGGCGGCATGTCGAGCAAACAGCTCGAAGACCTGCGCGTCAAGGCCCTGGCCAAGTTCGACGAGGTCTCGCGCCAGTTCGACAAGATGCGCAATTCCTACGAAAAGGATGGCTATCGTTCGGATATCTACATCAGCGCTCAGGAAACCATCCAGAACGAACTGATGGGCATTCGTTTCACGGCCAAAATGGTCGAGAAGCTGGCTGACACCCTGCGTAATCAAGTTGAAGAAGTGCGACAGCTCGAACGCGCTGTGCTGCACACCTGCGTGGATCGCGCAGGCATGCCGCGCTCGCACTTCCTCAAGGTGTTCCCGGGCAACGAAACCAATTTGCAGTGGGTCGTCGAAGAAGTGGCCGCAGGCCACCCCTACGCTGAAACCCTTGAGCGTCAGATTCCGGCCGTGCAAGAGTTGCAGCAAAAGCTGATCGACCTGCAAACTCGCGTCGTGCTGCCGCTGAAGGATCTCAAAGACGTCAACAAGCGCATGGCCACGGGTGAAGCCAAGGCTCGCAAGGCCAAGCGCGAAATGACTGAGGCCAACCTGCGTCTGGTGATCTCTATTGCCAAGAAGTACACCAACCGCGGTCTGCAGTTCCTGGATCTTATCCAGGAAGGTAATATCGGTCTGATGAAGGCGGTCGATAAGTTCGAATATCGTCGCGGCTATAAATTCTCGACCTATGCAACTTGGTGGATTCGCCAGGCCATTACCCGTTCTATCGCGGACCAGGCTCGCACCATCCGTATCCCGGTTCACATGATCGAAACGATCAACAAGATGAACCGGATCAGCCGTCAGATTCTGCAGGAAACCGGCGCCGAACCCGATCCTGCGACCCTGGCGCAGAAGATGGACATGCCCGAGGACAAGATTCGCAAGATCTTGAAGATCGCCAAAGAGCCGATCTCCATGGAAACGCCGATCGGCGACGATGATGATTCCCATCTGGGCGACTTCATCGAAGACACGTCCACGCTGGCACCGTCTGATGCCGCTTTGCACGGTTCCATGCGCGATGTTGTGAAAGAAGTGCTAGACTCCCTCACCCCGCGTGAAGCCAAGGTTTTGCGCATGCGTTTCGGTATTGAAATGAGCACCGATCAAACGCTGGAGGAAGTCGGCAAACAGTTTGACGTTACCCGCGAACGGATTCGTCAGATTGAAGCCAAGGCCTTGCGCAAGCTGCGTCATCCCAGTCGCGCAGACAAGCTCAAGAGCTTCCTCGAAGGGCAATAAGTTTTAAGGGCCTCTAGCTCATGCCTGGTTAGAGCAGCGGACTCATAATCCGTTGGTGCCGAGTTCGACTCTCGGGGGGCCTACCAGCAAAATCAAAGGGTTGCGTGTGATCACGCAACCCTTTGTTTTTTTGCGTCTGGGGATTTTCTGCCAATGTTGGCAAGGGCACCCCCGATGGTCTCGGTTGCTAAGTGGGCGTAGCGCTTGGTGCTGGTCGCTGACTTGTGCCCCAGAACCGCCCCGACGGTATACAAATCGACTGAAGCATTGATCATTTCGCTGGCAGCGCTGTGCCGCAGGTCGTGGAAGCGAAGGTGTCCCATGCCGACGGCCCTGGCGGCTTTTTTGAAATTCTTGCTCATTGTCCATTTGTCACGCATTCGGACTTTGGCCGCAGCATTTGCCTTCGGGTGGATCGGCACAAAGCGGGGCAACCCATTTTTGGTGTCGGGCAGCTTGAATAAGCCGTCCTCCCGCACAGCGGCAACAACTTCGCCAAGCCGCATTCCGCTATAAAAAGAGATTCGGATCGCCGCCCGAGTAGCTTTGCAAGTGCAAGCTTTTGCAATCAACAGCATTCCACGCCGGTCGGTGTAGAACTGGCGTTCATTGCGTACAGTCGGCGTGAGAACGCGGGCGCCGGGGTCGTGCTCAGACATGCCGTGGCGCTTCCAGGCATAGCGGCAGGCGCTGACCAAGTATCGGATGCGGTTTCTTTTCGTGGCTGGCGCCAGTTCTGACCCGTCGTCCCGAATAGCCTTTTCGCCGTAAAGCTTGCAGGCCTCAGCCAATTCGCTTATCGGCTTGCCTCGGTAGGCCCAGTACATCAGGCCCAGCTCTCGAATGATTATGTCGCCCGACTTGAGGTGCGGCGCCCGCTCTTTTAGATAGATCGTGACAGCATCCTCAATCAGGAATTGCGGGCGCTCGACACGAGTTGCAACGGCGTAGAGGCGCGCGGCTTCTTGGCGGTCGTAGGCGTCTGCCTGGGCACGACTCCACGACTTCGGAAGAAGCTTGGAAGTGCGGACTCGCTTGCCTTCAATGGCGCGGTCGAACTCAAAGACGAAACAACCGCGCGCTTTGTCTCGATATATCGGCATGATGCTATGTACTCGGTGAGATCTTCTTTTGTAAAGAGGATGCGGCGCCCGAACCTGTGGCAAGGGATTGGCCCGCCAGGGGCGGCAAGATCATAGACGGTGCGCTGTGCCACGCACAAAACAGCGGCCGCCTCTGCGACGCTCAACATATCGCCTCCAAAAATAAACCCGCGCTAGGCGGGCCTCCAAGCATTACGTGTGGTGTCCAGCAGTCGCTGGATAGCGTCATCGATCATGATCAGCAGTGCTCGTCCGCGACGATGCCGGGCGTCTCAGTTGTTCGAGGATTTCGGATAACTGGCGCTGGCGCAGCGCGGTGATTCCACGCGCAGCCGCAGTCCTGGCCTTCCTCGCCTGTTTCGAGCCGGGCTCCGCAGTCGCCACACTCCACAACGCAGGATTGGAACGGTGTTCCAATGCGCTCAAAATATGCAGAGGCACACCCGCAGAATGGGCACGGCTCAAGTACGGTCTGTTTGGTGTTGGGGGTCATGCTTGATACCTCCATGCTTTTATTTCGTGGGTCTCCCAGTGGTCCGCGCCGTCTCGGCTCCAGTACCTGCCTGCGCGAAAGTAGCCGTCTATGCCGTGGGCTTCGATGTTCGTGGAGATTGCTCCGCCTGTGACAAACCTGATTGATCGCATCGGTAAGGGGTTAATTCCTGGCCACATCCCCTACCTCCCTTCGCCCTGGATGGATGGGGCGGCAGACCGGCGCGAGGCATTGAGCAATTGCCCGGCCTTGCGAACGGCCGCGTCTATCTCAGACCCGTCAACGTACAGCGTCACGCTGCGGAAACTGATCGTGTACTCTCGCAGCTTGCTCAGTAGGGCCAGGGCTTCCGTCAGCTTTTCGTTTGCGGCGGCGGCTGTCAGGCGCGTAGTGCATTGCAGCAGGCATCGGCCAGCGTAGAGACAATCGCCGCTGGCCACGGTGCAGGCTGGCCTGGGGATGAAGTCCTTGCCCATCACTCACCACCTTTGCCCTGCTGGGCGGCAATGGCGGCGTCGATGGCGGCATCGAGCGACTGTCCTCGGGCCGCGTGACCACCGCCGTCATATATCGTCCAGTCGTCATGCTCTCGGAAGGATTCGAGCGAGCGCAGCCATCGATACCGTGCCGCGTCCTTGGCATCCCGCGCATCTGCGGCAGGGCTGGCCTGGGGCGCGGTGTAGAGTGCCAAATACTCTGACTGGTACACACCAGACGGGTCGGCAAAAGTGAATTTCGGGTCAGAGTTTCTTTCTCGCTTTGCCATCATCCACGCCACCGGCTCCGCGCTCGTCTCGGATGTGTCGACATGTCGACACCCGTCAGCATCGGGTGCGCTTGCCAGGGCGGAGCGCAGTTCTTTCAGGCCGTGCAGGACGAGCGGCCAGTTGACGGGCCAATCCTGGCCCATCGGCGCGGCGTTCTCGATTGCGTCGATTGCGAGATCCAGTGGGAGTTGCCAGCCTTGAGGGATAACTTGATTGGTCATGTGAATTCCTTTTCTCCGCCCAGGGCGGACACCTAAGACGACAAATCCAGGCATATCGGGACTCCAGGTGGGAAGAGGGGGAGGGCAGCGCCAGTAGATGGCCTCCGTTGGTTGTGGCGCCGCCCTGGGGGATCAGTCCGCCGAGGTCAGCTTGGCGCGGCGGTTCTGGTAGGCGCGTTGCAGTGCGTCGTAATGCTCATCCGGGGCATCGCGCAGGCTGTCGCCAACCAGGTCGAGCGCGTCGAGGCTTGCCGCGTCTGCGATCTGCGGGAACAGGGGGGAGGGGTCGTAGGTGATCGCCGCCGGCGCGGCGTCGTCATCACCCGGTGCGGGCGTGATGTATTCGCCCTCCAGAACGTTGTCCAGTGCTTGCGATTCGCCGCGAGCGTTCAGCTCGTCCAGTGCGGCGGCGTTGGCCAGCTCAATGCTCACGGGCAGATACTTGAACAGGCGGCGCAGTACGGTCTTGCGGCCCATCTCTGCAAAGTGCGCACCCCAGGGGCTAGCGTCGGTCTTTTTGGCCCGCACGGCCTGCTGCCAGCCTTGCGAGGCGTTGCGAATCTCGATGATCTGCTGCTCGCTCATCACCTCGAAGGCGTGGCCGCCACCGACCAGCTTGGCGACTGCATAGAAAGCGATGATGGCGCCGCGTTCGCCCATGGCCGGCTTGTGCTCCAGCTTTTCATCCAGGCCGTAGGCATATTCAAAATGATCGTTCTCGTGTACGGCATGGGCGGCGATGCTCACGATCTGGCCGGATCGGCGGGCGAGGTCGATCAGTCCCTTGTAGCCCAGGACAATCTGAACCTCGATCTTGTCTGTCACCCAATCATTCCCTTGCTTGCGGCGCTTCTCGAAGGGGATCAAGTAGGCGTGGCCAAGGGGGGTGTTCGGCTCCAGACCAAGCTGCGAGCACTGCACAACCGCGCCCATCAAGGATTCGACCGTGCAACCCATCAGCTTCGGCGTGGTGCGTAGCGCGCCCAGTGCGATTTTCAGCATACGGTCGGCGCTGACGTGGCGCGGTAGCACGGCGGCCAGCGTGGACTTTTGGGAATCAAAAAATGCCTTTACCTGGCCGATGCCGGCCTGCGAGGCGACCATCTTGGATGTTTTCTTGAGGTCAGCGAGGGAGGTGGTTTGCGACATGGTTGGTCCTGTCATTCGTCGTTGAATGCCCAGTTGGGCAGGGATGCGAGGTGGACACCCTGGCCGAAACCGGGCCAGTTGCCCGAGGTCAGGCATTCGGCATAGGTGCTGAGATTGCGGCGATAGTCGCGGCGCCCCTGGTCCTGGCTTCGCGGATCGAGCATCACGGCGCTGGCGGCGAACGGCCAGGCATCCTGGACGGCAACAAAGATGAAGGCCAGCACGGTCTTACCGCTGGCAGCCGCGTAGCCGTCCGTATAAAAGGCGTCTTGGACGTGGTACCGCTTTCGGGCGATCTGGTGCGAAAACTCATGTGGGCTTGCATCGCTGAAGGTTTTCACGTCCAGCAAGATCACGCCGGACTCGCCCGCCGGGTGGCACCAGTCAGGGCGGCACCGACACAGGACGCCGGTTTCCTGGTCGATCCAGTAGGCGGATGATTCGGCCACGCCAGCGGCCAGCGCCTCGGCCACGTCCGGCAGGCGGCGCACGGCTTCGGCCTGCCGCATTGCCGTCTCTCTCTGGTCTGGCTTGATGCCGATGACGCCAGCGGGTAGCGCCGCCTCGAAGGCTTTCCATTCCTTAGTCGAACGGGTCACATCCGGGCCGACTGCGTACCGCTTGGCAAATTCTTCAGGCTCCAGAATTGCGCAGTGCGCAAGCTGGCCCTCCAGCTGGCCCTTACGCTCCGGCTCAGGCGGGCGCACCGGGTTCAGGGTCAGGTCATAGAAATTGGCCGGCGAGACATTGATGCGATCAAGGCCCGTTTTGCTGATACCTGGGCCGCCGTGGTACTGCTCAATCGGCTGGCCTTCGATCACGCACGGGGCATCAATCAGGCGGGTGGCTTCGGTGATGGCGTTCATGTCTCAATCCTTAGCCGCATACGCGGTCTTGCCGCAGCCTTCGCAGGCGGTGAGGGTGGATGGGTGGGCGTCGAGGGTCGGGCCGATCAGCCCAGTGGCCATCGCCAGCGCGGCGACCATGGCGGCGTATCCGGCCAGGTCGAGGTCCAGGCGCTTGGCGTGCAGGTAGGCGAGGGCGCGGCGGATCATGCATGTATCTCCCGGCCCTCGGCGTGGGCCTTGCCCATGAGGAGCCGTGCGATGCCGATAAGATCGGCGCGCAGTTCGCGTTGTGTTTGGGTTACGTATTCTGGTACCGGCGTTGTGCTGAGAGCCGTTAATGCGATCCGGCACAGCGCGTCATGGCCTCCGTCGATAATGGCATCCGCCCACCACTCACGGTCTTGACCGAAAGCGATGTCGGCCTCTCCAGCAAATAGCTCATACAGTGCGTCGATAATCTGCTGGTCAGTTAGCTCGGGGTAATGCAGCATGATTTCTCCAGGCAAAGGGAGTCCGACCCGCATCGCAAGGGATGCGGGGGACAGGGGTGAGTCAGTGGTGGGTTAAAGGCCAGCCGGCACTACCAATGCGTGGTGTGCAGTGCCTTGAGGTGCTCGCCTGCTTGGTCACGGGAGCGGCAAGCGGCGTCGGCGATCCCGTTCAAGTAACTGAATAGGTTCCGAATTTTCGTGATGTACTCATGGGCCAAGGCATCGCCGAGGTCGCCGTCTGCAATCAGGTTGAGCACGAGATCATCGCGCAGCAGTTGGTGATGGCCGTTGACGGCGCCGAACGCGATGCGTCGGCGCAGATGCTCACGGATGAGTACAAATGCCTCGCCAGCGAGGACGCCCGCGCGCGCATTCAGTGCAGCTTGGATGTGCTCAGGTAGCTCGATGGTGAGGTCTGACTGGCCAGAGAGCAGCAGCTCGGCGGGGTCGATGCGCGGCGTGCCGTAGCTGCCCGTCTTGCGGATGGTGGGTAGGACCTCGGCCGTGACCCACTTGCGGAATCTGTGAGGTAGTGTCCCTGGCTTGACAGCATCCCGGCACCGCAGCACCAGGGTGTACATGCCGGATTCACTGATTACAGATTGGAATTGAGCACCACCCCGTTTACCGGAATGACCCTCAGTTGAACTTAGGGTCATTTTTTCATCGTCATCCAGCGCTTTTAACGACTCACTCGGATTGCTGAGCTTCAGCGCTTTGCACAGATCGGCAGCAATGAACCATGGTTCGCCATTGATGACGACGACCCGTACAACATGGGATTCAAAGTTGAATGCGGTGGAATCAGGCTGAAAAGCCAGGGCGGATTGCGACATGATGAACACTCCTGCTTGAGTCTTACAGACCCTGCCGAAGTGTTCTTACGCACATCCAGCAAGGTGGCCGGGAGGTTAAGAACTCGAAAGCAGTCGAGCGGACTTCTTTCCCTTTCGGGTGTTGTATCCGTCGCCCTCCCGGCCATAGCTCAATGTCCGGGCGCAAAAATACCGCTGCTGACGGGTGCGGATACCGCTACTTTCGGGAGTTCTTACGCTCCATCCCTCTCGGGACGGGATCAAGATATCCCTGGCGCGGTTCGCGTGTCAGCGTTGGCTATTGTAATCGGACTATTCTCATAGTCATTGCGCCCCGCTGCTACATGGCTACAATCGGGGCAAAGGAGTGACCATGAGCATTGTTACATTTGACACCCTGAAGTTTGTCGAGACCTTGGAAAAGGCCGGGGTTAGCCGTGAGCAAGCGTCTGCTATGGCCACCGCCGTCAAGGATTCCCACGAGGGTGCAGAACTGGCGACCAAGGCGGATTTGCGCGATGTCGAATCCAAGCTCATTGGCGAAACCGTTGATCTGCGCCACGAGATGAATATCCGCTTCGCCAAAGTTGAAGGCGAACTCACCTTGCTCAAATGGATGCTCGGGTTGGTCATTGCGGGTATTGCCTCACTGATCCTGAAGGCGTTTTTCTGATCAAGCGGCATCCTTAGCCAGGTCGATCAGCCTGCGCTCGATGCGCTGGCGTAGATCGCCACGGTTGTGCCCCAGGTAGCGTTCGTCACGAGGAAACGCCGGGCCGCCGTCGTTGATCTTGGTCATGGCTGCTCCCTTGATTGGTCGCGTATGCGGATTTTCTCCATCGCGCTCAGGTGGCCTGCTCGCGCATTGCATGCCTTGTGGGCCAGTACCAGATTGCTGATGTGGTTCGGGCCACCGTGGGCAACCGGTACCAAATGCTCGGCGCTGCGGTCATCGTCGGATGTGTGCTCATGGCAGAAAAAGCAGCGGTCGCCGTCTCGCTCCAGCAGGGTGCGGATCAGCGGGCTGACCTTGGCCCTCTTTGTCCGGACGCCAGCGTCCCAGGCCATCGCGCCTTTGTAAGCGCTCCAGGCCGCTAAGGCTTGGCCGGTGAAAGTAGTGCTGCCTTTGGCATTGCTGTAGATGATCGCCACGCCCGATGCGCAGTCGAAACGCACCAGCTCCCATTCACTTGTCGGGCGAAGCACCTGGGCACCGCGAGCTACGAGCCATTCGAGGAACTTGGGGCGGGCGGCTTCAACCTGCTTTCGGCTCGGGGTCATGGCTGCCCCCCGGTGGCTTTGGCGATTGCGGCGCGATTCTCGGCAATCTGAGCCTCAACCTCGCTCTGCGGCCGTTGCTCATGCAACATCGCTGTCAAGAGACTCTGCGTTTCTTGCAGCGCCTCCAACAGATCGGGCGCGGCGGCGAGCACCTTTGCATCGTCTAGCCCTGGCTCTTCGGTAAAGACGCAAACTACGCTGCCATCAGCCGCGATCAGTTCGCCGCAATAGCCTGGCTCGTAGTCGTAACGCCACGGACCCTTCGTATGTTTCGTCGTCATACCGCCTCTCTCAGAAACGCCATAGCGCGATCACCGGCCAGGGCCATTGGGTAAGCGGCAGCAAGGCCGCACAAGATGAAAAGGGTGGATTGCAGGGCGGTCACTGGCTGCGCTCCGAAAGCTCAAGCAGCCGGGCCTCGATGCGCTGGCGGATCTCGTCGCGGTTAACACCAACGCCTAGGGCGATGAGCGCCTGGGTGTCTGCATCTGCCCGAACGACGTGGTTAAACACATCCTCCAGGTACTCGGTGGCGTGGCGCCCGAAGGCGTAGCCATCCAGCTTGATAGCCCGGTAGATGACCTGAAGGCGCTGGGTTTCGGTAAGAGGGAGCGTTTCGCAGAGCGTGGAGCCAGCGCCCAATGGAACGCGGCGGGAGGTCGGGGTGGGCTCAACAACAACCCTCCCGCCTTGCATGGTCACTTGCATGTTGAACTCCGAATAAGGAGCAGCACCCGGTCTCACTCACGGCCAGCCGCCACCACGCTGACTGCGCAATCAAGCGGTATGGGCGGGGAGGCTTGGAGGGGGAGGGGTGCTGCGAAAGAGGGGTGATGGTGTTCATCGGTCTGCGCTCTCTCTGGAAAGCGCAGGCAGATGAATCCGCGCCAGCCAAGAAACCACGATGGCTTGGCGCGGGCTGCCGACTTGCACGGCGTACTCCGGTTGGCCCGGAATGTCGTCGCCCTGATGCGCTCAGGGCAGGCGGTGCCGAGATTCCAATCGGCGTGACCGTTTCCGTTTTTGGCCGTCTACGCCTCACCCGTTTCACCGTGTACCGCGCTTGGCGGACTGGATACGGCAGGGATGCCGCGCAGAGCTACGGCCATGCCCGTAGGTGCGATTGAGCCGGACGAACACCCCACAGGTAGGGTGAGCAACATCGGCTAGCGGGTTGTTAAAGAGCGTTTGCGCTATCCCTTGCTGGCCTTGGCCTAAGCGGTGGGTGAGTGCATGGGATGAATAGTAGCAATCGCTACGCATCGATGCAATAGCAAAAGCTACGCTTTTTTGTAACAGGCGAAAAAAAGCCCCGCTCTAAGGCGGGGCGATCTGCGCTAGCGCATTACTTGGCCAATGATATTCCGGCCAGTTTCAATGTTTCCATCGCCTTGAGAATCCCTTCCTTTGCGCCCGGCGCCTTCATGGCGGTTTTCACATTTTTTAAGCAGGCGGCTGCATTTGGGCCGCAGGAGTCGCCCTTGATGGTGCTAGCCGCATAAATTGAAATGGCGAGTAATTGTTGCGCCGACTCGTCGCTGCCAAGGCCTTTAAGCACGCGGTCTACCCTGCGCGTCAATTTGGTGGCCTCCTCGTCCGCGACGGCGCGTGCGGGCCTGCAATCGTCCAGCATGGGGATCGTAATGGTCGCGCCTGCGCCGGTGCAGATCAGTGAAACGGATTGCCCTTTTTTCGCACTTGCTGCGAAATCCAGGGCGCTTTTATGCAGCCTTGCGTGTGGTGATGATGGTTGCGTACCAAGCGCGAGGTATGGCGCTCCGCCTATGCCGGAGTTGATGCTGCCGATTTTTCCGTTGATCAAAAGTGGTTTCTTTTTGAACCGCTTATCGGCTGCCACTTCATTATCGGAGTACGCCTTCGCTAATTCCGAGGCGGTAGTGTCGGTCAGGCCCATCCGCTCGCCAAGCAGGCTGTCGTTGCCAGAGGCAAGGTTGTTGGCGTCATCATCAACAAGCGTCTTGAAGACGCTGTATTCAAGTTTCGAAAGCTCGTATCGATGTGATTTTCCTGCGGAAAACTCGCTAACCACTTTCTCTTGCGCTGATGCTGCCATGGGTGACAGCACGAGCGTCGCGCCGAATAATGCAAGTCCTAACTGATTGCGGGGGAGTTTCACGTCTCACGTCCTTCTATTGGCTGTAGGTGGCCTGATTGTAAAGCCGTGTATAAGGACTTCACATTGCCCTGCTTGTCTTGAATTTCAACTTCCTGCGCATAGAGCCGTTCGCGTTTGGAGTCGGCCTGATCCACCGGTCGAGTATCTTGCGGCCGGAAGTTGGGGCACCAGTCGCAGCCCACCCTGGCGCCCGATGCTGCCACCTGAGTTTCCAGGGGGGAAGGGGTGGCCTGCCCAGAAAGCACAAAGCCCCTTGAGAGGGGGGGGCTTTGTGCTTGGGATTTCCTGGAATTAGCGTGTGCTGGGCTTGATGGCCCGAAAGATCGCAATTGGGTTAACCGCATAAGCATCGCCGGGGCGGCCCATCGCTTCTCGGATGGCTTCCATTACGGGGAGCAAACCATCCGAAATGGGTTTGCCTATTTTGATAGAAGTGCCTGGCGTGTCGTTCCCATCAGGCAATGCATCAAGTACCGCAAGCACATGCCAGTCCCCTTTGATGTTTGCCCCGTATGTAAGTGTCAGCGCGGACGGATCGATGAGCATATGGTCCTCGTGAAGCACTGACCAAGCTACTTCCCCTCCGACTGTGCTCAAGTAAAGCTGCGGCATGGGCGGCATGACCTTCAGAGCCGCCCCAAGCTGGGCAACCTCCGTTTTCTCAGCAGCCTTTGCCGCTTTGTTGGAGTGTGTTGTCTTCACTTGGCCAAGCATGAGGTCGGTGAATGCACTCCACCCAGCTTGCATGAAGCTAATGTCAATAATGTTGGCTTGGCCGTGGATGTGGATCACCGACCCAATTGGCGCTCCGTTCAGGCCTTTCGAGACGTAGTTAGCCTCAGATAGCGTATCCAGCAAATTAAGGGGTATGCTCCATTCAGTATTGAAACTACGCTCCATAGTTTCTGTAACTGACTCGACGGAAGACCCGCCCCCTTTTAGAACGCCCGGAATTCCGCCGGCTGCATTTACTTTGCTGCTATCAGTTGAGCTGCTTTGGTACTTCGTAGAAAGAGGTACGCCGTCCGCTACGAGTTGCGCTAGCCACGACTGGGCCCTGGGCTTATCTAGATACAGAAAATCATAGAGAAAATCTATGCTTGGTGACTCTTGACCCACGCCGCATCTCCTCTTCAACACGGGCTTTTCGTTCTTCGACTTTTTTTTGGCGTTGCAGCAGGCTATTTCCAAGTGCCAAAAGTGACAGCCGCAAGGGTTCCGCAGCTTTTGCTGCAGAACGTGCGGCCTTCAAAATTTTCTCTTGGTCTTGGCTCATCAGCACATTGTATTGAAAGTTCCTGAACGCGCAAATCTGATTTTAAGCATCAGCATGCTGAGTTGTAGGCTCTTTTTTACCGCCGCACCCACTGCCCCTGCTCATCCTCCCCCAACTGAGCGCCAGCCCACACCACGCGCCCCAGCACTCTGACCGAGGCCCCATCTTCCAGGGGAATATCCGGATGCCGCGCATTGAACGACCGGGCCACCCAGCGCCCCGTTAGCCGATCCTTAGCTACCGTCTTGACGAGCATCTTCCCGTCATAGTTGATGGCGTAGACGCCGCCGGCGGCCAGGTCATGCAGGGTCAACCCCAGATCGGGCACAACAAGCAGTGCCGCTCCATCTCGGATAACCGGCTCCATGCTGTCGCCTTTGGCGTAAACCATTCGCCCGCGCTGGCCGTCCGCGCCGACCGAGCGCAGAAAAGAACGACGGAAATACACGTAGCCGGTCATTTCTTCGGTGTGGTTCTCGATACCTTCGCCAGCGGCAAGGCGAACATCCGCCATCTCAGGCACCGATTCCCATTCATCATTATCTGCATGCTGCTCGGCGGCTACGACATTAACCGCGGTTGCCTGCGCGAGGCTCAAGCGCGGAGTAACGTATGCCGGGACTGGCTCTTTGATCTGGCTCGGGCCTGGTGGCAGGCCAGGAATGCGCATGGAAAATTCATCGGCCGCCGTATCCATGTTTACCAGGCCGCCGCGCTTCTGAGCCTGGCTGACCGATGGGCGCGACACCTCAAGCCCAATTTCCATCTGCCCCAGCGCCAGCGCCAATGCCCCTTCCAGCTTGCTTAACTGAGTAGGCGAGAGGCTGCGGACTTTATCTTCGGGGATGGACGGGAAGGGCCATGGTGGAGCAGCGTCCGTATCTTTGGGCTTGGGCTCTTCGTCTGTAGAAAACCAGGAGCGCATGCCGGGCATATCTTCGATGGCCCTAACGGTTTTCTCTGACACTGGGCGCAACCCTGCAAGCATTTGGCGAACAAATGCCCCGTCTTTGTAGCCAAGTCGGCGCCCAAAGTCAGTTTTATTTCCGCGAGAGAGTTTGTCGATGGCAGCGGCAAGACGCGCCACTCGATGCTCGTTCAGTTCCACGTCGTTCATTCGCGAAAAGTAGCATGCGCTACGGGTGCATTTGCTACTTGCAATGCGTAGCAATCGCTACTAGTATTTCGGTATGGACCTGAACTCATTTTTGTCTACCCCTGGCGCCCCTACCGTTTCCGAGCTTCGTGCCCGAATGGTGGAGCTCGGCTTCGAAGTTAAAAGCGATGCGCAAATCCGTCAGTGGCGCACCCGCTATATGGGCCGGATGCCCAAGCCCGGCTACTGCGTCGGGCTTGAGCTCGCGACAGGTGGCGCCGTGACGCGCCAGGATTTGCGCCCGGCAGATTGGCATTTGATATGGCCCGAGCTTGCGAATCAATCCACTCCCAAACAAGAGGCCAGCCATGCGTAACAACAGCGACTCGTTGTCATCCGCTGCTACTGACCGCCTTACGAAGACTGGGCTGATTTCGAGCGAAGAGGCAGGCGAGCGATTGGGCGTTACTGATGCGCTGCCGGTCGCTCGCCTGGTCTTGTCCCTTAGCGTTGCTGGTCGTGTGCAAGCGCAGATTGAAGTATCGCTATTGCCCGCTCTACCGCTTTTCTTTGAACTTCCGTCCAGTCTTGCTTCTCTAGCGGCAGCAGAAGAGACAGGGAAATCGTTTCTGTCCCTAGTGACTGAGTGTGTTCGAGAGGGATATCGACTCGGACGGTCGGAAACGCTTCGTGGGCAAGGTGGGGCGTGATGGTCAAAGACTTGACGTTCACCGGATTGAATTTCTCGCTCAAGGCTAGTTCCTTTCGGGTCGGGTTGAGTTTGTGGAAACACGATCATATCCGTCTGGGACTGGCCACCCAATCAATGCAGCGTAGCGCCCACATGTTCCGGCTCGTCGTAGGCGGTGCGTTCACGTTCCGCGCACAGCTCGCGGAACAGATCCATTACTGCACTTTCGGACGGATCAATAAAGCGGCGCTTTGCCATGTCGGCAGCGGCGTTAAGCAGTTTTTCGGTTTCGGACATGTTGGCACTCCTGAATTGGATGCCTCCAGTTTGAACGGAGCCGCGTTCAGCGGCATTCACTTTCACTTTAAAGGTGTTGAAGCGGCATGAACGCACCTGAAATCCCCATCCTTCCCGCCAGCACTGAAGAGGGGGAAACGCTTCTTCGCAAGGCGCTGGCCAACATGACGAAGGCCCAGAAGCTGGAAATCATGAAGGAGTGCGGTTGGAAGGACGAGTCGTCTATCACCCAGATCATCAACGGCACCGTTGGAATCAAGATTTGGCAGCTGGACGCCATCTTGAAGGTGTTTGGAATGGCCCTCGTTGAGCAGTGGTACATGGACTATCTGGCCCGAGGCAACTCCATTGGCGCCAACTGTTGCCGGGCACGATTGAGCCAGGGACGTGCGGGGCGCATTGATGGACAAACAGGTCTATGTCCTCTCGCACGATGCTGCGCGCCGCAATGCTGCCCAAGCTTGCTCGACCGCCCCTGAAGGCTGGCGAGTGGAGATCAAGCCGCGCACGCGCACCCTGGCCCAGAACGACATGATGTGGTCGATCCTGACGGACATCAGCCGCCAAGTTGATTTTGTCGTGAACGGTGCTTTGGTGAAGGTGGAGCCTGAAGAGGTCAAGGACATCCTTACGGCCAGTCTGCGCCGAGAAACCAGGATGGCAATGGGGATTGATGGCGGGATGGTTTTGCTTGGCCAGCGTACCAGCAAGATGACCGTTCGCCAGATGGCAGACGTTATTGATCTTGCTTACGCCTTTGGCAACGAGAAGGGCGTCCATTGGTCGCCCACGAGTTTGGGGAGAGGCGCGTGATTCGCAACTCCACCCTTCAGCGCAAGGCACCAATGAAGCGCACCAAGGCTGACCGGGGCGAAGGTCTTGGCCGCAAGGTCGAGATCGTCATGGGCTATTACCGCCCGCCGGGTCACAAGATCCCATCATTGCTGCGCAGCGAGGAACACCGTCGGCGAGTGGCAAAGATGAAGTGTGCCAACTGCGGCCGAAATGGGCCATGCCAAGTGGCACACGCAAATATCACCAAAGGTATGGGGCTGAAGGCATGCGACAGCTTGGTGTTTCCGCTGTGCCCGGCCTGCCATCGGCACCACGACCAAGGGGGCATTCCTAAAGAGGAGCGATGGCGCCGTGAGTGGGTGTACCTGGACGGGGTGCGTGCGGATCTGATGAAGGCAGCGCAATGGTCTCCCGAGCTGGAGTTGCACTTTCGGAATGCGATTGAGCCCCTGTGTCGCTTGGTAAATGGCGACGCAGAAAAAGAAAAGGCCGCTGGCAAGAGCGGCCTCGGTACTGCACTGATGGAGAAATTTTAATGGCAAGAGCACGCAACATCAAGCCCAGTTTCTTTGCGAACGATGATTTGGCGGATATCAACCCGTTAGGCCGGCTGTTGTTTATCGGCCTCTGGACGATGGCGGATCGAGAGGGGCGGTTGGAAGATCGTCCCCGCCGCATCAAGGCCGAGGTTCTGCCGTATGACGACTGTGATGTCGATAGCTTGCTGCAAGACTTAAGTAAGCACGGTTTCATTCTGCGGTACGAAGTGGGCGGTGATCGGTTCATTCAGGTTCGGAACTTCACTAAGCACCAGAACCCACACATTAAAGAATCTGCCAGCCAAATACCGGCACCTGTCCAGCACTGTGCAAGCACCATGCAAGAACAGTGCGAGAAACACCCCGAACCGGAACCAGCCGGGCTGATTCCTGATTCCGGATTCCTGAATCCTGAATCCAAAGAAATACCCCCCAACCCCCCGTCGCCGGGGGGTGATGAGCCCGGCCTGCCTTCGGCTGGCAAACCCAAGCGGGAACGCAAGGTTCGCTGCACTCTGAAAACCTTCATCGACCAATGCCGTGAGGCAGGCGAGACGGCGATCAGTGGCTACCAGCCCTTGCTGGAGTACGTGGACGGTACGGGTCTGCCGATGGACTTTGTGCAACTGGCCTGGGAGGTTTTCAAGGGCGAGCATCTGGCCGGAGGGGCGAACGAACGCCGCTTGCAGGCTGACTGGCGACGCCATTTTCTGAACTACGTGACCAAGGGCTACTACCGGCTTTGGTACGCAACTGCCGAGGGCAATTTCAGCCTGACGACCGTGGGCATCCAGGCCAAGAAAATTCACCTCAAGGAGGCGGCATGACTGCGCTATGTCGGCCGTCTGGCGGCTTTCAGGATCGCATCGCTCGACATGTTTCTGGTTTCTTGGAGCGCACGGGCGAATGCCCTTGCCTCTTGCTCATTCGAGCAGAAGTGCACTGCGAAGCTCTCCAAGCGAACGCCAGCCGCAAAAGCTCGAAGGCCAGCCTCTCGAATGTTTTCCGCCGTAGAAACCGACACCCCGTAGGACGTTGGATCTTCGTAGTTGTCTACGGTCACCAGCCAGATTTCGTTTAAAGGAATAGCCATGCGTCTCGGCGTTGTATTGGATTTGCACGATGATGATTTCCGCCCGGAGGCGGTTGACGACGATAGCATCTCTTGGGGTGGGAAGCTCAAGGAGGGGCCAGCGGATGCTTCGTTGACAGCAGATATCGTGCTGCATCGAGGGGTGGTGCTGAAGAACCTGTTTGGCACCACAAAAGGCGCTACTTTCAATGCAGTTCTGGCAGCCACCCAGGGGCAGACGGATGGCAACTGACGAATCCTGCGCATTGTCCTACTCGTCCGACGCCGAGCAATGCGTTTTGGGAGGCTTGCTGCTGGATAACCGGGCCTGGGAGCGCCTCGACGGCCTGCTGACCGCTGACGATTTTTACCGGCACGACCACAGGCTGATCTTCAGTGCGGCATCTGGCCTGTTGGATCGTGGCTTGCCTGCCGACCCGGTGACAGTGTTCGAAGCCTTGAGCGCTGCGGGCAACAGTGAGGCGGCAGGGGGCTTTGCCTACCTTGATGCGATTACCCACAGCGTACCCAGCGCGGCGAACGTGCGCCGGTACGGGGAGATTGTCCGTGCCCACCGCATCCGTCGGTCGGTGGCCGAACTGGGCAGCGACATTTCCACCCTGGCAGCAGAGAGCGGCGCAGAGCCAGAGGCACTGGTAGAGCAAGCCACCAGCATGGTGATGGCTCTTGCAGATAGCCGAGTGGCTGGCCGGGAGCCGGTGGAAATTGGCGACTTGCTGACCGGCGTGCTTGATTCTATCGAGGCCCGGCAGGATCGTGAAGGCGGCTTGTCAGGGCTGTCTACCGGCTATGCCGACCTTGACCACAAGACCAGCGGCTTGCAAGCGGGAGACCTCATTATCGTGGCGGGCCGACCCTCTATGGGCAAGACCACGTTGGCCGTGAACATTGCCGAAAACGTAGCGATAGCTGGCGGCGTGGCCCTGGTAGTCAGCCTGGAAATGGACGCCAAGCAATTGGCAGAGCGCAGCGTTGCTCGCTTTGGCGAGATCGACACGCAGCGCATCCGTTCCGGCCGCCTGAGCCCGGATGACTACACGCGGCTGACCGGCGCGCTCGGGCGATTGCAGGATCAGCGACTGGTGATAGCTGACGATCCTGGCATGGCCAGCGTTGCACGAATCCGGCTTGCTGCCCGCAAAGTGCGCCAGCGCCAAGGGAAGCTGGATCTGATCGTGATCGACTACCTGCAACTGATGCGGGGCGAGGGCGGCAACCGCAATGAGGAGCTGGGCGGCATTACTCGCTCGCTCAAGCTTCTGGCCCGCGAAATGAGCTGTCCGGTGATCCTGCTATCCCAACTCTCGCGCAAGGTCGAGGAGCGGCCCGACAAGCGCCCGATCATGAGCGACCTGCGCGAATCGGGCGCCATTGAGCAGGACGCGGACGTAATCCTCATGGCCTACCGGGACGACTACTACAACCCGGACAGCGCCTTTAAGGGCTTAGCCGAAGTGCTGATTCGCAAACAACGTATGGGTCCGCTGGGTGAGGTGTTCCTGGTGTTCCAGGGGCAGCACTCCCGCTTCCTGGATGCCGACCATCAGACGGTGGCCCAAGCCAAGAACAGCCAGCCCACGCGACCGGCAGCCAGATACAGCGCACTGAGGGATTGAATGGAACAGATACAGATTGAACTTTCCTGGCCGCCCAAAGAGCTGAGCCCCAACTTCCGGGGCCATTGGGCGTCTATTTCCCGAGCGAAGAAAGTCTACCGCATCGCGGCGTGCCTGACGACCATGAGGGCGCTGCGCCACGCAGAGAGCTTTGACCGCCTCGGAGGTGTGCGCATCACCTACGAGTTTTGCCCGCCGACTGCGAGAGCCTACGACCGGGACAACTTGGCCGCACGGATGAAGGCGGCCACAGACGGAATCTCGGACGCGCTAGGTATGAATGACCGTGGCTTTCACTTCGCGCCCGTGGTGCTCGGAGCCAAGGAGAAGGGCGGGCTTGTCCGCGTAACTATTGAATCGCTCAAGGAGGGCGTATGACGATCATCCAGAAACCCCGAGCACGGCAGGAGCGCGGCATGTGGCTCGTCTGGTGCGCCCATATCGGCCCCAGTCCTCGGGCGACGTTCGACGAGGCATACCGGGCCTGGGCTACGCGGCGGGGCATCAATCACTCAAATATCGGAGCGGCGTAATGGGACACCCGAGAACAGTTGAGCAATCTGACCGCTATTGGCGCCAGGCGGCGGTAGAGCGGCTGCGCGGTATGGGCATCAAGCTCAACCGATTCCGCCAGAACGCTGAGGGCGTAGCTTCAGAGATCCGCAGGATTGAGCCAGCGTACCGGGGCGGCGATCCTAACCTTGTGATCCGCGCCTGGATGGGAGCTGCCGCCGCGCCGAAAGTGGAAGTGCAACGCCGAATCTATACGCCCAGCGCAGCTATGCGATTCGCGGCGCTGCGCAGCCAGCAGGCTGAGCCGAGCTTGAAAGCTTTGGGCTCGCCCTCTGTGCGGAGTTATCCGTAATGCGTAGAACCGCCGCAGATTCGGCTATCCCGCGCTGGGTCGAGGACGAGCTGCACAACTGGGCGCGTTCGCAGTGGGAGGGAGAGTGGCCTGGGCCTGGCCGCCCGGATCACGGCGCACCCGTGGTTTGCGAATTTCCGCGGCAGCCAGACGACGAGGGCAGCGATGGGCTAATCCCGATCTGCTACGACCGGGCCCATAAGGTACACGCGCTGTATGAAGCCTTGCCACTGATCGAGCGGCGCGTCATCCAGGCCGAGTACACGCGCAGACGGGAATACGGCGACATGACCATCAAGGAGCGGCAGGAGGCAGCGAGCCAGCTCATCGGCATTCCGGCGGCCTATTACAAGATTGCGCTGGGCAGTTTCAAGATTCAGGTGTGGAGGATGTTTGAATGAAGTATGCGCGGGAGGTGATTGACTTGATGGCAGCGTTTCCAGGGCGCAGGTTCAAAGTTCGGCAAATCGTTAACCATGCGGCCCCCCGAGCGACAGCTCAACAGAGATCTTCTGTCCGCATCGGTGTTCATCGGGTTCTGAAATCGCTAGAACTGTCTGGGCAGGTTTGCAGCACGAGGGGAGAGGTAGAGTACGGGGCTGATGGCGAGTACTGGTGGGTGGATGTCACGGCTATCAGCTGCTCGAAAACCGTAACATCAAGTTTGGCGCAACCGTATCAAAAACCGTAAAATACACGCACGGATTACTACGTCCCAACAAATTGCAGCCCGCCAGCCGAAAGGTTCGCGGGCTTTGCTGCGCTTGGCATATGAAAATGGAGCGCGGAATGAGCAGAAGCAGGCGGAATACGCCGATAACAGGCATCACTACAGCGCGTAGTGAAAAGTTCGATAAGCAACGGTGGCATCGCGCTTATCGAAAAGCGGAGCGCCAACGGTTGCAAACCGATCCTTACTCAATGCCACGTCATCCCCTTGAGTTTGGTGCGCACGCCTGGAATCTCAGCAAGGACGGGAAAAAGTATTGGGGATGCGATGTGCCTCCACGCCTTATGAGAAAGTGACTGCTTATCGCCGGCCGGTGCTGTAGAGATCAACTAGGCGCATGCGTCTTTAGCCAGTCGCGCAGCGCGGCATCAACGCGAGTTTGCCAGCCTGCACCTGTAGCGCGGAAGCTTTCCAGCACGTCGGGCGACAAGCGAATGGTGATTCGCTCCTTCGTGACTTCGGCCTTTGGGCGCCCCATGCGCTTCATCTGCTTCAGATCGGCGGCGCTGAGCTCGTAGGTGTCAGGATCGGCGGCTATGCCTCGGTTGATAGCCTCATCTTCTTCGCGGGTGGGGACGACCGTCCCTGGCTTAAGCTTGGGCATAAAGATTCACCTCTCTTGAATTTGCCTTGCGCAGGCTGATGATGCGCCTTTCGTTGTTACGGTCCACGTATACGACGCAGTACAGGCGGACATCGATATAGCCCAGGGCGATCATGCGGCTTTCGCCATACTCGCGGCGCATATCTTCGCGCACCAGGGCACCGTCCCACTCGAACGCTTCAGCAGCCGCCAAAGAAACACCGTGCTTGCGCTGATTGCTCTGGTCTTTGGCGGGGTCGAATGTGATGTTCATGTAGTTATTGTATGCACATTAAATAAGGAATGCAATCATTTTTTGTGCATACATTTAGTTGTGTTGTTTGGTATGACGATGGTGCAGTTTCGCCACCATTCGCCGCAAACAAAAATATTCCAGTCGGCAAAGACCGGCATGAGAACCCGCTTCGGCGGGTTTTTGTTTTTCTACGCCTGAGAGGTGCGATATGGATTTGACTCAAGTGCAAGATATGGTCTCGCTGGCCGGTGATCGGCTCGTGACCGACTCCCGCCGCGTGGCCGAAAGATTCAAAAAGCGGCACCGCGACGTGCTGCGAGCCATTCGGCTGCTGGAATGTAGTGCTGACTTCAGGGCGCGCAATTTTGCGCAGTGCTTTGAAATCAATGGGTTAGCGAACGGAAAGCCCGAGCCAGTTGTCCAGATGACCAAGGACGGGTTTATGTTCCTGGTGATGGGCTTCACGGGTCGCGCAGCCGCCGCCGTCAAGGAGTCGTTCATCGAGGCGTTCAATTCGATGGCTGAGTACATCCGGTCGGGCCGTGAGGGGCTGTGGCAGCAGATGCACGCCTTGCTGGCTACCGATGCAGACTCCAAGGCTCGCGCCTCGCTGGGTTCCCGGCTGATGCTGGATCGCAAGCGAGAAAAGCCCGTGCTTGAACAGCGATGTGCCGATCTGATGGCCCGCATCCAGCACCCGTTACGACTCGCATAGATTTACCCGCCTCTCATGGGTTTGCCCGCTGCGTGCGGGCTTTTTTATTTCCAGTCCGCTTTGAGGTGTGAATCATGGACTCGCTCAGTCTAGTTGGCGTTGCCAGTGAAATGCACTTTGACCTGTTTGACGACGGCATCGACCTGCCTACCGAGGAGATTGAGGCTCTGTGGCACACGGCGGCTGATCGGGCACAGATGAAGATCGAAGGCGATGACCTGCCGATTGTGCTGGTGTACATGGCACTGGCGAACTTTAGTGATGCGATGGCTGAACGGCTTGGTCGTAAGGTGGGCGACGCGGATTTTGCGTTCCAGTGGGCAAGTGGCTTGCCGAACTTTGATCGCGGCTGCCGCGACTTGGCAATTTTCACGGCCCACGCTATGGCTGACATGAAGGATGCAGGCGATCAACTCGCTGCGCTGCGGCAAGTAATTCACTGACCCGGCCAAGCGCCGGGTTTTATTTGGAGCATTACAAATGGCCCTGACACCAAAGCAGGAGGCCTTTGCCCTTGCTTATGTGGAGACGGGCAATGCCTCCGAGGCGTACCGGCGAGCGTATAGCGCCGAGAGAATGAAGCCGGAGACGGTTAACCGCACAGCGAAGGATCTGTTGGACAACCGCAAGATTGCCGCAAGGGTTGCGGAGATACAGGCCGCGCACGTCGAGCGCCACAAGTTGACTGTGGATGACCTCCTGGCTGAGCTGGAAGAAGCCCGCCAAGCCGCCCTGTCTGCTGAGACGGCGCAATCGTCTGCTGCTGTCGCGGCGACGATGGGGAAGGCAAAGCTGCTCGGACTGGATAAGCAGGTGATCGAGCATTCCGGCCCTGGTGGCGGGCCCATAGCCACGGTGACGGTTAGCCCGGAAGAGCTGAGGAAGGCCGTTCAAAGTGTCCAAGACAAGTTTTAGCCCTGCTGATCGAATCGCTGCAATCGGCTGGTCACGCGAGGATTTGTACAGCTTCAGCCGGTGGATGTTCCTTCAGCGCAAGGGGTATCTGTGGCAGAAGGCGGCGCACCATAAGCTGATATGCGATGCGCTGATGCGTGTCTATCAGGGTAAGACGAAGCGCCTAATCATCAACGTTCCGCCTCGCTACTCTAAGACCGAGCTGGCGGTGGTGAACTTCATTGCGTGGTGCTTCGGTCGCTCGCCTGACTGCGAGTTTATCCATGCAAGCTATTCGAGCGCCCTTGCCGTAAACAATAGCGCCAATGTGCGCGGCGTTATCCAGCATGAGGCGTATGCGGAAGTATTCCCCGGCGTGGCTCTGGCAAGTGATGCGCAACATCACTGGAAAACAGAGCAGGGCGGCGTGATGTACGCCACGGGCGCCGGGGGCACCATTACCGGCTTTGGCGCTGGCAAGCTTCGGGATGGCTTCGGCGGGGCAATCATCATTGATGACCCCCACAAGGCCGACGAGGCAAATTCCGGCGTCATGCGGAAAAACGTCATTGACTGGTTTCAGAATACCGTAGAGAGCCGCAAGAACAGCCCGGACACTCCAATCATCATCATCATGCAACGGTTGCATGAAGAGGACTTGGCAGGCTGGCTATTGGGCGATAGAGGCCCAAACGGACGGGGCGATCCGGTAGCGGGCGGAAACGGTGAGGTATGGGATCACCTGTGTCTATCCGCCTGGAATGATGACGGTACGCCACTTTGGCCCGAGAAGCACAGCGCAGAAGATTTGGCCCGCATGGAAAAGGCCGCCCCGTATGTGTTTGCGGGGCAGTACCGGCAGACCCCGACGCCGCCATCTGGCGGGACGATACAGCCCGACATCATGCCGGTGGTGGACGCGGTTCCCGCAGGCGGTGTGTCTTGGGTTCGCGGTTGGGATTTGGGCGCATCAACGTCTGGAGACTTCACGGCGGGCGTAAAGATCGGAAAGCTGAGCGACGGGAGATTCATCATTGCCGATTGCCGCCGCGAGCAGTACGAGACAAACAAGCGTGACGCGCTGATAAAGAACACGGCGGACGGCGACGGCATGAACAAGGTCAGGCAGTCATTGCCTCAAGATCCTGGGCAGGCCGGTAAGAGCCAGGTAGTGGCATTTACAAAGCTGCTTGCTGGGCATAGCGTCAGGTTCAGCCCCGAGAGCGGCGACAAGGTGACGCGAGCAACGCCGCTTGCCTCCCAGATTAACGCGGGCAATGTGCTTCTTCTTCGTGGGGAGTGGAACCGGGCTTTCACCGAAGAATGCCGCTACTTCCCGTTTGGGAAATATGACGATCAAGTCGATGCCGCCTCCAGGGCGTTCAACGAACTCAATGCAATGAAACGCGGATTCTTCGGATGAAACTCCCCAAATTTTTCAAGCGCAAGCCCGCCGCCGAGGCGGCAAAGCCAGCAAAGCGCCGGGGGCTGCCCGAGCACCCGCTAGGCAAGAAAGTCCGCAATCTGTTCGTGATGCCGGAGTTTGTGCAGCCTCACGGCGCTCCTGGTGTGTCGTCTGACAGCGCCGACATTGGCCCAGCGCCATCCCCGAAGCCCGGGATGTCGATAGGCGCGAACGAGGCTCAGCTTGGATTTTTCGCGGTCGGCAGCCATTTCATCGGCTATCAAGTCTGCGCGATGCTGGCCACCAACTGGCTGATTGATAAGGCCTGCGGGATGCCAGCGCGTGACGCGGTGCGCAAGGGCTATTTGCTCACCTGCGGCTCCGATGAAGTGTCGGAATCGCTGCGGGATAGTGACGGGCGCTTTAAGGTGACGCAGAACCTGCGCGAAATGATCCACTTTGGCCGCGTCTACGGCGGACGGATCGTGCTGTTTGAAGTGCGCACGGAAAACCCGGACGAGTATTACAAGAACCCGTTCAACCTGGATGGCGTAGCGCCCGGCTCTTACATGGGCATGTCTCAGATTGACCCCAATTGGGTTGCGCCTGAGCTGACCGAAGATAACCTTTCCGATCCGGCCTCTCAGAGCTATTACGAGCCCACCTATTGGCGGATCAAGGACAGGGTCTATCACAAGTCGCATCTGCGGATATTCGTCCCTTATCCGGTGCCGGACTTTCTCAAGCCCACGTACCGTTTCATGGGCGTGAGCGTTCCGCAGCGGATGATGGAGCGGGCCTACTGCGCCGAGCGCAGCGCCAACGAAGGTCCGCAGTTGCTGATGACCAAGCGACTGACCTCGGTAGGCGTGTCTGATGACGCGCTTGCGAACAGAGAAAAGCTTGAGGAGAGCCTGGCTGCTTGGGCGTCCATTCGTGACAACTACGGTGTAAAGGTCGGCGGCGCGGATGAAACCATCCAGCAGTTCGACACAGCGCTAGGCGATGTGGACGCGGTAATCATGACGCAGTATCAGCTCTCTGCGTCTGTGGCCAACGTGCCAGCCACCAAGCTGCTCGGCACTCAGCCCAAGGGTTTTAACGCCACGGGGGACTACGAGCATGCGGTCTATCGGGAGGATCTGGAGAGCATCCAGGCCAACGATATGAGCCCGCTTCTCGAGCGGCATTACGCGCTCGTCGCCAAGTCGCACAGTATTGATCTGCCCTCGAAGATTTCCATTCAGTGGCTCCCGCTCGATAGCCCGACCGGCAAGGAGTCGGCCGAGATCGAGAAGATCAAGGCGGACAGGGACGCGGTGTTGATCGGCACAGGAGCCATCGATGCGGCTGACATCCGCGAGCGCGTTCGCAATGACCGGGACAACGATTACCACAACATAGAGGCGGCAGAGTTCACGGATGGCGAAGAAAATGCTAACCAAACGCCGCCAGCAGTGGGGCCAGGAGCGCCAGGCGCAGCAATTTAAGGGCGCGGCGCTCGCTCACCCGCTATCAGCGGAGTTGCAGTACAGAGAGCGAATGAGCCGCCTTATTGCCGAGATGATCGAGGAGTACGGGCGCGAATTAAAGCGCCTGTACGCAAAGAATCCTGAGATCACGCAGGACGCAAGCCCCACGACCTACGCCACGCGGCTGCTGGCCTCGCTCGGCAAAAAGTGGAGCCGCGAGTTTGGCAGTCGTGCGGGCTCAATTGTTGACCAGTTCCTCGGCCGGGTTGACAGATTCGCCAAGCAGAACCTAGCCGCCTCTCTGCGCGAAATGTCGGGCGGGCTCACAATCAAGACGCCTCAGATGCCCGCCAATTTAGCGGTCAAGATGCAGGCGAGCACCGCCGAGAATGTCGGCTTGATCAAGAGCATCCCGGCTAAGTTCCAAGAGCGGATACAGGGCATTGTGCTGCGGTCGATCCAATCGGGCGGGCAGGGCACGGCGACGATCTTCGAGGAAATCCAGAAGCTCGGGCAGGTCACGAAAGACCGCGCCCGCCTGATCGCCGTAGACCAGACGCGCAAGGTGAGCACCGCGATCAACAACGAGCGTATGAAATCAGCGGGCGTCCGGCAATTCGAGTGGATACACAGCGGCGGGGGCTTTGAACCCAGGTCGCTGCATGTGGAATACGACGGGCAGGTGTTCGACATGGATAACCCGCCCATTATCGACAAGACAACCGGCGAGCGCGGCCTACCGGGCCAGCTCATCAATTGCAAATGCCGGATGCGCCCCGTTATCGACTTCAGCGGGTATCTCAATGAGTAATCGACAAACTGACGTAAACGGCTTTTTGCTGGTTAGGGACAACCCTATCACCAAGGTGGGGGTCTTCCCGTATTTGGGGCGCGAGATCGGAGCGTCGGATCCTGACCGCATCTACCAGGTGTACCGGCCCCAGGAAGAGCTGGAGAAGCCGGAGACCATCGCATCGGCCAATCTGGTGCCCTGGATCGATGAGCACGAGTTCTTGGGCAAGGACGGGACGCCGGCCGAAAAGAAGGGAGTGCAGGGAACCACGGGCGAGACGGCGCGGTTCGAGTACCCATATCTGCGCAACAGCATCAAGGTCTATTCGGAGTTCATGAAAGACCTGATCGACCGCGGCAAGGTGGAGCTTTCGCCGAGCTACCGCTGTCGGTACGAATTCACCGAGGGTACGTTTGATGGCAAGCGATATCACGCCATTCAGCGCGACCTTCGATTTAATCATCTGGCAACCGTGAAAGAGGGCAGGACGGGGCCGGACTTGGCTGTACAGGACTGCCTAACCATAACCTACGACTCAGCGGAGTTCATCAACATGGAATTGACCCCCGAAAACATTCAGCAGATCCGGGAGTTGATCGTGCAAGCACTGGCGGAAAAAGCCCCCGCTGGCTCGGACGACGACCCGGAAGCAGACCCCACCAAGAAGCCCGAATACGAAACGCCGGACGCCGTGACGCCGGAAGCGCAGAGCGCAGCCGAGCAGACCGCCGCATCGGCTGAGCAGGCCACGCAAGCCGTCGCTGCCGCTCAGGAGGCCGTCACCGAAGCGCAAGCTGCCGTGGAGGAAGTCCAAGCGGCCGCCGAGGAAGTGCAAGCCGCGCCGACCGCTGACAGCATCGCCAAACTTCGCTCCGCGCAAGCCCGCCTCGCTGGCATCCAGACCAAGCACTCCAAGGCTGCGGCCGATGCCGCTACAGCCGTCATCAAACGCGCCCAGGCCAAGCCCGCCGCGCCCGTGACGAGCGCCGATGCCATCGTCAAGCAAATCGCTGAGCGCGATAAGTTGGCTCAGCGTGTGACGCCGCACATTGGAGTGTTCGACCATAGCTCGATGGCGTCGGCCCAAGAGGTTGCGACTTACGCAGCCAAGAAACTCGGCCTGAGCGTGACGAGCGATAGCGCGTTGCATGTCCTGAACGGCTATCTGCAAGGCGCCAAACCCGACAGCGAAAAACGGGTGTCCGACAGTAAGACGGGCTCCGCCACCAACACCGCCGCCAAACTCTGGGGGAGCGAATAATCATGACCATCCCGTATCAAGCACGATCCGTCCTGATCTCCGGCCTGCCCGGCAACCTTAGCCATGACGGCCCTACGCGAGCCATCGCTGCGGTGATCAACTCCGCAGACGAATCCAAGAATCTGTTTGGCCGCGCCTTTACCCACAAGGCCGGTACCGACACGGTTCAAGTCGGCGGCGCTGGTGTATTCGCTGGCATCCTGATCAGCCCCAAGACCTACGCGGTAGACGTTGCCTACGCCCGCAATGCGAGCGTGGGTGAGTTTCTCTCGATGGGTGAGGTGTATGTCGAGCTGGCGAACGCTGGCAAGGTTGGCGACCCGGTTTCCTTCGGCGCTGACGGCACGATCTCGGCCGGGACTGCCGGTACGCAGATCCCCGGCGCCTACATCGCTCGTCACGCTCCGAGCGCCGAAACGCCGCGCCTGGCGGTGATCGCCCTCAACGGCCAGGTTAACGCGCCTGCCTAAGAAAAAGGAATAAACATGGCAAAGACTCAATCCGCTGTGCACATGCACATGACCGGCTCGCTTGCTGTCAAACGTGGCCCGGTCAAACTGACCCGTGACAGTCAGGTTGGTTTTGAAGAACTGGGGCACCTGGGCATCGGCATCCGTGCGATGGACTCGGCACTCACTGGCCCGGCTGCGAACAATGGCGTTATGTTTGCGCACATGCTGCAAACGTGGCTGCCGGGAACCGTCCGCGTCGTCACCCAAATCCGCAACATTGACGAGATCGCAGGCATTACGACCGTCGGTAGCTGGTCGGACGACACGATCAACGTGCGCGTTGCTGAGCCCGCCGCCAATGCTGAGCTGTACGGCGACACCACGAACATCCCTCTGGCCGACTACCGACAGTCCATCGAATCGCGCGGCCTCGTGCGCTTCGAACAGGGCTTCTCGGTTGGCAAGCTGGAAGAAGAGCGCCAGGGCCGTATCGGCTATCAAACCGCCGACGAAAAGCGCAAGGCATCGGCAGAGTCCCTGGACATCAGCCGCAACCAAGTCGGCTTCTATGGCTTCCGCGATCCCGAAACCAACGTCTATGGTCTCCTGAACGATCCGAGCCTGCCGCCTTATTCGACTGCCGCGAAGCCCTGGCTTACCGCGACTTTCGACGAGCTCGTAACCGAGTTCACTCAGATGATCAACACCCTGGAGTCGCAATTCGGCGGCAACTTCCAGGACTCGATGACGCTGAAGCTGGTGCTGCCGCTGGGCTACCGGGCGATTTTCAGCAAGTACAGCCCGGCCGCCTCTGGCATGACCTTCCGCCAATGGCTCACCGAGAATTTCCCGAAGCTGAACATCGTCACTACGCCTGAATTCAAGGGCGCGAACGGTGGCCTGGACGTGGTGTACCTCTTTGTCGAAAACGCAGGCGACGCCGACGAATCCGACATCACTGGCGCCAGCTTGATACAGGCTGTGCCGGTGCGCTATCAGGTGCTGGGCAGCGAGAACCGCATCAAGGGCTATATCGAGGACGCGATCAACGCCACAGCGGGCATCTTCGTTTTGCGTCCCTGGGCGTTTGCTCGCCGCACCATCAGCGCCTAATAGGGCTGGCGACCACAGACGATAACGGACCGGGTTAACCGGTTTTTTTTCGTTCAGAAACTGGCTTGGCCGGGGCTTTTGCTCCGGCCTTTTTCATATTGAGGCCGAAATGAGCATCTACATCTACAGCACTCTGAGCGCCGATCAGCTTTACGCACTGGCTGACGGCCGCAATATCAAGATCAACGGCGGCGCGAACGTTGCGGACAAGCGGCTTGTCACGCCCAAGGGCAAAGTCACGCGGATTGAAGAGAATGATTTTGAGCTGCTCCAGCAGAACATCATTTTCCAGGCTCACGCGAAAAACGGGTTCGTCACCGCTGACCACGGCCAGAGCGACCCCGAGCGCTTCGCGGAAAAGAACCTTGAGGCCGCCGACAAGGGCGCCCAGGATACCGCCGCGACGGTGCAGAAGCGCAATCCCAAAGCAGCCGCTCCCAAGGCTGAATAACATGACCTTTCCGCTTACGCAGTTTCGCGCCATTTTTCCGGCGTTCGCCAGCGTTACGGACGAGGTGGTTATTGCGGTGGCGGATTGGGGGCAGTGCTACGTCAGTAGTCACGGGTGCGACTGCAATGACAAGCTTTGGATGCTGGTCACGGCGCACCTGCTGCAACTGCGGGCTAATGCAGAGGTAGGAAACTCGGCCCCC
This sequence comes from Bordetella avium, assembly GCF_034424645.1. NCBI lineage: Bacteria > Pseudomonadati > Pseudomonadota > Betaproteobacteria > Burkholderiales > Alcaligenaceae > Bordetella > Bordetella avium. The sequence goes on from NZ_CP139969.1 coordinate 1,270,017, forward strand.
GGCGCACTGGCTTCAGCCACCATCGATAAGGTAAGCGTTTCGTTTCAGGCGCCTCCTGCGGGCAGCTCCTGGGCGCACTGGCTTAATCAGACACCCTACGGCCAGCAATTTCAGGCGCTCAGCCGCGCATGTTCGGCGGGCGGCATGTACGTCGGCGGTCTGCCTGAGCGGGCGGCCTTTCGCAATGTTGGCGGGCTGTCTGTGCGCGGCGGGCGCGTGCGATGAAAACCAAGTCCGCGGGCGGTACTGAGCGGCTGAAGAGGGCGCTGGCAGAAGTGTCCGCTAAGAGCGTGCAGGTTGGCTTTTTCGATACCGCGCAGTACCCGGACGGTACGCCTGTCGCTTACGTGGCTGCAATCCAAGAGTTCGGTTATCCGCAGGGGAACATCCCGGCTCGCCCGTTTATGCGGCCTACCGTGAAAGCCCGTGAGCTGCCCTGGGCGAAGCAAGTCGCCGGGGTAATGATGGGCGTCATCAAGGGAGAGGTCACAGCGCAACATGGCTTCGAGCAAGTCGGCGCCCTGGCTGCGGGGGACATTGCTAGAGCGATCAGCAAAGTTGTCTCGCCACCTTTGGAGAAGTCCACGTTGCAGGCGCGGCAATCCAGAAAGAAAACCCCTGGCGTGTCGAAAAAACCGCTGGTCGATACCGGGCTGATGATCCAGTCCGTCACCTACCAGGTGGAGGAAAAATCATGATCCCAGGCATTAACTTGCTGGGCCTGGCAGCAAGTGTCATTCAGATGCAATCCGTAGGGCTTCTGCGCTTTAAGGCGCGATTCCAGAATGCTCGGGGGCAGCATATCAACGAGTACTACCCCGTCGAGACCATACAGGGCTCCTGGCAGCCCGCGTCTGAATCGACCATTCGCAATCTTGGGCTGGACGCTTCGCAACGATATTTCAACCTATACACAGCTCGGGATATCAGCGGCGTTCAGCGCGGCGCGGCGCCGGACTTGCTGGTACTCGGCGGCAAACGCTATGACGTTATCGGCGTGACTGACTGGCATGCGCTCGATGGCTGGAAGGGCATTCTTTGCGTGGAGGCCGGGCCTTATGACCCAGAAAGAGCTTGAAGCGGCAGTACGCCTAGCGCTGATCGACCTGTTGCGCGAGCAAGGTGTAACGCTCCCAGTGCTGGCCGCCTTTGAGCCATCCAAGCAAGGGCGCGTTGACGATGGCGTGTATTTCTTTCCGGTGGGTACCGGGCAACATGGCTGGCAGTCGCGTAAGTACCTTGATCACGCTCATGGCCTAGTCGCCAAAGAAACCCAGATTGACGCGCCGATGTATCAGTTTCAGGCGTTCGTTATGGACGACGTGCGAAACGATGCGCAGCTCCTGGCCTCAGACGTTGTCGCGCTGGTGCGCGGGCTTATCCAGTCGATGCGTTTCCTTCAGCGCATGTCCGCTGTCGGCGTAGGTGTGCAGCGTCCCTCCGAAATCCTTCAGCCGTCGTTTCTCAACGAGCGCGACGACTTCGAATTCAACCCGAATTTCACCGTCATATTCACCCACAAGAGAAGCATCACGCAGGAAACGCCCCACGTTACGCGGGTGCAGTCCAGCATCCATCGCCTCTGAGGAAAGCTATGTCTATCAAAATGTCCCGCTATGTGCGGATCATCAGCTCGGTCTCGGGCGCGAATGCCGTCGCTCAACGCCAGCTCGTCGGGCGCCGATTTACCACTGACCCACGTGTGCCGGTTGGCAAGATCATTTCGGTCAAGCCTGGCGGCGCAGAAGATTATTTCGGCAGCGGCTCGCCCGAGGCGGCGTTTGCGCTCCAGTATTTTTCCTATATCAGCCCGGCGCCTGCATCGCAGGCTCCTGAACTCCAGTTCGCCGCCTACCCCGACGTAGCTCGGCCTGGTCGCGTGTACGGCTACCGAAGCGCCACCACGCTGCAAGAATTTAAAGAAGTCCTGAGCGGCAACCTGTCTGTTAACGTGGGCGAAAATGCCTATGTGCTTACCGGCATAAATCTGTCTGCGGCAACGAGCCTGACCAATGTCGCCCAGCTTGTGACGGCGGCGATTGCGGCCGCCGCAAACGAGCAGTCTGGCCAGAGCGCGACGGTCTCTTATGACGCCCTCACTGGCGCGTTTACTGTTGTTTCGGCTGTTGCAGGGCCGGGCGCTGTCTCCATCCAGAAGGCTGCTGCCCCGGATATCGGCGATCTCATGGCGTTGCAAGGCCCGCAGGCGATCCAGTCGCCCGGCTCAGCAGCGCTTTCCCCGCTGGAGGCGTTCCGCGCAGCCGAGAACGTTACCGACTCGTTCGGCTCTGCCTCGTTCGGCGCGGCCGTGGCGCTGGCGGACGCCCTCCCGCTTGCCGAGTACGTATCGGGCGAGAACGTCAAGTATCAGATGTATTGGCCGGTGTCTGCCACGACAGCGGATCAATGGAGCGCTGCGCTGCTTAGCACGGCATCCAATGGGCTGATCCTGAACGGCACGGCGGGCGAATACAAAGAATCCATTCCGATGGCGGTCTTGGCCGCGACGGATTACACGCGGGTCAACGCCACCATCAACTATATGTTCCGCCAGCCCGGCGTGACGATGACGGCCGACGTGTCCACCGATCCTATGGCGGATTTCTATGATGCGCGGCGCGTGAACTATTACGGGCAGACGGCGAATGCCGGTCAGAGCCTGTCGTTTTTCCAGCGTGGCTACCTGATGGGCGGCGCCACTGCGCCCCTGGATATGTCGGTCCACGCAAACGAGCAATGGCTCAAAGCCTACCTCACCAGCGAGATCATGAGCCTGTTCCTCACGGTCGGCCGCATCCCTGCCAACAATGACGGTAAGGGCATGGTTATGAGCTTGGTTCAGGGTGGTGTCGATAAGGGGCTGCGCAATGGCACGGTGGTCGTGGGCAAGACGCTCACCGCGTTGCAAAAAGTGGCTATCGGCCAGATGACGAATGATCCCTTAGCTTGGCACGACGTGAAGAACAAAGGCTATTGGCACACGGCAGACGTGACGCAATCGACAGATGAGTCGGGCGCGACCGAATACGCGGTCAAGTACCTGCTGGTCTACAGCAAGGGCGACATGATTCGCAAGGTCGAGGGCTCGCACAACCTGATCTAAGCCGCAACACCAACACAACAAAGCGCCAAAGCGGCGCTTTTTTCATTTGAGGCCCAAACATGCACGACGTATCTGCAATCGGTGTGGCGCTGCGCTGCACCGCCAGCGTGTCCTTCCCCTCCGGGTTCACTGTTACGGCATTCGCTGATGATGCTGACCCGTTTGATCTGCCCGCTATCGACATTGCCACACCCGCGATGAATGTGAACGGTGATCTGGTGGTGTTCAGCGCTCCGGTGCCCGTGACTATCACTCTGAATGTGATTCCCGGCAGCGAGGACGATGAGAACCTTGCCGTGATCTTCGACGCTAACCGGCCTGGCAAGAATAAGCGTCACGCCGGGGATGTGATCACCCTGGTGGGCACCTATCCAGACGGCTCCACCATCACCCTGAGCGAAGGGAAGATGACGAACGGTATGCCCGGCAGTTCGCCCGCGTCCGCTGGCCGCATCAAGTCGAAGGCCTACGCCTTTGCTTTCCAAAACATCGCCCGCACTCGTGCGGCGTCCGCTGCTTAAGGGGGTGGAGCATGGCCGATCTGATTAAACCTCGCTCGGTGATGATCGCCGACCGCGACGGCGTAGAGAAGGAGTTCATCATTTCCCGCCTGCCCGCCACGGCGGCGCGTGAGGTGATCGCCAAATACCCGTTGTCGAACATTCCGAAGCTGGGCGACTACGCAACTTCGGAAGAGGTCATGAAGAAGCTCATGAGCTACGTGGCCGTCAATGTGGATGGCCGCGAGCTGCGGCTGACCACACAGGCGTTGATCGATAACCACGTTGTCGATGGCATCCAACTCCTGAAACTGGAAGTCGAAATGATCGAGGAAAACACGGGTTTTTTCGGTCGCGGCGGGCAACGCGGTTTCCTGGATTGCCTGCTGGAAAAGTTACTCCAATCAGCTATGCCAATGCTGACCCGTTTCTTGGAGCCATCGTCAGCTCGGGACTAGCCACGCTCTCCGAGCTGAAAACCTTGATCGATCTTGAGGAGGCGATGGATTTATGGGAAATCGCCACCACCAACAAGGTCAACGAAATCCGCGCCCTGGAGGCCGGGAAGGGGAGGTAGGATGTTGCTCGATGCACTGACCTACATCATCGACGCAGACAACTCCAAGCTGGACAAGGCGGTCGATAAGTCCAAGCAAAAGACCGACGAGTTCGGCAAGTCCATGCTGACGGCGGAAGGCCGCGCGCAGATCATGGAGGACAAGATCAAGGGCGCCTTTACGCGCATCGGCGGCGCGATTATTGCCGCTGTTGCCGCCTCCAAAGCGCTTCAGGCCACCGCCGAGCGGGCGCAGTTTCTGGAGCAAATCCGGGCGACCAGCGAGGCGGCTGGTGTTGCCGTGGGCGATGTTGACGCTCTTGGCAGGTCTGTAGAGCTTCTTGGCGGGACTTCGGAGGGCGCGAGGTCGGCCCTTGAGGGGCTGGCCAGCACCGCCTACGCGGCGATGCAGGACGTCAACAGCTCGCAGGCCAAGGCATTTAAAGACCTGAAGGTTTCGCTCAAGACGACGGACGGCCAGATCAAATCGACCATGCAACTGATGGGCGACCTGGCCGACGCCGTAAAGGGCAAGGACCGGCGCAAGGCAGATAGCCTTCTGGCTGGCGCAGGCATTACCGATAAGGCGACCATCGACCTGATCTACAAGGGGCGGCAAGAGCTAGATAGGCTCATGCGCTCCCAGAAAGAGCAGGGCGTGGCGTCCAAAGAGTCGGTCGAGCGTGCGCAGCGGTACACCGAGGCGATGATCAGCCTTAAGCAAAACACGGGGGCCGTCCGTGATGCGTTTTCCGACATGTTGTTGCCTGTGCTGACGTGGGTGATAGAGAAGTTCGATGTGTTCGTGAGCTGGTTCAGGCGGCACGAGACGTTCGTAAAAGGCTTCTTCATCGGCGTATCGACCGTGCTGGCCGTCATGTTCGCGCCTGCTGCGTGGGCGGCAGCTACAGCAGTGTGGGCGCTCATAGCGCCAATTCTGGCGGTGGCATTGCCTATTGCGGCGCTGGTAACGCTGTTCGCGCTGCTGTACGACGACGTGATGAATTTCCTTGACGGGAATGACTCACTGATCGGTCAGATTTCTGAAGACTACCCGGCCATTGGCGAGACTGTTAAGGCCATGGCCGAGGCGATCAAGACGGCTTTCGGATGGATTCTTGAAGCAGTCAACTTTGCCTGGGGTGCTATCGGCGCATTTGCCAAAAACGCAGTTCAGGCGTTTGGCACGATGGGCAAGTCGATCAGTTCGATTTTTGAGTCCATCGTGGCAGTCGTCAAAAATGCCTGGGCCTATATCGGCAAGGTATTTGAGAACGTTTCAGGCGTTATCAAGAAGATCGGCAAGTGGCTCGGGTTCGGCGGTGGCGATGACATCGAGGTCACTCAAACCGCAGTGTCGAAGGGGCTGGACGGCGCAGAGGCCCAGGCTAACGAGAACATGCGGGCGGCTCAGGCGCAGCTTAATCAGGCGGCCGCCAGCCCGGTTAACTCGGTTACGTCGAATGCTATATCTAACACCGCTGCTTCGCGCACAGAAACAAACGTTCAGGTGGGGCAGGTGACGGTACAGACGCAGGCGACAGACGCCCAGGGCATCAGTAAGGACATTGGCGGAGAGCTCAAAGACCAACTGAAGAATGTGCAGGCTGATTCGGCAAGCGGGGTGGCTAGATGATCCGACTAAATGACTCCTTATCGACCTCAACGCAAGAGCGGGTTTCTGTGTTGGATGCCAATACGTTAGAGGTGCTGTTTCAGGCCGCCTCTCCTATGCGGGTGTCCGTCAAGGAGAGCAAGCGCGCCACAAAGTTTGCCGTTGAGGATGGCACGGAACGATCAGATCATGTTGTTCGTGAGCTGATCGAGGTACAGATCGACTTTGTTCTGACGGCTGATGTCCGCAATGCTTTTCAGTCGCTGCGACAGGCGCACGAGCAAAACAAGCTGGTGTCGGTTCAGACCAAAGTCCGGCTATACGAAAACCTGCTGATTACCGACATACCGCACGACGAGACGCCGGAGCTTGGGATGGCTATCGCTGTGCCGGTCAGACTTCAGGAGTTTTTGCAGGTGAAGCCAGAGTACGGGACTTTGCCGCCTGAAAAGGTGGCGAAGAAGAACCAGTCGAGCACGGTGCAGCGCGGGCAGCAGACGGGCAGCGAGAGGGAAGAAAGCAGTATTTTGGGACGTGGCGCGAGGGGGGCGCGGAAATGGTTCAGCTAGACCTTATCCGCGCCCCGAATCAGGCGTTTTCCGTCGTGATAGACGGCGTTCTGTGGGAGCTTGCTATCAAGACCGCCAGGGCGGTCATGTGTGCTGACATCACGCGGGATGGCGAGGTGTTGGTTCAGGGTCAGCGCATTATTGCGGACGCCCCGATCCTGCCATACCGTCATCTGAGCTTGCGCGGAAATTTTGCGATCCTGACCCGTGATGATGACTTGCCATGGTGGGAGGAGTTCGGGCGCTCGCAGTCCCTGGTTTATCTGACAGCCGCAGAGGTGGGCATCAATGACGATTGATCTCCGGGCAATCCGTGTCGGGATCGAGGTTTCCGGCCGGATGCACTATTACAGCGCCACCGATGGGATGCGGATTAAGGCGAGCGGCACCAAGTTCGCCAACGCCACCCAAAACGAATGCACGGTCACGATCTCCAATCTCAAGCGGGAGACGCGGGACTTTCTGCTGACAGAAACGAGCCCGTACAACAAAAACCGCAAGCCCAAGCGGCTTGTGGTGGAGGTGGGCCGGGTATCGACCGGATTGTTTAGGATCTACGTCGGTGACATTACCAGCGCGGAGCCGAGCAGCCCGCCAGACGTGGACATTGTCCTCAAGTCAAAGACGGGCAATGCGTCAAGTGGCGATGTGGTTTCAAAGAGCGCTCAGGCGCTTTCTAAGTTGTCACAGATCGCGGCGGGCATCGCCTCGGATGTAGGTGCAACGTTGGACTTCCAGGCTCTAGACAAACTCATCGCGAACTACACCTATACAGGCGGGGCTCTTGGGCAGATCAACAGGCTGGCTGAAGCCGGTGGCGTTCGGGCGTTTCTGGATGACGACCGTCTGATCGTGCAGGATTTCGGCAAAGCGACGGCGGGCCGCGTCAAGGTGCTCAACCTGAATAGTGGCCTAGTCGGGATACCGAAGGCCAACGACAAGGGGGTCGATGTGACATACCTGATCGATGGCGAATCGGTGCTTGGCGGCAAGCTGATCCTAGAGAGCAAGTTCAACCGGGCGCTTAACGGCAGCTACAAGGTTGACCAACTCAAATTCGACGTGGCAAGCCACGAAGATCCATTTTTCTACACCGCGCTATGCAGCAGACTGTAAGCCCAAACATTGACCCGGCCGACGAGGGCAGCCTGGCCGGGGTGCTTAAGTCGTGGCTCAAGGGTTACATCCGCGAGCACCACGACGACATGCTGCCCGCGACCGTAGTCTCCTACGACGACGCGATAAATCGGGCTGTGGTCAGGCCTCTGATCATGGTGGGTACGACTGACGGAAGAAAGATTTCTCGGGGTGCTATCCCCAATATTCCGGTATTTCGGTTTGGCGGCGGCGGGTTCTTTGTGCGCTTTCCGATCAAGCCGGGGGACTTTGGATGGATCAAGGCCAACGACCGGGACGTGTCGCTGATGTTTCAGCGTGGCGGCCAGGAGGACTGGCCGAACACCGAGCGGCTGCACTCGTTTTCAGACGCGATGTTTTTCCCGGACACGCTCAAGGATTGGGCAATTGACGGCGAAAACTCCGACGCCCTGGTGATCCAGTCCATGACAGGCGCTGTCTGCGTATCGCTGCATGAGGGGGAGCTGCGATTTAAGGCTCCCAAGGCGAAGGTCGAGATCCCTGATACCGAGTGGATCGGGAATCTCGCCATTAAGGGCAATGTGTCCACAAGCGGCGGCAACGTGGACATGTCAGGCGGGTCGCTCAGGCACAACGGCAAGAACATAGGCAGCGACCATAGCCACACAGGCGTTCAGCGCGGAAACGACAGCACGGGAGGCCCGGCGTGATCACCTTCAAAACTGGAGATAACAACGACTTCGTTGTTTTGCCCAACGGCAACCTAGCGCTTGAAACTGGCATCGACGCCGTTGCTCAGGAGGCCCGGCACTTTGCTGCCACCGCCAAGCGCGAAATGATCCACGCCTTCGATCAAGGCATCCCGTTTCTGCGCGAGGCGTTCAGCAAACAGCCAAATCTAGCGCAGTTTGAGGCCGCGCTGCGGCGTCGGCTGCTGGAGTTGGATGAGGTGGACGAAGTGCAAAGCCTTGATGTTGCCATTGATGGCGAATCGCTGAAATACACCGCCGTTCTGAATACGGCTTACGGAGTGGTGACACTAGATGGCTGATTACAAATTCATCAGCTCGCGCGGCGTCGTCATTGCAGATACGGCCGACACGCGGGCGCAGGTAGAGTCAGAGTTTCGGGCTGTGTTTGGTGATGACATGCCGACCGATCCCGCAACGCCCCAGGGCAAGCTAATCACTCGGATTGTCGAGGAGCGAGACGCCATAGCGCGCAATAATGCCGAGCTGGCAAACCAAATCAACCCCGCCCAAGCTGGCGGGGTTTTTCTTGATTCATTGGTCGCGCTGACCGGCGGCAGGCGGCGAAGCAGCATCCGGTCGTTGCTTACCGGCGTCAATCTCAGCGGGGTGCCCGGAACAACCGTGCCGGTCGGGTCTCTGGCGGAAACCACATCAGGCGAGCAATTCGCGCTGGTGAGTCCTGTAGTGCTCAACGCGCAAGGCATAGCAAAGGGAAATTTCCGCGCCACGCTTGACGGTGCGATTGCGGTGCCGCCAGGGGCGCTTAACTCGGTAGCGTCGAGTGTGCTCGGCTGGGAAAGGGTTGAGAATCCGACAGCGGCGACGATTGGCCAGTTGCAGGAAACCGATGTGGCGCTGCGTAGGCGCCGGGCAAAGACGCTGGCTCTCCAGACGACCTCGATCAACGAGGCCATTGTCAGCAGGCTTTACGACATTGAATCGGTGCAGTCATGCTACTACCTCGAAAACTACTCGGATCAGGACACTGTCATTGATGGCATACCGATGCGCAAGCACAGCATTTGGGCTTGTGTGCGCGGCGGAACAGATGCGGAGGTGGCGGCCGCGCTCTTTGAGACCAAGACGGTAGGCGGTGGCTACAACGGTGCGGTAGCGGTGACGGTAAGCGACCCCAATAATGGCCGCCCCTACGAAGTGCGTTTTGATCGCCCGGTTGATGTGCCTATTTTCATCCGCGTAACGGCCAGGGATAGCAGTCTTGACCTTCAGGCGCTCATTCCTGATTTGGTCATGCGCTACGTGAATGGCGAGGTCGAGGGGGATGTCAGCTTTGTGGTGGGCAGCGATGTCTCGACATTCGAAATCGCGGGCGCTATCCGACAGCAGGAGCCGTCAATCATGGTGATCAAGGTTGAGTGGTCTGTTGTCGGTTCGGGCGTATGGTCGGCCGACACGCTGAAGATCCCGCCCAACAAAATCGCCATTACTCAGCGCAGCTCTGTACAGGTGGTGATCGCATGAGCGGCGTACAGGAGTTCGATTTCTCGGTTGACCTGCTGGCCTCGATCCTCTGGCAGTACGAGGGAGCGCCGATGGCGGTGCAGCTTGCTCGCAATGATCAGGCGTGGATTGATGCCAGCCAAACCAAGTTCTGGCATGACTGGCGTCAGGACGTTTTTGACCTGGACACCGCCAACGAGTTTGGGCTTTCAGTGTGGGCGCGGATCCTCGGGGTTTCGATCGAGGTTTCCGAGAGGCGGCGCGTTGATGGCGTGTTCGGGTTTGGGGTGAGCAACCGGAATTTCGATAACGGGAATTTCGGCACCGCCCGCGACGGCGACACAAGGCTAGATAAAGAGTCGGCGCGAAAGCTTCTCAAGTTGCGCTGGTTTCAGCTCACGATGCGGCCGACCGTGCCAAACATCAATAAGGCGATCGAGGACGTGTTCGGCCCTGGCGCGGCCTTTGTGGTCGATAGCTACGACATGAGCATCGTCACGTTTATGTTCAGCGCCGCACCGGATTACCGACTGCGCAGGCTGCTTGAGCGCACGGACATTTTGCCCCGGCCGTCAACGGTAGGGGTTGCGTGGCAAGTGCAAACACGACCCGCCTGGGGCTTTGGCCCTAACCATTTGAATTTTGAAAACGGAAGCTTTGGAGCGTAACAATGGCAAAGATTTTCAACCGACCTTTTGCGACGACCGGCGACCGCGAAGATTTGCCTGTATCGGATCAGCCGGACGGCAAGGCATCGTGGGACGCTGGCTGGACCCCGGATTACGAGCTCCCGAGCGACAACCCCAATTCCCGCCCCGTTGGACGGCAGGAAATGAACGGGGTGCTCCACGGTGTCACGGAAGCGCTTGGTGAGTTGCAGTTGTTCGGGTTTGCTAAGTGGCAGGCGGTTGTGGGCGGCTGGCCGCTGGGCGCAATGGCGTACCACGGCGGCGCAGTCTACAAATCCACTGATGGGGCGAACACCACTCAGCCCGGCTCCCCTGGTGCTAAGTGGGAACTTGCTTTCTGGCATTCGGCCGCCCTTACCGGAAACCCCACGGCGCCGACACAGGCGCCGGGCAACGTCAGCACTCGCATCGCCACTACCGAGTTTGTAGCGCAAGAGCTGACCCGAGCCATTAAAGACATTCCGGGCGTCGTGCGCCGCGTTTATACGTCGAATGCGACGTGGAAGAAACCGGCAGGCCTCAAGTCCGCTCTTGTACAGGTGCAGGGCGGTGGCGGCGGTGGCGGCGGAACGATCAGTACAACGGCTACCAATCGGGCAGTGATTGGAGCGGGCGGAGGCGCTGGGGGGTATGTCGAGGCGCTCATCAGCGCTGACGCGCTGCCCGCGGAGGTTCTTGTTACTCACGGCGCTTCGGGCGGTGGCGGCGCCGTATCTGGCTCGGGCGCAGCGGGAGGCGCGTCCAGCTTTGGGGCAATCCTAACCGCGAGCGGCGGCGGTGGCGGAGGTGCGGGGCAGGTGCAACAGGCCGCTGTAACTCGCGGACTCGCTGCGGGCGGGGTGGCAGGTGCCACGAGCGCGTCCGCGATCGGCGCCCTTTCTTATGGCGGGGAAAGTGGTGGCATTGGCTTCTCCTTCGCGGCCGCAGGCGCCGGAATTTCTGGCAACGGAGGGTCGTCGCATCTAGGGGTTGGAGGCCCGTCGGTTGCCGAGGGCAGCCCTGGCTTGAACGCATCTGGCTATGGTGCGGGCGGGTCTGGGGGGTGCTCTGGATCGCCGTCCGGCAGTGATAGCGGTCGTCCTGGTGGCAGCGGGTCTCCGGGCGTCGTGATCGTCACGGAGTACTACTGATGGCTAAATACGCGCTTGTGGAGCCCCTTGGAAGGGTTGCCCAAGTTGGGGCTACCCCCTTCCCAGTAGCCGCCTTGTTCCACTGGATTGAATGCGGCGACGACGTTGAGGCTGAATGGACCTATGTCGCCGGTACTTTCCGGCCGCCCGTTAAAACGCAGGCTCAGTAGCCTGTGTGTTTTTGCTGTTTCCGAGCCCGCCCTAGAGCGGGCTTTTTTACGCCCACAAAGAGGCAGCCATGCCACAACAAAGGAAAGAAAAAATGAAGCTGGAAGATGCGGCCATCACGGCAGCAAATCGTGCAACCGAAGCGGGTGCTGCCACTGGTGTGCTCGGATGGGCAACGCAGGTCAACTGGATCGGCTGGGCGGGGGTGGTGATCGCCCTTGGCGGTCTGTTCGCCAACCTCTTTTATCAGCGCCGTCGCGACCGACGCGAAAAAACTGAGCATGAGGCGCGCATGGAATCAATCCGGGCGGGGTGTGAGCGATGAGCAAATGGGCAAGGGCGGGCGCAGCTACTGCGGCGGGGCTCGTGGCTTCTGGTGCGCTCGCGCTGCTGTCTCCCGATCTGGAGCGCATGCTCAGCCGTTGGGAGGGGGAGGGCCAGCATGTCGTCTACGCTGATAAGCTGGTGGGCGGCTTACCCACGGTTTGCCGTGGTCTGACCAAGCACACGGTCAAAGAGCCATTGGTGGTAGGCGATTACTGGTCACCGGAGAAATGCGCCGAAGTCGAAAAGGCCATTGTGGAGGGTACGCAGATCGAATTGGCGAGCTGCCTGCCCGCCGCCATCCGACAAGGGGCGTTTGATGCTGCTAGCGACATGGGCCACCACTTCGGCAATCCGCGCGTTTGCGCAAGCCGTGCGGTGGGCCTTATGTGGGCGGGAAAGTGGCGCGAGGCCTGCGATGCCTTCGCACATGCGCCAGATGGCAGGCCGGTGTGGTCGTATGTGGGAGACAAGTTTTATCGGGGGCTCTACAACCGTGCGCTTGATCGGAGGCGGCTATGCCTGTCCGATTTGCAGTGATTGCGATGGTGTTGATTGCTGCGCTGGCCGCTGGCGCCGCTTGGATGGCCCAGGGCTGGCGCAAGGATGCCGTGATAGCCGATCTGCGACTGGATCGCGCCGAGGCGGACCTATCGGTGATGCGTCAGGCGCTGGCCACAACCGAGGCGGACATAAAAAAAATGGCCGAAGCTGCCCGCGCTGCTGCGCGAACGGCCCCGGCCCTTACTGCCCAAATGAAGGAAATTTCAAAGGCGCTCGAAAATGCGAATCCTCTGCCTGCTGGTTGTCGCCCTGATGCTGACCGGGTGCGCGGCCTCACCGACGCTGTACGTGCCGCGAATCGTGCCGCCGCTGGACAGTCAGTTGGCGACGCCTTGCCCTGAGCTGCCCGAGCCGCCGCAGAATCCCGCCGACTATGACGCCTGGCAAGCGTGGGTGCAGGATCAGGTGCTGGTGGCGTATGGGGTGTGTGCGGCGCGGCACCGGGCGACGGTGGGGGCGTGGCCAGCATGAGGGCGGAGAGCTGTTCTCTATCTTCAGGACAGATCCGTCGAGACTTGTTGCGGCTGCGTGGTCTTTCCAACGCCAACTTTGTTATTGAAGATACCGATGATCATGCCGCGCCTTGACGTGCGACTGAAGTCATCGGCTGTAACATATCTAAAGTCGACGAAATCGCTCCAGATCGTTTCGGAGTGCGGAGCCGAAGTTAGTCGGTCTTGTGTTCGAGATTCTCACTCTTCTTCCTGTGAAATGGCGAGAAGCTCAAAAGCTTGTCAATGATGCGTTCGACTTCTTGGACGCCGCAGTGGCGTGCATAAACAGTTAGGCCGAATACTTGGATTAGTCCGATGACAATTTGTCCGGCCCAGCCCGGCATCTTGCTGAAAAGATAGCCATCGACCAAGACAACAATGATGGCGACAAAAAGAAAGCGTTCTTCCCGGCGCTGATCTCGTTCCTTCTCCAGGCTCGCAGATAGCTGTGCCATGGCCTTGTCCTGACTGACTGACCGCTCACTCTCCTTCAGAGAGTCGTCAATAAGATTGTCGAACTCGCTTTTGCCGTCAGTGCTCATCGGTTGCCGAAACGCTCTTTGTACTCGTTAGCAATGAGTTCGTCAGGAATGATGAGGTTGCGGAAGTATGGATCGTAAACGCGTCCCCAGGCGCCACGCTCATCATGGACCATCTCAACTAAGCGGAATGCGGGAACGTTGCGAAGCTTGTCGACGGCCTCGTTCAATGTATCCATTTCTTCGCTGTCCAGGAATGGCTCCAAATCTTGGACGGAGTGAAATACATCTTTGACGGTGTCTGCACCAAACGATGAAGCACGCCGATAGACACTTGGCAGTACGGGGCCATAGTCCCACGCTTCAAACATCTCGTCGTGGATCAGCGGGCGCCCAGTCCTGCCCAAGTGGATCATGTGGGCGATGTAGAGAATTTTCTGCAGTTGCAGATTTGTTAGCGTCCAATCAGACGCCCTGCAAGCGTACTTTGCTGCTTCCAAAGCAGTCACGCTCATAGTTGCCTCCAATTGTTGTGAAAAATTAACGCTAAACCTGTCAACTGTACTTTAATACAGCAACTAGGTGCAATCTAGTTGTTGGATACGGCTGTTGCTCGGACACATCTAGTCTCGCCTAGCACGGCCTCGGTGAGTATGTCCCGACGCTGCGGGGTAGGCTGACCAAGTGAACGGGCTTCTGGGCTGTGTGCAGGCGTTGGGCGTGCCCGAATAGAGGGGCTGACGGGCGAGAGTGCCCAAGATGGCTCGAGCAAATCGGCGCTTCTCTAGCGCAAATAACAAAGCCCCGCACAAGGCGGGGCTCTGGCCTCCGATACGAGTGCTGACACTATCGGACTTCAGCGCAAAGGTGACACAGCTCGCTTTGCAGGCGGAATCAGTATAGATCAATCGCGGAGCGGTTCGGCAAACTCGAAGTCTGCTCCGATCTCCCTCATTTTCTCCAGCACGGTTTCTATCTGCTCATCCGAGAGGGACAGACGGGCGGCGAGCAAAAAGAGCATCGTCGGGTTCATTTCCCTGGGCGACGCGCCGCCCGTGTACTTTCGCCATTGCCGCCCATCGGAGACTCCTGCAAGGTCGGCCAACTGGTTGCCTGTCAGGCCTAGACTTTCTTTTAGCCTTGCAAGGTCATCAATGTCTGGCGGCGTGTAGTTGCGAAAGCCTTTCATAGTCCACATCCCCCTCCCGCTTTCGCGGAAGGGGCCTTGTTATTAGAGGAACAGCTTGGTGAGGGTCACTACTGCTGTTGCCAGCGCCGCTCCGATCACCAGGGGATACCAGCGGGCTTCGGCGTTGATCTTTACCGTCTCAGCCATCAGCTTTGAGATTTCGGCTTGAATCTTTGCCAGTTGCGCTTCGGTCATTTGCTTTTCCATTTCTTACTCCCTCTTGGGGTTGGGGCCTCACGTGTTGCAAGGCCATGTGTGTATATTAGGCCCATTGGGCCTAATTGTCAAGAGGGAAATGTGAGGTTTTGCACTAAATGTTTGCTTCGCTCCGTGGGCGGGGGCCATCCTGCACGATAGCCAATCAATGCTTGCTGCGCTTTCTTTGATCATACGGCACAAGCCGGCCAAAAGGGGCAGCAGCAACCTCGATATTGGAGGGGGTGTGTCTGGGGATTTTTCGACATACCAGGCGCGAGAAGGCTAATTTGGCGCGACTGGCGCGACAATAAAGTCCTGAAAAATCAATCCTCTACCGTATCGCGCATGGTGCGTTAATTGACTCATAATCCGTTGGTGCCGAGTTCGACTCTCGGGGGGCCTACCAAAAAATCCTGTTTAATCAGGTCGTTACAGCCGCCAGCAATGGCGGCTGTTTTGTTTCTAGCGCCTGCTGTTCTCGCTCTCCCATCTTTGGTTTTCCTGGGATTCCATGCCGCGGGGCAAGAGAGTTGCCGCAAAATAAAGGGGGGGGGCTTGGTAACGCCGCCTTCAGTCTTTTTCTGGTGGTGGTCTTGCTTGTGTTTTCGATAGCTTCGGGAGGGGCGTATGGCGTTTCGTGGTGCGAAGCTGGTGCCTGAGTTGTTGGTCCGCGATATTTCCGCCAGCCTCGGTTTCTGGGTTGATACCTGCGGATTTTCCGTGGCCTATGAGCGTAGAGACGAGGGGTTTGTTTATCTGGATCTTGATGGAGCCCAGATCATGCTGGAGGAGTTGGGGCACGGAAGAAACTGGATTACCTCGATGCTTGACGCTCCCCTGGGTAGAGGGGTCAATTTCCAGGTAGCGGTCTCTGACGTTCAGCCGCTACTTGTCAGGCTGCGTGCGTCAGGGTGTTCCCTGTTTATGGAGCCGGAAGACAAGTGGTACCGCAGGGGTGGGGTCGAGTCGGGTGTTCGGCAGTTTCTTGTGCAGGACCCCGATGGGTATCTGATCCGTTTTCAGGCAAGTCTGGGGAGCCGCTCGGTGAGCGGGTGATTGTGCTCACCCTCTGTCCTGCCCGGGAGCGGGGGTTTTTGATGAATCTGTGGCCAAATGGCTGCTATTTGGTAACAGGTATATCTTTATTGGCAGGAGAGGTTCATAGTACTCAAGGGAGCAAATTTCCCTGTAAATTTAGGACGAACATTGAAAACTGAAACTGGTGTAGTGAAGTGGTTTAACAGCGAAAAAGGCTTTGGTTTCATCGCTCCGGAGTCTGGCGGCAAAGACCTCTTCGCGCACTTCTCCGAGATCGTTGGCACGGGCTTCAAGTCGCTCGAAGAGAACCAACGCGTCTCCTTTGTGGAAGGCATGGGCCCCAAAGGTCCGTGCGCGACGAAAATTGAAGTGATCTAAAGCGATCGCATTTGGCGGTTTTACGCCAAAGCTAGGGCTGACCTTGGGTTGTATCGGGTCAGCCCTTTCTTTTTGTTTGGTGTTTGGGCGGGGCGAGCAGGGCTTATCGAGGAGGCTGGCTTGCCAGCGGTTTCAGTACAGTTGTCCGAAATAGGTATTCCGAACCCGACGCGATTTTTTCAGGTACGCCGTCCAGAGAATGGCGCCCAGGATGCTGCTGAGGAATGGCCCCATGGCACCAGTGTCAAGATACGTTGGGATCGACACCTCAAGGATGAAAATGCCTGCCAAGGCGACGAGAATCTGGCAAAACGGGCCCGAGAACCACAGCGCCTTGATGGCCAGCGTCACGGAGTCGGGAGCATGGTGTTTGCGCAGACGCTGTCCGGCGAAGAGGTTCAAGGCAACACTCGTCAAGACAATGCACCACATCGTGATCTTGTAGGTCGACCACTTTGCAATGGAAAGCAGCTCTGGGTACTGTTTTTCTGCTTCGTTGAGTTCGATCGCGGTAGAAGCGATGTTTCTCAGTGGCGAGAACAGCATCAGTACGATGATGAAGAGAAGCAGCCAGCCGCCGACGCCTTTGGGGCCCGCCGTGGGCACGGAGTCTGTGCGCCGCAAAAAGGGCAGGCGGCCGTTATCTGATTTGGCATTGCCGGACAGTCTGGCGATTCCCCATGCTATCCCCTGCAAGATAGCGAAGCTCACGATGCCCAGTCCGAGGTTGCCTATGACTATCCCGATAGCCCGAGGGTTGCCCATGGCCACCAGTATGCAGACGGTCAATGCCAGCCAGGCCAGGATTGACAATACCCTGGCGACGATTCGAAGTCCGTGATTGATAGGCATTTTTTGATTATCAGCGTGGCATGTGCAGGCATTAACCCAAACATTTTGTCACACTAAGCGGGGGGGCCTCTCTTCGCCGCTCGTGCCTAGGCTTAGTTGCCGTAAAACATCGTATTTTTAGAGTTTTTCCCTATAGCCATCACCAATGGCGCTAAGGGGAGCAAAATGCTTCTTGGAAGATTGCGCAATAGGCGGTGTGTCTCGTCTACCTGATCGATACCGCGCAAGACGGCTTGATTCCGCCTGAATGCCGGGCTAGATCAGGGCGTATTCTCGAGGTTAAGGTAATCATTAGGTGCGAAACCGCAGGTTTGGCGATAGGCCTTGGCAGGCTTTGCCTGGTGTCCACAGACCTATGCAGCCAGCTGTTTCACGATTGCTGCGAGCAGTGCGGGGCCGCCGCATAGGGCCGATGGGTCGACCCTGATCTGCGCTTTCAGGCGGCAGGGTCTGCGGCGCTGTCGCAGGAGAAAACGGTGGCGTTCTCAGTAGGCCGTATCGTATCCAGGGTTCTGGCGATCAAGGCTCAAGGAGGCCGGCGCGCCTGAGTCGGCGGCCGGGCTGTGCCCGGCGGCTATCAAAAAAGCCTGAGTACTTCTGGCGAAATCAGAAGCGGCTGTGTTGGTCGAAGGGAGCCTGTTCCAGGTTGGGGGCATGGAGTTCGGGCGGTTCGCCATTCAGGCTGGCGATCTGGATCTGGGCCAGGCGGGTTGCTTCATCGATAGCGTTCTGAGCGGAGGGAAAGCGTTCCTGGACCTCTATTCTTTGCCCAGCCTGGCCGGGAGACACAAGCAGATAGCTGATGCTCCAGTTGCCATCACTGCCGCTTGGCTGTTCAACACGGAAATCCCATTTGTCAGCGCTCATATTGCCTCCAGGTAGAAGCCTTTATCTTATCCCGGCCTATATGGGTCGGGCCATCAAAGTGAATGGGGACGGTACGTTGTCATACTCTGCTACAATTTATCTCTTCTATGCTGTTACGCTGCTGTTATGTCAGTCTCCTCCTTTGCACCGCAGGGGCGCAGGGCCTTGGCCTTGACGCAGGTTCACTGATGCCGGCGAAACCGATCGACCGCATCCGTGACCTGTACGCCGCGTTAGCGCTAAGAGACCCGCATTCGGCGGCTCATTCCCAGCGTACCGCACAAATCGCCGTCGCAATGGGCGCAGGCATGAATCCCGCCGAACTTTATGTGCTGGCAGTTGCGTCGTTGTTGCACGACATTGGCAAACTGTCGATTCCGATGCGGATTCTGAACTTCAAGGGACGCTTGAGCGCCGAGGACTGGACGCGCATGCAAGGCCACTCTGCGATGAGTGCGCGCCTCGTGCGCATGGCTGGACTCCCACTGGGGGATGAAATTGCGCTCGCCGTGCGGCATCACCATGAGAATGTGGATGGCAGCGGCTATCCCGATGGCTTGGCCGGAGAGCAAATCTCGCTGGCCGGGCGCATTATTTGCCTGGCTGATGCCTATGACGCCATTTCTTCGGCGCGCGCTTACCATCGCGACCGTACGCATGATGAGACGATGGGGATTCTGTCCAGAGAGGTGGGTCGCAAATGTGATGCGGGCGTATTCGAGCGCTTTCGGCATGAGGTCGAGCCGTGCCTGCGGCAGTCGTGGCCTTGGCCTGACGAGGATCGCGCCGTCTGGGAGCCGATCGAAGCCTACCTCGCCGCCCAGCACTGAGCGGCGTAGCGTTGAAACTGGCCTGCGCCCGTCACTTGGGTTTCCGGCGGTTTGTCATTCCACTGTCTCTTGGCGTCCATGTCCATTTCGCGCTGCGAGATCGTGCGGATCACAGGCAGTGTTCGGTTGAGCTATTGCTTAGAAAACGACGGTGGCCGGGCAGCATCTGCTGCCAACAGCGCCAGGCCGCTGTGCTGGGCAAATAATGCCAGCAAGGCGAGCAGGCAGGGCAGACCCACGTGTAGAGCAGGGTAAAGGACTTGAGGCCGCTAGGAAGGCGGTTGCGAGACATGACGATGCCTGTAGTGCACACATCGTCATGCCTAGACCGGCTGTCATCGAGAAAGCATCAAGCTGTCGTGCCGGACCTAATCAAAGGACGGGGTCAGTTGGCGTTTTTGGCGGGCCGGTTGGGTGGCAGATCGCAGCTGAAGGTAACGATTGCCTCTTTGGGCATCAGGCCGGTGGCATGGTTGGAACTGATGTCCGGGCGTGCGTAGCGCCGCTCCAGGGTGCTGCAGTAGTCCTCTGCCTGCTTGCGCGCCTGGTTTTTGATTTCCACCCAGGTCATGGCCTCGATGCCGGCGTTGTAGCGGACTTGATAGCGGTCTTTGTCCACGCGCTTGATCTCGCTGCTGGCGCCACAAGCGGAAAGCAGAGCAAGCGCGCAAAGCGGCAGGGCAAAACGAAAAAGCATGTCGGTTTCCGGAGGCGAGAGTCGAATTCCCTTATTTTATGTCAGAGCTTATTCCCGGGTCGGCCTTTGTAGGGGGGAGGGGCTCTGCCCGGTGTGCAAAAGGCGCGTGCTAGCATCCGCCCATCTGCCGCGCGAGCGGTGTTTCACATAGAGGTGCTTCATGGATATTCAGGAACAGATTGCCGTTATCGTGCATACGGTATCTCATCAAGGCGGCCGCATCGACGCGTTGAATGCTGCGCTGGCCACGACGCTGCATTTGGTCAAAGAGTCGCCCGGTCTGAAGCAGGCGATCGAGGCTCAGCTCGAAAAAAACTATTCCACGCTGTTGTCCCGCTCAGAGAACCCTCAATATGTGGCAGGTTTTGAAAGTGTGCGGGAAACGGTGTTGGCTGCTTTGAAGTAAATGACTTTGATAAAGACTTATCCACTGCTTTTGTGGATAAGTCTTGGGATAGCCGCTAGATAAGCCTACATTTCTTTTGTGTGACAAGGACTTGTGGCTTCGGGTCAATTCTGGTGCGATGCAATGATGGCGCCCAGCTTGCGCAAGGCTTGCGCCGCTTTTTCCGCGTCCGGCTCGGCGCAGGACAGGCGCAGATAATGGTCGTATCGACCGGAGTTCGAGAAAATGGCCCCGGGTGCGACCCTGATGCCAGCGTTCAGGGCCTGCTCAAAGATGGCCATGCCTGAACTGCCTTCGGGCAGCTCTACCCATAGCAGCATGCCTCCTGGAGGCAAGCTCAAGCGGGTGCCAGCAGGAAATTCGCGGGCGATGCATTCCGCAGCATGCTGGCGCTGCCGTGTCAGTTGCGAACGCAGGCGCAGGAGGTGTCTGTCATAGGCTTTGGTTGCCATATAGCTGGCTGCGGCCACCTGGCCTGCTGCCTCATTAGGGCGGCTCTGGGCGTATTTCAGCATATCGATGCGGGCCTGCCAGCGGCCTCCCATCATCCAGCCTAGACGCATTCCCGGCGCCAGGGTTTTATGCAGGGACGAGCAGTAAATCACGCGGCCTTCGCGATCCCAATGTTTGATGGCGCGTTGCGGGCCGTTGTCGGCCAGCGCGCCATAGGTGTCATCTTCGATGAGGGCGATCTGATGCGCTGTGCACACTTGCAGCAGCCCTTGCTTGTCGGCATCCGGCATGACACATCCCAGCGGATTTTGCAGATTGGGCACAACCACAACGGCGCGGATGTCCGTTTGTCCGCGCAGCGCGAATTCCAAGGCTTCGACCGAAAGGCCGCGCTGCGGACTGGTAGGGATTTCCAGTGCGCGCAGCCCCAGGCTTTCGAGTATTTGCAGCAAGCCAAAATAGGCCGGTGATTCGATCGCGATCGTATCGCCAGGCTGGGTGACGGCGCGCAGCGCCAGATTCAGTGCTTCGATACAGCCATGGGTCACGATGATGTCGCCGGCGGTTGCCCGGATGCCGCAGTCCATCGCGCGGCGCGCCAGCACGGCGCGCAACGCTGGCGCGCCTTGCGGTGGCGGGGTGCGGGTCAGGATTTCCGGGTCCATGCGCAAACTGCGGCTCATGGCTTCGCGCAGGGCCTTATGCGGGAAGGCGGCCGGCTGGGCGGAGGCCAGCGCAAAATTGATGGCCAGAGGCGCTTGCTCGCACCGTGCAATGAAATTGGACACGCGGGCATGAATGCCGACATAGCGAGCCGGGTCGGCCGCCGCACGCATATCGGGTTCCGTGGCGGGCGTCAGGTGCGTCGTGGACAGACGCCGGACAAAATAGCCGGAACGTGGGCGGGCCTCCACGAGGCCGTCGTCTTCCAGGCTGCGGCAGACTTGCAGGGCGGTGCCGAGACTGACCTGGTGTGTGCGCACTAGCGTGCGTACGGATGGCAGGCGCGTGGCGGGCGCCAGTGCGCCGGATCGGATGGCATCGCGATAGTAATCGGCGAGGCGTTGGTAAAGCGGCTGGGCGTGCATGGGGCGGATGATGCCGGGCAGCGTTCAAGCCGCACAGACACAGGCTATCGAGAAAAGCACCATAACAGAACGCGTCCAGGCCGTCTGTTGTGTCGCAAATCTCGGTGGCGTGTGACTGTTTTCCATTGCCCGGACCGCGCAAGCTGGCGTTATGTCTGATAAGGAGAGTGGCATGCCGTCCGAACACGATTTTTCGTACCCGCGAGCGCTGGCTCGCGGGCAGTATGAAACGCACTACGCCCGTGCCGGGGACCAGATCATTTGTCTGGAGGAATGGCTTGGCCTGTCGGTGCATCAGCCCTGCCTCTACGATGCCGTGTTGCGTGCGGGCGAGTCGTATTGTTTTCAGGCGGGAGGGCTGTTCGAGCTGCGGGGCGAACGCAACAGCCTGGTCGTTTATTTGCGTACACAACCGGTTTTGCGTAGAAAACTATCGTGCGCCGTGCAGAGTATTTCAAAATGGTGTACTATTCGTTTCATCAGACGCGGGGTGGAGCAGTCTGGCAGCTCGTCGGGCTCATAACCCGAAGGTCGTAGGTTCAAATCCTGCCCCCGCAACCAAATTTAAAAAACCCCCGGCTTCCATGAAGCTGGGGGTTTTTGTTTTCTGCGTCGGGTATTTTTTTGCCTTCAGCTCGGTATCGCTCGGTATTGGTTTGCGAGCCCGGTCCCTTGCGCTACCATTCCCCCACAAGCAGCCTAGAGGGGAGCAAAAGATGGGAACGGCAAAATACGATCATCCCGGCTTTGTCGCGGATACCGGCGTGCAAGGCAGGTTCGTGATTGGTGTGTGGTGCCCGCATGGCTTTCCGGCCCACATTCATATCGGGCGTTTCAGGCCGGGGGCGCCGGCGGAACCCAATTTGCGCCTGCGCATTCCTGATGGGGTTTTTCAGTCCATCTCTGATGACATGGAAAAACTCTGTCGCCGAGCGTTGGGCCAGGCCATCGAAGAAAACCTCCTGATCGATGTGGATGGCGCCTACCAGGAAACCCGCTTCCGTATCGACGCGGTCCCGTGGGCTGGGCCTCTGCAACCCTTGATTCCCGCTTGAGTCCGCCTGCTGTCAGGCGTTTTTCCCGGCTGTCTCGCTTAAGACAAAGCTTCGGGGCTGGAGTATTCTGGCTGCGTCTGGCTTGCCCGGATTCAATTTGTGATCTGCTGTTCTTATCCGAAAACGAAGGAGATCCTCATGAAACAGAAAGCCTTGATGGTTATTGTTTTGGCGTTGGCGGTGGTGTCTGCAGGTTGTAATACGATCGCTGGCGCCGGGAAGGATATTGAGCGGGGCGGCGAGGCGATTCAGGGTGCTGCCAAGAAATAAGATTCAGGCAGGTCTGCGGCAAGGCGCACAGGCCTTGTCGCGCTAAAGCTGTTGCATAATCTTCGCTTCGATGTTTTTGCGACAGAGGGGCTGTGTCATGCGCTTAGGACTGGGGGTGGCAGCTATCGCCATTGCGTTGAGCGGCTGCGCGAGCAAGGGCCTGATGGAGCCGGGTGCCCAGGGGGTTTCCCAGGAGTTTCTTGTTAATGCAGATCCGATGGCGGCATTCCGCCGTGCTAGCGAGTATGTGCGGGTCTGTCATGAGGTTCGCGCTCATCCTTATCAGGTCGAATACGGCGGTAAGCGTGTCATCGGCCAACGCGGACTGCCGCACGAGGTGCTGGTTCATCAGCTTGGCGAAGAGGCTAAGATTCTTGAGCGCATTCAAGTCCAGGAGGCCGAGCGGGCCAGCCAGGCGCGCGTCAAGGTGATCGTATTGGGTGGCGGTGTGTGGGATGGTGCCGAGATCGCCGCGGCCAAGCAGTCTATCGAGTCGTCCACGCCGGTCTGCCGGGCGCTGGAGTAGGGCGGGGCCATGGTAAGTTGTGTCGAGAATGGCGCCGCTTTGCTGCTGGCGCCTGCTTTGCGCTGGCTGGCCTGGTTAAACAGTATGGCCAGCTTGTTGCTGGCGGCGTTCTCGCTGGGTATCGTGGGTGCCGAAGTGGCGCCAACTGATCTGTCCTGGCCTTTATCCTGTTTTTTGGCGGGTGTGCTGGCGGTTGCGTTGGCGTATCTGCTGTTTGCCGCCACTCAGGCGCTGCGCGGCAAGACTTGGTTGTTCTGGCCGGTGCTGGGGGTGGCGGTAGCGAGCTATGGGGTTGCCGTACTGGGTTTTGCTGCGGGCTGTTGGCTGACGCTTGGAGATGCATCTGCCATCCCGGACGGCGGCTGGTCTTGAGCGTCGTTTTTGCGCAATCGGCTTTACTGTGGATGTTGGCTGGAATAATATGCGCAATGCGTATATTTATTTAGGCTGCCCGCCATGTCCATTTCCCAGCAAGCTTTTCTTCGAGACGCAATGCGTCGTCTCAATCTTACTCGCGACGTGTTCGCTGCCCGCATCGGTGTCAAACGCCGCGCGCTTGATACCTGGTTGTTGCCAGAGGGTTCGCAAGAGTTTCGCGCGATGCCCGAGGTGGTCGAGCGTTTTGTCAGCGAAATTGTGCAGAATCGCGATCTGCTGGAAAAATATACGCAAAGCGCACAGGCAGGTCCCTTGCGTGATCGAATTGCCTACAACGGTAAGCATCAACTGATCTCGGTCGATCAGTTCACACGTGAGTCCGTCGAAGAACTCTTCCGTGTTGCCGACATGATGCAGCCCATCGCACGGCGCCAGAAAGTGTCTCGTGTATTGGAAGGTGCGGTGTTGGGCAATCTTTTTTTCGAGGCCAGCACGCGCACGCGGGTGAGCTTCGGTTCGGCATTTTGCCGCCTGGGCGGCTCGGTGTGCGACACGACGGGCTTTACGTTTTCGTCCATGGCAAAGGGCGAATCCATCTATGACACCAGCCGCGTGATGAGCGGCTATGTGGATGCGATGGTGGTTCGCCATCCCGACAAGGGTTCAGTTGCCGAGTTTGCCGCAGCCACGAATATTCCTGTGGTCAATGGCGGCGACGGCCCGGGTGAACATCCCAGTCAGGCTTTGCTGGATCTCTACACCATCCTGACGGAGTTCTCGCGTTTGGGCAAACTGCTCGATGGTGCGCATATCGCCATGGTGGGGGATCTGAAATACGGCCGAACCGTGCATTCGCTGATCAAGCTGTTGTCGCTCTACAAGGGTTTGCGTTTTACCCTGATCGCGCCGCCAGGGTTGGAGATGCCCGACTATGTGCTTGAGCAGGCTGCGCGCAACGACAATACGATTGAGCAGAAGTCGTCTCTGGCCGATGGTCTGCCAGGCGCAGACGTGATTTACGCCACGCGGGTGCAGAAAGAGCGTTTTGCCAGTGAAGAGGCAAGCGAGGGCTATACCTCAGAGTTCCAGATCAACCGCGCCATGGTTGACCGCTATTGCGGGCCGGACACGATTGTGATGCATCCCTTGCCGCGCGATAGCCGCCCTGGCGCTAATGATTTGAGCGTGGATCTCAATGATGACCCGCGCATGGCCATTTTCCGGCAGACGGACAATGGCATCCCCGTGCGCATGGCCATCTTCGCCGTGTTGCTGGGGGTTGAGGGTCTGGTGCAGCATTCGATGAGGGACGTCACCTGGCGTCATCCATCGCACATCGGTCCTGATGACTCCGTGTTTCACGGTCTGGACTAATCGCTACGCTTGAACCAGCGCCGGCGGCGCTGGTTCTTGAAAAGGTCAGCCCCGCTTTTCACCACCCAAGGCTTCGACCAGGTCGGCCAGCATCTTGGCCAGTTCGCCTGTCATGAGGGCCATGTCGGAGTCAAACTTTTCGTCCTCATTGCCGGCGATGTGGTTGTCGGGGTTTTCTTTGAGGACGTCCAGTGGGGCGACGCGCTTGATGTCCAGGGATTCGGTCAGCACGAAAGACACGCGATCGGCCCAGGTCATGGCGAGGCGCGTGCATTGCTTGCCAGACTGAATATGGCGGCGCACGTCATCGGCATCGATGCTGTGCTTGACGTAGCGGATCGCTGCACGGCTTTCGCCAGAGGCGCGCAATTCCGTATCTTGATCAATGGAGAAATTCGCCGGAGCTTCATCGTTGGCCAGCCAGCCTGTCATGGCTGCGGCAGGCGATTGCGCCACGTAGAGGTTCTCTAGGGGAAGCGGGTCTACTGTTTTGACCAGCATGCCTATGACTTCGTCAGCTTTGGCCGAGGCAGCGGCGTCGATGACCAGCCAATGGTTGCGGGTATCGATCCAGACGCGCGTGTCGCGATAGACGCTGAAGGCCCTAGGCAGGAGCTCTTCGGTGACGCGCTCCTTGATTTCTTTCATCTGTTTGCGGCCGGGCTTGTAGCCCTGCTGCTCTTCGATTTCCTGGGCGCGGGCGCGTGCAACCTGGTTGACGACCGTGGTCGGCAGCAGTTTCTTCTCGGCTCGCAGAGACAGCAGGATCTGGCCGTTGAGGCTGTGCGCCAGACTGGCGTTCTCACATGGCGAGATCCAGCCCAGGCTCTGCATTTCGAGGTTGTTGCCGTTTTGATAGGCGTGCCGCGCAAGGCTTTCTTCAAGCTGTTCGCCGGTCAGCGTCCAGGGAGCGGACAGTCGATAGATCTTGAGATTCTTGAACCACATGGCGTCGGGCAAAAGCGTAGATTCTATACGAGGGTAGGGACGACCGCATTGAATAATCCACGCATAGTGCGCAGAGGGGCTGTCATTCTGACTTGTTCAAGCGGGGGAAGAGGGGTAAGGCTGCGCGAGCTCAGAAAAAGACGGCCCGGCATAGGCCGGGCCGATACGGTGCACACAATAGCGCGTCAAAAAATGCTCGCGGGGAACGCGCTATCGGTGTCAAATTGCTGGCCCTGCGACCTACGTCCAGGGGATCGTTTGTCCGTGGGTGTCGTGCAAGACCGCTATCTGATTGCTCAGTCTAATAGGGTTGGTCTGACAGTGTCCTGAAAGGGGGGCTGTGGCGGCATGATTTGAGACCGTGGCGCGGGCCTGTATGTCTTGGTGAGCAGCCGCTTGCAACGCCGGCAGGCCTGTTCAATGAGTCCACGCTCTGGCTTTGGCGCAAGCTGGCCAAAAAAAAAGCTCCCTAAGGAGCTTGAAAGAGCCGGATTGGCGCAGCGGTCCAACCCGGCGGGGATGGGGCTTACGCGTTGATGTCGTTGTCTTTGGTTTCGCGTACAAACAGGGCGCCGATGACGAGCGTCATGACGGCGATGATGATGGGGTACCACAGGCCATCGTAGATGTTGCCGGTCGCCGCGACCACGGCAAAGGCGACAGGGGGCAAGAAGCCGCCGAACCAGCCGTTGCCGATGTGGTACGGCAAACTCATGGACGTGTAACGGATGCGGGTCGGAAACATTTCGACCAGCATGGCGGCAATGGGGCCGTACACCATCGTCACGTAGAGCACCAGGATGGTCAGCAGTACGACGACCATCACATTGTTGGTTTGTGCCGGGTCAGCTTTGGCGGGATAGCCGTGAGCGCGGATCGCGGTGGTGAGCGCTTTGTCCAATTCGGCGGCCTTGGCTTTGAATTCGGCCGGGCTCAGTGCCTTACCGTCAAACGACGAGAACTCGTCATTGCCTATCTTGACCGTGGCCACGGAGCCGGGGGCTGCCTTTTGGTTTTCATAGTTCACCGAGTTGCGGGCCATGAAGGACTTGACCACGTCGCAAGAGCTGGTGAACGAAGAGGTGCCAACGGGATTGAACTGGAAGGAGCAGGTGGCCGGGTCCGCAATCACCGTGACCGGGGCAGAGGCCTGGGCCTGGGCAAGGGCCGGGTTGGCATAGTTGGTGATCGCCTTGAAGATAGGGAAGTAGGTCAGAGCGGCAATCAGGCAACCGGCCAGAATGATGGGTTTGCGGCCGACCCGGTCAGATAGCGCGCCGAAGATCACAAAGAAAGGCGTGGCGATCAGCAACGCGAGCGCAATCATGATGTTGGCCGTGTTCGGATCGACCTTCAGCGTTTGGGTGAGGAAGAACAGGGCGTAGAACTGCCCGGTGTACCACACCACGGCCTGGCCGGCAGTCAGGCCCAGCAGCGCGAGCAACACCACCTTGAGGTTGCGCCATTGGCCGAATGATTCGGCGATCGGCGCCTTGGAGCCTTTCCCTTCTTCTTTCATGCGCTGGAAGGTCGGCGACTCGTTCAACTGCATCCGAATCCAGACCGAGATGCCCAAGAGCACGACCGAGATCAGGAAGGGGATACGCCAGCCCCAGTCTCGGAAGGCTTCTTCGCCGATGTAGTTGCGCACGCCGAGAATGACCAGCAGTGACAGAAACAGGCCGAGCGTCGCCGTGGTTTGAATCCAGCTAGTGTAGAAGCCGCGTCGGCCATGGGGGGCGTGTTCAGCCACGTAGGTTGCCGCCCCACCGTACTCGCCCCCGAGCGCCAGACCTTGCAGCAGGCGCAGCACAATCAGAATGGCGGGTGCCGCAATGCCGATCGTGCTGTAGCTGGGCAGAACGCCGACCAGAAAGGTCGACAGACCCATTAGGACAATAGTCACCAGGAAGGTGTATTTGCGGCCTACCAGGTCGCCAAGACGGCCAAACACCAGGGCGCCGAACGGGCGCACGGCGAAACCCGCAGCAAAGGCCAACAGCGCGAAGATGAAGGCCGCTGTGGGATTCACGCCCGAGAAAAAGTGCTGCGCGATGATGGCGGCCAGCGAGCCGTATAGATAGAAGTCATACCATTCAAAGACGGTCCCCAACGACGAGGCGAAAATCACCCGACGTTCGTCCTTGGTCATGGGCCTGGGCTCCGTCTTGGGGCCTGACACGGTTGTTGTACTCATGATGTCTCCTCGTTATCGGCCGGTGGTGTTCCACCGTGCTCGGTACCCTGGGCTTATGGCGGCGCAGGGCATGACTGCCAAAGTAAGGAGCGAGACTGACGGGGTTCTGACGTAACCCTTACCTGAACCTTAATTATGTAACTTAATGCATCACTCGCTTGGGAGCTTGCGGGCATTCCCTAGGTCAGGGTTTCGGGCTCATCGGCAGGATAGGTGCCGTAATAGTTGAAGGTGACGACGATACGCGTGCCGGGAAGGTCGGAGTGCCGGCTGGGGTGAGATTCGATGTGTACGCCGGCACGGTGTTTCTGCGCAATTTCGCGCACGATGGCCAAGCCCAGCCCACTGCCATCCGACAGGGTGCCTAGCACGCGGTAGAAGCGGTCAAAGACGCGCTCGCGTTCTTCGGGGGGGATGCCGGGGCCACTGTCCTCGACTTCCAGCACGGCGTGCTCGGCCGTTTGGCGCACACGTACTGTGATATGGCCACCGCTAGGGGTGTAACGCAGCGCGTTATCGACAAGATTGTTGATCATTTCACCCAGCAGAATCGGATTGCCCATGATTTCCACGGGAGCGTCGCACCCTTCAAAACCAAGGTCTGCATTCAGCGACAACGCCTGGGGAACCCAGTTCATGGTCTGTTCCGAGGCGATGGCATTGATATCCACTGGCGCCAGTCCGGTGGCGTCCGGCGTTTCTGCTCGAGCGAGTAGCAGTAACTGATTGACCAGGCGGGTGGCGCGTTCCGAACTCGCGACAAGCTGCCTCAAGCTGGATTGCATTTCATCGGGACTGGCGTCGCGCAGCGCCAGTTCGGCCTGAGTGCGTAGCCCGGCCAGCGGTGTCTTTAGCTGGTGCGCCGCATCGGCGACAAAGCGTCGCTGCGCTTCGACGTTGGCCGAAAGTCGGTTCAACAGTTCATTCATGGCGCCGACCAGAGGCGCGATTTCGGAAGGGGCGGCGCGCTCGTCGATGGGGGATAAATCGTCTGGTCGCCGCGCCCGCAGTCGCTGTTGCAGGGCATTCAGCGGCGCGACGCCGCGCGACAGGCCGAACCATACCAGCAGTACGGCCACCGGCAGCACCACGAATTGAGGAATGATCACGCCCTTGATGATGTCGTTGGCCAGTTGCGCGCGTTTCTCGCTGGTCTCGGCCACGATCAGCAGCGGCGGCTGGCTGCCGGGCAGGTGCAGATCGACCCAGGTGTAGGCCATCCGGACGTTGAATCCGCGCAAGGTATCGTCGGCATACCGCACTTGCCCTGGGCGGGCTTGGCCGGCCAGGGGCGGCAAGGGCAGGGCACGGTCGCCGCCTAGGTACTCGCCATGGCTGCCCAGCACCAGCCAGAACACGCTATCGGTTTCATCCGCACGCAAGAGCTCGCGCGCGGCGCGGCTCATGTGGAGAGCGGCTCTGCCATTCTCGGCCTGCACTTGGCTGGCGATGAGGCTTAAATTATTGGCCAGCGCACGATCGTAAGGAACGTTGGCGATGTTTTGCGCCACCACATAGGTGATGGCCACGCTCATGGGCCACAGGAGAAACAGCGGCGCCAGCATCCAGTCCAGGATTTCGCCCAGCAATGAGCGTTGCGGCTGCGCGAAACTCGGTCCCTGGGCGTTTTCGCGCAGCGCCTGGAGTGCGGCTTCGTCGATGGCCGGATCAGCTGGCGAGGGGGTAGGTGGCGGCACCCTGATCGCGTTCCAGGCAATAACCCAGTCCACGCACAGTAATGATCTTGACTCCGCTGGGCTCAAGCTTTTTACGCAGACGATGGACGTAGACTTCGATTGCATTGGTGCTGACTTCTTCGCCCCATTCGCAAAGGTGGTCGACCAACTGCGTTTTGCTGACCATGCGGCCGCTGCGGCTTAGCAAAATTTCCAGCAGGCTGACTTCGCGGGCCGATAGGTCCAGGGCATGGTCATCCACCGTGGCCACGCGTCCCGTCTGGTCAAAGACCAGACGGCCATGGCGGATAAGGGTCGAGCCACCGCCGGCGCCACGGCGTGTCAGGGCTCTTACCCTTGCCTCGAGTTCCGATAGCGCGAAGGGTTTGGCCATGTAATCGTCGGCCCCCAGGTCCAGGCCTTTGACGCGCTGTTCGACACTGTCGGCCGCCGTCAGAATGAGTACAGGCAACAAAGAATTGCGCGCCCGTAAACGGCGCAACACTTCCAGCCCCGTGACTTGAGGCAGGCCGAGATCGAGAATGAGAAGGTCAAAGGGCTGTGCGGCTAGCGCGGAGTCTGCCGCCATGCCGTCGCGCACGGCATCGACGGCGTAGCCGTTGTGCCGCAGCGAGCGCGACAGCCCGTCGGCAAGAATACTGTCATCTTCGGCAATCAGGATGCGCATGCGACACCGTGGGTTTGTCCGGCGCGTGCCGGGGCGTGTATCGGAGCGGCCACTCTTGGCGTCTGTTTGGCGCTGGCGGGTTGCCCCTTCGTCTTGTGCGGCGCATTCTGTCACAGGCCTTCCGCCTTGCCACTCAGGGAATACGTGGAAAACTTAGACATGCTGTTTGTTTGTACAGTATAATCCGATGCCATAATTCCACGTCCGCGTGGACAATGCCCCACGCAGCATGAACCGCTTATGCATGACCGTTTAAGCATGATCGCTTAAGCATTACTGCTTGTGCATGAACCGCTTGCCCGGCCTGAGGGCGCACTTACATAGGACTCTCCATGGACGAAAAAACCAGCAAGGCTGCGTCGGAAAAAGCTAAAGCCCTGGCTGCCGCGCTTTCCCAGATCGAAAAGCAGTTCGGCAAAGGCTCGATCATGCGCTACGGCGATAACGAGGTTGAGCACGATATCCAGGTTGTTTCGACCGGTTCGCTGGGCTTGGACATCGCGCTGGGTGTCGGCGGGCTGCCGCGTGGCCGCGTGGTTGAAATCTATGGTCCGGAATCGTCGGGTAAAACGACGCTCACCCTGCAGGTCATCGCCGAAATGCAGAAAGTGGGCGGCACCTGCGCCTTCGTCGACGCCGAGCATGCGCTCGATGTCCAGTACGCTTCCAAGCTGGGCGTCAATCTCGGCGATCTCCTGATCTCCCAGCCCGACACGGGCGAGCAGGCGCTCGAGATCACCGACGCGCTGGTGCGTTCTGGCTCTGTTGATCTGATCGTGATTGACTCTGTCGCCGCGCTGGTGCCGAAGGCCGAAATCGAAGGTGAGATGGGCGATGCCCTGCCTGGTCTGCAGGCCCGCCTGATGAGCCAGGCGCTGCGCAAACTGACCGCCACGATCAAGCGCACCAATTGCATGGTGATCTTCATCAATCAGATCCGCATGAAGATCGGCGTGATGTTCGGCAACCCTGAAACCACCACCGGCGGCAACGCACTGAAGTTTTATTCTTCCGTGCGTTTGGACATCCGTCGTATCGGTTCCATCAAGAAAGGCGACGAGGTGGTCGGCAACGAAACGCGCGTCAAGGTCGTCAAGAACAAGGTGGCGCCGCCGTTCAAGCAGGCCGAGTTCGACATCATGTACGGCGCCGGTATTTCTCGCGAAGGCGAAATCATCGATCTGGGTGTGGCGGCCAACGTGATTGAAAAATCCGGTGCCTGGTATAGCTACAGCGGTAACCGCATCGGCCAGGGCAAGGACAATGTGCGCGAGTACCTCAAGGAAAACCGTGCCATGGCCATCGAGATCGAAAACAAGATCCGCGATAACCAAGGCATCGTAGCCCGTGCGGCGGAGTTCGCTCCGACGGCCGAAGAAAGCGCGGAAGACTGAGGCCCCTCCTCATTCGCTTTCCCTATGTGTGCTTTCCCGACCGCCAAAGAACGGCAGCGCGCGCGCCTCGAAGACGAGTTTGAAACGCTGGCCAGCGAGCCTGCCGAAGTGCCGGCAGCGCGCAAGGGCCTCAGTCTCAAGGCGCGTGCGGTCGGCTATTTGTCGCGTCGAGAACATTCGCGTGCTGAGTTAGCGCGCAAACTGCGCCCCTATGCCGAAAGCGCCGAAGACATCGAGACGGTGCTCGACGCCTTGCAAAAAGAGGGCTGGCAATCCAATGCGCGTTTTGCACAAAGCCTGGTGCACCGTCGTGCGCCGCGCCAGGGAACGGCGCGCATTGTCCAGGAATTGCGCCAAAGCGGTGTTGACGATGCCGAGATTGCCGCGGCCAGCGCAGCTTTGCGCGCCACGGAGTACGAGCGTGCGCGGGAGGTTTGGTGTCGCCGCTACGATGAGAAACCCCAGGATCGCAACGCTTACGCTAAACAGGCCCGTTTTCTCGCGTCACGCGGCTTTGCCCATGACGTCATCCGGCGTCTTCTGGGCGACTCGCAAGACGAATAAGGTTTTCTTGCCTCAGTGTTTGACGCTTTTGATGCCTGAGAGCGTCCTGAAGCAAACCTCGCGGGCAATCGTCAGAAACTCTCCGATATAAGAGGCCTCCCGGTCTTCGCTGCGCACGGTGGCGTACAGCGTGCGCCAAACGCCTTGAGGTCCCAGGCGCAGGAGTTTCAGGGGGGCGTGATTCACGTATTCGGTGACGGCCCAGTTGGGTAAGGCGGCCACGCCCCGATTACTGTTGACCAGTTGCACGATGATGGGGGTGAGTTCCGCCCGCCGCAGTGCTGCGGGCTCGATATCGGCCGGGTCAAGAAACACGGTAAAGATGTCGAGCCGCTGCCGGTCTACCGGATAGGTGATGAGAGTCTGGTCGGCCAGTTGTTCCGGTGTGACGTGCTTGAGTTCGGCGAGAGGGTTGTTTTCCGATACGGCCAGGACCAGCTCATAGCGAAAGAGTGGCAAGTACTCGATGGAGTCCAGCGCTTGCGGATCTGACGTGATGACCAGATCAAGATCGCCCCGGACCAGAGCCGGGAGAGGAGCGAAAGAGAAGGCTGCGGATAAGTCCAGCGCGACATCGGGCCATTGCAGTCGAAAGGCGTCTAGGGCGGGCATCAGCCATTGAAAGCAGGAGTGGCAATCGATCGCCATATGCAGGCGGCCGGTGCGCCCGGCGGCCAGGCGCTGCAACTCTCGTTCGGTCGCGCGCAGGCGTGGCAGCACTTCATCCGCTAGCGCGACTACGCGCAAGCCGGCCGTGGTCAAGCGGGCAGGACGGGTGCGGCGGTTGAGCAGGGGGGTGCCCAGGCGGGTTTCGAGGTCGCGCAGCTGGTGCGAGAGTGCAGATTGCGTCAAATGCAGCCGGTCAGCGGCTTCTTGCAGGCTGCCGCCGTCGCGGATGGCGGAGAGCGTTTCGAGGTGGCGGATTTCAAGCATGCGCTTATCGTTGGGACGAAACCCTTATTGTATGAATACTTCTCAAGTAATGCTTGTCAACATTGATTTTTATTAGCGGAGATTTACCCGCAGAATACCGGCACGACTTGAATGTGCTTTGTCTTGACCAGGTATTCATATGACTATTACTCATAATTTGGGTTTTCCGAGGATAGGCGCCCAGCGTGAGCTGAAACGCGCCGTCGAAGCCTATTGGGCCGGCAAGCAAACCGCAGACGAATTGTTGGCCACTGGTCGTGCCTTGCGTGCTGCGCATTGGCGGCGTCAGGCGGATAGCGGCCTGCGTTTCGTGCCGGTTGGCGATTTTGCCTGGTACGACCATATCCTGGAGTGGACGACGCTGTTGGGCGCTGTACCTGCCCGTTTTGCTCAGCCTGAAACGCAGGCGGTCAGTCTGGACACCCTGTTTCGCATGGGGCGTGGCCGGGCGCCGAGCGGCAAACCCGCTGCGGCCTGCGAAATGACCAAGTGGTTCGATACCAACTATCACTACATCGTGCCGGAACTCGTTCCGGGTCAGACCTATCGTATCGCCCGTGAGGATCTGTTTGAACAGGTCCGGGAAGCACAGGCGCTCGGCTATGCCGTCAAGCCCGTCATTCCCGGTCCGCTGACCTGGCTCTACCTGGGCAAGGGCGACGCCTTCCAGCAAGGCGCTTCCGATGAAGACAAGCTCAAGCTGCTGGCCAATCTTCTGCCCGTCTACCAGCAGGTTCTGAAGCGTCTGGCCGATCAGGGGGTGGAGTGGGTCCAGATCGATGAGCCCATTCTGGCTCTGGATCTGCCCGCCGCGTGGCGTGATGCTTTTGGTCTAGCCTATGCGCAATTGGCGGGCAGCCCGGTCAAGGTTCTGCTGGCGACTTACTTTGACGGCCTCAAGGACAATCTGTCCACCGTGGCCAAACTGCCTGTTGCCGGTCTGCATGTGGACTTGGTGCGCGCACCGGAGCAACTGGACGACGTGGTCGAGGCGCTGCATGCCGATCAGGTGCTGTCCGCAGGAGTCATCAATGGCCGCAATGTCTGGCGCACCGATCTGGATCAGGCACTGAGGAAGCTGGAGCCGGTGGTCAGGCAACTCGGCGACCGCCTCTGGCTGGCGCCGTCGTGCTCGCTCTTGCATGTGCCGGTCGATCTGCTTGCCGAGACCGAACTAGATGCCGAGCTCAAAAGCTGGCTGTCGTTCGCCTCTCAAAAGCTCGACGAGTTGAGCTTGTTGGGCCGTGCGCTGGATGGCGACAGTTCGCAAGCGGTGCAAGAGGGGCTGGCGGCGCAGCGTGCCGCGCTGGCCGCTCGCCGCTCGTCGCCACGGATTCATAATCCGGCTGTCGGTCGCCGCATGGCGGCTTCGGAGCAGGTCTCACGTGACCGCGCGCCGTTCGCAGAGCGTATCCGGCAGCAGCAGGCGCGTTTGAATTTGCCCCCCTTCCCGACCACCACCATCGGTTCCTTCCCGCAGACGGCGGAAATCCGTGGGTTGCGCCGTGACTGGAAGTCGGGCGCCTTGAGCGATTCCACTTACGAAGCCCTGATTCGCAAGGAAATCGAAGCGGTCATTCGTTTTCAGGAGAAAGTAGGGCTGGACGTTCTGGTTCATGGCGAACCCGAGCGTAATGATATGGTCGAGTACTTCGGCGAGCTGCTGGCCGGTTTTGCCTTCACCAAGAACGGTTGGGTGCAAAGCTATGGATCGCGTTGCGTGAAGCCGCCGATCATTTTCGGTGACGTGGCCCGCCCCGCGCCGATGACAGTGGGGTGGTCTTCGTATGCGCAGTCGTTGACCGACAAACCTGTCAAGGGCATGTTGACGGGCCCGGTCACCATTTTGCAATGGTCCTTCGTCCGTGACGACCAGCCGCGCGAGGCCACATGTCGCCAGTTGGCGCTGGCCTTGCGCGACGAAGTGCTCGATCTGGAAAAGGCGGGCGTCAAGGTGATCCAGATCGACGAGCCTGCGATCCGGGAAGGTCTGCCGCTGCGTCGCGCCGATTGGCAAGCCTACCTGGACTGGGCCGTAGATTGCTTCCGATTGAGCACGGCCGGCGTGGCGGATGATACCCAGATCCACACGCATATGTGCTACTCGGAGTTCAACGACATTATCGAATCCATTGCTGCGATGGATGCCGACGTGATCACGATCGAGACCTCGCGCTCCAATATGGAGCTGCTAAAGGCCTTTGAGGATTTCCATTATCCCAACGATATCGGTCCTGGTGTGTATGACATTCATTCGCCCAACGTACCTGACGTGGACTGGATGGTTGGCCTCATGCAAAAGGCGGGGGCCAACCTGTCCAAGGAGCGTTTGTGGGTCAATCCTGATTGCGGTTTGAAGACCCGTGCCTGGCCTGAAACCGAGGCTGCCCTAATCAGCATGGTTCAGGCGGCTCGCACGCTGCGCCAGGCGACTTCCTGATTGCTTGGCTTGACGGTTTTGCATGGCCCACGCCGTCCGGCGTGGGCCATTGCCGCCAGCGGGACGGTGGTTTAGCCGGTTTCCTGGCATGCGAGCTTAAACCGCTTGCCGGAATCGCTTTTTTTGCACTGCGCAATGACGTCGCGTCATTGGGAGGGGCTGCGTTATACTTTGGGGGTTTTGCTGCCTTAAGCTCAAAGCTGCCTACAGGCCCTCCATGCCTTTGCCTTCGCCCGATGTCTCTCGTCATCCTTTGCACACGCGTTCTATACGCGTGCAGAGCTATGGGCGCGAAGATGGGCTGTATGACCTCGAAGCCGAGCTCATCGACATCAAGGGCTACGATTTTCCGAAGCGCAATGGAGAGATCTTCAAGGCGGGCGACCCGATCCATCACTTGCATTTGCGCATCACCATAGACGAGCAATTCAATATCGTGGCGGCCATCGCTGTCTACGATGCCGCTCCCTATGGCGCCGCCTGTACGGAGATAGACGAGGCTTATGGCGGCCTGGTTGGCTTGAACCTCCTGAAAGGGTTTCGTAACCGGGTCAAAGAGCGTTTCGGGCGTGTGCAGGGTTGTACCCACATGACCGAGCTTTCCCAGGTCTTGCCCACGGCAGCGGTTCAGACGATGGCCAACCGCCGGCGCGAAACCGTCAATGAGGATCAGCGTCCCTTCCAGTTGGATGGCTGTCATGCATTGCGCACAGACGGGATCGTCGTGCTTGAGTACTATCCCCGGTGGTACACGGGGGATGACGCGCAAGATATGGCTGACGCGACATCCGAGTCACCTTCTTTTTCTCATTCGTCCTGACAGGTAACACATGAAAATCCACGAGTATCAAGGCAAGGAATTGCTGAAGCAATTTGGCGTCCCAGTGCCGCGCGGTATTCCCGCTTTTTCCGTAGAAGAGGCTGTGGCAGCTGCCGAGAAGCTGGGCGGCCCGGTCTGGGTCGTCAAGGCGCAGATCCACGCCGGTGGCCGCGGCAAGGGCGGCGGCGTGAAGTTGGCCCGCTCGCTGGATGAAGTCCGTCAACTGGCTTCGCAGATCCTGGGCATGCAACTGGTCACGCACCAGACCGGCGCGCAAGGCCAGAAGGTCAACCGTCTGTACATCGAAGACGGCGCCGACATCCAGAAGGAATACTACGTTTCGCTGGTTACCGACCGTGGCACCCAGAAGGTTGCCCTGATCGCCTCGAGCGAAGGCGGCATGGACATCGAAGAGGTGGCGCACTCCACCCCCGAGAAGATCATCACCGAGTACATCGACCCGATCGTTGGCCTGACCGACGCTCAGGCCAAGAAGGTCGCGGACGCCATCGGCATGCCTGCCGACTCGACCGCCCAGGCCGTGGACGTGTTCAAGAAGCTGTATCAGTGCTACATGGACACCGATGCTTCGCTGGTCGAAATCAATCCCCTGAACCGCGACAGCAAGGGCAATATCATCGCCCTTGACGCCAAGTTCAACTTTGATTCGAACGCGCTGTTCCGTCACCCGGAAATCGTGGCCTACCGCGATCTGGACGAAGAAGACCCGGCGGAAATCGAAGCCTCCAAGTTTGACCTGGCCTATATTCAGCTCGACGGCAACATCGGCTGCCTGGTGAACGGCGCTGGCCTGGCCATGGCGACCATGGACACCATCAAGCTGTTCGGCGGCGAGCCGGCCAACTTCCTGGACGTCGGCGGCGGCGCCACGGCAGAGAAGGTGACTGAAGCCTTCAAGATCATGCTCAAGAACAAGGGTGTGAAGGCGATCCTGGTCAACATTTTCGGCGGCATCATGCGCTGCGACGTCATCGCCGAAGGCGTGATCTCCGCGTGCAAGGCCGTCAACCTCAGCGTGCCGCTGGTTGTGCGCATGAAGGGCACCAACGAAGAACTCGGCAAGAAGATGCTCGCCGAGTCCGGCCTGCCCATCATCAGCGCCGACACCATGGCTGAAGCCGCGACCAAAGTCGTTGCTGCCGCTAAGTAATAAATTGCCAAGGATTCACAAATGTCGATTCTGATCAACAAGGACACCAAAGTCATCACCCAGGGCATCACGGGCAAGACGGGGCAGTTCCACACCCGTATGTGCCGTGACTATGCCAATGGCAAGGCCGCTTTTGTGGCGGGTGTGAACCCCAAGAAGGCCGGCGAAGACTTTGAAGGCATTCCCATCTACGCCTCGGTGAAGGATGCCAAGGACGATACCGGCGCCACCGTGTCGGTCATCTATGTGCCGCCCGCGGGCGCCGCTGCCGCCATCTGGGAAGCTGTCGAAGCCGAACTGGCTCTGGTGGTTTGCATTACCGAAGGCATCCCGGTCCGTGACATGCTGGAAGTCAAGAACCGCATGCGCGAAAAGGGCAGCAAGACGCTGCTGCTGGGCCCCAACTGCCCCGGCCTGATCACGCCTGACGAAATCAAGATCGGCATCATGCCCGGTCACATCCACCGCAAGGGTCGTATCGGCATCGTCAGCCGCTCCGGCACGCTGACGTACGAAGCCGTGGCGCAAGTCACTGAACTGGGCCTGGGCCAATCCAGCGCCGTGGGTATCGGTGGTGACCCGATCAACGGTCTGAAGCACGTTGATGTGCTCAAGCTCTTCAATGACGATCCCGAAACCGACGCTGTCATCATGATCGGTGAAATCGGTGGTCCGGATGAAGTTGCTGCGGCCGAGTGGGCCAAGGACAACATGAAGAAACCGGTGGTTGGCTTTATCGCTGGCGTTACCGCCCCTCCGGGAAAGCGCATGGGTCACGCTGGCGCACTGATCTCAGGTGGCGCCGACACGGCCGATGCCAAGCTGGAAGTCATGGAAGCCTGCGGCATCAAGACCACGCGCAACCCCTCTGAAATGGGCAAGCTGCTGAAGTCGGTGCTGTAATTCGGCTCAAGCGCATTGCGCAGGAAACCCGCCCATGTGGCGGGTTTTTTTTGGCGCTTAGGGCTTGTGCTCCCATGGGCTGGCGGCTCTTGCCATTTCCTAGGCCAAAGAAAGTTTTAAGACAGAACTTAGAAACTATAATGAAAGGTTGCGGCGTTATGCGCCTCATTCATTCGCGCACTGAAAAACAAGGCTGTCCTGGCTCGTGGGAAAGAGGGATGGCGGGCGCATGTTGGACACTTATAACTCCTAGGGGATCATTCTAGGAAAGAGAGGCATGGAACTCAGTTCTGCTGCATTCTGGATCGCATTGCTCCAGATCATTTGGGTCAATATTCTGCTGTCGGGCGACAACGCCGTGGTGATCGCGCTCGCAGCCCGCTCGCTGCCGCCGCATCAGCAGAAAAAAGCGATCGTCGTTGGTTCGGCCGCGGCGATCATCATGCGTATCGTGCTCACGCTCGTGGCGGCGCAACTGCTGTTGCTGCCCTGGTTGAAGCTGATCGGCGCGCTGTTGCTGGTCTATATTGGCGTCACCTTGCTGCTGCCCGAGGGGGATGAAGACGGGGCTGGCAAAGAGAACGGCAACCTGCTCACCGCGATCCGCACCATCATGATTGCCGACCTCGTCATGAGCCTGGACAACGTCGTTGCCGTCGCTGCGGCGGCCATGGGCGACACGACCCTGCTGGTGCTAGGCTTGGCGATCAGTATTCCATTGGTGATTTTCGGCAGCACCCTGTTGCTCAAGGTCATCGAGCGCTTTCCGCTTATCGTCTGGGTGGGCGCCGCGCTTCTTGGCTTTATCGCGGGTGAGTTGCTGGTTGGCGATCCGGCTCTGCATGATGCGGTTGAGCGTATTGACGCTGTCCTGGGCGTAACGCAACATCAATTTGCCTTGATGTGCGGCGCTGTCGGAGCAGTGCTTGTTTTGGCAATAGGAAAGTTTTTCCTCATGCGCCAGCAAGCTGACTGAAAGCTGAACTACAATAGAGGGTTGAGCCTAGCCTTCCCGTGGGGAGGGCGGCCGCCCCGGCCGGTATTTTGTCTGTGTGGCGGTGACTGGTGACATATATCTAAGAACGCCAATGGGAGCGACAAGTGCTTGAGTTTTTCCAGACCCTTAGTTGGGCAGCTGTCTTTCAGATCATCCTGATCGATATTCTGCTGGGCGGCGATAACGCGGTGGTCATCGCGCTCGCTTGCCGCAATTTGCCGCACAAGCAACGCATGCAGGGCATATTGTGGGGGACTGCAGGCGCCATCATCTTGCGCGTGGTGCTGATCGGCTTCGCCCTGACCCTGCTCAATATTCCTTTCCTGAAGATTGTCGGAGGCCTTCTGTTGCTCTGGATCGGCATCAAGTTGCTGGTGCCTGAAGAGGATGGCCACGGCAACATCAAGGGTGGCACCTCGATCTGGGCGGCGGTCAAGACCATTATCGTGGCGGACTTCGTCATGAGCCTGGACAATGTGATTGCCATCGCCGGCGCGGCTCAAAACGCCCATGCCGACCACCAGATCGGTCTGGTGGCATTCGGTTTGATCGTCAGTGTGCCCATCATCATCTGGGGCAGTACGCTGGTCCTCAAGCTCATTGACCGCTTCCCGATGGTTGTCATGTTTGGCGCTGCGCTGCTGGGTTGGATTGCCGGCGGCATGCTGATTACAGACGTCTTTGTGGTGAATCAAATTGGCGAACAGCCGCAGATGGTTAAAATCGCCGTAGAAGTCATCGGCGCTCTGCTGGTCATTGTCATTGGACGCTGGCTGGCAAGCCGCAAGCAACACCTTGCCAAGGAAGCCACTCATGAGTCTACGCAAGACTGAAAATCAGCAACAATCCGAATCAGGCCTGAGCTTGCTACAAGGTCTGTTCGTTCTGGCAATCATTGGTGTGGTGACTACCGTCATCGTCTCGTCTTTCCTCTGAAGTCGACACGTGACCCTGCCCCAACGCCTGGTAATTGCTACCCGCGCCAGCCGGCTTGCCCTATGGCAAGCCGAGCATGTGCGTGACAGACTGCGTGACTTGTATCCGGCCTGTGCCGTCGAGCTTCTTACCCTGACCACCCGGGGCGATCAGATTCTTGATCGCTCGCTCTCCAAAGTGGGGGGTAAGGGCTTGTTCGTCAAAGAGCTCGAGCATGCTTTGCTTGACGGCCGCGCCGATCTGGCCGTGCATTCTCTGAAGGATGTGCCGGTCGATATACAAGCGCCTTTCGCCCTGAGCACCGTGCTCGAGCGTGCCGATCCGCGCGATGCCTTTGTTTCAGCGCGCTATGCTTCGCTCGACGCTTTGCCTGTCGGGGCTGTCGTGGGAACCTCCAGCCTGCGCCGAGAGGCGCAGATCCGAGCGGCTCGTCCGGATCTGGTCGTCAGGCCTTTGCGTGGCAATCTTGATACCCGGCTGGGCAAGCTGGATCGCGGCGAATACGATGCCGTCGTTTTGGCGGCAGCGGGCCTGGAGCGCATCGGTTATGGCGATCGTATTCGCGCACGTCTGGCGCCTGCTCAAAGTTTGCCTGCCGCCGGACAGGGCGCGCTGGGTATCGAAATCCGCGATGACCGTGACGACATGCGAGCGTGGCTGGCCCCTCTGTCCGATGCCAGCACTACCGCCTGCGTCAGCGCCGAGCGTGCGGTCTCGCGCGCCTTGGGCGGCTCCTGCCAGGTGCCTATCGGCGCTTATGCCGAGTTGCATGGGCAGACCCTGCGTATCGATGCCCTGGTTGCCTCTCCCGATGGCCGCCGCATCCTGAGGGCTTCGCGGCTAGGGCCTGTGGCCGAGGCCGATTCTCTGGGTATGGCGGTAGCCCATGATTTGTTGGCTCAGGGCGGCGACGCCATTCTTGCCGAGCTGCTACAGGACGACGCAGCGTCTTGACGGCTTCAGGGGGCGTGATGTCACCTTTGGCGGTGCTAACTCGGCCCGAGGGCCGCAACGAAGCCCTGGCTGGGCGTCTGCGCGCGGCTGGCTGGGAGGTGTGCGTGCTGCCCGCCTTGCGGATCGTGGCTCTGCCGGCGCCGCGGGCGCCACGCCCGGAAGACTACGACCTAGTGGTGTTTGTCTCCGGGAACGCCGCAAGGCTTTATCTCAAGCAGGTGTATGCCAGCGCCGGCGCCTGGCCGGCCGCCACGGTGGCCGCCACGGTGGGCCCAGGCAGCGCTCAGGCCCTGTTTGAGTCGGGATATTTTGGCGCGAATACAACAGTTTTGTATCCCGATATCAGCGCGCCGACGCACGATTCCGAAGCGCTATGGCAGGTTTTGTCAGCGCAGGGCGCTCTGCCGCGCCGAGTTTTGCTGGTGCGGGGCACGCAGGGCCGGAATTGGCTGGCGGAGCGTTTGCGTGAGGCCGGCGCGCAGGTCACGGCTTACGCTGCCTATCAGCGTTTGCCCGCCCAATGGGACGCCGCCACGCTAGACGCCCTGCGCGCCTGGGCGCGACAAGGCCGTGTGGCCACGTGGTTGTTGACCAGCGGCGAGAGTATCGATGCGGTGGCCGCTCAGATAGCACGGGCGGATTTGCTGTCATGGTGGCGCAACTGCCGTTACGTCATTACACATCCGGTATTGCGCGGCCGGCTCACACTGTCCTTCGCTGGCGAGGGCAGTGCCGCAATGGTAAAAGAATGCATGCCTGCTGATGAGGCGATATTCGAGGCCTTTGGTGCTGCGTAGTCGTCGTTTCATGCCATCAACGAATACAATCGCGTCATGACAGACAATACAACTTCTCTTCCGCCGAACCCGCCGGCGGGCGCCGCTGCGGAGCGCGCGCCGGAAACCGTCAAGTCCTCCCGCGGCTGGTTGTCCACGGCGCTCATTATCGTCTTACTGATCGCCATCGGCTTGGGGGCGGCCCTGTGGAACCTCCGTGAGCAGTCCGGCCGGGCTGGGCGAGAGGTTGCCAGCCGTCTGGATCGCCTGAACGGCGAACTCGCTCAGGCCCGCAACGATGTACGCGAGGCCTTGTCGCTGGCGCAGGCGCAAAGCGGTCGTGTCGCCGATCTGGAGGGCAAGATTCGCGAGGCGCAGAGCCAGTACCACGTGCTCCAGCAGGCTATGCAAAACCTCAACGATGGCGCCAGCGACGAAATGCTCGCCAACGACATCGAACGCCTGATCACCATTGCGAGCCAGCAACTGCGTCTGGCGGGCAATGTCAATAATGCCGTTGTGGCGCTGGAAACCGCTCAGGCCCGTCTGGCCCGTGCCGACCGCCCGCGCTTTGCCAGCCTGCAACAGGCTATCAACGGCGACCTGGATCGTCTGCGGGCCGTCAATACCGTCGATGTGCCGGCTGTGTCGGCCCGTATCGAGCGCCTGGTCGGCCTGGTAGGGCGTGCCTCCCTGCTGGTGCCCGATGGCGCTGCACCCGGTGTGGCCGAGCAAGCTGCCACCGCCCTAGCCGTGCCGCCTTCGTCGCCGTTGCCCCTGCCGGCGGATGCCGCCTGGTGGGAACGGTGGCGTGCCGAGATTGCCTCCTGGCCAGGCCGAGCCGGTGCCGCGCTCGCCAGCGAGATGGGTGATCTCGTTCGCGTACAACGCGTGGATCAGCCCGCCGCCTTGCTGCTTTCCACAGATCAGGCCGCTGATCTGCGCTCTGTATTGCGTCAACGTCTGTTGTCGCTGCAATTGGCCTTGCTGATGCGTCAGCCGGCCATCTGGAAAAGCGAGCTCGATCACATCGCGGACACGCTGAGCAAGTATTTCGATGGCCGCTCTGCCGATACCCAGGCCGCACTGGCCCTGACGCGTGAGCTGGCCCGTACTGACATCGCCGTGCGCGTGCCCGATGTCGCTGACAGCTTGAACGGTATCGCGTCGCTGCGCGCCGCCGGCTTCAAGCCTGACGAGCAGGACTGAACCCATGCGTACTTGGTTCTGGACGCTTCTTCTGGCCTGCGCCGCCGTGGCGCTGGCGGTGGTGTTGCGCGCTCATCCGGGCAATGTGTTGATCCTCGTGTCGCCCTGGCGCATCGAAGTATCGCTGACGTTGGCGGTGCTGCTGCTGGTGGCGCTGTTTGCCGCGCTGTATGTGGGGCTGCGTGTGTTGGCCTGGTTGGTCGCCATTCCTGACCGCGTGCGGGCCTGGCGTGGCCGTCGTGCTCAGGCCCGTGACCACGAACTGCTCGAGCGCGGCTGGATCAGCCTGCTTGAGGGGCGTTTCTCTCATGCCGGGAAAGATTTGGTCAAGCTGCTGGAGCAAACCAAGGAGCCCGGACGGCGTGTGTTGGCCGCCTTGTCAGCTGCCCGTGCCGAGCATGGCCTGAGCGAGTTCGAGCGCCGCGATCA
This sequence comes from Bordetella avium, assembly GCF_034424645.1. Lineage (NCBI taxonomy): Bacteria > Pseudomonadati > Pseudomonadota > Betaproteobacteria > Burkholderiales > Alcaligenaceae > Bordetella > Bordetella avium. Next base: position 1,314,153 of record NZ_CP139969.1, read on the forward strand.
GATGCTGGCCAAGGCCCGCGAAGAGGCGGGCGAAGATGCAGGGCTGCAGGAGGCCACGGCTACCGTGGCGGCGGACATGTTGCTCGATCAGGGCCAGCCTGCCCGCGCGCTGGAAGTGCTGGCGCCCCTTCAAGATGGTGGCGCCCGTCATTTGCATACCCTGCGTCTGTTGCTGCGCGCCGAGACGGCCTTGGGTCACCAAGAGCGCGTTTTCGTGCTTGCGCGCGGATTGGCGCGCCGTAACGCCTTGAACAAGACCGAGGCTGCCCAATTGATCGACAGTTCGGGCGCGGCTCGTTTGCGCGCTGCTTTGGGCAGTGATGCCTGGCGAGGGATCTGGAAAGACCTGAAGGCCGACGAGCGCACGCTGCCCAATATTGCTCTTGCTGGTGCTGCCGCCTTCGAGGCCGCGGGCGATTACAACGAGGCTGCTCGCGTCCTTGAAGCGGCCATTGCCCAGAAATTCAACCACACTCTGGTGGCTGCCTATGCGCGTTGCGACGCCGAGCAGGTGCCGCGCCGTCTGGCCAAGGCTGAAACCTGGTTGCAGCAGCGGCCTGCGGACGCCGAAATGCTGACCGCCCTGGGATTGCTGTGTCTGAACGGCCAGCTTTGGGGGCAAGCTGAGCGTTATTTGCAGCGAGGTGTGTCGCGCCGTAACGATGCGCAAACCCATGCCTTGCTGGGCAGCCTTTATGATCGGCTGAACCGTCCATCAGATGCCGCGCGTCATTGGCGTCTGGCCACGGCCGCCACCATGGCGCTGCCTACGCTGGCTACCGATGCGGCATTGCCTGCGGCGGATACGCAAGCTGATCCGCATCGTCTGGACGCCGAAGGGGCTTATGGCAACGGTGAAGAGCCCGAGGTCTATAGCGCTGCCGCGATGCCGCCGGAACCCCAGGCAGAACCGCCCGTCGTGGCCGTCGACTATGTGCTGGACAGCCGCGAGCCTGGCGTGCCACCCGTCGCCGGAGCTGCTGTTCCGCTGCGGTCGGCCATCGATATCGAAGAGTATTTCGACAGTGCACCCATACCCCAGGCTGCCTTTGAGGCACCGGTTAGCGGCTTCAAAACCGAGGCAGATCCCGCGGTGGGCCGCGCCGAGGTCAAGCCCGCAGATAAAGCCTGATTTCCTTCAAGACATTTACTCCGCAAGGTTTCATTATGAGTTTTGAGCGTGTTCCCGCCGGCAAGAACCTGCCGGAAGATTTCAACGTCATCATTGAAATCCCGATGAATGCCGATCCCGTCAAGTACGAAATCGACAAGGAAAGTGATGCGATCTTCGTTGATCGCTTCATGCTGACGGCGATGCACTATCCCTGCAACTATGGCTACATTCCCCAAACGCTCTCTGAAGATGGGGACCCCGCCGATGTGCTGGTGATCACGCCTTTCCCGATCCAGATTGGCGCCGTCGTGCGCTGCCGGGCTCTGGGCGTACTGGAGATGGACGACGAGTCGGGCGGCGACGCCAAGCTGCTGGCCGTGTCGGTGGACAAACTTTATCCGCCCTACCGCCATATCAAGTCCTACGAAGACCTCCCGGCTGAGGATGTCGCCCGTATTCAACACTTTTTCGAGCATTACAAAGACCTCGAAAAGGGCAAATGGGTGAAGGTCAAGGGTTGGAAGGGTGTTGAGGCTGCTCACGAAGAAATTCTGCGCAGCGCTGAGCGCTACAGCCAGCAAGGCTGATACCGCCGCGCGGCTGTTTGCGCGCAGGTGGCCGCAGCGGGGCCGCGACGGCATGATGCCCGGCGCGGCCTTTTTTGCGCCTGCTCTTTCGAACTCGGATGGGCGCAGGCCGTCAGAGTCCGCTGTAATCGTTGTGACGGTCCAGAGGGCGTAGGGAATCCCGCGGAAAAGCGGATAAACTCGCGAATTGCCAGTGAGTACAAACCGGCCTGGCCGGCAATATGTTCAACGAGGTTTCATCATCATGGACTATGTGATTCCCCCGATGCCGACGGTCTCCGTGCCGGTGGCGGGCAGCAATGCCCAATTTCCGGTTCGCCGCGTGTATTGCGTTGGCCGGAACTATGCCGAGCACGCCAAGGAAATGGGCTTTACGGGGCGCGAAGACCCGTTCTTTTTCAATAAGCCTGCCGATACGGTGCTGTCCGTCGCTGACGGAGAAACGGGCGAGATGCCATATCCGCCGCGCAGCAGCAATCTGCATTATGAAATGGAACTGGTCGTGGCCTTGGCCAAGGGCGGGCGGGATATCCCGGTCGATCAGGCTGGTGACTGCGTATGGGGTTATGCCTTGGGCCTGGATATGACGCGCCGTGATTTGCAGGGCGACGCTAAAAAGCAGGGCCGTCCTTGGGAGGTCGGCAAAGCCTTTGATTTGTCGGCACCGATAGGTCCGATCCATCCGCGCAGTGTGGTAGGCACGCTAGAGAAGGCGGCAATCTGGTTGGACGTCAATGGCGAGCGCAAGCAGTCCAGCGATATTTCGCAGATGATCTGGAACATTCCTGAAACCATCGCTTATCTGTCCACGCTGTTTGAGTTGCACGCGGGCGACCTCATCTTTACTGGCACGCCGGAAGGGGTGGGCGCCGTCGTCAAAGGTGATGAAATCATAGGCGGCGTAGACGGCCTGGGCGAACTGCGCCTTCGCATCATCTGAAAGGCATCAAGGAGTATTCATGCGCAGTAAGATAGTGCTGGCCGCTTTCGTGGTGTTTGGATTTGTTCTGCAAGGCTGCAACACGATGGCTGGCATGGGCAAAGACGTTTCACGCGCAGGTAACGCCATTACCAACGCCGCGGAAAAGTAATCGGCGGTCCTGTGGGCCCGGCGAGCGGGGGCTACAACATAAGCGTTGACAGCAAGGGCCCGAGTCCGGCAGCCCCGGACACGGGCCTTTAGTTTGTTATGAGCACGGCCTTCGCGAGCAACTCGCCCGCAGCTGGGGCAGGGCGGCAGCGGGTAGCCGTGCAAGCAGACCTCGGGTTTGCGGCGGCGCAATGTATCGTATGGCAGTGGCTACGGCAGTGGCTGGTCGCGCATAGGGTGAGTAGCCGTTTTTTGCCGGTCGTCAGGCCTGGCCTGCTTCAATCGAAGCAGGCCAGGCCTGTGTTTGCCGTCGCTTCAGGATAGCGGCGGCAAATCCCCGTCTATCGCGCAGGCCACCGCGTCCTCAACACGGTCAAGCAGCACAAAGCGCAGTTTTTTGCGCGCCTCGGCGGGCACGTCGTCCAGATCGCGTTGATTGCGCCGAGGCAGCATGACCACCTTGATACCCGCTCGCAGCGCTGCCAAGGTTTTCTCTTTGACGCCGCCGATGGGCAGCACCAGGCCTCGCAAACTGACCTCTCCTGTCATGGCGACCTCGGCACTGACGGGCTTTTCGCTTAAGAGTGAGGCCAGCGCCACAAACATTGCCACCCCCGCGCTAGGGCCGTCTTTCGGGGTGGCGCCTGCCGGGACATGGATATGAATATCCAGTTTCTCGAGGGAGTCGCCACTCCAGGTTTTGGCCAGTGTCAGGGCCGTTTGGGCAGACTCTTTCATGACGTCGCCCAACTGTCCGGTGAGGATGAGACGCCCGTTTCCTGGCACTTTGCTGGCTTCGATGAAAAGAATATCGCCGCCCACAGGCGTCCAGGCCAAGCCGGTGGCGACACCCGGCACGCTGGTGCGCAAGGCCACCTCGTTTTCGAATCGTGGCGGGCCTAAAATGGCTGCCAGATCATCGGCATCAATGGCTACGCGTTCTGCCTGGCCTTCGGCGATGCGCATGGCGACTTGTCGCAGCACGGAACCGATTTCCCGTTCCAGGCCGCGCACGCCGGCCTCGCGGGTGTAGTTACCAACAATGGAGGCCAAGGCGGCATCGCTGATGCTGGCCTGCTCCTGCGTAAGGCCGTTGGCCTCGAGCTGGCGACGCACAAGATAGCGCCGCGCAATCTGTATCTTTTCTTCCTCGGTGTAACCGGGTAACTGGATGATCTCCATCCGATCACGCAGCGGCCCCGGTATGGTGTCCAGCGCATTGGCGGTGCAGATGAACATGACGTGCGACAGATCGAAGTCCACGGCCAGATAGTTGTCGCGGAATTTGTGATTCTGTTCGGGGTCCAGCACTTCGAGCAGGGCACTGCCAGGATCGCCATGAAAGCCGCCCGAGCCCAGCTTGTCGATTTCATCGAGCATGATGACGGCATTGCTGGTGCCCGCGCGGCGCATGGCTTGGATGATATTGCCCGGCAGGGCGCCAAGATAGGTGCGACGGTGCCCGCGGATTTCGGCTTCGTCATGTACGCCGCCTAGCGCAACGCGCTGAAAGGCGCGGCCGGTGGCGCGGGCGATGGATTGCCCCAGGGAGGTCTTGCCCACACCCGGCGGACCGGCAAAGCAGAGAATGGGGCTGCGGCCCTGTGGATTGAGTTTGCGCACAGCCAGATACTCGAGGATACGACGCTTGACCTTGTCCAGTCCGAAATGGTCTTGGTCGAGGATAGTCCGCGCCTCGGCCAGATCAATCGCTTTTTGCGGCTCCTGCTTCCAGGGCAGCTCGGTAATCCATTCAAGATAGGTGCGCAGCATGGCGCTTTCGTTGCTGGATTCCCCCATGCGTTGCAGGCGGCTGAATTCTTTGCGCGCATGGCGAAGCACCTCTTCGGGCATGCTGGCGGCTTCGATGGCATTCTTGAGCTCTTCGAGCTCGGCAGCCGTGTCTTCCGTATCGCCGAGTTCTTTCTGTATCTGACGAAGTTGCTCGCGCAGCATGGTTTCTCGTTGCCGCTCATCGAACTGTGCGCGGGTGCGCTCGCCAATTTCCTTGGATAGACGCAGCACCTCGATGCGCGAGGCCAAGAGTTCGATGACTCTGTCGAGTCGGAGAGACAGATCGAAAGTTTCAAGAATGGCCTGTTTCTCGTCTGGCTTGATATCCACCAGATTGGTGACCATATCGGCCAATAACCCGGCTGATTCGATGCCTTGCACGACGGCGCCGAGTTCGTCAGGCACATTGGGCAACAGCTTGATAGCCTCCAGCGTCTGCTGCTTCAGTTGCAGGAAACGCGCTTCCACCTCGCTGTTGCTGTCCTGGGTTTCCTCGATCAGGCTGACCCGAGCCACCATGTAGGGCCAGCCCTCGAGAAATTCCAGCACGCGAAAACGGCTTTGCCCTTGAACCAGCAGATGATGTGCGCCATCCTGGCCGGTGAGGTAGCGTGCGATGGGGCCTTGTGTGCCCACCCAGTAGAGATCGTCGGGGCCGACCTCATCTTTCTTGGCATCGCGTTGCAGCAGAAAGCCGACAGGGCGCTCTGTCTTGACTGCCTCCTGCGCAGCTTCGACGGCGATCTGCCGCGCGACTGTCACCGGATTCAGAACGCCAGGAAACAGCACCGCGTCGCGCAGGGGGATGATGATGCGGGCATCTTCGGGCAGCGAGCGCAATTCGGTCATGGGATCTCCCTAAGTTTGTTCAGGGTCAGGAGCAGGCAGCCGTTGGCGAGCTGCGGCGTGCCGGGCTCCAGCGCATGCAGCGGCAAGTTGATGCGGCGCAAAAACTGGCCGTAGGGTATTTCCAGCTGATGGATGCGGGTGTTGTGGGCGGCAGGGACGGGGCGCAGGCCGGTGACAGTAATGCCCTGGGGATCGAAGCGCACGACGACATCATCGGGCCGAACACCAGGCAGTGCCACGATGACCTGTACGGCGTCCGTGCTTTCAACAATATCCACGGGAGGTTCCCAGGCGTGTGCCTTGGGGTGGGTGGACCGCAGAACCTGACGCTGCAGGCGTTCCGCATGGTGCAAAAGCGCTAGCGCATCACCCCAGATCCAGGAAGAAAAGTCGCGCGATTTCATTGCTCTTGAAGCCCCATTCAGGTTCTGCCGGGCAGTGCCGCGGCGCGATCTCATTGCCCGGAGGCGGAGGATGGACTCAAGCATGCAGGCCAGCGAGGCTGACCCTGCGCAGATCAATATACCTCAGCGGCCCTGTCGTCCGGTATGCGCTTGCTCGGGCTGTCATACATCGGCTTCTACGAATTGGCCAGATCGCTAGTCGTGTTCAGACTGGCGGCTCCTGTTTCTGGACGATGAGGTGCAAGATGCAAAAGACACGACGCCAGCGTGGTCAGGCCATGACGGAGTACATCATAGTGGTGGCGTTGGTGGCCGTTGCGGCTATCGCGGTTTATCAATATTTCGGGCAGGTGCTGCGCGCGCAAACTGCCGCCATGGCGCGCGAGCTCGCTGGCGAGGATGGCGGCGCGCAGGTCAAACAGGCCAGTGGCGCGGCGAGTAAAGCCGCCTCTCAGGTCAAGGCCCGGTCCCTGAAAACTTTCACGGGTAACGCGGGGGCCAAATGATTCGGGCCTGCCAGCGGCTACACGCGCAGGGCGGGCAGGCGCTCGTGCTGGGGCTGCTCCTGCTTAGCCTGTTGCTGGCGGCCTGGATATCGGCAAACTGGACTGCGCGGCTGGTTGCGGCGCGCGCACGGCTCACCCATGTGGCGGATGCGGTGGCTTACAGCGGGGCGCTCATGCAGGCCCGCCAACTGAATCTGCTGGCCTATATTCATCGTGCCCAGCTCGGTCACCAGGTTGCCATGGCCCATTTGGTCACGCTCATTGCCTGGGGCCAACTGGCATCCACACAGGGGCGCAGACGGCTCACCGGCAATCCCCCGGCATTCCTGATCAGGCGCTTGTTTGGCTCGCGTTTTGCCCGTGCCTACGGTGTCACACCTTCTGGAAATACGTCCTCTTCCTACAATGCGGCTGCCTTGCAGGCCTCATTGAAACGGCATGATGCAGTCGTTCATCGGATACTGGCTGACGCCGCCAGGCAGCAATGGGGGCAGGCAACTCGGGTTCGCGATGAACACATGATCCGCATTCTGCGGGCCAACTATGCGCCAGGCATCGGGGTTCCCACCATGCAAGTCCTTGATGACAACTTTTCTCGGTTGCTGGCATGGCGGTCGCCGCGTCAGTACCAGGGCTTGCTGGCTCCCACTTTGGCTATCATGCGGCGCTTTGCTTTTCTTGGCCCCCGCGACCTTACCGAAACCAGTGGCTGGATCACTCAACCGCTTTGTCCCTGGCAACGCCATCATCTGCGCCGGCGAGGTAAGACCTTTCTTGATGCGCAGGGCCGCTGGGGCGCCCACGACACCCTGTCTTTTCATGCGTTGCGCAGCAATCGCTGGATAGGCTGCTACTTCAGAGAATATCCCATGGGTTGGGCCGCCAATGGCGCTTCGGCCTGGCAGTCGGGTCGGCACTATGTCGATCGTCCTCCCCCGGATTTTTCATCCCAGGAATTCTGGCGCTGGCTGCAGCAAAAGTCCGGCCTGCATGCGGGGAGCGGAAACTTCCTGGCCAATTCTTATGCCATGCGAGACCACATCGCTCATGCGGGCGGCGCGGGGCTACCCGATGTCCTTGGCCTCGCCCGACCGGACGCCGTTGCCCGGTTCTCGGTCAGACTGAGCACCAATTTGGCGGTTTCCGACCTGGGCCTGAATTGGAGCGCCAGGCATTTGGACGATGCTTGGTGGCGAGCGCTGGTTTTCAAACGCAGCGCCGCGGCCGAGACCTATTTCGTCGCGCCTGGGGCCGGCAGCGAGACCCCTTCTTTGTTTCATCCCTATTGGCAGGCCAGGTTGATCGCCATGCCTGCTACGACCGGAGTTCAACCATGAGGTCCACCAGAGTCCGCCGTTGCCGCAGTGCCCGCCGTTTGCGCCTTTTGAGTGTGCAAGGCAAGCCCTTGCCTATCGATGCCGACATGCCGCCGCCCAGGCTGCAATGCCGTGGCGGTCCGATATGGCGTTTGCGCCGGCATGGTTCCTGGATCCGGTACCAGACCGGGCAGGCGCTGCCCGAGGTGCTGCTCATTACCAGTGCCTTGGGCCTGCTATGGCTGGGCATAGATCAACTAGCCGACACGCGTATGGCTGCTTTGGCCTCCGCGCAGGCCAGCCGCAGTTGGGCATTCGCGGTGGCCCGCGGCGCGGTGCCGCCGCCGTTCGAGCGAGAGCTTGCGCTCAGTGTCGGTCATCCGCCCACAGCCGTCGATACAGGGGTATCCCATTCGGCTCAGACCTTGGTCCGAGATTGGTTGCAACTGCCCGAGCATTGGGCCATGGTCAGGGCTCAGGCTCCGGGGCCTGATGGCCTTGTGCGTCATACCTTGGTGGCGGCTGGAGATGGTCATGCGGTCAATAGCCTGAACGCGCAGCGCCGTGTCGCGGGTTCCGACCTGGGGTGGAGACAGACTGCCAGTCAATCTCAACGGCAAGCGCAAGCCATCAATCAGCGTCTTCGCGTTCAGGATATGCCCTGGGGCGGGAGGCAGGCGATGAGCGATTGGCTGACCCCCTGGGCTGATGCCCTAGCTGTGAATCGACGCAGTTCGGGTGGTGCTCATGACTAATTATGGGCTTGCCGTCATGGTGGGCTGCATGCTGGCGGCAGCATCTGCGCATGCCGTTCCCCCACCGTCTGCCGTGCCGATGTTGTCCGCGGTCTTGGCCTCAGGCGCCAAACTGCAGCTGAGCCATTTCGATTCACCGCAGGGGCTTGCGCAGGTCTATGAAGGCTTGTCCTTGCAGTGGCCCGACGATCCCCTGATTGTGAATGGCCAACTGCTGTGGGCGCAACAAGAGGGGGATTGTCATACGCTGCTGAGTCTGCATAGCACTCCATCGGGTACGACCGGCGGAAGCCATTCGCGCTTATGTGCCGCTGCATCCGATACAGATCCCATGCTTGGATCTGCCGCGCTATTGCTTCATGCACATGCCGAGGATCAGTTGGCGCTTTCGGTCTGGTCGATCCAGCACGCGCCTGAGTTGGCGCGGCAATGGTTGGAGGCCGAACTCGCGTCTCAGGGTTGGCAGGCAGGGGACAGTCTTGCCTGGGTAAAAGGTGAGCAGCAGCTTGAGGCATACCTGACGCCGCTTGATGCAATAAGCGGGCTGCTGTTGGTGCGTCGCCATGACTGACGAGTCCAGCACGGCGTCTATGTCTTTTCTGCGTAGGCTGTGGGCTCATTGGAGCCAGACATACGGCGTATGGTTGCTCGCGCTGTTCGCTGCGCTGGGCGCGGCCTGGGCCGCTCACTTGCATATTCAAGCTAAGGAGCGCGATTTGCAGCATCGTAACCAGGTCGTCATGGTGACGCGTCTGGTCGCATGGGCCGATCTGGAGGCCGGGCAGCTTTTGACTGAGGACGATATCGCCTCGCGCGAAATCCCTAAGAATTGGGCTCCCCACCAATCCTTATCACCCGAACAGACAGGTTTGCTCATAGGCAGTCGTCTCAAGGTGCCCGTCATGGCAGGACAGCCGATTCTGCAGGCCGACATCGAGTTCGTCTCGCCGGGTACGGCGGCTCGGTTAGGCGTGGGCAAACGGGCGCTGACCTTGCCTGTGCGCGAGCTGGCCGACATGCCCCCCGATATGCGTGAGGGCGATCGCCTGGACATCTATGTTTCGCTTACGCACCATGATAAGCGGCTGACCCTACCTCTATTGCAAAACGGCAAAGTGCTGGCTGCGCCGGGCCCGGAATCTGCTCAGGTGGTGTTGGAGGCTGATGCGCAGGATGTCACAAGAGTGATCGCAGCGCGTCAGGCCGGTTCTTTGACCCTCGCCCTACGCTCCCCGGAAGACGCAGCGTATCCAGCCCATGATGAGCCCGGAGGCGCGCTCGCCGACATTCTCGGCTTGGCTGAGGAGGGTGACGCAGGGGTTCCCGTTCTGTATGGCGATGAGAGCAATGATGTGCCGACGCTGGAGGCCCAATGAGTCTGACTTTGAGCGGGGTTCGTCTGCTGTTGGCCTTATCAGGGCTGACGCTGCTGTCGCCAGCGTATTCCGCTGCCCGAACCCAGCACGAGCTGGTGTTGGAGGTCGGTGAAACCCGTGTGCTGGATGCGCCGGGCGTGACACGTATCGCCGTGGGCAGCGGGCAGGTGGTGCAAGCGCAGGCCGTAGATGGCAAAGAGGTCATTCTGTTTGCCCGTAAAGAGGGTGTGTCTTCGGTGCATGTCTGGAGGGGGCAGAGCGGTGTCAGGGCTTATGCGCTGCGCGTCATGCCGGCAGGCTTTGGCCATATTCGGGCAGAGGTTGAGCAGTTACTCGCCGCCATGCCGGCTTTGCGGCTCAGTGTGGTGGGCCACCATCTGGTGATTGAAGGCAGCGGTCTGCCCGATCACGACAAGCAGCGTATCAGCGCCTTGGCACAACGCTATCCCGAGGTCCTCGATCTCACTGGAGATGTCGGTTGGGAGCAGATGGTCTTGCTGGATGTTCAGGTGGTGGAGTTGCCGCGCGCTCGCCTGACGGAACTGGGCATGCATTGGAGCATGGGTGCAGAGGGCAGTCATCCTGTCCGGTCCCATGCGGGTGTCTGGGGGAGTCTGCAATGGTCGGGCGCGGCTATCGGGGCACGCTTGCAGGCGCTGGCGCAGCGGGGCGAGGCCGTATTTCTCGCGCGTCCTAGGCTGCTGGCGCGCAGCGGCTCGGCCGCTTCCTTCCTGGCCGGGGGCGAGGTTCCGTATCGGGGCGCCGAGAGTGAGGCGAGCACGGTGTTTAAGCCTTATGGCGTGTCACTCAAGATTACGCCGCGTATCGATCCGCGCGGCACCATACGTTCGCATATTGAGGTCGAGTCCAGCTCCATCGACCCGACCTTGACCGTTCCAGCCGGGCCCGCCATGCGCACGCGCCGTGCCGAAACCGAGTTCAATGTGCCGTCCGGGCAAACATTGGTGCTGGGTGGATTTCTTGGGCGCGAATTGTCGAGCGAGACCAGGGGGGTGCCCTGGCTGAGCGATATTCCCGTGCTGGGCCTGTTGTTTGGCGAGCGTCGCCAGCAAAACCGCGACACGGAGCTCGCTATCTTCGTTACCCCGACCATCGTCCGGCCAGACGATCCCGCCCTGGCCCGCGAGGCGCGGCGGGGCAGGCAGGTATTGCAGCAGGCGTTTCCTGAAGCGCCGGAGATGCTGTCCGAGCTTCGGGCGGACGACTGGAGCCAGCCCGGCGCATCGGGATCGCAATGGTCTGATCAGGAGCCATGATGCTGGAACTCACGCTGCACTATGAAGACGGGCGCAAGCAGACCCTGAAGCTTTCCGCGCCTGTACTGGTGGGCCGGGGCCCACACTGTGGCGTGCGCATTGCCAACTGGCGTGTTGCCCGAGAGCATGCACGCTTGCGTCTGGGAGCCGAAGGATGGCTCATCGAGGATCTCGGTGGCCTGGGAGGCACTTATGTCAATGGCGCGCGCGTGGTGCTGCACGGGCCGTTGTCGGCCTCTGACGATATCGTCATCGGGCCTTGCCGTCTGCAATTACATTTGAAGCCGTCGGCCGGGGCTGTCCTGCCGGACATTCGCCCTGTCTGTGATGCCGCATTGCTGTCTTGCCGGGTCGCGCTGCATGAGGCCTTGATTCAGGTGCTCGATTTGCGTCGGCGGGATGTGGCTGCGATGAGCGACGCCATGCTGCGCCAGGAGGCAGCGGAGTTGTTGGGCCGTTTGTTGCAAGAGGGGGGGCTGGATGTACCGGATAGCGTAAATCGTGAGCAGCTATGCCAGAGTGTGCTAGACGAAGCGGTCGGCCTGGGGGCGCTGGAGCCTTTGCTGGAAGACGCTGCAGTGACTGAAATCATGGTCAATGGACCCGACCGCATCTATGTCGAGTGTGACGGGCGTCTCCAACGGCACGACGGGTCGTTCAGTAGTGAGCAGGCGCTTCGGCATGTGCTGGAGCGCATTGTGGCTCCTCTGGGCAGGCGTATCGACGAGGCTGCCCCGATGGTCGATGCGCGTCTGGCTGGCGGGGCGAGGGTCAATGCCGTGATTCCTCCTATCGCTACACGCGGCACTTGCCTGACCATTCGCAAGTTCCCCCACCGTCGCCTCAGCATGAGCGATCTGCTGCAGGCGCAGGCCTTGAGCGCCGGAATGGCTGCCTATCTTGAACACGCCGTCGTGCAACGGCGCAATATCGTGGTGTCGGGCGGTACGGGCGCCGGGAAAACCACCTTGCTCAATGTCCTGTCCAGCGCCATCCCCGAGCACGAGCGCATTATCACGATCGAAGATGCTGCCGAATTGCGTCTGTCGCATGAGCATCTCGTGGCGCTGGAGGCCCGGCCTGCAAACATGGAGGGTCGCGGCAGCGTGGAGATCCGTGATCTCGTGCGCAACGCGCTGCGCATGCGTCCTGACCGCATCGTGGTGGGCGAGTGCCGAGGTAAAGAAGCCTTTGACATGTTGACGGCCATGAATACGGGGCACGAAGGGTCATTGACGACGCTGCACGCCAACTCTCCCCGAGACGCTCTGGGGCGTCTTGAGTCGATGGTGCTGATGGCGGGCCTGGATTTGCCCATGCCCGCCATACGCGAGTATCTGGCCTCTTGTATCGACCTGATTGTGCAGCAGGCGCGCGGGACTGATGGCGTGCGGCGCGTGGTCGCGATCTCGGAGGTGTGCGGCATTGAGAGCGGCACGATCCAATTGCAGGAGTTGTTTCGTTATGAGCCGCAACGCGGCTTTATGGCGGCTGAATGGCAGGCCTGGCAGGAGGAAGGGGCATGACGGCGCTGATCGCCGTGATGCTTGCTCCATTGGCGGCTGCCCTGAGCGCTTGGCAGCTTCAGCGCAGTCTGGGACCGGCCTGGCAGCGTTACCGCGACACTTATATACAGGATGCCCGCCATGGTCTGCGTGAGGTCTTTCTTTTTCTGGACCCCACGCAACTATGGGGGATGGCCATGATATGCGCGGGCCTGACCTTGGGCGTCATTCTCGCTGCCGGCGGCCACCCCGCCATGGCGCTGGCCGCTGCTGCTTTCGCCTGGAGGTTGCCTGCGATCTCCTTGCGACGTTTGCGGCAGCGTCGCCTTGAACGTCTGCAGGCGCAATTGCCAGCCGGCTTATTGAGCTTGGCCTCGGCGCTGAGGGCTGGGGCCAGCCTGCCTGCCGCCTTACGGCAGTTGGCGGATCTCGCTCAACCGCCGCTAGCTCAGGAAATAGGTTTGATGCTACGTGAGCAGCGTCTCGGCGTATCTTTCGATGATGCACTGCACAGGCTCGAATGTCGCGTCGATCTGCCGTCCGTTCGCTTGATGACAGCCGCGTTCCGGGTGGCCGGCAGCGCGGGCGGCAATCTGGCACAGACCCTGGAGGGGATCGCGCAGGCTTTACGCGGTCAGTTGTTGGCCGAAGGCCGGCTCAAGGCGCTTACGGCACAAGGGCGGATGCAGGCCTGGGTGCTGAGCGCCTTGCCCCTGGTGCTGGCGGTTGTGTTGTATCTCTTGCGCCCCGAGCAGATGGCGCGTCTGTGGCAGACCGAGGCGGGCTGGATTCTGATAGCGCTCGTGATGGCGCTGCAGGTCTTGGGCTGGTTTTTGATACGCCGCATTTTGGCGCCTTTGCCATGAATCTGCATGTCGCTTTGGCCGGGTTTGCTGCATTCTGTCTGGTATTGGGGCTAGCGGCCTTATTACGGGGCGAGGCTCCGCCTGCGCCGTCCGGACTTTCACCTGTGGGCCGTCTGTGTTGGTCTTGTGCGTGGCGCCTGGCGCATCGTCTGGAGCGCCTGCTGGCCCGTGGATCGCGTGATCGCCTGACACGGCTGGCCTGGCGTGCAGCCTGGCCTGCCGAGGTTCCCGTGGCCTGGCTGCCCGCGCAAATAGTGCTCGCTGTCTGCGTGGCGCTGCTGGCTGCGGGTTTGCTGATGCTTGTTGATGTGCAGGTGGGCTTGATCTTGTTGGGGCCCTGCGTTTTGGCGGGAGTCTTGTGCCCGGTATGGCAGCTAGGTGCGCGCATCCGCCTTAATCGTGTCCGAGTCGCGGCGGATCTTCCTTTTTTGCTGGATGTGATGACGCTTTGCCTGGAGGCGGGGCAGGGGATGGTTAACGCCATGTATCTGGCCGCGAGACATTGTCCCCCTGGATTGTTGACGACGGCGCTACGGCAGGCCTTGAACGAGATGCGGGCTGGACGATCGCAGCGCGAAGCCTTGCTGGCCATGGCTGCCCGCCTCGATGTGGCGGGGGTGCATGCCTGGGTAGCCGCTTTGACGCAGGCGGACCGCCTGGGCGGCGGGGCGGGCGGCGTATTGCGGGCCTTGGCGAGTCAGTTGCGCGAAGAGGCTTTTCAGCGGGCCGAAGAGGCCGCGATGCGAGCACCCGTCAAGATGTTGTTTCCCCTGGTGACCTGCATGTTTCCCTGCACATTTCTGATTCTGGCCTTCCCGCTGGTGGTGGATTTGGCGCCTGCCTTATGAATCCCCTGGCGAGTCGGACACTTCCGGGGTTGAGGTTGCGGCTAGCGCATACCTGCTTGCGCCGTCTGCGTGGCTTGTTGGGCCGGCGCCGTCCCTTGGGAGGCCATTCCGGTTTGTTGATCGTCCCATGCCGGGCGGTTCATACGGTGGGCATGTCCTACCCCATCGCGGCCTGGTTTATTGGCCGCGATGGTAGGGTGCTTCAGGTGAGGCGCTTGCCCCCCTGGCGCTGGGCCTCATGCCGTGGCGCTGTCGCGGTGGTCGAGACCAGTCTGGACGTCCTCGATGCCGAAGATGGTGGTGTAGACCGGGTAGAAGCTGCAGTAAAGCACTGCGCCAGCCGCCACTTTCACGGGAATCAGCACAAGGTTGGCGAATGAGCCGGGAATGCCGATCGCCACCAGCAGCCCTGCTGCCAGATCAATGAGAAGAAAGATCAGAATCCAGGCTGCGCCGTAGACCAAAAACGGCCATTTGTTGCGCCAGCAGGCCACGCCCGAAAAAAACAGCGCCTGTACCAGGCGCAGGCTGTGCCACGACACCAGTACTGGGGCATGCCAGAACAGTGCGGCAATGATGACGTACAGCACCACGAAGATGAACAGGGGCGCGCGCACCGCCAGGATGAAGGGCATGATGTCCTGCTCGACCTGAACCGCACGCATGCCCGCGATCAGGTCGCTTGAAAACGGCAGGAAAGCGATAAGGCCCGCCAGCAGGCTCAAGCCTGCGTATAACAGGCCCATCAGGAAGAGCTTGCGAAACACGCCGGGCCGCATCAGCGGCTTGGGCCACATCGAGGGCAGCATGATCCGGCCTGCCTCGACGTGTTTGCAGGCTGCCAGCGTCATGAGCGTGAACACCGGCATCAAGGCGACGAATAACAAGGGCCCGACGGGGGGGGTCAGGCTGGCGAATAGGACAAACAGGCTGAGAGCCATGGCCCAGAAGAACATGGGCAGGGGCTGTTTGGCAAAAATCCTGAACCCGGTTTTCACCCATTGCCAGCCATAGGATGCAGGTAGGGTTGCTGCTTGCATAGGTCTCGTCAAAAGTTCGCTGGGGACAGATGGCTCGTACACAATCAATTATGCGTGCGCACAAGGTCAGGGCAAGACAGCAAGCGCACTTTGGTGGCGTGCCTGCAACACTCTTTCGAAGTGCCGCGGATCATGGGGTTTGAGTGTCTGAGCTGGCCGGGGGAGGAAGTAGTCGTACAGACGCGACAGCCAGAAGCGCAAGGCGGCGGCACGCAACATGAGCGGCCAAGCGCGGCGCTCGGCTTCGGTGAAAGGACGCACTTGGGCATAAGCCGCCAGCCAGGCGTCAACCAGCTCGGGTATGAGTTCGCCGGTATCACGATCGATACACCAGTCATTCACGGCAACGGCCACGTCGAAAAGCCAGGTGTCGCAGCCCGCGAAGTAAAAGTCGATGAATCCGCCCATCAGCGGGTTGTCGAAAGTCCCGGCAAACAGAACATTGTCGCGGAACAGGTCGCAGTGTGCGGGGCCGAAGGGCAGCTCGGCGCGTTCGGGCTGTGCGGCCGCAGCCTGTTGCGCCGTAATTTCCTGGGACAGCAGCGTGGCTTGCTCCGGCGTCAGGAAGGGCATGACCTTGGGTGCAGTTTCCAGCCACCACGGCAGCCCACGCAGATTGGGCTGGCGCAGGGGAAAGTCGGCGGCTGCGAGGTGAACGCGGGCCAGGGTGGCGCCTGCCAGCGCGCAATGCTTGGCGCCGGGAGCAGGTTCGTAACCACCCGGCAGACGGGTCACGATGGCGGTCGGCTTACCTTGCAATAGGGTCAGGCGGCTGCCCGAACTCAGCGTCTGGGGCTGAGGTACGGGAATCCCGCGCTCGGCAAGATGATGCATCAGTTCGATGTAAAACGGCAGTTGCTGCTGCGTCAATACCTCAAACAAGGTCAGGATGTACTCGCCCCGCGTCGTATGCAGGAAAAAGTTGGTGTTTTCAATCCCGGCGGTAATGCCCCGCAGGGAGATGAACTCTCCGAGGTCATAATTTGCGAGCAGGGCACGGGCGTCTTGGTCGGATACGGGAGTGAAAACGGCCATTGATGAAGTGTGGTGGGGGTGGGTGTAAGGGCATGCCAGCGTGGCAAAGTCGCACAATTTTAGACCCGCGCCGGGGTCCTTTCGGGAGTGGGGGGGCTAGGGTCGTAAAATAAGGGTAACTTTGACCCTAAGCTTGGAAGAATTCTTCTTGACCCCGCCCGATTGGCGACTTTGCGTTGCCCCCATGATTGACGTCACGGATCGTCACTGCCGCTATTTTCACCGGCTGTTGGCGCCGCATGCACGGCTGTACACCGAGATGATCACGACCGGCGCCTTGATGCACGGCAACGTGGAGCGTCACCTGGACTTTGACGAAACCGAGCATCCGGTGGCTTTGCAATTGGGTGGTAGCGAACCGGATGCATTGGCTGCGGCGGCGCGGTTGGGCCGCCAATGGGGTTACGACGAAGTCAATTTGAACTGCGGTTGTCCTTCCGAGCGAGTACAGCGCGGGGCATTTGGCGCCTGTCTAATGGCTGAGCCGGATTTGGTGGCGGATTGCATGAAGGCCATGCAAGATGCCGTAGATATTCCCGTGACCGTCAAGCATCGCCTCGGGCTGGACTACAACGAGTCGTATGCATTTGTGCGCGATTTCGTCGGGAAAATCTATGACACAGGCTGCAGGGTGTTCGTTGTTCACGCCCGTAATGCCGTACTCAAAGGCTTGTCTCCCAAAGATAATCGTGAGATTCCGCCTTTGCGCTACGACGTAGCCGCACAACTCAAGCATGATTTTCCAGAGGCCACCATCGTACTCAATGGCGGTTTGGCTGATGCCACCCAGGCGCTGGACGCCGCCAGCCGTTTTGATGGAGTGATGCTGGGCCGCGCAGCCTGGCATACGCCTCGCGTGTTGTCTGAGCTGTCTTTGCGCCTGTGGCCATCGACACGGTTGCCGACTGATGCTCAGGTGGTGGATGCGATGGTGGAATACACCACGCGCCAGGTGGCCCGGGGAGTGCCACTGCGCGTGATGCTGCGGCCCCTGCTGGGTCTGGTCAATAATCAGAGCGGGGCGCGCGGATGGCGCCGCCTGCTGTCGGATCATCACCGTTTGGCCGAAAATGACCCGGCCCTTATTTATGAGGCCTGGCGCAGCCTGCGGCCGCGCTCAGAACTTGCCTAGACAGCGCCCTGAGCACGCCGGCATAGCCATCGGGCGCTGGACTCAGGCGTTGGGTGCGCTGTCTTGCGGCCAGTCGCGAATATAGGCTTTGAGCATATTATTTTCGAACTGCTGCGCAGCGACGATGGCCTGCGCCATGTCATAGAAAGAGATGACGCCCATCAGCGTGGGGCCGTCCATGACCGGGATGTAGCGGGCATGCTTGTCCAGCATCAGGCGCTGCACCTCATCGGCGCTGGTGTTGGGCGACACACTGACCGGCGCGTCGTCCATAATGGCGCGAATCGTGCTTTCACCCACTTGGCCGCCCGTTTGCTCAAGGTGGCGCATGATTTCACGGAAGGTCAGCATGCCGGCAAGCATGCCGGATTCCATGATGACTAGCGAGCCGATGTCTTGTTCGCTCATGGTGCGGATGGCGACCGACACGAGGGTGTCGGGGGTTGCGGTGTATAGCGTGTCACCCTTGACCCGCAGAATTTCGCTGACTTTCAACATGATGTTCCTCCTGGGGGCGCATTGTGCACTCCGCTGGCAATGGTTGGTGTCCGCCGCGATCCTGTCATAGGATTTTTTTGGCATTTTCCGGCAGTGGGGCGGCGGCAGAGCGCGTCTGACCCTGCGACTCGATGCCGCTATTGTGCGACAGGCAGGCGAGTTCTTCCAGTTTCGGAATGTTCTTTCGGCCGGCCAGCCGTTCGGCGAGGTCTGCCAGACGTGGGTCGCGGCGCAGCAGGCGTTGTTGCCGGTCAAGGAGGAAGTGGTCATAGAGCGGGCTCAGCTCTGTGGTGCGCGGGTCACAGGCGAGTACCCAGCCGTCGTCGCCCGTGGGTGCGATCAGCGCGAGGCGGCTGAGCGCCTCTAGCACGGCGCTGAGCTCGTCGTGGTGCAGCTCAAGCCGTTGTGCGAGTGTGGTGGTGCTGATGGGCGGCTGGCCAAAGGCGGCCAGCAATTCGCTCAGTACGCCGATGGCATCGATGAATTGGGCGCCTGGCGCTCGGTTGACTTCCCAGCGGCCCAGGCGAACCCGCGGCACGTTGGCGGCGATGCTGGCGCCCAGCAGCACGGCCAGCCAGGAGAGATAGATCCAGAGCAGAAAAATGGGTAGGGTGGCGAAGGCGCCGTAGATGACGGTATAAGCCGGGAATCGGTTCAGATAGAGAGCAAAACCGGCTTTCATCGCCTCCAGAGCGAAGGCGGTGCAAAAGCCGCCGGTCAGCGCGTCGCGCCAATAGACCCGGCAGTTGGGCACTACGACAAACAGGGCCGAAAAACCCAGGCCGGTGAGCAGCAGGGGGACGAGCGAGATCCCCAGGCTGACGATTTCCGGCACGTCGCTGATCAGCCCCATTGATTCTCGAGCGACGAAAGAGGTGGCCCAAAGACTGGCACCCGTGGCGACTGGCCCAAGTGTCAGGACCGCCCAATACACCAGCGCGCGCTGAGGCCAGGGACGTTGCCGGCCGACATGCCAGATATCGTTGAAGGTTTTGTCTATCGTCATGATGAGTAGCAACGAGGTCACGACGAGAAAGGCGCCACCAATCGCCGTCAGGCGCGAGGCCTGCCGGGCGAACTGGTTGAGGTAATCCATGATGTTGTCCGAGACTTCCGGCGGCATCAGGTTGTTTGCCAGGAAGTCTTCGAGTGCAAGGCGGAAATCCTGGAAAACCGGAAAGGCGGTGAATAGCGAAAGCCCGACCGCCAACATCGGCACGATGGCCAGCACCGTGGTGAAGGTGAGGCTGGATGCGACCTCCAGCAGCCGTTCCTTATCGGCGCGGCTGAGGGCGAAGCGGAAGGCTCGCGCCAAGCGCTCGAGCCAGGATCGGTGTCGGGGAGGGGAATCCCCAGCGGCGGTATCGGCGGTAGGGTCCATCGGGTGATAATAGCAGTGTGGACCCTGAACTCAATCCAAATCTGCGCCGTCTGATCAGGGCCAGTCTGCCGTCACCTGCTTGAGGTGATGGGGTATGCATTGCTGCGCCGCTGACGGCGGCCCCAGGCGTCACCGAAGCGATGCAGGCGGCTGTTTTTTCTCTTGGCAATTTTTTTATGTCTGGCCGGCCAAATGGGCTGCCCGGCAGGAGCGCGCATGATGTTGAGCAAACTGGATGCACTGACACTCGACAATAGTTTCGCGGCGCTGCCCGACACTTTTTACACCCGTCTTGCTGCGCAGCCGCTAGGGCGGCCCAGGCTGTTGCACGCCAACGCCGAGGCCGCCGCGCTGATCGGGCTGGACCCTGCCGAACTGCACACACAGGCCTTTCTTGAAGTGGCGTCCGGCCAGCGTCCCTTACCTGGCGGGGACACGCTGGCGGCGGTTTATAGCGGCCATCAGTTTGGCGTCTGGGCAGGGCAGTTGGGCGACGGCCGCGCCCATTTGCTAGGCGAGGTGCGCGGTCCGGGAGGCTCCTGGGAGTTGCAGCTCAAGGGGGCCGGGCTTACGCCGTATTCCCGCATGGGCGATGGCCGCGCGGTGTTGCGCTCATCGGTAAGGGAGTACCTAGCGAGCGAGGCCATGCACGGCTTGGGAATCCCGACGACGCGTGCGCTGGCCTTGGTGGTCTCGGATGATCCTGTCATGCGTGAGACGCGCGAAACAGCGGCCATCGTGACACGTATGTCGCCCAGTTTTGTGCGATTCGGTTCTTTCGAACATTGGTCTTCGCGGCGTGACGGGGAGCGGCTGCGTATCTTGGCCGACTATGTGATCGACCGCTTTTATCCGCAGTGCCGCGAGGCGAACGGCGAGCATGGCGATGTGCTTGCGCTGTTGCGCGAAGTCAGCCAGCGCACCGCCCACCTCATGGCGGACTGGCAGTCTGTGGGCTTTTGTCATGGCGTGATGAACACCGACAATATGTCGATTCTTGGCCTGACCTTGGATTATGGCCCCTTCGGTTTTATGGATGCTTTCCAGCTCGGGCATGTGTGCAATCACTCAGATAGTGAAGGGCGCTATGCCTGGAACCGCCAGCCTTCAGTCGCCCTCTGGAATCTGTATCGCTTGGGCGGCAGCCTGCATGGTCTGGTGCCGGACGCCGATGCGCTGCGCGGCGTGCTGGCCGAATATGAAACCCTGTTTACTCAGGCTTTTCATGCTCGCATGGGGGCCAAGCTCGGGCTGTCTGTCTGGCAAAGCGATGATGAGGCTTTGCTCGATGATCTGCTGCGCTTGATGCATGACAGCCGGGCCGACTTCACCTTGACTTTCCGGGCATTGGCGCAGGCCGTGCGCGGACAGACGCAGCCATTTCTGGATTACTTCATCGATCGAGAGGCAGCGCAGGCCTGGTGGTCACGCTTGGCGGCCAGGCACGCTTGCGATGGCCGCGCGGCGGCGGTGCGCGCCGAGGGCATGGATCGCGTCAACCCCTTATATGTCTTGCGCAATCATTTGGCAGAGCAAGCGATCCGAGCCGCACAGCAGGGCGACGCCTCGGAAATCGACCGTTTACTCGGTTTGCTCAGGCGTCCTTATGACCTTCAACCGGGGGCTGAGGCCTATGCCGCCTTGCCGCCGGGTTGGGCGGCCGGTCTGTCCGTCAGTTGTTCATCCTGATTCCGCCAGGCGCTTTCACGCGTCGTTCTCCTATCGCAGCGATGGGAAAATCTCTCGGTCACAGGGTAGAATTTAGAAACACTATGTTATTTGGTGATGCCGAACTGCGGGGGTCGTCATTTCCAATCATCGAAGTTTGGGGGAAGGGCATGTTGTCAGTGGACGGGCTGCTGCGTATTGGACTGCTGGAAGATGATGAAGACTTTCGCGAGGAGCTGACCCTCGGGCTGGAAGGCTATGGTTTTAAGGTGGTGTTTGGCCGCGGAGATTCGGCATCCTTTCAGGAAGCATTGCAGTCGCAGCGATGCGATATCGTCATCATTGATGCGAATGTGCCCGGAGAAGATGGTTTTTCGGTCGCCACGCGTTTGCGTGCGCACAGCCATCTCGGCATCGTGATGTTGACGGGTCGCGGAGCCCTGGAAGATCGGGTGCGTGGTCTGGAGGGCGGCGCTGACGTTTATCTGACCAAGCCGGTGGATTTGCTGGAGCTCAGTTCCGTTATCCGCAGTCTGGCGCGCCGGATGAGATTGGCCCGGCCTGCCGCCGCAGAAACCGCGCCGGTGCCGCCACTGCGGCAGGCTGGCCAGCAATGGTCTTTGCTTGATGGCGGCTGGGTGCTAGCCTGCCCGGACGGGGGGGCATTGCATCTCAATGCCCAAGAGCGAGCGTTTCTCATGACGCTGATGCAAAGCGCCGGCGAAGCCGTGACGCGTCAGGTGCTGGCGGAAATTATCCAGCCCCACAATCCCGCTGAGTTCGAGCCGCGCCGGGTCGATGTCATGGTGAGCCGCCTGCGCGCCAAGGCGCAATCGGCGGGTTTCAAGCTGCCCGTGCTGTCTGTTCGCGGCCAGGGGTATGTGTTCGTCGCCTGAGGCGCGGCGTTCTTACAAAGGCTCATTGTCCGCTCTCAGGGCTGCCAGGCCGGCAGCGGGCAGGGTGATGACAAAGCGTGCGCCTTGGCCGGGCTGAGCCTGGGCCGTCAGAGCGCCTCCCTGGCTGATGCAAATTTCGCGCGCCAGATGCAGGCCCAGACCGCTACCGGGTGTTTCGCGATGTGCCGGGCGCCGGAAGTAGGGTTCGAAAATCGCATCCACGTCGTTTTCGTCCAGACCTGATCCGCGATCGGTGACGGCCAGCCAGGCCATGGCCTGCTGTTCGCCGGTGGTTGCCAGGCCAGCATCGATCTGCACGGGTTGATTGGCCGGCGAGTACTTGATGGCGTTCTGGATCAGGTTGCGTAACACCAAAGCGGTGAGCAGCGGATCGCAGATGGCAGGAACCGGACCTTCGGTATGGGCGAGCAGCACATGAGCGCTGTCGATTTGCATGCTGGTGCATACGTCTTGCGCCAGCTCGCCCAAGTCGACCACCTCTAGGCGCGGCACCATGGCCTGGTCGCCTCGGCGTTCGGGGCTCAACATCGTGTCCAGCATTGCGATCATGCGGCCGACTGCACGGCGGATGCGGGCCAGGCGGCTGTCCACCTCTTCACCGCTGCCGGCCAGTATCGTTTCCAGCGACTGCACGGCGGCGCTGATGGTGGCAGCGGGCGTGCGCAGCTCATGGGAAAGTAGGGATTGCAGCTGCCGGTGCGATTGCAGCGCTCCCGCCATTTCGGTCAGGCGTTGCTCGCTCTGTTCCTGCCGCTTGCGCAAGGCGCTGGCGGCAGGCAGTTTCGGGAGTTCTGTCGGAGGGGGCTGCGCCGCCACCTCTCTGGTGCTGAGGGGCTCGTCCGGTAAGGGTTGCAGAACGACGAAACCCAAAGAGCGCAGCAAGGGTTCTAGGGTTTGGGTGTCGGCGTCGCAGGCGTAGGCAGGCACGTTCAGGGCCGCTGCGCTGCGTGCGACCGTCGCTGCCAGTTGGCGATTGCCGGGGCTGTCAGCCAGGTTGCGCACGAAGCTGCCACCCACTTTCAGGTAAGCAAGCGGCATTTGATGCAGTTTTTCGAGAGCGGCGAACTGATCGGATAGCCTTTGCACGCCTATGCGCGCACCAACGCCGGCGGTGATGGCGCACAGGGTGTGTAGGCAATCCTTGTAATCGACCAATCCGGTGGCGTCGATTTCGAGCGTCAGCATCCGGCTTAGCGCGGGTCTATCCCCTAAGAGCCGCTCCAGCCGGGACAGAAAGTGCTGCTGAGCCAGTGAGGCCAGCGCCACTGGGACGACGATCGGGCCTGGCGTTTTGGCTCGTGTGTCCAGGGCCAGGCGCAGTGCCTGGATATCGCAATCGCCTGCCAGTCCGAGGCGCGCCGCTGCGGGCATGAAAGCAGGTGCCGGGATGGACTCGTCGCCGCGCAAAGCCAGCCGCGCTTCTTCGTGTAATACCTGGCCGCTGCTGTCACGGCGTTCCAGCACGTCAAGATAAAAGCGGTGTTCTTCGAGCGCGCGGGTGATGAGGCCCTGCCAACGGTATTCGCCGTCTATGTGATGCGTATCGCAGTCGTTGGCCATGTGCAGCGCGTCGTTATTGTCCGTCTCGGCCCGCATGAGTGCATTGTCCAGGCGGGCGAGCACCGTGCCGACTTGCTCGCCGGTTTTATAACTGCCCAGCGCGATGGCCCAGCGGCACCATTCCTGCTGGCGTAAGGGCAGACGGCGCAGCCGGAGTTCACGGCGTATCCGTTCAGCCAGGGCCATGGCCGGTTGGGCGGCCAGGCCCGGCAGCAATGCGGCGAAGTCCGAGCCGTTCAGGCGCGCCAGCATGGCTTGCGTACCCGCCTGTTCCAGAATCGTCTGTTGCAGTTGGGCGGCGCTCAGGCGCAGCCATTGGTCGGTGGCCTCGTGGTGCATGCGGCGATTGAGTTCCGCCATGTCGCGCTGGCGGAAAATCAGCACATGGCCGGTCGTGAGAGGGTCTGTGCTGCGGAGTGTTTCGCGGAAGGTGTCGAAGAAAGTTCGGCGGTTAGGCAGCCGGGTGACCGCGTCGCGCATGGTTTCATTTTCGAGGGTGGCGATGCGCTGCTGCAGCCGCGCGACTACCTGTTCCTGTTCCAGGCGGTTTTGTGTCAAGGCCTCGTGAACGGGGCGCAATTCGAGCAGGGCGGCACTCTGGCCGTCGTCATTGCCGAGCGCAGCCCGCGCCAGCGATCGTAGCGGGCCGCGACGCACCCATTGCATCAGTCGCAGCACATAAAAGCACCAGGCCAGAGAGGCCAGCACAAAGAGGGCGCTTTGCAACAAGGCGCCGGTCAGGTAGGCATCAGGAAGTCTGCCTCCCGGAGCCGCATAAGCCACAACATCCCCCCGGCTCGCACCGTCCGCGCTCTGATAAGGGCGGCGCGCAAGCACGGGCAGGCCGGGCGCCGGCTCCACGTCGGCGGGCCACAAGGTGATGCTGCGTCCTTGCGAGGTTTCATCGAGGCGCAGCCTGGGGCCGTCGGGGTCTGGTTTGGGCAGGCGGGAAATCCACTGCTGAGCCGTGCCCTCGAAGCGGCCAATCGCCCAGGCCATGTGATCCGCGGCATCACGAGCGCGCTTGCGTTGATACATCTCCATGTCATGCCGCGTGGTCCATAGACCCACGACCTGGGTGCCGAACAGCAGCAATCCCATCATGAGAACGATGCTGACCAGGAGATGCTGTGAGAGACGCATAAAAGTTGGGAAGAGGTCCATGATGCGCCGCTAGGGCTGCGACGCTAAAGAATCAAAACATTACTGATTGTATTGTCTAATAACGTTTGGGCAGATTGGGGAGATAGATTTAGGGACAAATACCCAGTCCGATTTAAGACAAATCATGCATAATCGCGCTGATACCCGCTTAGGGGTACAGGGGTGAAGTCCGTCTCCTGGAAACGGACACTGTGCTCGCTAAACAAGGGGGCTCCGTGGGCTTGAATGACCTGATGAGTCAGTGCCTGCTGCTGCAAGCCGTGACGCTGAGTGTCATTTTCCTGGTATTCGCATTTCGGGAGCGCCGTTTGCGCCGTCGCCTCGCCCGCGACTCATCTACGAATGCCCTTACTCCCGACAGCCTGCGAGCACGTGCCCAAACCTCCATGCGGCGCGCGAAGCAGGGGGCATTATTTCTGGTCAAGCTGATTCACCATCCTGCGCTGAGCGCGATGCTGTCGGTGGCGGATAACCGCGCCTTGCTGGCCATGGTGGCTGAACGTTTACAGCAGCAGTCCGAGGATTTTCTCGTGGCGCGTTATGCCTCGGATTCTTTTCTGATCTGGGCGCCGGCCACCTCTGCCAGCGAAATCTCGGAGTTTGCGCCGTATATTCTCGAGCAGTTGTCTTGGCCTTACGATTTGCGTGGCCAGCCTCTGATTGTCGATTTCCGCATCGCGTCGTCGGTCTATCCGGATCACGGCAACAGCTTCGATGAGCTGGAGCGTGGCGTGCAGATTGCCTTGATGCAGATGGATGAGGATGGCCCGCACTGGAATGTTTTCGAGCCGGCCATGCTAGAGCGCCAGCGGCATTATCAAAGCCTCGAGCACGATCTGCGGGTGGCCTTGGCCTCGTCCTCGATGGATCAGTTCGACATTCATTATCAACCGGTGTTTGACACTAACACCGGCAATATCGAAGGCTGTGAAGCCTTGTTGCGCTGGCATCATCCCGTACATGGCAATGTTTCGCCCGCCACCGCCATCGAGCTCGCGGAGCGCACTGGGCTGATCGTGGCCCTGGGCGCCTGGGTTCTGGACACCGCCTGCGCGCGTGCCGTCACCTGGCCTGAGCATTGGCGTTTGCATGTCAATCTGTCGGTGCGGCAGATGTATGCCGAGGAGCTTTCGATGCAGGTGGCGCATACGCTGGCCAACACCCGTCTGGCGCCGCATCGCCTTGTGCTGGAAATCACCGAATCGGTGTTCATCTTGCAGTACGAGCGCCATGTTGCCACGCTCAATGGGCTGCGCGCTCGGGGGGTGCAGGTTGCGCTCGATGATTTCGGCGTGGGCTATTCCAGTCTCACCCATCTGCGCCGCCTGCCCATAGATTGGGTCAAGGTAGATCGTGGTTTCATCGCTGAGCTGGAGTCGGACCCCGTCAGCCAGGAAGTGGTTTCGGCGCTGATGGGCATGTGTCACGCCCTGGGTTTGATGGTGGTCGCCGAAGGCATCGAGACCGTGGCTCAGCGCGATATTCTTAATCGACTGGGTTGCCGTTATATGCAGGGTTTCCTGCTGGGCAGGCCGGTGCCCGTGCAGGAGATCCGGCTTCTGGCGGCTTCGGTGTCATAATCGAGCCCTGACCAATATCCGCTCTGCGCTGATCCGCTATGTCTGGCAATACGCTTGGTTCCTTGTTCCGTGTCACCAACTTTGGTGAATCTCATGGCCC
Source organism: Bordetella avium (assembly GCF_034424645.1). Lineage (NCBI taxonomy): Bacteria > Pseudomonadati > Pseudomonadota > Betaproteobacteria > Burkholderiales > Alcaligenaceae > Bordetella > Bordetella avium. The sequence continues at coordinate 1,340,515 of NZ_CP139969.1, forward strand.
CGCCATTGGTTGTGTTGTCGATGGCTGTCCGCCGGGTCTGCCGCTGGACGCCGCTGATATCCAGCGAGAACTGGACCGCCGCCGTCCGGGCACGTCGCGTCATGTGACCCAGAGGCAGGAAGCCGACCAGGTTGAAATCCTGTCGGGCGTCTACGAGGGCGTGACCACCGGTACGCCCATCGGTTTGCTGATTCGCAATATCGATGCCCGCAGCAAGGATTACTCCAATATCGCCGATACTTTCCGCCCCGGCCATGCCGATTACAGCTATTGGAAGAAATTTGGGCAGCGCGACCCGCGTGGCGGCGGCCGTTCCTCGGCCCGCCTGACGGCGCCTACCGTAGCGGCCGGCGCCATCGCCAAGAAATGGTTGGCTCAGCAGCACGGCACGATCGTGCGCGGCTACATGAGCCAATTGGGCCCGATTGAAATCCCCTTTGTCTCCTGGGATGAGGTGCCGAACAATCCCTTTTATGCCCCCAATGCCGCCATCGTGCCCGAGCTGGAAGCCTATATGGACGCATTGCGTCGCGACGGCGATTCCATCGGCGCGCGCATCGAAGTGGTGGCCGAACATCTGCCAGCGGGTTGGGGCGAGCCTATTTATGACCGTCTGGATGCCGATATTGCGCATGCCATGATGGGTTTGAATGCAGTCAAGGGCGTATCGATCGGTGCGGGCTTTGGCAGTATCACGCAGCGCGGTTCCGAACACGGTGACGAGATCACGCCCGATGGTTTTCTGAGCAATCACGCAGGCGGTGTCTTGGGCGGCATCTCGACGGGCCAGCCTGTCACGGTGTCCCTGGCTATCAAGCCGACGTCCAGCATCCGGGTCGAGCGACGCTCGGTCAATCGGGCGGGCGAGCCGGTCAATGCGCAAACGCTGGGACGTCACGATCCTTGTGTCGGCATTCGCGCCACACCCATCGCCGAGGCTTTGCTGGCGCTGGTTCTGATTGATCATGCGCTGCGTCATCGCGGCCAGTGCGGTTGATACCTGGAGGCCTTATGTTGCGCTTTCTGTCGAGACTGTGTGCGGCTGCGGCACTTGCGGTGTTGGCTGGTTGCGCGGGCATGAGTACTACGCAATCGGGTGCGGTCGGCGTCAATCGCACGCAATACATGTCCAGTTTGGTCCCAGAGGCTCAGCTGGAACAGGAGGCCAAGCAGCAGTACGACCAGCTCATCGCGCAGGCCAAGTCCAAAGGGCAGTTGGATAAGGATGCGGCTCAGGTCAAGCGCGTCAACGCGATCGCGCAGCGCCTGATTGCCCAGACCGCTATTTTTCGGCCCGACGCCGCGAAATGGAACTGGGAGGTGCACGTTCTTTCATCCGATGAGGTGAACGCCTGGTGCATGCCGGGCGGCAAGATCGCGGTCTACACCGGCCTGCTCAACCAGATCAAGCCCACCGATGCCGAATTGGCGGCGGTGTTGGGCCACGAAATCGCCCATGCTTTGCGCGAGCATGCGCGCGAGCGGGTGTCGCAGCAAATGGTCACCGGCATCGGCTTGTCGATTTTGTCGATGGCAACCGGGTCACAGCAAACCGCCGATTTGGGCGGTCGCTTGAGCAATGTGATGTTCATTTTGCCCAACAGCCGCACCCATGAAAGCGAGGCTGACCTGATGGGCGTGGAGCTGGCGGCTCGCGCGGGCTATGACCCTCGCGCTGCGGTTTCCTTATGGCAAAAGATGGGGACAGCCGAAAAAGGCAACACGCCGCCGGAATTCCTCTCCACGCATCCCTCAGCCAGCACCCGGATCGCGGATTTGCAGCAGGCTTCGCAACGCGTTTTGCCCCTCTACGAACAGGCAAAGCGTTAAGCACGAATCCATGCGCTAGCCTTTCACCACAGGGTTCTCCGCGCTTGTTTCTGTGTGTTTTGTGGTGTTCGGGGCCGGGAGGGTGGATGCCCGCGAGGCATCCATCGTGACCACATCATCGCGTCTTAGCCAAGATTCGGCTTTGCTCGCCAGATCCACGCCGCTGCTGATGTTTACCGATATGTCACGGATTGCCGAGCATGAGGTCGGCGAGACTGCTGTGCGTCGCCAGGTTCAATGATTTGAACGGATATCCCTCAGGGGGGTAGTGTTTATACTAGGATAAGTGCTTGGATTGTACTAGCTTTGAAGGCTGGGCATAATCGCCTCATGCCGCCCGGTCTTCTGACCCAAGGCGGTTCGCCTACCCAACAGAGCGCAATCATGGCCCAAACCCTCTACGACAAACTCTGGGACGCCCATGTCGTCCATCAGGAAACAGACGGCACCTGTCTGCTCTATATCGATCGTCACCTCCTGCATGAAGTGACTAGCCCGCAGGCTTTCGAAGGCCTGGCGATAGCCGGCCGCAAGCCCTGGCGCATTGGCGCCAACCTGGCGGTGGCAGACCACAACGTGCCCACGCTGAACCGTGCGCAAGGCATCGAAGATCCGGTGTCGCGTCTGCAAGTCGACACCCTGGACGCCAATTGCGATAAATACGGCATTACCGAGTTCCGCATGAATGACCTGCGTCAGGGCATCGTGCACGTCATCGGGCCGGAGCAGGGCGCGACCTTGCCGGGCATGACCGTAGTCTGTGGCGATTCGCACACCAGCACGCACGGCGCCATGGGGGCCTTGGCTTTCGGGATCGGCACTTCCGAGGTCGAGCATGTGCTGGCGACCCAGACGCTCTTGATGAAGAAAGCCAAGAGCATGCTGATCACCGTCGACGGCGATTTGCCCTTTGGCTGCACGGCCAAGGACGTGGTGCTGCATATCATCGGCGTTATCGGCACGGCCGGGGGCACGGGTTATGCGATCGAGTTTGCGGGCAGCGCGATACGCGGCCTGTCGCTCGAAGGCCGCATGACGGTGTGCAATATGGCAATCGAAGCCGGCGCGCGTTCCGGCATGGTGGCGGTCGACGAGAAAACCATCGAATACTTCCGTAATCGTCCCTTCTCGCCGGTGGGGGTGCTGTGGGATCAGGCCGTTTCGTACTGGCGCACGCTGCACTCCGATGCGGGCGCCAGCTTTGACCGCGTCGTCAAGATCGATGCCGGGGAAATCAAGCCGCAGCTGACCTGGGGCACCTCGCCCGAGATGGTGTTGCCGGTGGATGGCCGTGTGCCCGACCCAGAGCGCGAGAAAGACGAGGTCAAACGCAGCGGCATGGAGCGCGCCCTGCAATACATGGGCCTTACGCCCAACACCCCCTTGACCGATATCCGCATTGACCGCGTTTTCATCGGGTCGTGCACCAACTCGCGCATCGAGGATTTGCGCGCGGCTGCGGCCGTGGCGCGAGGCAAGCGCGTGGCCGCCAATGTCCGCCAGGCCATGGTGGTGCCGGGTTCGGGGCTGGTCAAGCAGCAGGCCGAGCGCGAAGGCCTGGACAAGATTTTCATCGAAGCGGGCTTTGAATGGCGCGAGCCGGGTTGTTCGATGTGTCTGGCCATGAACGCCGACCGCCTTGAGCCCGGCGAGCGTTGCGCGTCGACGTCGAACCGCAATTTCGAGGGGCGCCAGGGGCAGGGCGGCCGTACCCATCTGGTGAGTCCGGCCATGGCCGCCGCCGCCGCGGTGGCAGGCCATTTCGTTGACGTGCGCAGCTTCCGCTGAGCGGGGAATATTCATGCAAGCATTCACTTTTCACGAAGGGTTGGTCGCGCCGCTGGACCGCGAGAACGTCGACACCGACCTCATCGTTCCCAAGCAGTTCCTGAAGTCGATCAAGCGAACGGGCTTCGGCCCCAACCTGTTCGATGAGCTGCGCTACCTGGACCACGGCGAACCGGGCATGGACAACAGCAAGCGTCCGCTGAACCCGGATTTCGTGCTGAACCAGCCGCGCTACCAGGGCGCATCCATCCTGCTGGGCCGCAAGAATTTCGGTTGCGGCTCCAGCCGCGAGCACGCCCCCTGGGCTTTGCAGCAATATGGTTTCCGCGCCATCATCGCGCCGTCGTATGCCGATATTTTCTTTAACAACAGCTTCAAGAACGGCCTTTTGCCCATTGTGCTGACCGAGCTTGAAGTGGCCCGTCTGTTCGACGAGGTCAAGGCGTTCCCAGGCTACAAACTCAAGGTCGATCTCGAGCGTCAGGTGGTGATTGCCGCCGACGGCCGTGAAATGGCTTTCGAGGTCGATGCCTTCCGCAAATATTGTCTGCTCAACGGTTTTGACGATATTGGTTTGACGTTGCGTCAATCGGACAAGATTCGCGCGTTCGAGGCCGAACGTCTGGCGCGCCACCCCTGGCTGGAAAGCCGTCCGGTGGCCTGATTATCAAGGCAGGGCCGGCGCCGCGCCGGCTCTTTGATTCCCTACAGGAAATTCCATGACTCAAAAAATCGCAGTGCTTCCCGGTGACGGGATCGGCCCGGAAATCGTCGAGCAGGCCGTGCGGGTGTTGCAGGCCTTGAACCTGCCGCTGGAGTTGCAAGAGGCCAAGGTGGGTGGCGCGGCATTTGATGCCTTCGAGCATCCTCTGCCGCCGGCCACGCTGGGCTTGGCCAAGTCGTCGCACGCCGTGTTGTTCGGCGCGGTGGGCGATTGGAAATACGATAGTCTGCCGCGCGAGTTCCGTCCGGAGCAGGCAATCCTGGGCCTGCGCCGTGCCCTGGGTCTGTTCGCCAACTTGCGCCCGGCCATTTTGTATCCTGAGCTGGCCAGCGCTTCTTCGCTCAAGCCCGAGATCGTGGCCGGCCTGGACATCATCATTATCCGCGAGCTGACGGGCGACATCTATTTCGGCACGCCGCGCGGCGTGCGCAGTGCCCCGGATGGCGTGTTCTCGGGTGAGCGCGAAGGCTACGACACCATGCGTTATGCGGAATCTGAAGTGCGCCGCATCGCCCATGTCGGCTTCGAAACTGCCCGCAAGCGCAACAAAAAACTGTGCAGCGTGGACAAGGCCAACGTACTGGAAACCTCGCAATTCTGGCGCGATATCGTGATCGAAGTCGCCCGTGAGTATCCGGACGTCGAGTTGTCGCATATGTATGTCGATAACGCCGCCATGCAATTGGTGCGCAACCCGCGCCAGTTCGACGTCATCGTGACAGGCAATCTGTTTGGCGACATCCTGTCGGATGAGGCGGCCATGCTCACCGGTTCCATCGGCATGCTGCCGTCCGCTTCGCTCAATGCCAGCGGTCAGGGTCTGTATGAGCCCAGCCACGGTTCGGCGCCGGATATTGCCGGTCAGGGCATCGCCAATCCGCTGGCGACGATTCTGTCGGCGGCGATGTTGCTGCGCTACTCGCTGAATCAGCCCGCTCAGGCCGATCGCATTGAGGCTGCCGTGCGCAAGGTGCTGGCCCAGGGGCTGCGCACTGCCGACATCCATGAAGCAGGCACGACCAAGGTAAGTACGTCCCAAATGGGTGATGCCGTTCTCAAGGCGCTCGCCTGATTTGTCCGTAGGTTCGGCGCGACAAGCCGCTGCATAGCCTGGTTGCAATGCAGCATCGCGCCGCGCATTCTGATAAATTGCTGTAACTTATCAATATCCGTATTTTTTCCCAGACCCCTAAAGAGCCCTGAAATGACGCAAGCAGTAGGCCTCGTCGGTTGGCGCGGCATGGTCGGTTCGGTACTCATGCAGCGCATGCGTGAGGAGAACGACTTCGCACTTATCGACCCCGTGTTCTTCTCCACCAGCAACGCCGGTGGCGCCGCGCCCAAATGGGCCGAAGGCGCCGGTCCGCTGCAAGACGCAACCGATATTGAGGCCCTCAAAAAACTGCCGATTATCGTGACTGCGCAAGGTGGCGATTACACCACCGAGGTCTATCCCAAGCTGCGTGCTGCGGGTTGGAATGGCATCTGGATCGATGCGGCCAGCACGCTGCGCATGGCCAATGACGCCATCATCGTGCTGGACCCGGTCAACCGCCCGGTCATCGATGCCGCGCTCAAGCGCGGCGTGCGCAATTTCATCGGCGGCAACTGCACCGTAAGCTGCATGTTGATGGGCCTAGCCGGTCTGTTCAACAACGACCTGGTCGAATGGATGACCTCCATGACCTATCAGGCTGCTTCGGGCGGTGGCGCGCAGCACATGCGCGAACTGCTGAACCAGTTCGGTCTCCTGAACCAGGCCGTCAAGCCCTTGCTTGACGATCCGGCCGCTGCCATTCTGGACATCGATCGCGGCATTCTGGCCAAGCAGAAAGATGCCAGCCTGCCCCACGAACACTTCGGTGTGCCGCTGGGCGGCAGCCTTATTCCCTGGATCGACAAGGATCTGGGTAATGGCATGTCGCGCGAAGAGTGGAAGGGCGAGGCCGAGACCAACAAGATTCTCGGCCGAGGTGAAGCCTTCGGTACGCCGGCCACCCCGGTCGATGGTTTGTGCGTGCGCATCGGCGCCATGCGCTGCCACAGCCAGGCTCTTACCATCAAGCTCAAGCGCGATGTGCCGATCGACGAGATCGAAGACATCATCGCCGCCGGCACGCAGTGGGCCAAGGTGGTTCCCAACACCAAGGAAGCGACCATCGAGCAACTGACCCCGGTCGCCGTGACAGGCACCCTGGACATTCCGGTCGGTCGCTTGCGCAAGCTTTCCATGGGGCCGCAATACCTGGGCGCCTTTACGGTGGGCGACCAGCTCCTGTGGGGCGCTGCCGAACCGCTGCGCCGCATGTTGCGCATCGCTTTGGCCGAGGCTTGAGACTCGCGTCTTAGCTTTGCCGGCAATGAACAAGGGGCGCCGCAAGGCGCCTTTCGTTCGTCATGGCGGCGGTATTTGCGATTTTGTATCGGGCAGCAATATGTTTGGTTTATGAATCTACATTGATCCATTACACTTTTCGCCTGTATTGCCCTGGTCCAGAACACGGAATACCACGACATGAGTTCGCGCCATTCGCAGCCCCGCCGCATTTCCCTGATTTCCCGCAACCACCTGCTGCTGATTGCCTTGCTTGCCGTTTTCGGCGCAAATACCGGGGCAGAGGCGGCCAGGCTCGGGCATGCCAGTGTGGTTTCGGCGCCGGGACAGCCCTTGCGTGTGTTGCTGCCCCTGACTGAACTCACTCCCGAAGAGGCGCAAAACCTGCAGGTGACGCTGGCAGATGCCGCCGATTGGCAGCGCGCCGGCCTGACTCCGCCCGCGCCCTTGTCTGATCTGAGTTTGCAGACTCAGGCCTCGACTGATGCGGGGCGCCGTACTCTTTTGTTGCAGTCTTCTGAGCCCTTTCGGGGCGATGCCGTCGATGTGCTGCTCAATCTGCGCTCCAGCGCGGGGCAGCGTCTTGCCCAGGTGACTGTGCTTGCGCAGCGCGGCGCGCCGGTCGTGCAGCCCGCCACGGTGGGTACGCCATCTCGCGAGGCCACTGTGCCGGTACGCCAGGGAGATACGCTTTACGGGATTGCGCGGCGGCACCCCGTCGGAGGGGCAACCCTGCACCAGACCTTGGTGGCATTGTGGCGGGCCAACCCCGATGCATTCTCGGGCGGCAATATGAACCGGCTCAAGGCGAGAGCCCAGCTGACGCTGCCGGATGCCGACACGGTGCGGGCCATCGATGCTAACGAGGCGCGTCGTATCTATCTTGAGCACATCGAGACCTATGCCCGCTATCGTGCGGGTCTGGGTCGTGCAGCGGGCGCGTCTAAGGTCAGCGCCGCATCTGCCTCATCTGGCAAAGTCAGCAGTGCTGAAACACCTGCCGGCGCTACCTTGGAATCGGCTCAAGATCGTCTGCGTTTGTCGGGGGCTGCCGATGCCAGGGGCGATGCCAGCGTGTCGGATGCGCGCGCTTTGGCGGATGCCCGTGAGCGCGTCGAGGTGCTGAAGTCCAATGTGGATGCGCTCAAACAGGCGGCGCAAGGTGCTGCGGCAGGTGGCGAGGCCAGTGCGCAGACAGCCTTGAACACGGCGGCTGGCGGTAGTTCGGATGGCGTCGCAGCCAAGCCTGCTGTGGGTGACGCCGCTGTTGCGTCGGGGACAACAGATGGTGCTGCGCCGTCCGCAGATCGGCCGGGCCCGGCGGTTTCCATCCCGGCCGGCGCCGGTGCCGCCGCTGGGGCAGCGCCTGGCGCTGCGCAAGCCGAGTCGGCATCTTCTGGCAAGGCGGCGGAGCAAGCCTCGCAAGTAGGCAAGGACGCGGGGTCCACGCGCGGTATGCCGGGATGGTTGGCGGATAATCTGCTGATCATCGTGACGGTCGTGCTGGCATTGCTGGTGCTCATTATTGCCTTTGCTTTGCGGCGCGCCGGTATTCGCCGCGACGAAGACAACGAAGAAAGTCCCTATATCACCGAGATGCCCCGTCTGAGCCATGATGCGCTGGACAAGCGTCTGAACACGATTAATCTTGACCTGGATCAGCCGCCTTCGGACGAGCCAGGACGTAAAACCTGAGTTTTCATGACACGTATTGCATTGGGGCTGTCGTATGACGGGTCCAGCTGGCAGGGTTGGCAGACCCAGCCGCACGGTCAAACCGTGCAGGACACCCTGGAGGCTGCGCTGGGCCAGTTTTCCGGCACTGGGGCGCCGCTCGATACCCTGTGCGCCGGGCGTACCGATACGGGTGTGCACGCCGCTATGCAAGTCGTGCATGTCGATACCCATTTGAACCGGCGTGCCGAGTCCTGGGTGCGCGGCGTCAATGCATTTTTGCCATCGAGCATTTCTATTCACTGGGCCAAGGAAGTCGGGGAAGACTTCCATGCGCGCTTTTCGGCGCGTTCGCGCACCTACGTCTATCTCTTGTGGCGCGGCCGGGTCCGCCCGGCGCTATGGGCCCATCGCGCGGGCTGGTGCTTTCAGCCGCTGGATGTGACGGCGATGCGTCAGGCGGCACAGGCGCTGCTCGGTGAGCATGACTTCTCCAGTTTCCGTTCTTCGCAATGTCAGGCGCGCCACCCGGTGCGCCACCTGACCCGGCTCGATATTGCGGAGCGGGGTTCTTTTCTGGTGTTCACCCTGCAGGCCAATGCGTTTTTGCACCACATGGTGCGCAACATCATGGGCGCGCTTTTGCAGATCGGTCAGGGGCGCGAATCGGTGGACTGGATGGCCAGCTTGCTACGTGCGCGTGATCGTCGCCTGGGCGCACCCACTTTTTCCCCGGATGGTCTTTACCTGTCTGCGATCGACTATCCCACCCTCTTCGAGCTGCCTGATCTGGATGGCGGCAGCAGCTTGCTTGCGCCGTTTACGGCCTGATTTCTGCCCTGGAGCCCGCTCCAGGGAATTCCTTGCGAGTGTTTTGATGCGTACCCGCGTGAAAATATGCGGCCTGACCCGCGAAGCCGACATTGCTCAAGCTATCGAGGCTGGCGTCGACGCCATTGGCCTTATCTGTTATGCCGGCAGCAAACGTTATGTCGATCTGGCGCGAGCCGCGCGATTGCGCCGTGAGGTGCCAGCCTTCGTTAGTGTCGTGACGCTTTTCGTCAACCCCGCGCCTGACGAGGTGCGGGCGGTGCTCGATCATGTCGGCCCGGACCTGCTGCAATTTCATGGCGATGAAAGCCCTGAGGACTGCACCCGTTATGGCCATCGTTTTATGCGGGCCTTCCGTGTCGGCGCTGCAGGCTTGGACAGCGCTGGGGCAATCGCCGCCGCCTGCCGCCCTTATCACGAGGCGGCGGGTTGGCTCTTCGACAGCTATAGCTCAGGCTATGGTGGCAGTGGGCTTACCTTCGACCATAGCTTGCTGGCCGAGGTGCAGGCCGATGCCGGCAGCCGGCCGTTGGTGCTGGCTGGTGGTCTGAACCCGGACAATATCGCCCAGGCTTTGGCCCTCGTACAGCCCTGGGCAGTAGACGTCAGCAGCGGCGTAGAGTCCGGGCCAGGCCTCAAATCCGCCGACAAGATGAAAGAATTCCTGAAGCGGATAAAAAAAGTGGACGATGACTTGCACGCCTAAAAAAACATCTATATAATTCTTTTTCTTCGCTGAACGAACGCAACGGCACTAAAAAGCCAGCTAAATTCAGAAGTGCTGCAAATATTGCAACGCTTTCAAAGCGAAGCCTTGCATTAACAAGAATGCAAATTCAGGCGGTTAGCTCAGATGGTTAGAGCGCTACGTTGACATCGTAGAGGTCGTTGGTTCGATTCCAATACCGCCTACCAAATACTTGAAAGCTGTGCCAAGCACAGCTCAGAAAGCCGGTTAAGTCCATGACTTACCGGCTTTTTTCTTTTCTTGCTGCCAAGCAGTGCCAACTAGCGCAAAGCTATTTAAGGGTAGGCTTGAGGGTAGGCCCGGCTCGGCCAACGGGCAATCTGCGGCTCACTTTCCATGAGTCGGGAGATCGCTCTCAGTGTGGCCTTGTGATCGGGTTCGCTGCGGATCTCCATGATGCGCTTCATTACGCGACGACGCGACGGTCTCAGCCTTGCTGCCCTTGGGTCTGATCGGGCTCTAGGCGCTCAGCGCACGCAGCTCGCCTTGCGCCATGCCTTTGAGGGTGCGCCACAACAAGCCCAGGATGGCGATGGTGGCGATGGCGAGCAGCAGGATAGCCACGCCATTCGTGAACAACCCCGGCCGGATGGCCGCCTCGCGCAGTGCACAGATGGCCGATGCCGCCAGTGGAAATCCCACGGCCCACCAGGAGATGCGAAAGGGGCAGCAGCTTATCAAATTGCGCATTTGCCGCAGCAGCGCTAGCAGCATGAATAGCATCAGCATGTAGAGGGATTCGGAGAAGCGGTCATGCCCGCCGCTGACCGTGACATAGGCCGAGTAGCCGACGGCGAAGGGAGCAACCAGGATGAGCAAAGAGGGGCGGGCGCCGTCTGGCATGGGGGCTTCGAACAGCAAGCGGGAAAAAATCATGGTGAATAACGGCAGGCTGAAGAACAGCCCCAGCGCCAACGCGAACAGGGCGATGTCGGCATCGGCTTGGAGGCCAAGAGTCGGCATGGCCAGGGGTAAGTCCAGCATGCCGACGACGGGGATGATCCAGGCAGGGGTGGCATGGGCAAGCTGCTGGCGATTGCTGATCCAACGATTGACGGTCACTACGGCGAAGAGCGTCATGCCGCAAGCGCCGATGACCCAGAGTGCCAGCGCCAGATCGCGGCTCCAGGGTTCCACGATGATGGGTAGCAATAAAAGGGCGATCCAAAGCGTGGCGAACAGGCTGCCACCCACCGGATGCAGGAACTCCTCCTTGACCACCTGCCAAGAACTCAACACCTTGCAGCCGTAGCCGCACAGCACAGCGAGAAAGGCCAGAACCGCCAGGATGCCGATGGCATGGGCGATCCAAAGCGGCACGCCATAATGATTGGAAGCTTCGTGCCAGGCGACGGACAGTCCGGCCAGCCCCATGGAAGAACTGAAAAAGCCGACGGGCAGATAGTCGAAGGCGGCCCGGGGGCAGGTGGGAGCATCGTGGGAAGCGGGGGCTGACATGAGAGGTAGGGCTGGCGTATGGCTGGCTATGAGTAACCGCGCATTATTCCGAGCAGTAGAAAGTATTTGCAGATCAATAGGTCTGATACTTTGCTGATTCCCTTCGCGAGACAGCGTCATCAGCCGAGGGCAGTGCCGTTGATTCAAGCCAGGCCGGAGTCAGTCAAACGCTCAGGCATAGCGCTGCCCTAAATGTGCTCGGGAGACTCGAAGCAAGCCAGGCCGGATAGCCCGTAGCGGTTGCCTACGGGCAAGTCGTTGATGTACTTGCCGGGATAGGTATAGCGTAGGCTTGTGCAAGCGGCGGGCTCAGGCGGTTTTCTTCGCCCCTGCCCGCGCCCGCTTCTTGTGGGCGGCCGGAAGGTTGCCGACCTGGCCCCTTGGTCAGTGGCTGATCATCCAGGGCCTGGCGCCCAGGAAGGATTTGGTGCCGTCGGCCTGTGTGCGGCCTCCCGTTTTGCTGCCGCCTTTGCAACAGGCACAAGCCATGCCGTGGCCGCTGCGGCGAGGTTCGTGGCTGGCGCGCTCATTGACGGCATGCGCGCGGTTGGCGGTCGACGACAGGGCCGATACGGCGGGCGCGCCGCTCAGAAAGCGGCTACAGCTTTGGCCGCAATCGGGGCAGGGGGCGGGGTCGCGCCATTGCGCCAGGGAGCGCAAGGCGGTGAAGTCGCCGCAGGCTTCGCAACGGTAGTCATACAGGGGCATGACGATCTCCTCAGCGGTCTTTGGCGATCGGCAGGTCCATGCCGCGCTGAATTTGCGGAATGGCGCCGGAGGCATTGGGCTGGATGTCGATTTCGAAGATTTCGGTCGGCAGCCACAGTGTCGCGCAGGCATTGGGGATATCGACCACGCCGCTGATGTGGCCTTGCACGGGCGCAGTGCCGAGAATCGAATAGGCCTGCGCGCCGGAATAGCCGAACTTTTTTAGATACTCGATGGCGTTCAGGCAGGCCTGGCGATAAGCGATGTGCACGTCGAGATAATGCTGCTTGCCGCCCTCGTCGACGGATATGCCTTCGAAAATGAGGTAGTCCTTGTAGTTGGGAGTAATGGGACTCGGTTTGAAAATGGGGTTGCGAATACCGTATTTGGCCATGCCGCCCTTGATGAGCGAAACGCGCATATGCACCCAGCCAGCCATTTCGATGGCGCCGCAGAAGGTGATTTCGCCATCCCCTTGCGAGAAGTGCAGGTCGCCCACGGACAGGCCGGCGCCTTGCACATAGACCGGGAAAAATACGCGGGCGCCGCGCGACAGGTCTTTGATATCGCAATTGCCGCCGTGCTCACGTGGCGGCACCGTGCGCGCGCCGGTTGCCGCAGCGCGGTCTCGTTCCGCGCCTTTGAGTTTGCCCATATGCGCCGTTTTAGGCGCAGGAGGATTGGCCAGCGGCGGCACGCGCTGCGGGTCGGTATCGATCAGACCCTGTTCGCGCCGGTTCCAGGTTTCGAGCAGGGCCGGGTCGGGCAGGCAGCCGATGAGGCCGGGATGGATGAGGCCGGCGAAACGCACCCCCGGGATGTGACGCGAGGAAGTGAACATCCCATCGAAGTCCCAGATGGACTTCTGCGCATGAGGGAAGTGTTCGGTTAGAAAGCCGCCGCCATTCTGTTTGCTGAAAAAGCCGTTGAAGCCCCAAAGACTCTCCGACTTGGCACCGATGTCCAGCAGGTCCACGACGAGCAGATCACCGGGCTCAGCCCCTTTGACGCCGACCGGGCCCGACAGGAAATGCACCGTGGTCAGATCCACGTCACGCACGTCGGAGGCGTCGTCATTGTTCTTGATCGCGCCGCCCGTCCAGTCATACGTTTCGAGCACGAAGTCATCGCCAGGGTTGACCCAGACGGCCATCGGAATGTCGGGATGCCAGCGGTTATGGACGCCTTCGTTCTCGTAGGGAGATTGAGCCAGATCGACTTTGATCAGGGTTTCAGGCATTGCATGCTCCTTGGTTGGACACTGCGTGGGAATGGGTTTCTTTGAGTCCTTGGGGTTTCGCAGATTCGCGTCTGTTAGGGCGCGCGTGCCGACGCGCTATTACGGGTGTCGCTATCAGCTCGCCGTGTTCCTAAGCCTTGCGGTGATGTATCCGTTATACAAGCGGCTATCCCGCTTGTGAAGCCCGGAGCCCCCCCGGCTGTTGCGGATGGCGGGCGTGCAGGCATGCAAATAGGGCGCTTCCCTTGACGGGAAGCGCCCTATGGCTAAGCCGGTTTGCGCGCGTTTACGGCTGGTGCGGCGCCTACTTTGCGTATACCAGGTCGCGCAGGCCCAGCGATAGCCCTGGCCAATAAGTGATCAGCGCCAGGCAGATCAGCACGACGAGCACGAAGGGAAGTAGGGGTTTGATCAACTTCTCGACCGACAGCTTAGCTACGGCGCAGGCGGCGAACAGATTGACGCCGAAAGGCGGGGTCACCATGCCCAGGGCCAGGTTCACCACCATGATGATGCCGAAATGCACTGGCTCCACACCAAAGGTGATGGCTACCGGCAGCAAGAGCGGAGCAAGCACCACGATGGAGGCCGAGGTCTCGATGAACATGCCGATGAAGAACAGCGCCACGTTGATGCCGACCAGAAAGCCCGTCTTGGTGTCGAAGAACTGCGACAGCCAGGAGCCTAGCGCATCCGGGATGCCGGCGCGATTGAGCAAGAAGCTGAATACGCCGGCATTGGCGATCAGGAACATGATGACCGCGGTCGAGATTACGGATTTGTGCAGTGTCAGCGACAGGTCTGGAAGCCGCAGACGGCGATAAACGAACCTGCCCACGATGACGGCGTAGATGACGGCGACCACGGAGGCTTCGGTGGGGGTGAAGACTCCGCCATAGATACCGCCCAGAATAATCACCGGCATGAGTAGGGCCAGCCAGGCGCGCTTGAAGGCCGGCCAGAGCGGCAGTCGGCCTTCGCCGTCATGCTTGCCCAGGCCATTGCGGCGCGCATAGAGCCAGACATAGAACATCAGGGCCAGGCCGATCAGGATGCCGGGCACCACCCCGGCGATGAAGAGTTCGCCGGTCGAGGTTTCGGTCGAGACGGCAAACAAAATCATCGGAATGGATGGCGGAATGATGACGCCAAGCTCCGCCGCGCTAGCTTGGAGCGAGGCGGCGAAGGGGGCGGGGTAGCCGTGGCGCACCATGGCCGGGATCAGGATGGCGCCGACCGCGAAGGTGGTGGCCACGCTGGAGCCGGCTACTGCCGCGAAGATCATGCAGGTCAGCACACAGGTGCAGGCCAGCCCGCCTTGTACGCCGCCCACGATGCTCTTGGCGAAGTCGACCATGCGTTCGGAGATGCCGCCCGCCTCCATCAGGTTGCCGGCAAGAATAAAAAAGGGAACGGCGACCAGCGGATATTTGTCTAGCGCCGCATAGATTTGCTGCGCGAAAACAAGCCAGGGCAGGCCGCCCACCGAGATGCCGGTCATCGCGGCCAGGCCGATGGCCACTGCCACCGGAACCGACAGGCCGAAGAAAATCAGCATCGATAAAATCATCAACTGCGACATGGTTTACCGCCTGAAACGATGCAAAGGGAGAGCTCAGCCCTGCGCGTCATTGCGCGCCAGCGTGTCGTCTTCTTCGTTGCGCACCCAGCGCGCGAGGATGGCCAGCGCAGCCAACGTGGCTCCGACCGGGATGGAGAGGTAAATCCAGGAAATTGAAATATCCAGGCTGGGGACGGTTTGGAAACGCACCCGCCAGGTCATTTGGCCGCCTATCCAGGCCAGCGCGATCATGAAGCTAGCACACACCAGGGCGATCAGATGCTCCAGGGCACGGCGGGCTCGTCCTTTGAGGCTGTTGCGTAGCATTTCCACGCTAATCATCGCGCCATAGCGAAAAGCCAGGGATATGCCCAGCAACACGGTCCAGATCAGCAGGGCGCGGGTGGCGACCTCGCTCCAGTCTGCCGGAGACTGCAGCACGAAGCGTGCGATCACTTGATAAAAAGCGCATAGGGCCGAGGCGACCAACAGCAACTGGGCCACGATGGAGACCAGCTTGAACAGGCCGCGTTCTGCGGCGCAGAGCAGATACATGATGAATTCCGGACGAAAACAGACCGGCCGCCCGTTGGGCGGCCGATCGGAGAGACGGCTTACTTGGTGTCGCGGATCGCTTCGATCAGCTTTTTGTCGAATTTCTTGTAGTACTCGGGGTAGGCCGGCTCGACGGCTGCGGCAAAGGCTGCGCGATCCACGTTAGTGACCTGCATGCCTTCTTTTTTGAGCTGCTCGACGCCGGTTTTCTCGATGTTGTCGACGTAATCGCGCATGGCCTGAGCGGATGCTTTACCGGCCTGGTCGAACTGCGCCTTCTCGGCAGGCGAGAGGCTGTTATAGACGTTGGCCGACATCAGTACCAAGGCCGGGCCATAGACGTGGCCCGTCAGGGCCAGATGTTTCTGTATCTGTGACAGCTTGGCCGAAGTAATGACGGAAAGCGGGTTTTCCTGCCCGTCGATCGTGCCCTGTTGCAGGGCCGTGGCGACTTCAGGCCAGGCCATCGGCGTCGGCAGAACGCCGATCTGGCGGAAGGCCGTGATATGGATGGGGTTTTCCGTGGTGCGGATCTTCAGCCCCTTGGCGTCGGCCGGGGTTTGCACAGGGCGGATATTATTCGTCAGGTGGCGAAAGCCCTGCTCACCCCAGGCCAGGGCGATAATGCCGCGATTGGGGAACTTCGCAAGCATATCTTGGCCTATCTTGCTGTCCAGGACTTTGCGTGCATGGGGCAGGTCGCGCAGCAGGAAGGGGATGTCGAATACGCCGGTTTCCGGCACGAAGTTCAGCGTGGCGCCCGTCGATACGATGGCCAGATCGATAGTGCCGATTTGCAGGCCTTCGATGACTTCGCGTTCACCGCCTAGCGCGCTATTGGCAAACTGCTGGATCTTGTATTTGCCTTGCGAGCTGTTTTCAAGCGATTTGGCAAAGGCGTCTGCGCCCGCGCCATAGTGCGAAGTCGGCGACAGGGCATAGGCCATCTTGAGGGAGTTCTGCGCCATGGCGGGCAGAGAGAAAGCAATAGCGCAGGCCGATAACAAGCCTGCGGTGATCCAGGATTTGCGCATGGGTCTTCTCCGAATAGTTTTTGTGTTTTTCGTGGATGGCCGCCTGGGCCATCCCCCGGGCATGATAGCGGGATTCGATCGTTTGACGCGCGCTTGCTGACACTAGGTGGATGATGGATTTCCCTGATAAGAAACGGGCAGATTGGCGTGTGGCTCTGACGCTTGGGCTCGGCATGTTGCGGCGCGATGCCCGGGCCGGAGAGCTGCGGCTGCTGGCTTTTGCGCTGATTGTGGCGGTGGCTGCCGTCACCAGCGTTGGGTTTCTGGCGGATCGCGTTTCGCGTGCGCTGGAGCGCGATGCGGCGCAAATGTTGGGTGCCGACCTGGTGCTGGAGGCCGACGAGCCCATCCGTGCCGAGGTTGCCGCACAGGCCGAGCAACGCGGCCTGACGGTGACCCGTACTTTGCAATTCCCCTCTATGGCTACGGCGGGCGATGCCGCGCAGTTGGTGTCGGTTAAGGCGGTGGACCCAGGCTATCCTTTGCGCGGCAGCCTGCGCGTAGCGCCTGCGGCCTTCGAACCCGATGCGCCAGCGAGCGATATCCCGGCGCCTGGCACGGTCTGGGTCGATCCGCAATTGCTCGCCCTGCTGGGCTTGAGCGTGGGCGATAGCGTGAAACTGGGCGATGCCCGATTCACGGTATCCCGCGTGCTCACCTATGAGCCGGACCGCGGCATGCAGTTCATC
Source organism: Bordetella avium (assembly GCF_034424645.1). Classification (NCBI taxonomy): domain Bacteria; kingdom Pseudomonadati; phylum Pseudomonadota; class Betaproteobacteria; order Burkholderiales; family Alcaligenaceae; genus Bordetella; species Bordetella avium. The sequence continues at coordinate 1,357,690 of NZ_CP139969.1, forward strand.
AATGTCGCGCCGCGCCTGATGCTGCGTGGCGACGATCTGGCGGGCACCGGGCTGGTCACGACCGGCAGCCGTGTCGGCTATGCCCTGCTGGCGGCGGGTGAAGGACAGGCCGTGGGTCAGTTCCAGGCCTGGCTGACTGATCATCTGCAACGCGGTCAGCGGATCGCCACGCTGGAGTCCGGCCGTCCGGAAATGCGGCGCACGCTGGATCGCGCCCAGCGTTTTCTGTCGCTGGTGGCCTTGCTTGCAGTGCTGATTTCCGCAGTTGCCGTGGCATTGGCCGCAGGGCGCTTCATGGCCCGTCATCGCGATGGCGTGGCGGTCATGCGTTGCCTGGGCGCAAGCCAGTCCCTGGTGGCGCGTTCGCTCTGGGTGGAGTTCGCAGTGCTGGGGCTGGTGGCTTCGGCACTGGGATGCTTGGTGGGCTTTGCGGTGCATCAGGCGCTAGTGAGCGCGCTGGCCAATCTCATCGACACGCAGCTCCCGGCGGCCTCTGTGCTGCCCGCACTGCAAGGCCTGCTGACAGGCCTGTTGATGTTGCTGGGTTTTGCGCTGCCGTCTTTGTCCCGTCTGCGCCACGTCCCTCCGGCGAGGGTGTTGCGACGTGAGGAGGGGGGTGTACAGGCCCGTGGCATGGCTGCCTATGCGCTGGGGGCGGCAGGCATGGTGTTGTTGATCTGGTGGTTTGCCGGCGATCTGCGCCTGGCAGCAGTGGTGGCTGGTGGTTTTCTGGGCGCGGCCGCCGTTTTCGCGGGTGTGGCTGCGCTTTGCGTCCAAGCCTTGCGGCACGTGCGACCGCAGGGCATGCCTGCGCTGCGGCTGGCGCTGGCGGGCGTGGTGCGGCGGCGTATGGCGACGATCACCCAGGTCTGCGTGCTGGCCATTGGCCTGATGGCGCTGTTGCTGCTCGCTATGACGCGCAGTGATCTCGTTGACGGTTGGCGCCGTACGGTGCCGCTCGATGCGCCAAACCGATTTTTGATCAATATTCAACCCGACCAGCGTGAAGCGGTGTTTGAGCGCTTGCGCGCCGAGGGTCTCGATCAGATCAGGCTGTGGCCCATGGTGCGCGGCCGTCTGGTCGCTATTAACGATAAAGCGGTGGGGCCCGACGACTATCAGGACCCGCGCGCCAAGCGTCTCGTGGACCGTGAGTTCAACCTCTCCTATGCCGATCAGGCGCCTGAGGGTAATCGTATCGAGACCGGCCGCTGGCTCGATCCGGCCAGGGCGGAAGTGTCGCTGGAGGCCGGTCTGGCGGCCTCCCTGGGCCTGAAAGTGGGAGACACCCTGGATTTCGACATTGCCGGCCAGACTGCGCGTGTTGCCGTCGCCGGCACGCGCAAGGTGGATTGGGATACGATGCGCGTGAACTTCTTTGCCATTCTGTCGCCCCAGGTTCTGGCGCAGATGCCGCAAAGCTGGATCACCTCGTTTTATTTGCCGCCTGCCAAGGTGGCTTTGCTGCGTGATCTGGTCAAGGACTATCCCAATCTGACGGTCTTTGATGTGGGGGCCATTCTGTCGCAGTTGCAAACGGTGCTCGACGAAGTGGTCAAGGCGGTGCAGTTGCTCTTTATCTTTACGCTAAGCGCAGGCGTGCTGGTGCTGGCCACGGCCCTGTCGGCCACGCGCGATGAGCGTGTGCGCGAGGCGGCGGTGTTGCGCGCGCTGGGTGCGACGCGGGCGCAGTTGGCGCGGGCGCAGCGTCTGGAGTTGCTCGCGGTGGGCGCGCTGGCCGGGCTGCTGGCCGCTGCCGGTGCCACCGCAGTGGCCTGGGTGTTGTCCACCCAGGTATTTGATTTCGCCATATCCCTGAGCCTTTGGCCTTGGGGAGCAGGGGCGGTCGCCGGCATGGCCGGCGCTTGGGCGGGCGGCGCGCTGGCATTGCGTGGCGTGCTGCGCACACCGCCCCTGGTGACTTTACGAGATGCTTGATGACGACCACACGCGTGGAGGCGGTCTTCGAACCGCTGGATACTAGCAAAACCATTTTTGAACTGCTCGGCGGCGAGTCCGGTGTGCGGGCGTTGGTAGACCGTTTCTATGATCTGATGGATTTGGAATCGGATTTCCAGGCGCTGCGCGCCGTACATGGCGATAGCCTGGATGGCGCTCGCGACAAGCTGTTTTGGTTTCTATGCGGCTATTTCGGCGGCCCGGACCACTATATTCAGCGTTTCGGCCATCCACGCCTGCGGGCCCGGCACCTGCCGTTTGCCATCGGCGAGATCGAACGCGATCAATGGGTGGCCTGCATGGGCCGCGCCATGCAAGACCAGGAAATCGCGCCGGCGCTGGTCGAGCGCTTGTTGCATTCTTTCTTCGGCGTGGCTGACTGGATGCGCAATCGTGCCGGTTGAAGCCTATGACCGTTTCGCCTTTCAAGGCGGCGCCATGCTATTCGAAACGCGGCGGCTTGCGCCGCCCGACCCCGCCGTGCTGGACCCGCTCAGCTATGGCCGGCAGGCCCATCCGGTGCAGGCGGGGGGACGGCAGGCAGCCTGGTTTGTGCAAGGCGCGGGCTGGGAGGGCGTGTTGCGTGGCTATCGGCGCGGCGGCCTGATCGCACGCATTGCGCGCCAGGCTTATGTGTGGACGGGGGAGGCGCGTACCCGGGCCTTTCGCGAGTTCAGGTTGTTGGCAAGCATGAAGGCGGCGGGTCTACCCGTGCCCGCCCCGCTGGCCGCAGCCTATTGGCGGGATGGCCTTAGTTATCGTGCCGCCATTCTTGTCGAGCGCGTGCCGGGTGCCCGGGCTTTGGCGGCGGATCTCTCCGAGGCTGCCTGCGTGTCGGCCGGACAGGCTATTGCCGCTATGCACCGGGCAGGGGTATGGCACGCCGACCTCAATGCCTTCAATATTTTGCTCGATACGGCGGGAAAGGCCTGGTTGATCGATTTCGATCGCGGTCGGGGTGGCGGTCTGTCGGCCGCGCAGCGCGCAGCCAATATGCAGCGTTTGCTGCGCTCGCTCGTCAAGGTGGCGGGCGCGGCGGGCGAGCCTGCCTGGCGGCGGATTCGCGCTGCCTACGAGGCTGCGGGCGCCTAGCCGGGGGCAGGAATGTGTGGCGTCCCGTCAACTTCGTGCAAATTCGCGGATTATCTAGTCAGTTGCTTGGTAACCCCCCTTTAAAAAGGCTTTATCATTTTGCCTTTTGGCAATTCTCGAATTCGACAAAGGGGCTCGCGATGAAATCCTCGGCCGGAGTGCGTGTGGCGGCAGGGCTGGCGCTGGCAGCAGCGGCAGCCGCGCCTGCGCTGGCGCAGAACAAGGTCGTCAATGTCTATAACTGGGCGGAGTACACCGCGCCCGATACGATTCCGGGTTTCGAGCGTGAAACCGGCATCAAAGCGCGTTATGACGTCTACGACAACAATGACACCTTGCAGGCCAAACTGCTGACGGGCAAATCCGGCTACGACATCGTCGTGCCGTCCACCCATTACGCCTCGCGCCAGATCGAAGGTGGTTTGTTCCAGAAACTGGATAAATCCAATCTCCCCAATCTGAAATACCTCGACCCCGACATCATGGCGCTGGTCGCCCAGGTCGATCCGGGCAACCAGTATGCCGTGCCCTGGGGCTATGGCACCAACGGTCTCGGCTACAACGTTTCCAAGGTCAAGCAGATCATGGGCGACAACGTCGATCTGGCCAATTGGGACATGCTGTTCAACCCTGAGAACGCAGCCAAGCTCAAAGAGTGCGGCATTTCCATGCTGGACGAGGCCGCCCAGGTTTTCCCTGCGGTGTTGAAGTATCTGGGCAAAGACCCCAATAGCGACAAGCCCGAGGATTACAAAGCTGCGCTGGAAGCGCTCAAGAAAATCCGTCCTTACATTCGCCAGTTCAGTTCTTCGGGCTATATCGATGAGCTGGCCGTGGGCGATCTGTGCATGGTCTACGGTTTCTCGGGTGACGTCATGATTTCTCGCCATCGCGCGAACGAAGCCAAAAAGCCCTACGAAATCAACTACTTCATCCCCAAGGGTGGCGCGCCGGCCTGGTTCGACCTGATGGTCATCCCCAAGGATGCGCCGCACCCCGATGAGGCGCATGCCTTCATCAACTACATCGAAACGCCGGAAGTGCACGCGGCCATTACCAACACCATGTTCTATCCGAACGCCAATAAAGAGGCGCGCAAGCACGTGGTCAAGGAAGTCGCGGACAACCCGATGATCTATCCCTCGCCCGAGGTGTCCAAGTCGCTGTACGTGATCAAGGCGCAGCCCTTGGCCATCCAGCGTCTGCAGACGCGTTTGTGGGCTGAACTGAAGTCGGGAAGATAAGCCATCATGAGCGATAGCCGTTACACGGCACAGCACTCCGCCGACCCTGACGAGTTCGTCAAGGTCGTCGATGTGGTCAAGATTTTTGGCGATACCGTTGCGGTGCGCTCGGTCAATCTGGCTGTGCGCCGCAACGAGATTTTCGCCTTGCTGGGCAGTTCGGGCAGCGGCAAGTCCACCCTGCTGCGCATGCTGGCCGGTTTCGAAGACGCCACATCAGGCCAGATTCTGCTCGATGGCGAAGACATCACCAGCGTGCCGCCCTATCGGCGGCCCGTGAACATGATGTTCCAGTCCTATGCACTCTTTCCGCACATGACGGTCGAGGCCAATGTGGCCTTCGGTCTCAAGCAGGAGGGGGTGGATCGCGCCGAAATCCATGACCGCGTGTTCGAAGCGCTGGATCTGGTCCAGATGGCGGGCTATGCGCGGCGCAAGCCGCATCAGCTCTCCGGCGGCCAGCAGCAACGCATCGCCTTGGCTCGCAGTCTGGTCAAGCGCCCCAAGCTGCTGCTCCTTGACGAGCCGATGTCGGCCCTGGACAAACAGATTCGCCAGAAAACTCAGATCGAGCTGGTCAAGATTCTTGAACAGGTCGGTGTGACCTGCATCATGGTCACCCACGATCAGGAAGAGGCCATGACAATGGCGCATCGGTTGGCGGTCATGACCGACGGCCAGATCATCCAGTGCGGTACGCCACAGGAGGTCTATAACTTCCCGAATTCGCGGTTCGTGGCGGGCTTTATTGGCACGACCAACCTGTTTACCGGCACCATTGTCGTCGATGAACCCGACCATGTCTCCATCGAGAGCGAGGCGCTGACACGCCCTTTGTTTGTCAACCACGGCGTGAGCGAGCCGCTGGGCATGGAGGTGCATGTGTCTATCCGGCCCGAACGCCTGGTGGTCTCGCGCGAGCAGCCCGAGGGCGATTACAACTGGGCGCATGGCATGGTGAGTCATATGGCCTGGATGGGCAGCTATGGTCTCTATCAGATCCGGCTTGACTCGGGCAAGACAGTCGAGGCCAGCGTGCCCAGTCTGCAACTCTCCAATATGGACGCGCCCGGCATCGATGAAGAAATCTTTGTCAGCTGGGACGCCGACAGCGCTACGGTGTTGGCATCATGACGCGGCTGCGTCTGCCATCGGGACGCAGCCTGGCCATTTTGCCGCCCTTCATATGGCTGCTGGTCTTTCTGCTGATCCCCTTTCTGCTCGTTCTGAAGATCAGTTTTGCCGAACTGAAGTTCGGCATCCCGCCCTATACGCCTTTAGCCGAGTTCCAGGACGAGGCGGTGCAGTTCAGCTTGCATCTGCGCGGCTACATTCTGTTGTTTACCGACAGTCTGTATTTCGCCACCTACCTCAATTCGGTCAAGATGGCGGCGATTACGACCGCATGCTGCATTCTGATCGGCTATCCGATGGCGTATTACATCGCGCGCAGCGCGCCGCGCTACCGCAACCTGCTGCTGCTGGGTGTGATTCTGCCGTTCTGGACCTCTCTGCTGTTGCGTGTGTATGCCTGGGTCGGCATTTTGCGCAATGACGGCCTGCTGAACAAAGTGCTCATGAGTCTGGGCATCATTTCCTCGCCGCTGGAAATCTACCGCACGGACCTGGCGGTTTATATCGGCATGGTCTACGCCTATTTGCCGTTTTTCATCCTGCCGCTGTATGCGAGCCTGGTCAAAATGGATTTGCGTCTGCTCGAAGCGGCCTACGATCTCGGCGCGAGGCCCTGGCAGGCCTTCTGGCGCATCACCGTGCCGCTCTCGCGTCCCGGCGTGATCGCTGGCGCCATGCTGGTATTCATTCCGGCGGTGGGTGAGTACGTGATTCCGGAAATGCTGGGGGGCGCCGATACGCTGATGATGGGCCGCGTCATGTGGAACGAGTTTTTCAATAACACCGATTGGCCGATGGCCTCCGCCGTCACCTGCGTCATGGTGTTGCTGCTGTTGGTGCCCCTGGCGTTGTTCCAGTACAACCAGGTCAAGCAACAGGAAGCCGGAGGCCGGGCATGAAGGGGCCTAACAAAACCCTGCGTGCCGCCGCGCTGGGCCTGGGTTACTTCTTTCTGTATGTGCCCATCCTGAGCCTGATGGTGTTCTCGTTCAACGATTCCCCTCTGGTTACGTCCTGGACCGGCTTTTCCTTCCGGTGGTATCACTCGCTCTTCAATGACGACACCCTGCTGCGCGCGGCTTGGTTGTCGTTCAAGATCGCCGCGCTCACGGCGACGGCCGCCACGGTCATCGGTACCTGGGCAGGGTATGTGCTTGCCCGCATGGGTCGTTTCAAGGGCTTCGGCCTGTATATCGGCATGTTGAGTGCGCCCCTGGTCATTCCCGAGGTGGTGCTGGGCATTTCGCTTTTGCTGATGTTCGTCGAAATGCGTGGCCAACTGGGCTGGCCTGCGCAGAATGGCATATTCACCATCTGGGTAGGGCATGTGACGCTATGCATGGCTTTCGTCGCCGTGGTCATCCAGTCGCGCATCCGCGACATGGACAGGTCGCTCGAAGAGGCCGCGCTCGATCTCGGCGCCACGCCCATCAAGGTATTTTTCGCGATCACGCTGCCGCTTATTGCGCCGGCGCTGGCTTCGGCCTGGCTGCTGTCATTCACTTTGTCCTTGGATGATGTGGTGCTGGCTTCCTTTTTGTCGGGGCCGGGCTATACGACGCTGCCGATGGAAATTTTCTCTCGCGTGCGTCTGGGGCTCAAGCCTGAGGTCAATGCCTTGGCCACGCTTTTCATCTTGGTCGTGGGCACCTGCGTGATCATCGCCAACCGCATGCAATCCCGACGGGAGAACCCATCATGACTACGCTTTATGGACTGAGCAAATGCAGCACCTGCGTCAAGGCGCGTGAATGGCTGAGCGCCCACGGCGTCAAACATGATTTCATCGACTATCGCGACCACCCCGTACCGGCCACCACGCTGCAGGCCTGGGCCGGCAAGCTCGGGGGGTGGGAAAAACTGGTCAACCGCGCCTCTATGACCTGGCGCGGTCTTTCCGATGACCAGAAAGCCGCCAGCACGCCCGCTCAATGGACCCGGCTTATCGCCGAGTATCCGGCGCTGGTCCGCCGCCCGGTGGTGGTCACGGCTGACGGCGAGGTCAGTGTCGGTTTCTCCGAAAAGCGGTTCGCCGAACGTTTTGCCTGATATGCAAGCGCTGCAGCGTCTGCCCGATGCTTTTTTTGATCGGGACGCCGCGACCCTGGCGCGGGATCTGCTTGGCAAGGTCTTGCGCCGGCGTCTGGGTTCGCTCTGGCTCTCGGCGCGCATCATCGAAACCGAAGCCTATTACCTCCATGAAAAAGGCAGCCACGCCTCCTTGGGCTATACCCACAAACGGCGGGCGCTATTCATGGGGGGCGGCACCCTCTACATGTATTACGCAAGAGGCGGCGATTCGCTGAACTTCAGCGCCCAGGGGCCAGGCAATGCGGTACTCATCAAGTCGGCTTATCCCTGGCTGGATGAGGTGTCGGGCGAAGAGGCGCTGGCTCTCATGCAAACGCTCAACCCGGATGCCCGGGGCGCTGCCCGGCCTCGCGAAAGACTCTGCGCGGGCCAGACGCTCTTATGCCGTGCTCTGCACTTGAAAGTCCCTGACTGGGATGCAGCGCGTTTCGATATTGATGAGTTCTTCGTGCAGGATGCCGGGCTGGAGGTGCCGCGCATGATTCGTTGCGCGCGTCTTGGCATTCCGGACGGTCGCGACGAACATCTGCCTTACCGTTTCGTTGATCCGGCCTATGCCCGGTTCTGCACACGCAATCCCTTGCGGCGCGGTCAGCAGGCGGGTCGTGACTATATGTGGATAGATCGCGAAGGGCGCGAGCTGCCCGCCTGATCAGAGCGGAACAGGCAGCTTGGCCCGCATGTTGCGGTATTTTTTAAGCAGGCGGCGGCGGTTGAGGCGGCGGCTCCAGGCATAGGCCGGGATCAAGGGCTGTACGCCAAACCCGTCCACCAGAAACAGCCCATGGCGGCCTTCGGCGTTATAGCCCATCACCACGTTGCCCGCCGAAATGTCGTGCGCCACGACGTGGGCGTCTGCCAGATCTTCGAACAGCTGATCCATCTGCCGGGCAATGTCCTGGGTATACAGGCCTTGTTTGATCAAGTCCTTAAGCGAGGGCGCCATATTGCCGTTTTTGTCGCGTATTTTTTCGACCAGCAGACCCAGGCCCAGATTGGTCTGGGCCACGCCCATCACCCGCGCCAGCGGCACCTGCCAGATACCGGAGGGACGGGTGGTGCTTGTTACGTATTCATTGAATTCGTTCAGATAGACGCGATAGGCGCTTTCGCGCTGGAATTGCTTGTACCAGCGTTTGAACGGGCGCGAGGCAAGATAGACACCGCGGGCCTGCATGTCCATGACTTTGATCAGTAGGCAGGAATCGTTCGGGTGTTCGAAGACGTAACGGTCGCCACCATGAGCCAGCAATGACGCGTCATTGAGGTCGATGGGTCCGAAGACTTCGTGAAAATGGGATTTCTCAGGGGCCAGCGCGAAGCGGGGGGATGTCAGTAACATGTATCCAGGCAGCCAGTACTCGCCTTTTTGGGTTGATGCCTTCATTTCATCTTATCTTTTTCCAGCTTAAGCAGGGCTGACAAAGCGCCGAAAGAGTTTCGATGTGTTGCAGTATTGACAGTTTTTTTTGCAGAATGAATTGCCGAGGCGTTTCCGCGCCTGTTTTTTTTACTCTGCGTTTGGGGAGAGAGTTTCGTGGTGTTACAGGATGTTTTGCTCTGGGCTGCTGCCGGCGGCGGCGTGCTGGCGGCGCTGGCCGCGGGGTGGGCCGCTCTGCGATCGGCCGCCAATCAAGTGCAGTTGCAGTCTCTGCATGAGGCCTTGGAGCGGGTCGAGCGAGGCCTGCGCGCCGAGCTGGCGGAAAGTCATCGAGAGGGCCGCCGCGAGGCTGCGGAATCGCTAGGCCGCTTCGGCAGCCAGTTCGGCGAGCGTTTGCAGGGGCTGGTCGAAATCAACGATCGGCGCATGCAGGATATCCGTCATACCGTGGACCAGCGTTTGCAGACCTTGCAGGCGGATAATGGCGCGCGGCTGGAAGAAATGCGCCGTACGGTGGACGAAAAACTGCACGCCACGCTGGAGCAGCGCCTCGGCGAATCTTTCCGGCTGGTATCCGAGCGTCTGGAGGCGGTGCATAAGGGACTGGGGGAGATGCAAAGCCTGGCCGCCGGTGTGGGTGATCTCAAGCGTGTGCTGACCAACGTCAAGTCGCGCGGCACCTGGGGCGAGGTGCAATTGGCCCGCCTCATCGAAGACAGCATGACGGCTGAGCAGTATGGGCGCAACATCAAGCCGATACCCGGCAGTAACGACATCGTCGAGTTCGCCATCCGGTTGCCCGGGCGTGATGCCGAGCCGGTCTGGCTGCCGATCGATGCCAAGTTTCCCAAAGAAGAATATGAGCGCCTGTTGGCAGCTCAGGACGCAGCCGATCACGAGGCTGCCCGCAGCGCGGGTCTGGCGCTGGCCCGCGCCGTGGAAGCACAAGGTCGTCTTATCGCAGCCAAATATGTGTCGCCGCCGCACACGACAGACTTCGCCATCATGTTCTTGCCGACAGAAGGCTTGTATGCCGAAGTGCTGCGCCAGCCTGGCCTGATCGACAAATTGCAGGCCTTGCGTGTCAATGTCGCCGGCCCGACCAATCTGGCTGCGCTCTTGAACAGCCTGCAAATGGGTTTCCGTACCCTGGCTATCGAACGGCGTTCTTCCGAAGTGTGGCAGGTGCTGCGCGCGGTCAAGACGGAGTTCAACAAATTTGGCGATTCACTCGCCAGCGTCAAGAAATCCCTCGATAACGCAAGCAGCAAGATCGGCCAGACCGAAACGCGCACCCGAGTCATGCTGCGCAATCTGAAAGCGGTGGAAGCCCTGTCTGGCGAAGAGGCCGAGCGCCTGCTTGCCAACGGTGGCGAGACGGCCGATCCTGCAGAATCCTAGGCGCGCAGGCGTCAACGCAGCGGTATCTGCTAAATTGCCGTCTGCTCCTTTCATTTCGGTGTTTTGCGCGCCGTTTTTTCTCATCATGCTTACTCAGCAACAGCTCAAACAACAGGCTGCCGACGCGGCGCTTGAATTCGTGGAACAGGTCGCCGGCCCCGATGTCATCATCGGGGTGGGCACTGGCTCGACCGCCGATCTCTTCATTGACGGGCTGGCCCGTTTCGCCGGGCGCATCCGCGGCACGGTCGCCAGTTCAGAGCGCAGCGCCCAGCGCCTGGCTTCGCACGGTTTGCTCGTGCTGGACCTAAACGATGTCCAGTACATGCCGATTTATGTCGACGGCGCGGACGAGATCGATGCCAATCTGCATATGATTAAAGGCGGTGGTGGCGCCCTGACCCGCGAAAAAATCGTGGCGTCCGTGGCCGAGCGCTTCATCTGCATTGCAGATGAGTCCAAGCTTGTCGATCGCCTGGGTGCCTTTCCGCTGCCGCTGGAGGTGATTCCCATGGCTCGCGCAGCCGTGGCGCGCAGCTTGGCGGCGTTGGGCGGCGAACCCCGTCTGCGCGAAGGTTTCGTGACCGATAACGGCAATATCATTCTTGACGTGCATGGCCTGAGCATCAACGATGCTCCCGCGCTGGAGGCCCGCGTGAACAATATTCCGGGCGTGGTCACCTGCGGCCTGTTCTCGCTGGCCGGCGCCGATGTTGCCTTGCTCGCAACCCAGAACGGCATCCGCCGTCTATCGCGCTGAAGGAGGGCCGCTTGCCCGGCGAGGGAGGCGGCATTCATAATCCTGTCACACTCGGGTCATAACCTTGCGCATCGGCAGGTCCCCCGTGTCACTCGTCATCACGGAAGGTCATAAGGGGACACAGTCATGAGACCACAATCGCAGGGAGTCCGGATGACGGAGCACACTAATAAACAGTTCGACGCCGATCTGGGCGCAGTCCGTTCGCAGTTTTTGCAGATGGGCGGCGTGGTCGAGGCCATGATCCACGAAGCCATCGAGGCGTTGGCGGCAGGCGATATGGCGCTGGTCGAGAAGGTCCGCGAGCGCGAAAAAGAAGTCAATCGCCACGAAGTGGAGATCGACGAGCGCATCAGCCTCATCCTCGCCCGTCACCAGCCGACCGCGATCGATCTGCGTACTTTGCTGGCTGTCTCCAAGATGTTGACCGACATGGAGCGTTCGGGGGATGAGGCCGAGAAAATCGCCACCGCCGTGCGCCGCATGTATGAGCACAACCACCAGCAGATTCCTCTGATTGAGCTGCGTCATATGTCGGTCAATGTTGGCAATATGCTGCATCAGGCCCTCGATGCCTTCGCACGTCTCGATCCCATTTTGGCCGCGCATGTCGTGCGTAGCGACAAAGAAGTCGATAAAGAGTGGAAGGCTGCGCTGCGCAACCTCATCACCTATATGATGGAAGATCCGCGCACTATTTCGCGCGCCATCGACATGGTGTTTGTAGCCCGTGCCCTCGAACGTATCGGCGATCACGCCAAAAACATGGCTGAACGCGTGATCTATATGGTCAAGGGCGCCGACGTCCGTCATACCGGGGTGAAGAACACAGAACGCCAGGCTCGTGGCGAGCAGGACAGTGGCGAACAGCAGGCTGGCTGACGCAGGGCGAGCACAGCAAAACCCGGCTTTGTGCCGGGTTTTTTTCTTCTTGATGCCTGCTTTTGCGGGATGCGTCCGGGGCGTAGTGCGAGAATGCCTTTTTCGCCTGGGAGACTGCCCATGTCATGGACGACTATCGAGATCGTCACAGCGCGTCTGCGTCTGCGTCCCTTTGCGCCGTCCGATGCCGCCGAGGCGTTCTCCTGTATCACCCCAACGCTGACGCGCTATATGACGTTTGAGCCCGCGCCCAGCGCTGCGGATTTCGAGACAGTCTGGCGGGCCTGGTTGCCGGCGATCGCGGCAGGCACTGATTTCACATTTACCCTCCGCTCAGACGGGCGCTTTATTGGCCTGGCGGGTCTGCATCGCACGGGCGACCCCGAACCGGAACTGGGAATCTGGGTGCGCGAAAGCGAACACCGCCAGGGCTATGGCAAGGAGGCCGTTGCCGCCGTCGCCGCCTGGGCAGGCGCGGCATTTGCCGCGCGGGCCTTGCGCTATCCGGTAGCCGAGAAGAACCTTCCTAGTCGTCGTATCGCCGAGCGTTTGGGCGGGCAGGTGTTCGCGCATGAACAAAAAGCCAAATACCTGGCCCTTATTTACCGCATTCCTGTCAGGGAATGAGCCGAAGACAGCCCGATGCTCGATCTGCCTGGATTGTTGTCAGGAGGCGCGGCGGCCTGCTTGCTTCAAGCGCTGCGCCGGGCAGATCCCGGGAGGGCCTGCCCTGAAAACGCGGGCCTAGCGCTTTAGGCCGAAGGCGGGACGTAACCCTGTGCTTCGACCGTACCGTCTTCGAACAAAAAGCGTTCCATCTGCTGTTGCAGATACTTGCGGGCGCGGGCATCGGCCAGGTTCAGGCGGTTTTCATTGACCAGCCGCGTCTGGATTTGCTTCCATTCTTCCCAGGATTCTTTGGAAATTTCACGCCAGATGCGCGCTCCCAGTTCGCCGGGGTAGGGCGGATAGTCCAGGCCTTCGGCTTCGCGTTTGAGTTTCACACAGTTGACGGTACGGGCCATTTTTCTGCTGCCGCTAAGTTAGGAATGCCCCATTTTAGCGGGCTTGGCCCTCGCTGCCGACCCAATAGACCCTGCGTTGTGCAGGGTCTATTGGGTTTGTCTGCTTGCTTTACAGCTTCTTGATGAAAACCAGGCTGTTGCGCGAGCGGTTGTAATGGTGCTGGCGGTCAAGCGGCATGTCGGCGACACCGCCCTGGACGAAGCCGCGTTTCATAAACCAGTGCGAGGTGCGGGTGGTCAGCACGAAAATGCGTTTCAAACCCAGAGCGCGGGCACGCGACTCCATGTGACGCAACAACATTTCTCCTTCGCCCGATCCCTGCCATTCAGGATGGACAATCAGGCAGGCCATTTCCGCCATGCCGTCTTCCGGATAGGGGTAGAGCGCCGCGCAACCGTAAATCACGCCATCGTGCTCCAGCACGGTGAAATGATCGACGTCACGTTCGATCACGCCGCGCGGCCGAGGCACCAGCGTGCCGTCGGCTTCCAGCGGCTCGATCAGGCTCAGGATGGCGCCCACATCGTCCAGCGTAGCCGGGCGCAGATCGTCCAGCGTGTCTTCGACCACCATGGTGCCCACGCCATCATGGGTGAAAATTTCCAGCAGCACGCTGCCGTCCAGGTCGTAGGGTACGACGTGGGCGCGGGCGACGCCGCGCTTGACCGCTAATGAGGCATGGCGCAGGAAAAACGCCGTGTCTTCTTCGAGCTCGCCGGTGGCCAGCAGCGCGTCGGCATCGATCCGCGCCAATTCGGTATCCACCGTGCCGTCTGCGTTCAGCACGCCAGGCGAGCCGGACAGGAAGATGAGTTTTTCCGCACGCAGGGCCACCGCTACGCTGGTGGCCAGGTCTTCCATTGCGAGATTGAAGGCTTCGCCGGTGGGTGAAAAGCCCAGCGGCGACAGCAGCACGATAGAGCCGCGTTCAATCGCGAACTTGAGCGCCTCGATATCGATCTTGCGCACATGGCCGGTGTGCCGGTAGTCCACGCCTTCGATCACGCCCGCCGGACGGGCCGTGACGAAATTGCCGGAGATGATGCGCACATGCGCATTGGACATGGGCGTGTTAGGCAGACCCTGGCTAAAAGCGGCTTCGATGTCCAAGCGGATTTCGCCTGCGGCTTCCTTGGCGCATTCCAGCGCAGCCGCATCGGTGGGGGCCAGGCCGCGTCCGAACTGCTGCGAGAAGCCTTTCAAGTGCAGTTGCTCGTTGACCTGCGGCCGTGAGCCGTGCACCAGCACCAGATGAATGCCTAGCGCCGACAACAGCGATAAATCTTGCACCAGCGTGTTTAGCGCGCCGGCCTGCACCAGATCACCGCCAAAAGCCACCACAAACGTCTTGCCTCGGAAAGCATGCACATAGGGCGCCACCTCTCGAAACCATCGCACGAACTGCGCAGGGGCGAATTCGGGCGCTTCGAGTGCTGAGACGGTGTCGGCTTCCAGGTCGGGCATGATGAGGTGATTGATCCAGGGTAAAGAAAACAAGGGCGCCGCTTTGCTTGCGGCGCGACAGGCCGCATAGGCGGTTCGGGAAATTATAGGGCGGCTACGGCAAGCTGTGAGGCATTGATTTCGACGCTGTTGCGCACAGGAACAGGCGGGTCGGCGGCGTATTCGGCCCGGCAAATTTATAATGCTGTTTCAAAGGACCCATCACTCATGCCCGAAACGCCTCGTCCGGCCGCGTCGCGCTGGCCTGCGCCGGATCGCCCGGATCGCCCGGAGCGCGCCGACCGCCCCGAGCGGCCCATCCCTGCCATCTCTTATCCCGAGGACCTGCCCGTCAGTGCGCGGCGCGAGGAAATCGCGCGCGCCATTGCCAGCCATCAGGTGGTTATCGTCAGCGGCGAAACCGGCTCCGGTAAAACCACCCAGTTGCCCAAGATCTGCCTGGAACTAGGGCGCGGAAGGCGCGCCATGATTGGCCATACCCAGCCGAGACGGCTGGCCGCCACGTCGGTCGCCAAACGCATCGCCGAAGAGCTCAACACGCCTATGGGCGAGGTCGTGGGCTATCAGGTGCGCTTTAATGACCGCACGGGCCCCAATGCTGCCATCAAACTGATGACAGACGGCATTTTGCTGGCCGAGTCGCAACGCGACCCCCTGCTGCGGCGCTATGACACCATCATCATCGATGAGGCTCACGAGCGCAGCCTGAACATCGATTTTCTGCTGGGCTATCTCAGGCAATTGCTGCCACGCCGCCCGGATCTGAAAGTTGTCATCACCTCGGCGACCATCGATGCCGAGCGTTTCGCGCAGCATTTCGCCGACAGCCAGGGCAAGCCCGCGCCGGTTATCGAGGTTTCGGGTCGTTTGTACCCGGTCGAGATCCGCTACCGGCCTGTTGTGCCGCCGCAATCCGATGAGGCGGCGAGTGCCGCCACGTCGGCCAAGGCTGGACGCGGCGACGAAGAGCGCGATCTTATCGATGCCATCGTGGACGCGGTGGACGAGTGCGCACGCCACGGTCCGGGCGATGTGCTGGTGTTTCTGCCGGGCGAGCGGGAAATCCGCGAGGCCTTGGAGGCCTTGCGCAAGCGCCATCCGGCCGGCACCGAAATTCTGCCGCTGTATGCACGTCTGTCGCAGGCCGAGCAGGAGCAGATTTTCCATCCGCGTGGCAATAGCCGAAGGGTGGTGCTTGCGACCAACGTGGCGGAAACCTCCCTCACCGTGCCGGGCATCCGCTTCGTAATCGACAGCGGCCTGGCGCGCATCAAGCGTTATTCCTGGCGCAACAAGGTCGAACAGTTACGCATCGAACCGATCAGCCGCGCTTCGGCCAATCAGCGCGCGGGTCGTTGCGGCCGTATCGGCCCGGGTTTGTGTATCCGCCTCTACGACGAGACGGACTTTAATGCGCGTGCACCCTTTACCGATCCCGAGGTGCTGCGTTCTTCGCTGGCCTCCGTGATCTTGCGCATGAAAGCGCTCAAGCTCGACGACATCGAGCAGTTTCCCTTTGTCGAAGCCCCTCCCGGGCGGGCCGTGGCGGATGGCTACCACCTGTTGCAAGAGCTGGGCGCCATTGAAATGGCGGACGACGAGGCCGAAGACGGCAAGCGTAACTTCGTGCTGACGCGCACGGGCCAGGAGCTGGCTCGTCTTCCCGTGGACCCGCGTATCGGGCGCATGGTCCTGGCTGCGCGCGAGCAGCAATGTCTGGAAGAAATTCTCATTATTGCCGCGGCGCTGTCCGTGCAGGACCCGCGCGATCGCCCCATGCATGAGCGCGAGGCCTCGGAGGCCGCTCATGCCAAGTTCGCTGATGACAAGTCCGAGTTTCTGTCGTTTCTCAAACTCTGGCGCTGGTATGGCGAGCAGGTGCAGCACAAGGCCTCGCAGCGCAAGCTGGTGAGTCTGTTGCGGCAGAACTTTCTGTCGCCCGTCCGTTTGCGCGAATGGCATGATGTGCACACGCAGCTGCTCGCTTTGGTGGGCGAGCAGGGCTGGCGCCTGAACCAGAGCGAGGCCACCTTCGAGCAACTACATCTGGCCTTACTGACCGGCCTGCTGGGCAATATCGGTTTCAAAAGCGAAGAAAGCGGCAGTTATCTCGGCACGCGGGACATCCGCTTCCATATCCATCCGGGCTCACGCCTGGTGAAAAAAGCAGGCCGTTGGATCGTTGCCGCCGAGCTGGTGGAAACAACCCGGCTCTACGCCCGCTGCGTGGCCCGTATCGAACCCGTGTGGGTCGAGCGCGTTGCAGCCCACCTGCTGCGCCGCAATTGGTCGGACCCGCGCTGGGAGAAAAAGGCCGGGCAGGTCGTCGCCAATGAGCGCGCCACGCTTTATGGCTTGGCGATCTATAGCGGCCGCCGGGTCCACTATGGCCGCATCAACCCCGAGCACGCGCGTGAACTATTTATCCGCCAAGCCCTGGTGCCGGGCGAGATCGATACCCGGCTGGCCTTCGTGGCGCACAATCGCAAGCTGATTGCCGGTATCGAAAAACTGGAGCATCAAACCCGCCGACCGGACATTCTGGTCGATGATGAGTTGATCTACGCCTTTTATGACCGGCAGATTCCCGCCGGTGTATCGCAGACCGCCACGCTAGAAAAATGGGTCAATGGTCTGGACAAGGAGACGGCAGGGCGGCTGATGCTCACGCGTGACGAATTGATGCGCCATGAGGCCGCGGGCGTCACCACGGAAGTTTTCCCGAAGCAGGTCGAGTGGCAGGGGGTGAGCATGGCGCTCGACTACCATTTCGAACCGGGCTCGCCGCGCGACGGCGTGACGCTGTCGCTGCCGCTGTTTGCGTTGAACCAGATCGACGCCCAACGCTGCGAATGGCTGGTGCCGGGCATGCTCAAGGAAAAGGTGCATCTGCTGCTGAAGTCATTGCCGCAGAAAATCCGCCGCCATTGCGTGCCTTTGCCGGACTATGCCGCCGGCTTTTACGAGCGCTGGTTCGAGCGCGCCGCCGATCCGCAACGGAGCCTGACCGACGCGCTGATCGAAGATATGTGGAAGCAGGTGCAGCAGCGCCCCTTGCCCACGGACTTCAAGCTAGAAACGCTGCCCGCTCATCTGTTTATGAATTTCAAGGTGGTGGACGAACATGGCCGTATGTTGGGTGCGGGGCGCAATCTTGCGCAACTGAAGGCGGAGCTGGGCAAGCAGGCCCAGGCGACCTTTCAGCAGTTGGCCGCGCGCGACAGCGATGTGGCGCAGGCGCTGGCCCATGAAAACCTCACGGCCTGGACGTTTGGCCCCTTGCCGGAAATCATGGAGATCCGGCGTGGCGCGAAATCGGTGATTGGCTATCCCGCCTTGGTCGATCGGGGCGCGCATTGTGACCTCGATGTATTCGATGACCCCGAAGAGGCCAGTCGTCATCACCGCGCCGGTCTGCTGCGCCTGTTTCGCATCGGGCTGCGAGAGCAGGTCAAGTTCCTGGAAAAGAACCTGACCGATCTCACCAAAATGAGCATGTTCTACATGACGCTGGGCACGCAGGATGAACTGCGCGACCAGATCATCGATTGCGCGCTGGCGCAGGCCTGCCTGGGAGATCCCTGGCCGGCGAACGAGCAGCAGTTCGAGGCGAGGCGTCAAGATGGTAAGGGGCGTCTGGGCTTGCTGGCTCAGGAGGTCGCGCGGCTGTCGATGGCTATCCTGACGGAGTACGCGGCGCTGCTGCGCAAGCTGCCGCAGGCTAAGGCCCACGGGGCGGCCTACGCCGATCTGCAACAGCAGATCGGCGCACTCATGCCCAAATGGTTTGTGCGCGAGATTCCCTATAGCCAGTTGGCGCATTACCCGCGCTACCTCAAGGCCGCCGTCGCACGGATTGACAAGCTGCGTGCCGACCCTGCCCGCGATGCGCGCCTGGTCGCTGACATGGCGCCGCTGCTCACGCAGTATCAACGTGCACGTAGCGCGCTGAAGGGGGCGCCCGATCCGCGTCTGGACGAGTTTCGCTGGATGCTGGAGGAGTTGCGCGTGGCCTTGTTCGCGCAGGAGCTGCGCACGCCCATGCCAGTGTCGGTCAAGCGACTGATGAAGACTTGGGAGTCTTTGCGGCGTTGAGTGCAGTATGAAACAGGGCCCGCGATGCGGGCCCTGTTCTCGCTGGGGAGCGCTTGTTTACCAGGCCAGGAAAGCCGCTATGACAAGAATGATGAGCCCCCATTTCGCGGCCTTGTAGGCGGTTTTGTTCCAGGCCTTGAACTGCTTGCGTTTCTGGTCCAGTTTCCAGTGCAGATGCGTGAGCTTGTTGATCGCGCCGGTCTGGTCGCTCGAGTCGTTGGGAGAACTGGCCGCTGACATCACCTTTCGGCCGAACCAGTGGTTGACGGCCTCGGCCCAGCGCCAGCGCAGGGGGCGTTCGACGTCGCAGAACAGAATGATGCGGTTGCCTTCGCTTTTATTATGGGCTTCGTGCACATAGGTTTCGTCGAACACCACGCTCTCTCCGTCGCGCCAGCTGTAACGGTCGCCGTCAACCACGATGTAGCAGCGGTCGTCGTTGGGGGTGGCCAGACCCAGGTGATAGCGCAGGGAGCCGGCGAAGGGGTCACGGTGAGCGTTCAGCTTGCCGCCTGCAGGCAGTT
This sequence comes from Bordetella avium, assembly GCF_034424645.1. NCBI lineage: Bacteria > Pseudomonadati > Pseudomonadota > Betaproteobacteria > Burkholderiales > Alcaligenaceae > Bordetella > Bordetella avium. The sequence continues at coordinate 1,376,743 of NZ_CP139969.1, forward strand.
CGGCAAACATTGCCGCCTTGACCTTGGGCAGGCTTTTGAGCAGCGCCACGGTTTTAGGGCATAGCTCTTCGGCGGACGGATGACGGGCCTCATACCATTTCAGGTAAAAGCGCTTCCAGCCGTACTTGAAAAACGAATTGAAGCCGATGTCGTCGTGCCGGTCTGCCGCCCTGATGCGGCGCAGCTCGGCCATTTTGAGGGCCTCGTCTCGGATCATCTCCCAATTGTCGTCCAGCGCCTGAAGCTCGGGAATTTCGCGGCTGGTGAGGTAAGGGGTGGTCGGTACCCGGGAACACAACACCATGAAGGCGTTGATCGGCGCCAGCAGGACGGAATGATCGAGAAATTGACGTGACAGCGGTAGACGCACGCGGCCACGAAAATGCACGAATAGGATAGAAGCCAGCCAAAGGCCGGGAATCAGCCATTTCATTTGGGGACGGATAGCTTAGCGGTACGATTGCATTCATTGTCCCATATCCCCGCGCCAGCTGGTTTTTGCTCGTCTCCAAATTGCGTAAGCCGCCCCGAGACCGGGGGCAAGCCAGAGGTGCGCGGGTACAATTCCCAGATGTCTGAAGCCGTAACAACTCCCCCCCCTTTTGTACATTTGCGCGTTCACTCCGAATTTTCGGTGGTGGACGGGATCGTGCGTATTCCTGGCCTGATCAAGCGCGTGGCCAAACTCGGCCAGCCCGCCGTCGCCCTGACAGACCTGTCCAATTTGTTCGGTCTGATCAAATTTTACAAAAGCGCCCGGGGCGCCGGGATCAAGCCCATTGCCGGGGCGGATGTCTGGCTCAGCAATGACGAAGATCGTGACAAGCCTTTCCGTGCCCTGATTCTGGTGCGCAACAACCAGGGCTATCTGAATCTCTGCGAGCTGTTGTCGCAGGCTTTTCTGGTCAACCAATATAAGGGCCGTGCCGAGGTGCGGCGCGAGTGGCTACAGGGCCAGGAGGGCCTGATCCTGTTGTCGGGCGGCAGGGCGGGTGATATCGGTCATGCGCTGGATGCAGGTAATACGGCGGGGGCGCTAGCCTTGGCGCGCCAGTGGGCTGCCATGTTTCCTGGGGCCTTCTACATCGAATTGCAGCGCGCTGGCATGGACGGCGACGAAACTTACACCCAGGCCGCGATGCGTCTGGCTGCTGAAGCGGGTCTGCCCGTCGTGGCCACGCACCCAGTGCAATTTCTCGACCAGGACGAGTTCCAGGCGCATGAAGCACGGGTGTGCATCGCCGAAGGCGAAATTCTGGCCGATCCGCGCCGCGTCAGACGCTTTTCACCACAGCAGTATCTGCAAAGCTCGGAAGAAATGCATCAGCGTTTCGCCGATGTGCCCTCAGCCCTGGCCAACACCGTCGAGATTGCAAAGCGCTGCAATCTATCCTTGGTGTTGGGCAAGCCGCGTTTGCCGGATTTCCCCACGCCCGAGGGCGTGTCGCTCGATGACTATCTGGTGCAGCTTTCCGAAGAGGGGCTGGAAAAGCGGCTGGCCTTTCTTTACCCCGACGAGGCCGAGCGCGCTCGGCAGCGCGACAGCTACTACCAGCGTTTGCGCTGGGAGTGTTCGACCATCATTCAGATGGGCTTTCCGGGCTACTTCCTCATCGTTCAGGACTTCATCAATTGGGGCAAGAATAACGGCGTGCCCGTTGGGCCCGGCCGGGGGTCGGGAGCCGGGTCGCTCGTGGCCTATGCCTTGGGCATCACCGATCTTGACCCCATCCGCTATGACCTGCTGTTCGAGCGCTTCCTGAATCCGGAGCGGGTGTCCATGCCCGACTTCGATATCGACTTCTGCCAGGACAACCGCGAACGGGTCATTGAATACGTCAAACTCAAGTACGGCCGCGCGGCAGTGAGCCAGATCGCCACGTTCGGCACCTTGGGCGCCAAGGCGGTGGTGCGTGATGCCGGCCGTGTGCTGGACATGCCTTATATGTTCTGCGATGGCCTGTCCAAGTTGATTCCCTTCAATCCGGCCGATCCCTGGTCGCTGGAACGCACCTTGAAAGAAGAGCCGGCGTTCAGGGATCGCTATGAGCAGGAAGAGGAGGTCCGCGCTCTAGTCGATCTTGCTCAGCCGCTCGAGGGTTTGACGCGCAACATCGGCATGCATGCAGGCGGCGTGTTGATCGCGCCCGGCAAGCTCACGGATTTTTGCCCACTGTATTGCCAGCCGGGCCAGGAGAATTACGCGGTTTCGCAGTTCGACAAAGATGACGTCGAAGCCGCCGGTCTGGTGAAGTTCGACTTTCTGGGCTTGCGCAACCTGACCATTCTGGATTGGGCCGTGCGCTACGTGCGCCAGTTCAACCCCGATCAGCGCGACTTCGACATCATGGCCTTGTCGCTGGATGATCCGGCGGCCTACAAGGTCTTGTGCGATGCCAACACCACGGCGGTATTCCAGCTCGAATCCCGTGGCATGAAAGAGCTGCTCAAGAAGCTGCGGCCCAATACTTTCGAAGACATCATCGCCATGCTGGCCCTCTATCGTCCGGGGCCGCTTGAGTCTGGCATGGTCGATGACTTCGTCAATCGCAAGCACGGGCGAGCAGCCGTGGATTATTTCCACCCCGATCTGGAAGGCACGCTCAAAAGCACATACGGGGTCATCGTCTACCAAGAACAGGTGATGCTGATCTCGCAGATCATCGGTGGCTATTCGCTGGGCGGCGCCGACCTGCTGCGCCGCGCCATGGGTAAGAAAAAGCCTGAAGAAATGGCCAAGCACCGCGAGCTGTTCCAGAAGGGCGCGGTGGATAAGGGCCATGATCCGGATCTGGCGGTCAAGCTGTTCGACCTGATGGAGAAATTCGCCGGCTACGGCTTTAACAAGTCGCACTCGGCGGCTTATGCGCTCATCGCCTATCAAACCGCCTGGCTCAAGGCCTATCACCCGGCGGAATTCCTGGCCGCGACGCTGTCCTCCGATATGGATGACACTGACAAGGTGCAGATTTTTTGCCGCGATGCCCAGGACAACGGGGTGGAGGTGCTCCCGCCCGATGTCAATGCATCGGGTTACCGTTTCGCGCCCGTTGAAGATGAGCACACCGCGCGCGGCAAGCCGCCGCGCACCATGCGTTATGGCCTGGGGGCGGTCAAGGGGACGGGGCAGGGAGCGGTCGAGGAAATCCTGCGCGCCCGCGAAGCCGATGGCCCCTTTGTCAATTTGTTCGATTTTTGCCGCCGGGTAGGTAAGCATGCCGTCAACCGGCGGACCATCGAAGCGCTGATCCGTGCGGGCGCTTTCGATACCATCGAATCCAACCGGGCGGCCATGCTGGCCTCGGTCGGCACGGCCATGGAAGCCGCCGAGCAGGCCGCGCGCAGCGCCAACCAGGCTTCGCTCTTTGGTGATGACAGCAGCGAAGTGGTCGCCGGCGAACTGACCAAGGTCGCGCCCTGGAATTTGCACACCCAGCTCACAGAAGAGAAGGCGGCGCTGGGTTATTACTTCAGCGGCCACCTCTTTGATGCCTGGCGCGATGAAGTGCGCCGCATCGTGCCGATGCCCTTGGCTCGTATCGAGCCGCAGCGCGATTTGCAATGGATGTGTGGCGTGCTGGCCAGTGTGCGCGTCATGATGACCCGGCGCGGTAAGATGGTGTTTGCGGTGCTCGATGACGGTACGGCCCAGGTCGAGATCTCGGTCTTTAACGAATTGTTCGAGAAACACCGCAACCGCCTGAAAGAAGATCAATTGCTCATCGTGCAAGGCAAGGTCAGCAACGACGAGTATTCCGGCGGCATGCGTATCGTGGCCGAGAATCTTTTTGATCTGCAGCTGGCGCGTGAAGCCCGGGCTCGTGCCCTGCGCATTACCGTCAACAATGAGGCCGACGCCGCCCGTCTGCGGCAGATGCTCAATCCCTTCCGTGCCGAGCCGGAAAACGGCGTGCCCGGCGTGCCGGTTGATGTCATCTACCGTAAAGACAATTTTTCCTGCACCGTGAGGCTGGGCGAGGCATGGCGTGTGCGCATGGCCGATGCCTTGCTGGAAAATCTTTCGGCCTGGGTCAAGCCCGAAGGCGTAGAGGTAAGCTACTGATGCGTCCGCTTCGTATCATCCACTCTGAGGCCGCCACCAGCTTTGGCGGCCAGGAAGGCCGTATTTTCAAGGAAATGCAGGCCATGCGAGCGCGTGGCCATCAGATGGAGGCCATTGTTCAGCCCGATGCTCAACTGGGCGAGCGCTTGCGCGATGCCGGATTTACCGTGCACACCCTTTATATGGATGGGCCGCTGAATTATCTGAAGGGCGTGCTCGCCCTGCGCAAGCTGCTCAAGCGCGGGCAATACGACGTGCTCAATACCCATAGCCGGCGCGATACCGTTATCGCCGCTGCGGCAGGCCGGCTGGCGGGTACGCCGCTGATCGTGCGCACCCGGCACCTGTCCAACAAGGTCGGCTCGCTCTGGAGCTATACCGGCTTACCTCATCGCGTCACCACCGTCAGCGATCATGTGCGCGAAGGGCTGATCGCGCGAGGCGTGCCCGAAGACCATATCGCCACGCTTTATTCGCCCATTACGCTGCCGCCGCCGGTCGAGCGCTCGACCTTACGCGACGAGTTGGGTCTGTCGGAGCGTGATCTGGTTGTGGGTTGCGTGGCCGTGATGCGCGCCAGCAAAGGCCACAAAGATCTGATTGACGCCATGAGGCCCTTGATCGCCGCGCACGATGCTTTACACCTGGTTTTCGTGGGGGGCGGGTCACCGGTCTTTGAGCAGACCCAGGCCTATGTCGCCGAACTGGGGTTGCAGTCCCGCGTGCACCTGATGGGGACGCGCCGTGATGTGCCCAATCTGCTTGCCGGATTCGATATCTTCGCTCTCGCAACACAACAGGAGGCGTCGGGCACGGTCTATGTCGAGGCCGAGGCCAGCGGCGTTCCGGTTGTGGGCACGAATGTCGGCGGTGTTTCCGAAATGATGCGCGATGGCGTGACGGGTTTTCTGGTGCCGGCCAAAGACGGCGCTGCCTTGACCGACGCGCTGCGCCGTCTGATCGATGATCCCGCCCTGCGCCGCCGCATGGGGCAGGCCGGATGGCGCATGATTCGCGAAGAGGGCGTGTTTTCACCCGAGCGCTTGGCCGAAAACACCGAAACCGTTTATCGCAAGTGGCTGGAAGAACGCAAACAATGAGAAAAAATGCCCCCAGTGTTCCGGTGCTGATGTATCACCACATTACGCCGGAGGGCGGCATGATTGCTGCCACGCCCGAGGTTTTCGAGGCGCAGATTGCCAGTCTGGCGGCTGCCGGCTACCAATCCTTGTCGGCCGATCAGTTCGCCGCCTATCTTGCCGGTGGCGAGGTGCCGGAGAAATCCGTGCTGATCACGTTTGACGACGGCTACCTCAATAACTGGGTGCACGCGCATCCGGTGCTCAAACGCCACGGCATGAAGGCCGTCATCTTTCTCATCACCGGCCTGATTGGCGACGGTCCGGCGCGGCCCAGCCCCGGCCAAGCGCTGCCGGCCGATGTCGATCACGACACAAGCAAGCGCCTTATCGCCGCCGGCCGCGCCGACGAAGTCATGCTGCGCTGGAGTGAGGTAAGGGCCATGATCGAGGCCGGCACCTTTGAGTTCCACTCGCATACCCACACCCATACCCGCTGGGATAAAGAATGTGGCGCTGATGTCAGCGCCAAGCGCCGCCACATCGCGCAAGAGCTGGATGATTCCCGCGCCACCCTGATCGAGCGTCTGGGCAGCGTAAGCGACCACCTCTGCTGGCCGCAAGGTTATTTCGATGCTGACTACCTGCAGGCGGCCCGCGAAGCGGGTTTTCGGCATCTTTACACCACGGACCCGCTCGGACAAAACCGGCCTGGCTCCGATCCTGCCCATATTTATCGTTTTGCGGTGCGCAATCGCGCAGGCGGGTGGCTCAAGCGGCGTATCTGGCAATCCCGGGGTCGTTTGGTCGGACCCGTTTTTCACGCCTGGAAAAAACTCAAAAAGCGTCTTAGGAGGCGTGCATGACGCTATCGGTCATCATCATCACCAAGAATGAGGCCGCCAATATCCGGGGTTGTCTGGAGTCGGTGGCCTTCGCCGATGAGTTCATCGTCGTGGATTCGGGCAGCACCGACAATACCGTCGAACTGGCGCGCGACTTTGGCGCCAGGGTCAGCATCACGCCGGATTGGCCGGGCTTCGGTGTGCAGAAAAACCGCGCGCTTGACCTGGCGACCGGCGACTGGGTGTTGTCCATCGATGCGGATGAGCGCCTGACGCCTGAACTGGCGCAGGCCATCCGCACGGCGATGGCCAGTCCGCAGGCCACTGCTTACGAGATGCCGCGGCTATCCTGGTTTTGCGGCCGCTTCATCCGGCATAGCGGTTGGTGGCCGGATTACGTGCTGCGCCTCTGGAAGCGCGGCACGGCGCGTTTCACCGACGCCGCCGTGCATGAACGGGTTGTGCCCCATGACGGTCAGGTGTTCAGGCTCGCCCCGCATCTCGAGCACTATCCCTATCCCGATCTCGATACCTTGGTCACCAAGGCCAACCGTTATTCCTCGGATGCCGCGGCCATGATGTATGCCAAAGGCCGGCGCGCCAACGTTTTTACCGCCCTGGGCCACAGTTTTTGGACCTTTGTGCGCATCTATCTGATCCGGCGCGGTTTTCTCGACGGCCGCCATGGGCTGGTGCTGGCCGTGACCGCGGCCGCAGGCAGTTTTTTTCGTTACGCCAAACTGATGTTCAAATCCGAACCCGAGCCGCCCAAGTGAAGATTCTTTACACCAACTTCCATCCCCGCAATGGCGGCGGGCATGTTACTTACATCATCAATCTGGCGCGTGCGCTGGCGCCCGACCACGAAATCGTCGTGGCCACGCCAGAGACCAGCCGGCTGTATCGTTACGCCCAAACCATCCCCGGCGTGCGCGTGGCGCCCATGACCTTCACCACGCGTCTTTCTTCGTGGTTCGGAGAGCGGGTTCAGCTTAAACGGCTGATCGCACGAGAAAAGTTCGATGTCATTCATTGCAATGGCAGCGCCGATCATAAGCAGGTCATGGTGGCGACGCTGGGCATGCGCCGTCCGCGCATCATTCTCACCAAACACAACGATCATTCGCTCTCCAGCCTGGGCAATACCTTGCGTGCGCGGCTGGCGACCGATCAGGTCATCGCCGTCAGTGACTACGTCCGGCATCTGCTTGAGGCTTCGCCCTATGGCCGGCTGCCCATTACCACCATCCGGCACGGGATCGACACGCATTTCTACGCCCCGCCCGCCAGCGGCAGTGAAGACAAGCTCCACGAACTATTTTTCGGCCCGGATTGGCAGGGCAAGTTGCTGCTCGGCAGCGCGGGCGGCACAGACTTCGACAAGGGTTGGCTGGATCTGGTCGACGCGGCCGGCAGCCTGCCGCCCGAACAGCGCGAACGCATCCGCATCCTCGTGGCCGGCGATCCGCCCAATGAAGCCAAATTGGCGCGGGTGCGTGAGGCCGGCATGGAACAGCAGGTCGTGTTTCCGGGCTTGCTAGACGATGTGCGTGCTGCGCTCGCGGCCTGCCATGTGGGCTATGTCCTCTCTTACCGGGAGGCATTGTCCTTTGCCTGCCGCGAAATGATGGCCATCGGACGGCCTGTGCTGGCCAGCGACGCGGGCGGACTGCCTGAAAACATCACGCCGGGCCGTGATGGCTGGGTGGTTCCGGCGCGTGATGTGGCCGCGATTGCCGACGTTTTGCGTTTTATGCTGAATGACCCGGCCGCATTACGCCGCATGGGTCAGGCCGCCCGCGAGAAGGCCGTGCGCGAGTTCAACCTGCATGATTTTGCCCAGGCTACGCTCGACGTTTACGTGCGTGCGCTGGCGGCTTAGCGCCCTCGGGGGCTCTATAATCCGGCCATGACATCCATCCCCATCCTCATGTACCACCAGATCGGCACGCCCGCAGCCAAAGGCACGCCGTATCGTGGCTTGACGGTACATCCCGCCAGTTTCCGTCGCCAGATGACCTGGATGCGCCGCTTCGGATATCGCGGTCTGTCGATGCGTGACCTCATGCCTTATCTGCGCGGCGAAAAAACCGGCAAGGTTTTTGGCGTCACCTTCGATGACGGCTATCGCAATGTGCTCGAGAACGCGGCGCCGGTGCTCCAAGAACTGGGGTTCACCGGGACGAATTATTTCGTCGCTCATCAGCTCGATGGCGGTAATGTCTGGGACATCGAAAAAGGCATTCCCTATTCGGGTCTCATGAGCGCGGCCGAAATGCGCCAATGGCATGATGCAGGCAATGAAGTCGGCTCGCACACGTTGGATCACGTGCATCTGCCGCAGGTCTCGCCGGAAGAGGCCCGCCGCCAGATCCGGCTGTCCAAGGACACGCTGGAGCAGGTGCTGGGGGCGCCCGTTACTGCTTTTTGCTATCCCTATGGTGATCACGGCCCCGAGCATAGGGCGATGGTGCGCGAGGCGGGCTACGACAACGCCACCCTGACCGTGCGCGGTCTGGCATCGGCAGCCGATGATCCCTTCGGCCTGCCGCGGGTCACCGTCTCGCGTTCCACCCATTTGCTGCAATTCCTGCAAAAGACTCTGACGCGCTATGAAGACCTCCGCCGGCGCTGAGCGGCGCTTGCGCATCGCGCTGCTGGTTGATCGTTTCGGCAAGCGTTTCGGCGGGGCAGAAGCTTATGGCGTGGAGCTGATGCGCGTGCTGGCCTGCCGGCACGACATCACCATCATCGCGCGCGACTACGATAGCGATCTGCGCCTGGACTACCTGCCTGTGAAGGTTAGCGCCCGTCTGCCCAGTTGGATGCGCGTGCTGTATTTCGCCTGCCGGGCGGCGCGCTACACCCGCGGCGGGCGTTTCGATATCGTGCATTCGCACATGAATGGCTGGTCTGGCGAGGTGCAGGTCATGCACGTCACGCCGGTGCGTTACAGCCGGCTGCATGGCCTGGGGCCATTGCGCCGGCTCGCCACCTGGCTCAGCCCTCGTCTGGCGACCTACCTCTGGCTGGAGCGCCAGCGTGTCGCGCCGGGCAAGCGGGTTGTGGCGGTGTCGCAACTCATCGTCGAACAACTGCATGATGCTTATGGCCCGTCTCTGCGCGTAGATACGATTTTGCCGGGCGTGCATAGCGCCCCGCCGATCGACGCCGCGCAACGGCGGGTCACCCGTCAAGAACTGGGCCTGAGCGAAGATGACATTGCCTGCCTGCTGGTGGCTCGCAATCCGCTGCGCAAAGGTCTGCCCGCGCTTGTGGAAGCGCTGGCCTGCCTGCCGGCGCGCTACCGTCTGTTGGTGGTGGGGGCTGACGGCCCGACGCGCGAGGCTGTGATGGCTAGCTCGGCCGCGGCGCGTGTCAGCCTCGTATCGCCTACCCCGGACGTCGGGCGTTACTACGAGGCCGCCGATCTCTATGTGCATCCGACGCTCAATGACAGCTTTGGCATGGCGCCGCTTGAGGCCATGGCCCATGGTCTGCCCGTCGTAATCAGTCCGCCGGCCTATTGCGGTTTCTCGCGCTATCTTTCGGATGGCGTGGATGCCCTCATATTGCGTGACCCCCATGATGGCGTTGGTTTGGCCCGGGCTATCCAGACGCTGGGCGAGGATGCAGGCTTGCGCGCCCGCCTGATTCAGGGCGGACGCAGTCTGGCGCAGCAGCAAAGCTGGGAGGCGGTGGCGGGCCGCTACGAAGCGCTCTACGAGCAGATTCTCTCGGCCCGTTGAGGGCGCTATCCAGCGCAAGGGGCCGGAGCCGTGAACTGCTCTATATGCCCCAGCCAGCGTAGCGCCTGCTCGCGGCTAGCTCCGCACATTTCCTCGCTGGGGGAAAGCGATCCGCAGACGGCAGGCCGCCCCGGCTGGCCAAAAATGCGGCAGCGCAAGGCTTCATCGAGTTGGATGCAGGGGACGCCTGCGGGCTTGCCTTGCGGCATGCCCGGAATCGGACTGGAAATCGAGGGCGCGATGCAACAGGCTGCGCAAGCGGTGCGGCACTGCATGGTCAAACCCAGCCGCGCAGCCAGTAAACCAGCAGCCCAGCGTATTCCTTGATGATAGAGCGGCTGGCGTCCAGGGTGCGCATATCCGGCACCCAGGGCGAAAGGCTGCCATCGGTGGGCGGCACGATCTGGGGCGGGGTGGGGGCGGCGATGGCCTCCACGCCCTGCTTCGAAAATGCAGCCATGGCGCGCGGCATATGCAGCGCAGAGGTCACCAGCAGCACTTTACTGATATGGTTGGCGCGTAGCGTGTCTTCGGTCAGGGCGGCGTTTTCATAGGTATTGCGGCTGGCATTCTCCAGAACCAGGGCCGAATCCGGCACCCCCCGCTGGCGCATGCGGTGCGCCATACCCTGCGCTTCGCTGACATTGCCCTCCAGCGCGCCTCCGGAAAGCACCACCTTGGGCGCCCGGCCCGCCAGATACAAATCGGTGGCGGTATCCACACGCACCACGGCGGTGTCCTTGTCATAGGGTAAAAACCAGTTGGCGCGGCCGTTCGCCGTGTTGCCCCCGAGCACGACAATGGCATCGGCTGTCGGCGCAGAGGCCGGTTCCAGATAGGGGTAGCGGTGTTCCAGTGCGCCGCCCAGCCATAGCGAGGTTGCAGGTAATGACCAGACCAGGACCCAGATCAGGCCTGTCGCGATTAGTGCGCCGGCCGTTTTGCGCCAGCGAAGGAGTCCGACCACCAAGCCCAGCACCAGCAGGGCGATGCAGAGGTTGAAGGGGATGATGAGGTTGGTCAGGTAACTATTGATAGCCATATCCGAACTTTTGCTACGGAGCGCCGCCTTGCAGCAGCGCAAGCGCTGAGCGCTCGACGTCATTTTGCGCGGGCCAGGCGTCTTCGCCGCCCAGGCAGACCGCCCGATCCGACCAGGGGCCGGTTCGTTCGCGGCGCGTGACGCCAAACAGCGTCAACTCTCTTGCGCCTGCGGCCGCCGCCACATGCGATACCCCTGAATCATTACATATCACGAGGGATGCGCGGGTGGTCAGGCAGGCAAAAGCGCCCAGCCCCAGAGGCGGCAGCAATTGCGCGGTGGGCGCATTGCGGCGCGCTTCCTCGATTTCCGAGGCCGGTGGGCACATTACCACGGTATGGCCCTGCGCTTGCAAGGAACGGGTCAGGGCGTCGAAATGGGGCCACACCTTGACGCGACCTCTGTGCAGGCCCGTTGCCGTCGGGGCGATCAGTACAAAGTCGCGGCCCTGCAGGCCGGCTTGCGCTAGGGCGGCATCGCAATCATGCTGGTGGCGTTCGGTCAGAGGCAGATTCAGCGAGGGTGCCGGATCGGCGGCTCCCTGCGGCAGGCCCCAGGCGCCAAGCGCTTCCCGAGTCAGGAAGTACCAGGACTGCACCGCATGCAGCGGCGCGGCAGGCTTGTCCACCGGCCAGCGTAGCAGCAGGCTGCGCCCGTCATCTCGGTAGCCCGCGCTGGGTACGCCTGCCAGGCGGAATACCGCAGCACTGGACAGCGAATCGGGTAAGAGCAAGCCGCGCGTGGCGCCCGAGGGCAGGGCGCTGCGGTGCTGCGCGACGGTGTTGCGGTCGACCCGCCATTTGCCCGTCATGGGCAGGAAGCCGGCCTTGGGCAGGCCGTCCAGCAAATCGCGGGCCCAGGGGCGGGCGCAAATCACCAGAGCTTGCCCGCTGGCCTGCAGCAGCCTCAGGCTGGGCAGGCTCATACAGACATCGCCCACCCAGTTGGGCACGCGTACATAAATGGCTGAGAGAGCGGACATGAAAAAAGACCGGTAAGCCTTCAAAGGCTGAGTATCGTTCAGGGGCCGGTGGCGGCGGGTACAATCCCGACATAATTGTATTAAAGAGAGTGCATCCTTGATTCCTGGCGTCCGAGAAGCAACCGCCGGCCACGAACCGGTCAAAGCCGAGTTGTGGAAGCGTATCTACAGCCGTGTGGGCTCCCATTGGAAGGGCCTCATCTTGGCCGTCCTGCTGATGGCGGGTGCTGCAGCCACGCAACCGACGCTTGCTGTGATCATGAAGCCGCTGATCGATGGCGGCTTCGCAGGTGATAAGCCGCAATATATCTGGTCTGTACCCCTGGCGGTGATCGGCCTGATTCTGCTGCGCGGCGTGTGTAATTTTTTCAGCGACTATCTGCTGGCCTGGGTGGCTAACAACGTGCTGCTGGGCATACGGCGCGAGATGTTTGACCGCCTTCTGGGCCTGCCGGACGCAGACTTCAAGCGAGGCGACACCGGGCGTCTGCTCAATCGTTTCACCATCGATGCGGGCAATGTCACCGGCTATGCCACTGACGTCATCACCGTCCTCGTGCGTGAAACCCTGGTGGTGATTTCGCTGATCGCCGTGCTGCTGTATATGTCCTGGCTGTTGACGGTCATCATCCTGGTGGTGATGCCGATTTCCGTCTGGATTGCCCGTTCCTTCGCACGCAGACTGCGCCGTATCAACCGCGAGACCGTCAACATGAACGCCGAACTGACCCGCGTGGTGAGTGAAGGCATCGACGGCCAGCGCGTGATCAAACTGTTTGATGGCTACGAAGCCGAGCGGGGCCGGTTCGCCTATGTCAACGCCCGCCTGCGCCGCTTCGCCATGCGCACCGCTGTGGCCGATGCCGCGCTGACGCCGCTGACTCAGGTCTGTATTGCCGTTGCCGTGGGCGCCGTGATCGCCGTAGCCTTGGGGCAGGCCAACGCCGGCACACTCACGGCAGGCGCTTTCGCCGCCTTCATGAGCGCGCTGGCCCAGATCTTCGATCCCATCAAGCGCCTGACCAATCTCGCCAGCAAGATGCAAAAAATGCTGGTGTCGGCGGAAAGCGTATTCACGCTGGTTGATCAGATTCCGGAAGTCGATGAGGGGCAGCGCACACTGGCCGAGCCGGTGCGCGGCAAGATCGAGTTCCGCCAAATTGGCCATCGTTTTCCCGAAGCCGACCGCAATACCATCTCCGATGTGAGTTTTACCGTCGAGCCGGGCCAGACCGTGGCGCTTGTGGGCCGCTCGGGCAGCGGCAAGACCACCCTGGTCAATATGCTGCCCCGTTTTGTCTTGCCGACCGAGGGCAGCATTCTTATCGATGACGTGCCCATTAACGACGTGCAGTTGAACAGCCTGCGCTCCCACCTCTCGCTCGTGAGCCAGGATGTTGTGCTGTTCGACGATACGATTGCCGCTAATGTGGGCTATGGCGCCTTGGGTAAAGCCGATGATCAGCGCATCCACGATGCGCTGGCTGCTGCCAATCTGCGAGACTTTGTTGACAGTCTGCCCAAGGGAATTCATACGCCCGTGGGTGAAAATGCGGCCCGCCTGTCCGGCGGCCAGCGTCAGCGTCTGGCCATTGCCCGCGCGCTGATCAAGAATGCGCCCATTCTCATTCTCGACGAAGCCACTTCGGCGCTCGATAATGAATCCGAGCGGCAGGTGCAAAGTTCGCTCGACCGCCTGATGCGCGGCCGCACCACGCTGGTGATTGCCCATCGCCTGTCCACCGTTCAGAACGCAGACCGCATCATCGTTCTGGATGCGGGGCGTATCGTGGAGCATGGCGCGCATACCGAGCTGCTCGCTGCGGGGGGGCTGTACGCCACGCTATACAACATGCAGTTCCGCGAAGACTGATTGTTTTCCGGCCCAAAGCAAAACGCCACCTCTGCGGGTGGCGTTTTGCTTTGGGGGGCAAGTGTTTTAAATGAGGATGATGTCGTACTGTTTGCGTGTATTTTTTATTCTTCTTATAAAACAGTAAGTTAAATTCAGTTTTGCGCGTGAGTTTTTGCGTGGCTACCCACTTGGCTACCCATTTGATCGAGAGCATGCTCGGCTGACGCTGCCCGCAGGCCCATGCGAGCCGCCATTGCCTCGACGGATTCAGCTGTTATCCCGACGCTGCGCGTTGTGCCGATCTTACCCTTGACCAGCTCACCCCTGAGGCACATCCGATAAATCGTGGCGGTAGATACGCCGAGCGCCTTCCGAACATCGGAGACTCGGTAAATCAGTTTTTGCGTTGGCTGCATTTGATCCTCCTTTGTTGCTGTCAGCAGTACTCGTCCGCGACGATGCCGGTGGGTGCGGGATGTTGTTTGGGTTTAATTCCCCCGAATTCGAGGGAGTTAACTTGGGGGGATTCCGCCAGATTGGCTATGGAAATTCCTATGGCACCTTTCGCGCCTTCCTGGCGCATCGCCTCAAGCCCCGCCACCACCGCCAGGATGCGGTCATAGGCTGCCTTGGCTTCCGGTTCGTCGGCCCAGTCTTCAGAGTGCATGGTGCAGCACTCGCGCAGCTCGTCAGCTTCTTCGGTCAGAAACTGGATGGCCGCCCGGAGTGGGTCAGTCAGTACGGTCTGTTTGGTGTTGGGGGTCATAGACACCTCATTGATTCTTCGACAAAGATTTGCGCTTGGACCGCATTGATCGCGTTTCCGTAGGCGCGCAATCGTCCCACTCGGGCGGCAGCCCCATGAGCCAGCGGGGATGTTCCGGGTTCAACTGGCCTCCATTTACCATCCCGGCAGAGGAGCCAGTCAGAAGCTCGCCAGAAGCCGTTAACCGGGCCGGCTTGGTGTTGAGAAAGCCTATGTGAGCCTGTGACGCCAAGCCCATGTTCACCTTGCGACCGCTCGGATGTTTTCCGGTCATTGTGGTATCCGGATGCGGCCGTTTCCCGCCGCTGCCGTCCGATGTGCAGGGGGCGTTCCATCCCGCCAGGTTCGCCGCATGATTGAGCGTGATGTTTTGCGTCGTCGCCTTGATCGAAGGATGGCGCAGCGCGTCGGTCGTGGTCGGCGTGGGCCAGCCCGCCAGCCGTGCCACTTCGTTGAGCGGCCGCGAGTTGTGATCTAACTCGTTTCCCGACGAGTTCGCGCCCTTGTAATCCCTGGCCTGCGGCGTTGGCCAACCAGTAGAGTCGGTCGCGGATGTGCGGCGCACCGATGCTCGCAGACGGAAACGGGACCGCCCCGACGGCGTAACCCACTCCTTCCAAGTCAGCTTGTACAAGGTCGATCCAAGAGTCTGCGTCCTTGCTCGCAACCTGCTCTCCAAAGAGGACTGGAGGGCGGCACTCTTGGATGAGATGGAAGAACGCGGGCCATAAGTGCCGCTCATCATCAAACGCAATGCCTTTGCCTGCCGCGCTGAAAGGTTGGCACGGACAGGAACCGGTCCAAACAGGTCGATCATCGGGCCATCCGGCGCGGCGAAGGGCGAGCGACCAGACGCCGATACCGGCAAACCAGTGCGCCTGCGTGTATCCGCGCAAGTCGTCGGGGTGTACATCTTCGATACTCCGCTCGTCTACGTCGCCGGGTGCAATGTGTCCGGCGGCGATAAGGTTGCGCAGCCATTGCGCTGCATAAGGGTCGATCTCGTTGTAGTAGGCGGCAGGCGCTGCCATCCCCTACCTCCCTTCGCCCTGGATGGATGGGGCGGCTGGCTTCAGAAACGTCAGCCAGTGTGTTTTCTCCCGCTTGCCCGACTTGTGGCCAAACAACGGCCGGTGATCCGTCAGAGCAAGAATCTGGCTCACCGGGATTTGCACCTCTGCCCACTTGAAGATCAGCACACCCTCGGGACGCAGGACGCGGAAGCACTCAGCGAGGCCGCGCCGCAAATCATCGCGCCAGTCGTTGGTCAAGATTCCGTACTTGGCGCGCAGCCACGAATCGACGCCGGCGCGCCGCAGGTGTGGCGGG
Organism: Bordetella avium; assembly: GCF_034424645.1. Taxonomy (NCBI): domain Bacteria; kingdom Pseudomonadati; phylum Pseudomonadota; class Betaproteobacteria; order Burkholderiales; family Alcaligenaceae; genus Bordetella; species Bordetella avium. The sequence goes on from NZ_CP139969.1 coordinate 1,392,453, forward strand.
TCGAACACCACCAAGGCAAAGGTGTCGTTCGCAAACGGGATCGCCCGGAAGTCCATATTCAGATCGGGCGTGATGTTGAAGGCCCGGCCATCGCAGAGGGTGTGCTGCTCGCTGCGGATGTCACCAAACAGGGCGCGCTGGTCTTGGCGGTCGAACCACATCATTCGGCCGCCGCAGCAGGGATCGAGCACTGTTGCATCCATCATCTACCCCCCTTCGCCCTGCTGGGCGGCAATGGCGGCATCAACCGAAACCGGGTCAAACAGTTCATGCACGGCGTCGAACTCGACCCAGTTACCGCTACGGTCGTTAGCTCGGTGTACCCCGCCCGACTTATTCAGCAAAAAGCTGTAGCGTTGCAATTTGCACACCTGCAGGCGGACGGCCTCGATAGCGGCATCCCGCGCATCTGCGGCATGGGCGCTTGCCAGGGCGGCGCGGGCTTTCCAGCCATTCCAGGCGTGGTCCACCCAAAAATCGTCGTACTGCTCCCCAATGAGAGTCAGCGGCATTTTCTTTGCCGTTGCCCAAGCCTCAAACGCCGCCCGCTCATCGCCAACAGGGGCGCGCTCGTGTGCGGCAGGGGGAGCGGGCCGGCGGGCGCGGTCGTCGCGTTGAGAGCGGAGCTGCATAAGAACGTGGCGCTCAAGGCCGACCCAAGCGCTCTTCGCCTGGGCCGGTCCGATTTGTCGCTGTTCGGCCCAATGGAAGGCTGCGTCAAGAATGCGCTGTGCGCTGAAACGCAGGCTTTCGTCCAGCTCCCCGGAATTCCCGGATAACTGGACACTGGCTTCAGTATCCGCGCCGGGAGCAGGGGGGATGGGCATCCAGTGGGTGTACGGGGCGCGCTCTCCCGGCCCCGTGCAGTTCTCCGGTTTGGCTACGCAGCAGTAGTGCTCGTAATGCTCGCCGTGGTTGTACCAGTAGTCGTCCGCAACCTCGGGATCGATGTAATCGAAGCCTATGCGAACGCTGTCCGGCCAGTCGCTCGGCTGCGGCGGCGTGTACACCATGACCAGCTGATTCTTCGGCGCCGTCGCTATCGGCTGCCATGCTTGATTGGTCATGCTCGTTGCTCCAGTTTCTGCCGTGCTTCGTTTATCTGAGTGCCGCGCAGCAGGTCGATGGCTTCGTCGCGGTCAAGGGTGGATGCCACGCGGCGCAGGATCGGCAGCAAGTGACGCACAGCGGTCATGAGCGGCGCATCAAGCAGCATGCCGGCGGATAGTCGGGCGGCGAGCTGGCGCAGCGGCGTGACGTCAAGGGTGCGGGCGTGACGGATCGCCCACATATCGAAAAAGTCCGCCATACCGTCGATGGCCGAGGCGCTCTCGTACCAGCCGCCGTCAGAGTTGCAGAAGAAAATCGGCGTGCCGCGCTGGTCGGTATCGACGGCGCCCGTGCGCTCAATCTGGTCTATGACAGCCTCAAGCGGCTCAAGTGTGTATTGAGCCTTGACCATCATCGGAATATGGACGGGCCGCTCGACGCGGCGCTGCGCACGCTGGCGGGCCTGCTGCCGCTCCATCTGGCGGCGCTGCTGGCGGTTGAGAGGGGCGGGGGTCATGTCTATCTCTATAGGGGCGGCCGGCACTGGCAGCATTGCGGGAGGGGTAAGGGAGGGAGTCGCCACCGGGCCAGCCATTGGTCAGTCGTTGAGCAGCGAGCCCTGTTTGTCCACGGCAGGGGTGACGGTGATATCCACCTCGCCGCCGAGGACTTCGTATAGGCGCTTGATCTGCTCGCCGGTCGGGTTGCACTTCACGCGGAAGCCGTAGCGGGCGCTGCCGCCCTCCATCAGCTCGACAGAAAAGTGGTCAACGTCGGCCGTCTCAAAGTCGATGTTCGATGCACCGCCCAGGCCAAAGCCGATCACGACGGACGCACCTTTCAGCTCGTATTTCAAGCGCAGCGGGCAGATCAGGTCGCCAAACTTGCGCACGGTCAGTTGGTCGGCCGGGCTGCCCTGGAAGATTTCTTCCTGATTGGGCGGCGTTTCTTCCTTGCGGTACAGGGCATCGCGCAGCACGGGGTGGAACATGGCCAGCAGGCCGTTGCTTTCGGTGAAAGCGATCTTCAGGTCTGCGCCACCCACCTTCTCGTCGCCGTGGTTCTCGGGGCGGACGTTCAGATGGGCGAGGGTCACTTTCTGGCTATCCAGGCTGAACATTCGTCAGTCTCCTTGGGGCTACGTTGGAATAGAAAGGGCGGCGCCAGTGGATGGCCTCCGTTGGTTGTGGCGCCGCCCTGGGGGATCAGTCCGCCGGGGTCAGCTCGGCGCGGCGGTTCTGGTAGGCGCGTTGCAGCGCGTCGTAATGCTCGTCAGGCACGTCGCGCAAGCTGTCGCCAACCAGGTCGAGCGCGTCGAGGTTCGCCGCGTCTGCGATCTGCTGGAACAGGGGGGAGGGGTCGTAGGCAATCGCGGGATGCGCGGCGTCGTCATCGCCCGGTGCGGGCGTGATGTATTCGCCTTCCAGAACGCTGTCCAGTGCTTGAGATTCGCCGCGAGCGTTCAGCTCGTCCAGTGCGGCGGCGTTGGCCAGCTCAATGCTGACAGGCAGATATTTAAAGAGGCGGCGCAGCACGGTCTTGCGGCCCATCTCTGCAAAGTGCGCACCCCAGGGGCTAGCGTCAGTCTTTTTAGCGCGCACGGCCTGCTGCCAGCCTTGCGAGGCGTTGCGAATCTCGATGATCTGCTGCTCGCTCATCACCTCGAAGGCGTGGCCGCCACCGACCAGCTTGGCGACTGCATAGAAAGCGATGATGGCGCCGCGTTCGCCCATGGCCGGCTTGTGCTCCAGCTTTTCATCCAGGCCGTAGGCATATTCAAAATGATCGTTCTCGTGTACGGCATGGGCGGCGATGCTCACGATCTGGCCGGATCGGCGGGCGAGGTCGATCAGTCCCTTGTAGCCCAGGACAATCTGAACCTCGATCTTGTCTGTCACCCAATCATTCCCTTGCTTGCGGCGCTTCTCGAAGGGGATCAAGTAGGCATGGCCAAGGGGGGTGTTCGGCTCCAGACCAAGCTGCGAGCACTGCACAACCGCGCCCATCAAGGATTCGACCGTGCAACCCATCAGCTTCGGCGTGGTGCGCAGCGCACCAAGGGCGATCTTCAGCATGCGGTCGGCGCTGACGTGGCGCGGCAGCACGGCGGCCAGCGTGGACTTTTGGGAATCAAAAAACGCCTTTACCTGGCCGATGCCGGCCTGCGAGGCGACCATCTTGGATGTTTTCTTGAGGTCAGCGAGGGAGGTTGTTTGCGACATGGTTGGTCCTGTCATTCGTCGTTGAATGCCCAGTTGGGCAGAGATGCGAGGTGGATACCCTGGCCGAAACCGGGCCAGTTGCCCGAGGTCAGGCAGTCGGCATAGGTGACGAGATTGCGGCGATAGTCGCGGCGCCCCTGGTCCTGGCTTCGCGGATCGAGCATCACGGCGCTGGCGGCGAACGGCCAGGCATCCTGGACGGCAACAAAGATGAAGGCCAGCACGGTCGTACCGCTGGCAGCCGCGTAGCCGTCCGTGTAAAAGGCGTCTTGGACGTGGTAACGCTTTCGGGCGATCTGGCGCGAAAACTCATGCGGGCTTGCATCGCTGAAGGTTTTCACGTCCAACAAGATCACGCCGGACTCGCCCGCCGGGTGGCACCAGTCAGGGCGGCACCGACACAGGACGCCGGTTTCCTGGTCGATCCAGTAGGCGGATGATTCGGCCACGCCAGCGGCCAGCGCCTCGGCCACGTCCGGCAGGCGGCGCACGGCTTCGGCCTGCCGCATTGCCGTCTCTCTCTGGTCTGGTTTGATGCCGATGACGCCAGCGGGTAGCGCCGCCTCGAAGGCTTTCCATTCCTTGGTCGAACGGATCACATCGGGGCCGACTGCATACCGCGTGGCAAACTTTTCAGGCTCCAGAATCGCGCAGTGCGCAAGCTGGCCCTCCAGCTGGCCCTTACGCTCCGGCTCAGGCGGCCGCGCCGGGTTCATGGTCAGGTCATAGAAATTGGCCGGCGAGACATTGATGCGATCAAGGCCCGTTTTGCTGATTCCCGGCCCGCCGTGGTACTGCTCGATGGGCTGGCCTTCTATCACGCACGGGGCGTCAATCAGGCGGGTGGCTTCGGTGATGGCGTTCATGTGGCCACCTTCGACGGCGCCGTCAGCTTGCCGATGATGGCATCGCACACCAGATCCTCGATGCGTTCGCGCAGGTCAATGGCCGACATGGTGTCGATGATGGCGAGAACGCGCTCAGCTACTGCCGGTCGGGCCGCCTCAATCGCTTCTTGAAGATACAGATACCCTTTACTGGGCGCACGATCCCATGCGTTGGGCGGCGAGAACACGGTATGGCTGGACATGCTGTTGATGACTTTCATGGCCTGAGTGCGCACGGTTTCCACCATGTCGCCGCTGAAGGCCGCGTCCACTTCCTTGTGAACCAGGTCATACGCGGCATTGCTTAGGATTCGTTCGAATTCCTCTGCCGATCGACGGGCGCAGGCGGATCGGAACTCTTCGCGGGCTATCTGACGTTTTTCTTCGGCGGTCAGATAGTCGTCGATGTTGATGGTGATGGCGTTCATGTCTCAATCCTTCGCCGCATACGCGGTCTTGCGCCCGTCGTTTGCGATCTGGTCATTGGCATCGAGGGTCGGCCCGATGACTGAGGTGGCGATCAGCAGGGCCAGGGCGCCAATCAGGCCGCTCAGGTAGCCCACGTAATCGAGGTCTTGGCCGGTGCGGCGGGCTCGGCGCCAGAGAGTGGAGAGGCGGCGGGTCATGGCTGCTCCCTTGATTGGTCGCGTATGCGGATTTTCTCCATCGCGCTCAGGTGGCCTGCTCGCGCATTGCATGCCCTGTGGGCCAGTACCAGATTGCTGATGTGGTTCGGGCCACCGTGGGCAACCGGTACCAAATGCTCGGCGCTGCGGTCATCGTCGGAGGTGTGCCCATGACAGAAAAAGCAGCGGTCGCCGTCTCGCTCCAGCAGGGTGCGGATCAGCGGGCTGACCTTGGCCCTCTTTGTACGGACGCCAGCATCCCAGGGCATCGCGCCTTTGTAAGCGCTCCAGGCCGCTAAGGCTTGGCCGGTGAAAGTGGTGCTGCCTTTGGCATTGCTGTAGATGATCGCCACGCCCGATGCGCAGTCGAAACGCACCAGCTCCCATTCACTTGTCGGGCGAAGCACCTGGGCACCGCGAGCTACGAGCCATTCGAGGAACTTGGGGCGGGCGGCTTCAACCTGCTTTCGGCTCGGGGTCATGGCTGCCCCCCGGTGGCTTTGGCGATTGCGGCGCGATTCTCGGCAATCTGAGCCTCAACCTCGCTCTGCGGCCGTTGCTCATGCAACATCGCTGTCAAGAGGCTCTGCGTTTCTTGCAGCGCCTCCAACAGATCGGGCGCGGCGGCGAGCACCTTTGCATCGTCTAGCCCTGGCTCTTCGGTAAAGACGCAAACTACGCTGCCATCAGCCGCGATCAGTTCGCCGCAATAGCCTGGCTCGTAGTCGTAACGCCACGGACCCTTCGTATGTTTCGTCGTCATACCGCCTCTCTCAGAAACGCCATAGCGCGATCACCGGCCAGGGCCATTGGGTAAGCGGCAGCAAGGCCGCACAAGATGAAAAGGGTGGATTGCAGGGCGGTCACTGGCTGCGCTCCGAAAGCTCAAGCAGCCGGGCCTCGATGCGCTGGCGGATCTCGTCGCGGTTAACACCAACGCCTAGGGCGATGAGCGCCTGGGTGTCTGCATCCGTCCGAACAATGTGGTTAAACGCGTCCTCCAGGTACTCTGTGGCGTGGTGCCCGAAGGCGTAGCCGTTGATCTTGATCGCCTCATAAATGGCCTGAAGGCGCTGCGCCTGGGTGAGAGGGAGCGTTTCGCAGAGCGTGGAGCCCGCGCCCAATGGAACGCGGCGGGAGGTCGGGGTGGGCTCAACAACAACCCTCCCGCCTTGCATGGTTACTTGCATGTTGAACTCCGAATAAGGGCAGCACCCAACCGTACTCACGGCCAGCCGCCACCACGCTGACTGCGCAATCAAGCGGTATGGGCGGGGAGGCTTGGAGGGGGAGGGGTGCTGCGAAAGAGGGGTGATGGTGGCCGGGTGCTACCCGTATGCCAGCGGCGGGGAGGCCAGCGGCACATCATCCCCGTTGACCCTGGCTCGCCGGATTACAAGATCCGGTGCCTGCTGGTTTACTGCTCACCATCACATAGGCGGGCCGGGCTTGATACCGGCTCCAGTGGCTTCGTTCGGCATCTTGTGCCTACACGCCACTGCTACAGCTTCGCGTGTCCATCCACGCCGCCGCCTATGTGATGGCCCTCTGCACTGACCCGGCAGAGGTTAAGGTGATGCCGCCTGAGCCTGGGTACTGCTCATATCCCAGCTATGCAGGCGTTGAGGGGGTTAGAGATCGGATGTGTGTTGTTATTTGCCTCTGCCCGCCATCGAATTCCCGAGTTTCGAGCGTATTCAGAAGATCTTCCAGCGCCTCACGCACCTTGGCGGAGGCGTATGCTTCGGCCTGGATACCGACAATGAGTGGTATGGGGATCTCTCCCTCGTCGCAGTAATGCGCGCATTCGATGGCGGACAGAAAGATCATCGGCTCATCGTGGTGGGTCATCCACGCCACTGGCTCCGGCATCGATATTTTGCTCATAGTCATTTCCTCAGTGCATCCCCGGCGGGGCGGGGGGGTGTTTAGGCAGAAACCAGAACAACACGAGCCTCTTGCTCAGGCAGCATGCTGGCTGCGAATGCCTGAGCGGTAGTCTTGTCCATCTTGTCGGACTGGCGCGCGTTGCCCGCCGCGTCCCAAAACATGACGATGTACTTTCGGTTCATGCTGTTCTCCTTGTTCATCGGTCTGCGCTCTCTCTGGAAAGCGCAGGCAGATGGCCGGGCAATCCTTACGCCCGGCGGGGCTGTGCTTGCTTGGGATCAGGCGTCTACGTAGACGCAGGTGTGGTCGCATTCCGCGTCGTAGTCACTCGCGACTTTTCCGGCGCTGCGGAAGAAGTCCATCAGCCGGGCGCTCGCGCTGTCATCGCGGCCGTCAAAGCTGAAGGTGAAGCTCTTTTCACCGCGAATCGTCAGTTCAACGGCGCGGCCGGCAATCTTGGTGATGGTGTCGAGTGCGTTCATTGTTTGATCTCCTTTGTCATGTGGCTGCACCCTGTCACGGCGCAATCAGATGACCCCGAAGGGTTATCTCTGTGTGCCCGAGGTGGGCCGGCCTCTCGCGTCGCTGGCTCCGTTTCAACAGTTCGCCAGGTCATCCGGTCACCAAGTTGCAGCCTTGGCAGCATTCCCCTCTCACGGTCTGGGCATCCGGGCGCAGGGTTCGCCGTAAACCTTCCCTGTCGCTCCCCGCTGGCCTTGGCTGGTGGGGATGCGATGGGATAGATTTAAACATAGTGTTTATTTAAAGTCAACACCATGTTTAATTTTGGGCGAAAAAAAACCCCGGTGGGGTTCGGGGCTGGATAGGCATAAGCCTATGTGGCGCGTCGCCGCCACGCATTTATCAGAGCCCAGCCCGCCAAAATTACGAGCGGCGGCCAAGCGGCCCCCAAAATCCAAGCCGAATAGTCTGGGGAGCCTTCGCGGGTTGATACTAAGGAACCGAACAGGCAAACACACACCCATGCAGTAAGAAGTCTGCGTATCCAGATGGGGACTGACCGAGATGCCCCTCGGTGTGCGATGAATAAAGCAACCATTGCTGCCAGCACAATAAGCCAGACGGCGCCAAATTCGTACCATTCGTTCAAGTTTTGGGGCGGCACGACCTCAAGAGCCGGAGGGCTGCCTGTTATCGACTCCAGCTGCTGGCGGTTATCTAAAGCTGCCTTCAGCGAGTCAGCGTACATTTCATCGAGCGCCACGCGGCCTCCGGTGGTGAGAAGTATTAGACAACCAGCCGCAGGTGTCGCGGCCTAAGCGGCTTGTTTTCCGCTTTTCTGCTCTTGAATGCGAGCCTCTACCGCCTCAATCACGGCCTCCAGCTTCCCTTCGACATATGCGCGCTCGTCAGTGCTGAGGCGTTGTATTCGCCGTACATCAATCCGCGCAAATGGCCAGTGATCGCCCTGGTCGGGCGGGCTCCCGCCAATAAACATCGGCCCGGTGCCTGTAGCGGCCCATGTTGCGTTAACCCCAAAAGCGGCCTGCGCATCGAGTAACGCTTCTTTTGACGGGCCGCGCTTCTCCCAGTTATTGACGTTCTGCGGGGCGACGTTGAGCAAGCGGGCCATATCTGTTTGATCCGCTTCACCGCTAAGCCTGCCTGCTGCGCGGGCGGCCTCATAAAGTCGCCCCATTTGGGCATGCATGGATTTCATGGCGCGATTGTGCAGCGTGTAAACGGGCTGTTGATACACGCCGTGTTGACCCAATTATTAAACATGTTGTTTAATTGGGGAAAACCGGAGAACCTATGTCCCCAGATCAACACCCCCATGCAGCTTTGATTGACGCCCTTGGCGGTCCTACCGCTGTAGCTGAGCGCCTGAAACTCCTTGATGAGCCGGGTGCCGTTCAGCGCGTGAGCAATTGGAAGCGGCGCGGCATACCTGCGCAAGTTCGTATTGATTACCCGGAAGTATTCGCTGAGGCCGCCAGGGCAGTGGAGGCGGGCCATGCGTAATCCCACCCCCGATGACGAGCGCATTCCGATTGGGCCGACCGATGCGTGATTCATCAATGCACTGTCGCGCAAAAGGCCTCGGCGCTCTCAAGTGCGCGCCGGTCGCGCTCTGCGGCCAGCTCCTGGAAAAGCTCCATCACCGTTTTTTCGGATGGATCGGTAAAGCGCCGGCGGGCGATGCCTTCGGCGGTTTCAAGCAGTTTTTCGGTATCGGTCATGGGCCAATCGCTCTTTGTAAACAAGGAAGTACTCGATGAGCACCCAAACAGTTTCTACCGACGAGGTAGAAAACACTCGCAAGATCGCTGAAAGACTTCGCAGCGATATCGGCCGCGCGATTTCACTGTTTACCCAGGCTCGTGCAGCCGATTTCATGGGCATATCAGCCAGCACCGTGAACCGAATCGTTGCGGATGATCTGGACAAGGTGTGCCATCTGATGGCGGCCATTGGCTGGCAGTTCGCGCCGATTGACGCAATGGTGGTGAGCAAGGCGCAACTTGAGGCCTACGAGGAGTTCGCCTACGAGTACCTGCGGCCGAAGGTCGAAGCCCGGAGGCGTGGCTGACATGACGCACCAACTCGCCCGCCTATCAGGCCAGCTTTGCGCTCGCGCCGACTTTCGCGCCTTCTGTGGCGCTGCCACTGCCGACGAGGCCGCCGCCTATATTCGCCGCGTTTGCTGCATCGAATCGCGCCGCGAGCTTGACCACAACCCCCAGGCACGCGACCGCTTTCACGAGCTGATCCGCAGGCCGTTTGCTTATAGGACGGGCCGATGAACTATTACCCGCATCACATCGGTGACTACCTGAAGGACACCGCGCACCTGACGATGATCGAGGACGGCGCATACCGTCGCCTGCTTGATCTGTACTACCAGCACGAGCAGCCGTTGCCTGTTGAAAAGCGTCAGATTTACCGTCTGTCCAGGGCTGCCAGCACCGCCGAGCGCAAGGCCGTAGACATCATATTGAGTGAGTATTTCGCTCTGACGGACGCAGGCTGGACGCATCGTAGGTGTGACTCCGAAATCGAGAAAAGCCGCGAGAAATCGGACAAGGCCAGCAAGTCCGCGGCAAAGCGTTGGCATAAGGAGGGCAATGCAAACGCACATGCAAACGCACATGCGAACGCACATGCGAACGCATCAGAGCCTGCAATGCCAACGCATAGCGAAGGCAATGCTTACCCAATAACCAATAACCAAGAACCAAAAGAAAAAGAATATCTCTCGTCTGGAACAGAAGGCGCGGAGGCCGCACGAGACGGATCAAAATCCCCGGATGAAATTTCCCAAGCGGACTACCTGCCCAGCGGCACGGTTTACGGCCAGATGGCAAAGCTGCTGCGCTCTCGTGGGGTCGATGTCGCCGCAGGGAACCCGCACATGCGGGCCTGGGTGGACAAGGGCTTGACCGAGGAGGAAGCCCTGGCAGGCATCGAGGCCGCACGGCTGGCCAAGCCTGCCCCCGAGGCCATCCCTTGGGCCTACCTGTCCAAGACGCTCGAAACCCTTCGGGCCAAAGCCGCCGCTGTGCCCGACAAGGCCGCGCAATCTGCGAAACCCACCCAGACAGACGACCGCTGGTGGCTCAACAACGCCGGCATTGATCGCAAGGGCCGAGAGCTTGGCTTGTTCGCCCGTGGCGGCGAAAGCTACCTCGACTTCAAAGACCGCATTTTTGAGGCGCTGCGCCGTCGTGACGCAGCTGCACAGGAGCAAACCGCATGAGCTACGCAGAAGCCGCCGCAGCCGTGAGCCACGGCCAAGCGCCACAACACGATCACCGGCTTTGTAGCGCCCCTGGCTGCGTACTGCCGGGCACGATTTCCGATAGCACGACCGGCACCGTTGACTGGTTGTGCTCGCTGCACCACGGCGCGCCGCACAGCGAATACGCCGGGATCAGCGCGCGCATGGGCAACCGCCGAAAGCTGCTGATCCTTGCGCAGCGTCTGTCAAACGCTGGTACCGCCGACCCCGTGCCCGAACAGGTCACGGCCTGGATCAAGGCGCAAGGGCGGGGTGATCTTTTGCCCAGTGGGCCCGCTACCTGCCGCCACCTTGGATCGTCCATGTTGCGAATCCTCGCTGACGAATGCAGGGCACCGCAGGCGCGCATGGGCAACAGCACCAAGGACAGCCGAAAGCCCGATAGCTGGAGCCCGGCAGCCGATGCCGCCCGCGCATTCCTTGGAGGACTCGCATGACTCAGATTGACTTTGCCGCCGCGCAGGCGGATATCGCGCTTGACCCGATGGCGGGGACGGTGGCTGCATTAAACCTCCAGGAAGGCACTTTCCCGGTCCGTAATGGCGCGAATGGCTTTGGGGTGGCACATACCCAGCGGGGTGACTCGTTCGCGGCTCAAAAGGGCGAATTTGACCGCATTGAAAGTCACGCGCGCGCGCACGTTTCGCCGACCTCAATCGTGGTCGAAAAAATTAACATCGGCCTGCTTGCCCTCGACCTTGGCACCAAGACCGGCTATGCCCTGCGCCGCCGCGATGGCCGGATCACCCACGGCACCGAGGTATTCACCCCGCGTAGCTCATGGACTCCGGGCCAGAAATGGCAGCGGTACCGGGCTTGGCTGTCTCGCATGATTACCGATCACGCCGTCGGCATCATCGCCTTCGAGGACGTGAAGGCCCACGGCAAGAGCGGCGTACTGGCCGCGCATGCTTACGGCGGCTACCGGGCGATGCTCGAAATGGTGGCCGACCAGCACAACATCGAGCTAGTCCCAGTGGGTGTAGGCGTGGTCAAAAAGCATTGGACGGGCAAGGGCAACGCCGACAAGGCCGCGATGGTAGCCCAGGCCAAGGCGCGGGGCTATCGGCCAGAGACGGACAACGACGCGGACGCGCTGGCGATTCTGGATTGGGCTGTGGCGCGGGAGCGCAGTTCTGGCAGGGGGTGATATGGAGCAATTGACCCCGGCGCCTGCCGTGGACTGGAGCGGCGTTTTTCTTGCCCTGAGGCGGGAGGGTTACACGATGGGGGACGTTTCGCATTACGCGCAGATCCCGCGGGCAACAATGATCGGATGGGCTCAAGGCGCAGAGCCTCGCCATCAGGACGGCGAGACGGTTATCAAATTCTGGTCTGAGGTGATGCAACTCCCACGCGAGGCATTGCCTACCCTTGAAAGCAACCGTGCCGGCAGTCGGCTAGGCCAAGCTAGAGCCTAAAAAGTCGGGATTCCGACACCGCTTGGGGTCAACAATCGGCCCGACTATTCACAGTCGGAGCCGATCATGTCACGTAGCAAGAAAGCCATTCTGGAGCCGGGCGCCGCGCCCACTCCCGCCACCACGCCAGACGCCAATCTGGCGGATCAAACCCAATCCCCCCCCGAGCCTGTGACGACCGTAGGCGATCCCGCGCCAGCGCCGGATGCCACGGACACGGCCGCTGCCGCGCCGGTCGTGGCTGCTACTCCGGTGGAAACTGCGCAGGTCGAGCCGTCACGCCCGACCAAAACCGATTACGCCAGCATGGCTGCTGCTGCGATAGACCCCACGACCCTGATTGCTCCTGTGCTGTCCCGCGATGGTTGGGTAGTGCCGGTGCGCAGCGCGGAGCGAGGCTGATATGGGCAAAAAAGGAATTCTCGGGGCCGTCGGTTCCGTCATCGGAATAGGCGGAAGTGCCGCGAAGGTTGAAGCTGCGCCTAAGGCAGAACCTAAGGCTGACCCCGAGGCCGAGCGCCGCAAGGCCGAAAACGAGGCGGCTACGGCGGCCAACGCCAAGACGGCAGAACTCACTCGACAGCGACGAGCGGGCAGCTTGCTTGCATCTGGTAGCGCAGGGGGGGAGGCTAAAACGTCATCTGTGCTGGCCTACGGCAAAGGCCGATTAGGGGATTAGGCATGGCCGAACACCAGGGCATAGCCCACGAAATTCTCCGGCGTTATGCCGCGCTAAAGGGCGCGCGTAGCTCGCATGAGCAAACTTGGCGCGACTGTTACGACCACTCCTTCCCAGCCCGCTCCCAGGGGTTTAGCGGTGATGGTGAAACGATTTCTGCCGTGCAGACTAAGCAGGCAAGACTGTACGACAGCACTACCACGGACTCGGCCCGCATCCTGGCAAGCGGGATCCAGTCAGGCATGACGCCCGCAAACTCTCGTTGGTTTGGCATGCAGGTGTGGGACCAAACAGACGGTGAGCGTAGATGGCTTGATAATTCGGCAGACCGGCTTTGGCGCGCCATTCATTCCAGCAACTTCGACGCGGACTCTTTCGAGTGCAATCTTGATGTGGTGGTTGCTGGGTGGTTCGTCCTCATGATCGAGGAAAACAAAGACCAGGACGGCCGACCTGACGGGTTGCGCTTTATCCAATACCCGATAAGCACCTGCTATCTCGCAGCGTCCACGGCATCTGGTCAGGTTGACACGCTCTACCGAAGCTACACGCTGACTGCTGAGCAAATGGTCGCGGAATTTGGCATTGATCGCGTAAGCGATAAGGTGCGCGATTGCTACCACGACGGCAAGTATGACCAGCGGTTCAACCTGCTGCATGCTATCTATCCGCGCCGAATCTCTGCTGTAGGTGCCCGTCGAGCCAAGAATTTGCCTTATGCCTCGGTGCATATCGAGTGTGATGGTAAGGCGGTGCTGCGCGAATCTGGCTACCACGAGCGCCCATTTGTCGCGCCCCGCTGGACGGTTATTCCCAACACTGTCTATGCAACAGGGCCGCTCTTTGATGCGCTGCCGGATGCGCGCACGCTCAACGAGATTTGCCGGATGGAGCTTGCTGCCGCAGACGTGGCCATCTCTGGCATGTGGATTGCCAAGGATGACGGCGTACTCAACCCAAGAACGGTAAAGATCGGCCCTCGCCGTGTCGTGGTGGCCAACGATACCGACAGCATGAAGCCGCTGACCACTGGGGCCAACTTCGGTATTTCGTTCACCAAGCGCGAGCAACTTACGGCCCAGATCAGAAAGATCATGATGGCGGACCAATTGCAGCCTCAAGACGGACCGGCAATGACTGCTACAGAGGTGCATGTGCGGGTGCAGCTTATCCGGCAGTTGCTTGGCCCGGTGTACGGGCGGCTCCAGGCAGAGTACTTGCAGCCCCTAATTGAGCGTTGTTTTGGCCTGGCCATGCGCGCTGGTTTGTTTGATCAACCTCCAGAATCTTTGGCTGACCGTCCATTTACGGTGGTTTATCTCTCTCCTATGGCAAAAAGCCAAAAAATGGAGGAGGTAAGCGCGATAGAGAGCACGTTTGCAGCAGCCGCGCAGCTGGCGGCGGCTACCGGAGATCCATCGGTGTGGGACAACTTTGACCGCGACGAAGGTGTTCGTATGGCCGCAGACGGACGTGGCATACCTGCCAAGCTGGTCCGGTCGGCGGATCAGGTGGCCGAGTTGCGTGAGGCAAGAGAGCAGCAGCAGGCCGCACAACAGCAGCAAGGCATGCAGCAAGCCCTGGCCGCTGAAGCCGCGTCTGCCGGCATCCAACGTGCAGCGAGGGCGGCGTGATTGATCCCCAGGCCTACAAAGAAATATTCGAGGATGACCGCCGAGGCGCGGCAATTCTTGAGGACTTGACCGCGAGATTTGCCCGGCCCGCAGTGGTCACCGGCGGCATTGATGCGGTCTTGCAGACGTACCAGCGCGACGGCATGCGCAGAGTTATCGAGCACATCGTCAACCAAATAAACCGGGCTTCTGGCGTGCCCGATCCGAACGCCGATCAAGGAGATTTGTAATGTGGATTCGCGGGCTGATGTACCGAGCCATGCAGGAAGCTGGCGTGGAGGGTGGTGGCGGCGGTGGTGGCGTCACAGGGGCCGATGGCTCCGGCGGCAATGATGAAGGTCTGAACAATGACGCTGGTGCGTCACAGCGAACCGGCTCCCTGTTGAAACAGGGTGAGGGTGGCGCAGAGCCTTTGTCGCAGGACTTCATCCCCGAGAAATACCGGGTAAGCAAGGAAGATGGCACTTTCGATCTGGAAGCATCCGCCCGCAAGATGGCTGAGGCGCATGGTCATCTTGAGAAGCGTATCGGCCAGGGTGATCTGCCTCCTAAGTCATCAGCTGATTACAGCATCGACCCGCCCGAGGGCATGAAAGATCTGGACTTGCGCGGCGATGCTGATATGGCATCGTTTTTGGAAAAGGCACATGCGGCCGGCATCACGCAAAAACAGATGGATTTGGTGATGGGCGAGTATTTCCGCCTCGCCCCGATGCTGGCGCAGGGTGCCGCGACCCTAGACGAACAGGGTGCCGCGGCGGAGCTTAAAGCCACTTGGGCAAACGATGCGGATTTCACGCGCAATATCGGGATGGCCCACGCTGCGGCATCCTTTGGCGCGTCTCGCGCCGGGCTCGACATGGAACAGGTGTATTCCGCCATTGGTAACAACCCGACCGCGATGCGGCTGCTGGCAGCGATTGGCGCAGAGTTTCAAGAGGACAGCACCCCTGCCGGCGGCGCAGTGCCTCAGTTGTCCGGTGAGGATCGCATCCGCGAGCTTGAGCTCTCCGAGGCTTACCGCAATCCTCGCCACCACGACCACGCGAAGGTGAGCGAGCAAGTCCGCCGATATTACGAGCGTAAGCACGGCACGGCTCCCGTGGGCTAAATCTCAAATTGTCGGGATTCCGACAGCCAAGCAGCGCGACCATTGCGGGCAATCACCGGCCCGCATTGGCGCGCGGACACCCGGTAACAGCCCTCCCAATGGTGCGGTAGCCGGCAGCAGTGGGTAGAACTCCTGGGCCCGGATTTCCGGACACCCCAAAAGGCGACCTGAATTCAATCCCTTTGGAGTTATCCATGTCCAACACGATTACCCAAGCCTTTGTTATCCAGTGGGATAACGCCATCCGTATGCAGGCACAGCAGACCGAATCCCGCCTTGCGGGCGCGGTCACTGATCGCGGCACGATCACGGGCGAGAGCTTCACCGTCAACCTGCTGGCCCCTCTGGGCGATATGCCGGAAAACACCGTGCGTCATGGTGATACCGTTTTCTCGGAGGCTGAGCACAGCACCCGCGTGGCGCTCATGCGCGATTTCTTCCAGGCGCTACCTGTTGACCGCAACGATGAGCCCAAGCTGCTGGCTAACCCGTTGAGCGGATCCTACAACCAAAGCTTGATTGCCGCCCACAATCGCCGCAAGGATTCGATCATCTACAACGCGTTGATCGGTACCACGCAGACCAAAGAGGGTGGGCAAATCGCACTTCCCGCTTCGCAGATTGTCGCGGCCGGCGGCGCGACCTTCACCAAAAGCAAGCTTTTGGTTGCGCGCAAGATTTTCCGCAAGAACGAGGCCGACAAGCACAACGGCGAAACGCTGAACATCATCTACACGGCTGACATGCTGGAAGCCATTTTGGCGGATACGACCCTTACCAGCATCGACCACATGGCCGTCAAGATGCTTCAGGACGGCGATGTCTCGGGTAACTGGATGGGGTTCCGCTGGATCCCCTATGAGGCGCTGAAGATCACCGGCGGCAACACCGCGCGCACTGTTGCATGGACGAACAGCGCCATTCATTTCGGCTCTGGCTATGTCGAGGGTACGGCTGGCCGCCGCAAAGACAAAAAGAACCTGATGCAAGTCGATATGGCGGCTTCGCACGGCGCGGCCCGTGCCGAGGAATCCAAGGTTGTCGCTATTGACTACCTGATCTAAGCCCAATCAACAGGAGAGAAACATGCCCGAAGTTAATAGCGCGCAAGCGCAGAAAATGGCGAATCGTAAGAAGCTGATGCCCGCCGAGTCTCATGGGCGCCAGCGCGTATTGGTGGCCACCCTGACCGATGGCCATCCGGCCTATCCGGTCGGGACCACGATCTTGCTTGGCCATGTGCCCGTCAACTCTCGCTTTTTGGCAGGAGCAAAAATTTCTGTCGCCGGTGGTGGCACGGCCAGCTCAACGCTTGCTATTGGTATTCGCAAGCTTGTCACGCAAGAGGTGATCGACGCGGAGGGGCTGGCAGTTGCTGCTGCCTTGTCTGCTGCTGCGACGGTGGCGGCTGATACCGGCGCTCTGATCGCCGGCGCTGCGGACTACATCACCCCTGTGGACGTGGAGGTGTTCGCCACTGTGAAAGGCGCGGAGTTGGCGGCTGGCCAGCGTCTGCGCGTTGAAGTGCCCTATGTCACCGACTAAGGCAAAACATCACTGACCCCCTGGATTCCAGGTGGAAGCGCCGGAGGCTTGTCCCCCGGTTTTCTTTTTAGGTGCCCGAATGTCCAGTTCTAGCCCCATCTCCATCTGTTCCAATGCGCTGCTGCGTCTTGGTGGCAGCCCAATATCCAGCTTTGAAGATCCTTCCAAGTACGCACCAGCCGCCGGGAATATTTGGCCCACTGTGCGGGACGCCATTCTTCGGGCGCATTACTGGAACTTCGCAACCAAGCGCGTTTTGCTCGCGCCGCGTGCCGACGCTCCAGCCTTCGATTACCGATTTGCCTTTGATGTGCCGGGCGATTGGCTGAGGACACTTCAGGTTGGCCAAGCGGGCTGGGCTCATGAATTTCAAAAAGAGGGCCGCTCGATCCTCGCCAATATCAACCCGCTGCCGCTCGTGTACATTTTTCGCAATGACGAAACCTCTACCTGGGATGATGCGGTGGTCGAGGTGGCCGAGCTGAAAATGGCGGCCGCATTGGCCTACCTGGTTACCGCATCTACGTCTCTGCGCGACAGCTACAACCAAGAGGCTGACGTCATGCTGGCCCGAGCAAAGTCCCTGGATGGACAGGATGGGTCTCCCGAACAGTTCCCAGATTCGCCCTTGCTGGCGGCTCGGTTCGGGGGGTGATATGCCGCGAGTAAGCACCATCCAAACCAACTTCACGGCAGGTGAAATCTCTCCGCGGGTGCGCGGCAGGGTGGATATCAGCCGATATCAGAACGGCGCTGAGCTGATCGAAAACGCGATCTGCGACATATATGGCGGCGTTGTGCGTGCGCCTGGGTCAATGTTTATTGGCGCGGCTATCAGCAATGACCGGCGCAGCTTGCTTGTGCCGTTTACCTCAAGCAGAAGTGCCTCCTATCACCTTGAATGGTCGGGTGGGAAGATGCGGGTAATCCGTGCCGGGGCTGGCATTGTGCTAAAGAACGGGGTGCCCTACGAGGTCAGTTTTCCATTCTCCGATGCCGAACTGGATGCCCTAACCTGGGCTAAGGCCGGTGACACGATGTTTATCGCGCACCCGGATCACCCCATACATACCCTGCGCCGCCTGGCGGACGACAACTGGCAGATCGCACCTGCACCGTTCTCTGTGCTGCCGTTTGGGGAAACCGGGCATGCTTTTGGCGCCTCCCTTACCCTGTCAGCGGCCAGCGTCGGAACAGGCAGGTCTGCGACGGCATCGTTCCCCGTATTTCTGGAGTCAGATGTTGGCCGCCGTATCACCTATCTCTCAGGTGTGGCGGTGGTGACCTCGGTGCCAACCACGTCTACGGTGAACATAGAAATTACAAGCCCGTTCACCGGGACAGTTCTGCCTGCCAGTGAATGGACTCTCGACGACTCTCCGCAAGCGACGCTAACCCCGAGTGCAAAGGGCACTATCGGTCAATCCATCACCCTCACGCTCAATCTGGATGGGTGGCGTGCAAGCACTGATGTGGGCCGATGGGTTGAAGTAAATCGGGGTCTAGTTCAGATAACAGCAGTAACGAGCGCTCGGATTGCGTCAGGTGTTGTGAAGGCGGATCTTGATTCAAATGTCGCCGCACAAGCAGGTGCATGGAAGCTTCAAGCGTCGGTATGGAGTCAAGCCAATGGATACCCTTCGGCGGTTGGGATTTACCAGCAGCGACTGGTTGCCGGGGGTAGCAAGCGATATCCAAATGGCGTGTGGGGAAGCCGATCCGCCTTGTATCTCGATTTCACCCAGGGAAGCCAAGATACCGATGGCTATTTCTACCGGCTCGATGGTGAGAGCAACGGAGTCGGGCATCTGGCATCTGTCAGGGTCTTGATGGCCCTCACTCCAGGAACTGAATGGACCTTGTCCGGAGGCGTGGAAAAAGGGCTAACGCCGACTAATGTGCAAGCAAAGGATCAGTCCGTCTACGGCTGCGGGCCTGTAAAGCCAGTTCGCATAGGGGATGAGCTGATATTCGTGCAGCGATCCGGGCGCAAGGTCCGGGCAATGGGTTACCGCGTCGAGAATGACGCTTACGCGGCCCCGAACCTCACGACTCTCGCCGAACACATCACGAAATCCGGTGTTGTGCAAATGGCCTATCAGCAAGAGCCGGATTCTGTGCTCTGGTGCATCTTGGCAAACGGGCGCATGGCGGGGCTGACGATTGACCGCGATGAAGGTGTGACAGCGTGGCATTCCCATGTCACAGATGGCTTCTATGAGTCGATAAGCGCCGCGCCCGCCGGCGAGTACGACGATCTTGTGGCGGTGGTGCGCCGCACGATCAATGGCCAGCAAGTCCGGTATCTGGAGAGATTTTCAACAGAGAGCCTTGTGCATTGCGGCATCGTTGGTACTTCCATCGAGCCAAAGACGGTATGGGGCGGACTTAGCCATCTGGAAGGTAAGGAGGTGGCAATCCTGGCTGACGGGGTACCGCAGGCAAAACAAACGGTTGCCAGCGGAAATGTGACGCTAGCCCGGGGAGCCAAGGACGTACAGATCGGTATCCCTGTTGTTCCCAGGGTCCGCTTGCTGCGTCCTGAAATTCAGACCCAAACCGGGACTGCCCAGTCCAATCAAATGAGAACGCACAAATTCAGCCTACTCGTGCTGAACACAGGCGCCGCAGTGATCAATGACCGTCCAGTTGCGTTTCGGCAATTTGGTTCCGATCTGCTTGATAAGCCTCCGCCTGAATATTCGGGCTGGAAATCAGTGGGCGAATGGGGATGGTCTGACGGCAGCTTACCCGTAGAAATTAGGCAAGACGACCCCCTGCCTTTTCACATTTTGGCGGTGGTCCGCCACTGGACGAGCAACGAATGATTGAGCCCGCAAAGAAAGATGACGTTCCGGCAATGGTCGAGCTTGGCCGGTTGATGGTCGAAGAAAGCCCGCGCTGGCGCCGTCTCAGGTACAGCCCCGAGCGCGTGGGTAACACCCTGACTGCGCTGATCGAATCACCGAGCGGGCTCGTCCTGATCGCGCGCCGACAGGGGTTGGTGGTGGGCGGCATTGTGGCCTCCGTGGGGCAGCCGTGGCTGTCTGATGAATTGGTGGCAGAGGAGCACGTGCTGTTTATGCACCCGCAATACCGGGCCTCGATCATCCCTGCGCGACTGATTGCGGCAATGGTTGCCTGGGCGAAAGGGAAGGGTTGCCGGTGGGTTGAGGCGGGCATAGCGTCTGGAGTCCACCCGGAGCGAACCGCTGGACTCTACAAGACGCTTGGCTTTATCCCTCACATGGTTGGACTGGAGCACGAATATGGGAATTGAAACGATTGCGTTGAGCGCGCTAGCAGGTAGCACAGTAATCGGTGGCCTGTCGTCAATATCTCAAGGCCGCCAGGAAGATCAGTACCAGCGCGAGATGGCCCGACAGGAGCAGGAGCAGGCAGCGCAGGAGCGAGACGCTGCCGTAGCCCAGGCGGAAAAGATTCGCCGCGCTGGGCGGCAGCAGTCCGCCGCCGCCGATGCCGCATTTGCCGCGTCCGGGGTTGCCATTGGGGAAGGGACGCCGGTTCTGATCAATGAACAGATAACGCGCGATTCAGAAGAGGACGCGTACATGTCGATCTTGACCGGCGAGCGCCGGGGTCGTGCTCTGGACACTCAGGCAGCATTGCGCCGCCAAGCAGGATCAAACGCCCGCAGCGCGGGCATTGCTGGAGCATTCGGCAGTGTGCTTCGGGGTGCAGCGTCATATGGCATGTGGGGACTTAACAAGGGCGGGAGCGGACTTTCCGTATCGAAGGGTTTTGTCTCTGGTGGCAGCGCTTTGAACTCAGTTCCTGGCGCTTCCGGCATTTGGGGAGGGTAACAATGGCTAAGATTCCAGTTGGTAACTTTGGCCAGGTGGTGGCCGCGCCAGGACCGCAGACAGAAGTTCCGGTCGGTGCATTTGTCTCCGGCGCAAATCAGGCGATGGCCGGCATTGGGAAGGATCTTGGAGGCATTGGCGCTGATCTGATGCAAGACCTGCGGCGCGCGCGCTCTCTGCGCGTTATGTCGGAATCGAAGCTGGCCCTTGCTGACGCGCATGACGTGATCGCGCGCCAGGTTGAGGATGGTCAGCTTGACCCTAACGCTGCCGCAGCAGCTTGGCGCGAGCAAGCAACCAAGCTATCCGAAGAAAGGCTCCAGGGCTTGAGTGGATCCGAGCGGGAGGTTGTCGGGGCACAGTTAAGCGAGGTATCCGGCACCCTGGGGAGGCGTTTGGGTGAGTTAGCGCATAAGCGCACACAGGCCAATATCGCTGGTGAGCTGGAAGCGCTTGGGGTGTCACTTGAGCGGGAGAACGACCCGACTAAGGCATCCCACATCTACGATGCGGCAGTGCGCAAGCTTGGGCCTACAGCCGGTATGAGTCCCGCGCAGGTCGAGCGATCTGTCAACACGTTCAGGGAACGCGTCTACGGCACGCTGGCCTACTCCCTTGTCCATGATGCAAAAAACAGCGCGTCTGACCTGCGTAAAGTGGAAAATCGTCTGGCCTCCGACGAGTTTGCTGCGCTAGATCCTCAACGCCGCGCTCAGTTGATGGCCACCATCACGGGCTATCAAACTACCCTTGAGCAGCGGGCCGTTGCTGCCCAGCAAAGGGCCGAGCTTCAAGCGCAGGCCAAAGAGCGTAAGGCGGGGCAACTGACCACCGAAATTTTCAATATGGTCACAGAGGGTAAGCGGCTTGATCCGGAGTATGCCGCTAGGGTCGCGCAGGCGGTGCAGGGCACATCTTACGCACCGATGCTTGAAGGCCTGGTTAAAACCGCAGGGGATGGCGCTGCGTTTGCCACCCAGCCGCTGGATACGCAAAAAGCGATATTGCAGGCGCTCACCGCACGCGGGAATGAAAAAGGCTGGACCCCTGAGCTGTCCCGTCAGGCTGAAACGATGCACAAGGTACACGAGGCGGCGCTGCGCGATGTCAGGGCTGATCCGCTTAATGCTGCTGCCGAGCGCGGTGTCATTGATTCAGTCACTCCTATCGATATGGCTGGCGGGCTCCCTGCGATTCTCAAGAGCCTAGAGTCTCGGGCGACCCAGGCGAGTGTTGTCGAAACCTGGAGCGGCATTCCTGCGTCGCCATTTACTGCTGCCGAGGCTGGAAAGTTGGCCGATGTATTGACGGCACTACCGGCGGATCAGCGCGCCGCTACGCTGTCAGGAATCAGCAATGTCATCGGATCGCGTTCGATGGGTGCGCTGGCTACGCAGCTGGATCAGAAAGACAGAACTCTGGCGCTCAGCGCCGGGCTGGGGGATGCCCGAATGCCTAACGGTGGTCTTGTTGCGGAGCAGGTGCTGCGCGGAGAGCAGGCTATCAAGGACAAGCGCGTCCCGGAGACAGAAACAAACCTATGGCGCGGGGAATTGGCCAAAAAGGTCCGAGGCACGATAGGCAGCCCCACTGTCGAGGATGCGGTCATTGACGCCTCCGTTTTATTGCGAGCGAGCGAACGGGCAAACGGCAAACGAATGAGTGGCGACGAAGCAATCAAAGCGGTAATTGGTGAAATCGTGGATTTGAACGGCAGCCGTTACCCACTTCCGCGCGGGATGGATGAGTCCTCATTCAAGCGTGTTCTTAAGCAGGCGGACCCGTCCATAATTGAAACGCCAATTCCAGACGGGAATGTGTATGTGGGCAAGACGCCCATGCCCATCAGCCAGTTTCTGCGCGGTCTACCGGACGCTGCCCTGCGATATGTAGACCAGGGTCGCTACACGGTGTCGGCCGGCATGGGGTCTGTGCGCAACAAAGATGGTCAGTTGATCCTGGTCCGGGTTTCCTCGCCTATTCCTGCAAAGTCGAAGGAGTGACCAGTGGCGCTCGATGAAATGTACGCTGACTCGCTGAAGGCAGCCCTGGACAATCGGCAGCAGATCGACCCGATAGGGCCAAAGACAGAGCGAGGTTTTAGCTTTTGGGGGACCGCGGCTGCACCATTTACAGGCGTTGCCGCTGGCTCTCTCGAATCCGCCGCATTTTTGTCCGACATGGCCGGAGCATTTGGCACGGTCACGGCGGCTTATGGGACCACTGGCGTGCTGCCGTTCGCAGAAACAGACGAGCAGCGAGCCTGGCGGGAGCAGGGTGCTGCGGCAGCTCGCAAGAAGGTTGAGGACGGCGATGGCTACAGCACAGAGGTGGGGGACGATTTGCGCCGTTCCTCCAGGTGGTTAGGCCCAAATCCAGAGACCGCGGGCTTCGCTGAGCAGACCGTATTCAATTTCAGCCGTATGGTCACGAAGGCTGTTGGATACTCGGTTGCAACCGGCAACCCAGCCACCGGCGCATTGCTGACTGGGGTTGATGAGGGTGTGACCGTCTCCGATGAGTTGCGCCGGGAGGGGGTCGATACCCAGACGCGTACGAAAATCGGCGCACTTGCTGGTGTGGCGACGGGGGTGGGAGTGGCATTGCCCGTGGCTGGCTCCGGCATTAAATCGACGGCGGCGCTCATCGCGGCCGGCGGGCCTGGCCTGTTCATTGCCCAAAATCAGCTGTCGCGGGATATTTTGCAGAACGCGAACTATGACCAGCAGGCGATGCAGTATGACCCGTTCGACCCGGTTGGCCTCGCCGTATCAACCCTTTTGCCGGCTGCCTTTGGCGGGTGGGCTCTTCGGGCTCGAAGCCGCAGCGCCAAGGGTGACGCTCCTGGGAAAGATGCTGGCCAGCCAAATGTTGCGCACGACTCTGAAGTGGCGGATGCTGCGCGCGTGAATGCTGTTCGGGAGCTGGTGGACTCCTGGAAGCTAGAAGATCCCGGTAACGTGCGCGCCGCGAATGACGCATTGCTGTCAGTGATGCGGGCTGCCGATCAGCTTGCGAGTGGCTCCCACGTCTCGGTCCTGGACTCTATACCGATCAGCGAAGCGCAAGGCGCGCTTGCCTTGGAGCGGATGATCGCCCGTAGCGAGGCAGAGCGGGCCGCGCTGCTATCTGAGGCGGACCGAGTAGCCGAGCGAGGGAGCATTTCTGCTATGCGCAGCGAAATCGCCGGGCTGTCTGAGCGCGCACGCGCGTCTGATGAGGCGGCTGTCAAGGAATTGGCGAGGCAGCTTAAATCTGATAACCCACGCCTCAGTTACAAGCAAGCGTTGTCCGAGGCAAAGCGCCAGGCCGATCAGGTGTCATCGGAAGCAATGGCCGCTATTGCTCGGCTAGAGGATGCCATCGATGCAAACGCCAACGCGGTTGAAGCGCAGCGTGCGTTGAAAATTCTTGATGCGAAAATCGCCGCCATGAAGGCCGAGCGCGCGGCGATCAGTGCGCCGGCCACTGAGGCGACGGCGATTGCTGGAGCGGTGCGCCAGATGATGGGCGAGCAGGGGGCCGCCTCTCGCCAGGACCGCACCCCCCGCGCTGGCCAGACTGGGCAGCAATCCCAACGGGCCGACCAACAGCCGAGACCGACCTCGCCCGAGCAGGTCGCCACCCGTAGTACCGGCAGCTCGGAGGGGGCCACCGCAAGTCCAGCAAAGTTGTCTCCCGCCACCGTGCAGGCTGCCGCAGAAGGCGCCGTAGCTGGACGAATTGCCGAGTTGGCTACCAACCGACCTGACGCGCTCGTTCGCCTGGATGGGATAGAGGGGGACATCCCGCTGACCGAAGCCCTTCGTTTGCTCGATGAACGAGCCTCCCAAGCCATTGCTGACGCCGACTTGCTCCGCGTTGCAGCTACCTGCGCCATCGGCGCAATCTGAGGATAGACATGGAACCAAAGTGCATCGCCAAAGTGAACGCGGCAGCAGGCCGAACGCTAACGGATGCCCAGATCCGGGATATTGAGGACCGTATCCGTTCCACAGCCAGCAGCCTTGCCCGGCAGGATCGGGCGACTTGGAGCGCATTGCCTGAGAGCCAGCGCACGCTCTTAGCGGCAGAGCGAGCCATGCAGGATATCCGCGCAGAGGCGCAAAGGGACTTGCGCAACAAGCATTTGCAGATCATCAAGACGGCTGAGGTTGGCGACAGGATCGTAGCCATCCAGGACGATCTTGGGTTCGGTCGATCTAAGGCATTGGTGCGCCACATGGACGAAACCGCTTCGCTGGAAAAAGGTATCAAGGACCAATATTGGTCGCAGCTACGCGGCCTGTTTGATGCGGTCATGTCAAAGGATGGGCAGAGCCTTGGTCAGCGTGCTTTGGGGATGCTTTTCGATGTGGAAAACCCACGCATGACGCGCGACCTTGCCATAGAAGTATTTGCGCGTGGCGAAGGCGGGACAGGGAACGCGCTGGCTGTACAGGCGGCCAAGGCTTGGGGCCAAACAATTGAAGCGATGCGTGCGCGGTTCAACAATGCAGGCGGCGACATAGGCAGCCTTGAGTATGGCTATGTCCCGCAAAGCAGCGATCAAGCACGCGTGCGCTCAGCCGGTAAAGATGCCTGGATTCAGAAAACCCTACCCAAGCTCAATCGATCCCGTTACTTGCATCCGGACGGCAGGCTCATGAGCGATGCCGAGCTGACAAAGTTTCTGGGGGCTGCATGGGATACGCTGGCCACTGGCGGGCTCAACAAATTGGAGCCTGGGCGCTTTCAGGGTAGCAGTGCGCGCGCAAACAGCGGCAGCGACCCGCGCCAGCTGCACTTCAAGGACGGGCAAGCCTATGTCGAGTACATGGGCGAGTTCGGCTCTGGCAGCATGTACGAGGCCATGACTGGCCATATCTCGGGTTTGGCGCGGGATATTGCATTGCTTGAGCGGTACGGCCCGAACCCGGATCACCAGATGCGCGTCCAGATGGATTTAGCAGCAAAGGAGGACGGCGGGCTGAAGCGTACATTGCTGAATGACCCCGCCGGCTACTGGAACGTCCTGTCTGGCAAGGCCGGGCAGATGCAGAACGCTAGCTTGGCGCGGCTTGGAGCGGACACGCGGAACATCCAGGTAGCCGCAAAGTTAGGCCGCGCCGTTTGGGCCTCTATATCTGACCTGCCGACTTACTTTGTCACCGTCGGGTATAACCGCCTCCCATACTGGCAGGCGCTGAAGAATATCGGCGCACAGTTCAACAGTGAAACGCGGGAATTCCTGAGCACGCATGGACTCATTGCTGAGTCTGTCGTGTCCGATCTAAACCGGTTTTCTGGCGACCATATTCGTAACAACTGGTCCGGCAAGGTGGCCAACAGCGTCATGAAGCTGTCCCTCATGAATGCCTGGACGGATAGCATGCGCCGGGCTTTCCAGATGACCATGATGGGCGGCCTGGGGAAAATGGCCGGGAAGGAGTGGGGCGCTTTGACCGAATGGGACCGGAGCCACCTTCAAAGAAAAGGGATCACGGCGGACGATTGGGCAGTGATTTCCCAGGCGCAGACCACTGAGTTCCGTGGGCAGCGGTACCTGACGCCCGAGGCGATCATGGGAACAAACGCGCCGAATGCTGAGCAACTGGTGTCTAAGGTTCTTGGTCTTATCCGGGATGAGTCCGAGTATGCCGTCATCAACCCTGATCTTGCGACGCGCGCATTCCAGACCTGGGGCGGCCAGCAGGCGGGCACCATCGGCGGCGAGCTAGCGCGCTCGGTGATGCAGTTCAAGAGCTTCCCTTTTGCCATGATCTCGCGGCACTACCGGCGGATGATCGAGGCTCCACGTGGTGTAGACGGCGCTCCTGCTATCGCAAACCGTCTGGCCTACGGCGCTGCCACCATGATCGGCACGACTATAGCGGGTGGCATTGCGTTCCAAATCAAAGAGATGCTGTCGGGCCGCGATCCGATTGGGCTTGATACTGGGCGCTTCTGGACTGAGGCCGTTATGCAGGGCGGCGGTCTGTCGATCATTGGCGATCTGCTTTTCCAAGATCCGCGCGAAACGCCGGGGGGATTCGCGGGGACGATGGCCGGGACATTTGGCGGCCCCTCGATGGGCACGGCCGCCGATCTGCTTGGCCTCGCCGTAGAAAACTCCTGGCGCGCGGCCAGCGGCGATGAGGTCAACTTCGGCGCAGGCGCGGCACGCACGGTGCGCAGCACCATCCCTTACGGCAATCTCTGGTGGCTTTCCGGCGCTATCGACCATTCGTTTTTCCACGCGCTACAAGAAAACCTGAGCCCAGGCTACCTGTCACGTATGGAAGCACGGTCTATGCGTCAAAATGACCAGGATTACTGGTGGCGGCTTGGATCGGGAATGCCTGATCGTGGCCCTGATCTTTCGCGCATGTTTGGAGGCTGATATGCGTCAAGACCAATATGAACGCCTGCTGGCGTTGCAGGAAAAGCTGATTGATGCCCTGGTGTTGGAAATGGACCCTGATACCTGGCCGGGCGCGGGGATGTTGCCGAGCGCAATGGATCAGCAGACGCGGGGTGATCGCTATTGGGCCAAAAAGAATTTGGCCGCCACGCAGTCCGTGGTGATGCGCAATGCCAGTCTGATCGGGGTGGTGCAGCGCCAGACGGCGGGCAATGTCCCAGGAGGGGGGGCTGAGGTGACTGAGGGCCAGCCAGCCGCCGACGATGGGGGACTGGACGCGGAAATCCAAAACGCTGAGAGGGAGGCGGCGCGTGTCCTGGCGCGCGTGCAAAAGGTGGCGGGTACCCGGTGAGCCAGCGTAAGCGGATTTCTTTCCTGGCCTTCTTTCTCATCTGGGCCAAGATCCAGGGGTGGGAGGTTCCAGACCTGCACGTCCGCGTCTGCCACTGGTTGGAGCACTGCCGCGACCCTGTACGGGTGTTACAGGTGTTCCGTGGCGCGGCGAAGTCCACGCTGTATGCCGTCTACAAGGCATGGCAGTTGTATTGCGATGGCACCTGGGTGTCGCTTATCTGGGCGGCAGATGGCCAGCTGGCCAAAAAGCTAACGCGCGATGCCATCAACGTATTGCGCCGGCATCCTCTCTGTGGCGGCATGCTCCCGACAAAGCCGGGCTCTCAGGCTTTCTGGGTATCGGGGTCTGTCGATCCGCGAAACGCCAGCATGACGGCAGTCGGCGTGAATCAGAACGTGACCAGTGCCCGCGCCCGCGATATTGATTATGACGACGTTGAGGTGCCGAAGAACATCAAGACGCCGGAGGCGCGGGAGAACTTGCGCGCGAAAATTCAGGAGGCCACATTCATTCTGATTCCAGGCGGGCAGGAAACCTACATCGGCACGCCACACACGCACGACTCGATCTACCCGGAAATGATTGCCGCCGGCGCGGCATCACTGACAATCCCGCTGTTTGAGGACTCGGTGCGCTATGAAAAGACAGATCAAGAGATGTCTTATCCGGTGCCTTTTGAGCCGGGGCCGGACGGGCTGTATGTGTTCCTCGGCATCTACAAGCACGCGCGCCTGCTGGTGCAGGACCGAGACTATCGGTTTGAGGGCGGCAGAGTTGTTTTTGCAAGCCCTCCAGGCGGGACCGTGCTCGACATATATGCGCGCTGCGCCTGGCCTCAGCGATTCACCAGGGCAGAGGTCGAGCTGCGCCGGCGCAAGACACGCACGCTCAATTACTGGGATTCACAGTACCAACTGCACGCCAAGCCGCTGAAGGAATCCCGACTAGACCCTAACCTTATCAAGGCGTATGACGTCCATCCCCGCATAGAAACCGCCAATCGGTCTGTCCGCATGATGCTTGGTCAAGCGCAGATTGTGAGCGCCAGAGCGTACTGGGATTGCGCGCTCGGCAGAGTGAAGGGCGACACCTCGGCCTTCAGCTTGATACTGGATGATGCTGCCGGGAACATCTACTGGCATGTGTGTGAGGGGCTGACTGGCGACTTTGCGGTGTTCTCCGATGACAGGAACACGACGATCATCGACGGGCAAGTTTTGCAGGCATGCAGGTTGATTGAGCGATTCAACATCCCGAATGTGTACGTAGAGACAAACGGGATCGGTGCGTTTGTCCCGCAACTGCTGCGCCAGGCCATCAAGCAGGAACGGCTACGGTGCGCCGTGGAGGATATCCAAGTCAGTGGCAATAAAAATGCCCGCATCCTTGAGGGATTGGAGCCGCCGATTAAGTCAGGGGTGATGTGGGCGCATATTGACGTGCTTGACGGTCCACTTTGGGATCAGATGACGCAGTGGGACCCAAGCATCAGGGAGCAGCCGGACGATTGCCTCGACAGCGGGGCGGGTGCAATCTTGCAAGCGCCGACTCGAATAGGGCGCTTGGTAAAAGAAAAAGTCGGGATTCCGACAGCCGCTCAGGGCGAAGATTGGCGCCCAAGCGGGGGTGTTCATGAGGTCACCTTCGAGACTTAGGAGCCGGCCGGTCCGGCAGCCTAGAAGCCGGAGAGTTCAGCGTGACAGTCCCGAATCAAAATCCAGTCAGCTCGCACGTAGGAAACGGTGTTTCCACAGCATTTTCTTATGGCTTCATGTGCTTGGCAGCCAAGGACATGACGGTGCTCATTAACTATGAGAGGGTAGTGAGTGGGTTCGTTATCCAAGGCCTGGGCAGCAAAGTCGGCGGGACTGTGGTTTTCGATGTCCCGCCGGCATCGGGTGTGTCGGTAATCCTCACGCTAGATGTGGTTCTTGAGCGGCAAACCGACTATCAGTACAACGGCGATTTCCAAGCGCCGACCGTAAATAATGACTTTGATCGCCTGTGGCTGGCTTTGCAGGGGGTGGACGGTAAGGCATCAAGTTCACTTCGCTTCCCCCCTGGCGAACAGCCTGGATATCTTCCGCCGATCGATGCGCGCAAAGGCAAGGCGCTGATATTCAATCCGGTTATCGGAAAGCCAGAGCCTTCGCAAGACAACTACAACGATCAGGCGGCCATTGCCAGTGCTGCGGCGCAGGCATCTGAGCAGGCGGCACGCAACGCTGAGCTCAGCCGGGCGGGAGCTGCACAGTCTGCGGCGGCCGCTTCTGCCTCAAAGGATCAGGCAGAGGCGGCACTCAAAAACATGGCTAGCTACGTGACTGTGGATCCAATCCCGGGGCTGGATGCACAGAATGTGCAACAAGCTTTAGAGACCATGGCATTACTGGGCGGCGGCTATATGCTACAGCCGATCTGGTGCCCCACGCGAGACGCTATCTGGCCTGGCTGTGTACCTGCTGACGGGCAATTGCTGCCCCGGGCACTGTTCCCGGACGCCGCTGCAAACATCACGGGTCCCACTCCTGGCGCTCCCGTTGTGACCGATGCACAGTGGCTCGCCAATCCCGAGCTGCGAGCGTCGTACACCCCTGGGGATGGGTCGAACACGATTCGCATGCCCGATTACAACGGCAAGTCTCCTGGCTCCCTTGGCGCGCTTGTCATGAGGGGCGACGGTGCGCTGTCTGCGGGCGTCGATGGCGTTATCCAGCGCGATGCGATGCAACGCATTACTGGCTCAGTTTCGCCCGGGGTTGGTAACAACACGTCCTATCTGATATCAGGCACGGCGAGCGGCAGTTTTACGCTCGAAACTGCCGCGACAAGTCGATACCTGGCAAACGGTGATGGTGTATCTGCGGCAGGCACAAAAGCCATTAATTTTGATTCTGCCTTGGTTGCGCGCACGGCCGGAGAAACCCGAGCCCTGAACGCAACCGGCTGTTGGGTCATTCGGCTGTTTGGTGTCGTGGCCAATCCCGGCAGCGCCGACGCTGCGCAGCTTGCGACGGATTACGCGGCGCTTGCGTCTGGGCTGCAAGCATTGCAGGCCAAGGTTGGCTCGACCCTCATCTACCCTAACGGCGGTAGCGCGGCGTCTCCAGCGAGTCTGGCTATAAATAGCCGCTACGTTGAGGCGAATCCCTTCCCCGGCTACCGAGTTAGCGCAGTCGGAGAAATCCTAGTAAGCGGTGAGTGGCAGCAGGTGGGTTTCTCTGCCTACGCCTCAACCAACTCTCTTGGCATCGCAGTCACACAGCTCCAAGACGGGCGATTGATGGTTGAGACTGGTATCAGCGCATTCGTCTCATCGCTTGTGCTGCATGGCTACTCCGGTGCAACCCGGCCAAACATCACCACGCCCACCCCCGCCCGCGTCCGCGTCTGGAAAATTGGAGCTGCCTGAGCATGGAAATTAAAACCTACTGCCAACCTGGGAAATCAATGCAGCAGCGTGGAGGCGAATGCCCGCCAGGATGGGTAGAAATGCGCGGAGAGCGTCCTGGCGAAAACTTCATTGCGACCGAGAGCGGGGAGTGGGTCGAGGTGCGTTATGTCCCGCAGTCGGTAACGTCTGCCCAGGGCGGTATGGCGCTTATCGAGGCTGGCTTGATGGACGCCGTTATGGCAGTCGTCAGCAGCCCGGAACTACCCGCCGCGCATAAATGGGCCTGGGATCGCGCCACCATCTGGGAGCGCAGCAGCCCATCGTTGGGGTTTATCGCTCAGGCAGCTGGCATCAGCGATGAGCAAATGGATGACCTTTTTATTCGAGCTGCCGAGATCCGGTCTTAACTTCAAGTTGTTTTAGACGCCCGCCATAGAGCGGGTTTTGCCGCAGAGAGGCAGCCATGCCCCAAAGGACAATCCGAATGAACAATGATGGGCTGAATTTGGCAATCAGCGCGGGGACTGGCGTTGCTGCTTGGCTGGCGACATTTAGCGCGGTAGTGCCCGTGTTATGGGGGGTCTATGTGCTGATCCTGATCGCTATCAAGCTGCCGGAGCTACACGAAAAAAACGCACTGTTCCGCAGAGCCTGCGCATGGGTGGTATCCATTGTGC
Organism: Bordetella avium; assembly: GCF_034424645.1. Classification (NCBI taxonomy): domain Bacteria; kingdom Pseudomonadati; phylum Pseudomonadota; class Betaproteobacteria; order Burkholderiales; family Alcaligenaceae; genus Bordetella; species Bordetella avium. The sequence continues at coordinate 1,423,934 of NZ_CP139969.1, forward strand.
GCCGGGGTCGCCATGGATAAGGGGAAGATCGCCGCAGGCGTTGTGTCGGCAGCCGTCGCCCTGGTGGCCGCCTGGGAGGGGCGCTCACTGATCGCGTATGCCGATCCGGTCGGCATCCCGACGATCTGCGAGGGATTTACTCATGGGGTGAAGTTGGGGGATGTGGCCACGCCTGAACGATGCGATGCGCTGACTGAGCAGGAGGTGCGCCGGGCGCTCGCCGTAGTGGACGGATCTGTGCCGCGCCCGTTGCCGGACAGCGTGCGGGTGGCGCTGGCCAGCTTTGTGTACAACGTCGGGCCTGGTGCATACGGCGGGTCTACGCTGACGCGCAAGTTGCGCGCTGGTGATCTGGCCGGGGCTTGCCGTGAGCTGCCGCGATGGGTTTACGCGGGCGGAACCAAGCTGCGCGGCCTTGAGCGGCGGCGCGATGCGGAGATGCGGATATGTCTGTCCGAACTTCAGTGATTGGGATTGTTGCCGGTGCGCTGCTGCTGGCAGGCGTGCTAGCCGAGCGCCATTATTACGGCGCTGGCCAGTACAGGGCGGGTGCTGCGGCCAAGGTGGCCGAGATCGAGAAGCGCCAGGTCGCTATAGCGCGCGGCTGGCAAGAGGAGAGGGATCGTGCTGATGCTGAATACCGTGGTGCCGTGCTGGCGCGTCAGGCTGCTGAAAAGGCTGTCGCTGATCAGCGTGGCCGCATTGACGGGCTGCTGCGCCAGCTTGCCGCCCAGCGGAGAGCCACGACTGCCGACGCCAGCGGCCGATCTGATGCGACCAGCCCCGACTGGATCGGAGTTATTGGGGCGTGTGTCGGAGCATATGAGCAGCTGGGCCGAGATGCTGCGGGATGGGCCGACCAGGTGAACGGGCTACAGGGGTATGTGCGGGGGCTGGGCTCCTCGCGCTGACTTAGCCCACGAGGCGCAAGGCGTTTCTGGCCAGCCCCGTGGCCTGCGCTTCACCCTGATGACTGACGTAGAAATCGGCGAGCTTTGTCAGGGCTTCCAGCCGTTCCGGCCAATAGGTGTACTGATCGTAAATACCTTCAACGCCGCGTAGCTTGTGGTTAAGGCACATCTCGGCAATGTCACGCGGTGTGCCCAATGCTCGCAAATAGGACCTTGCGGTTGACCGCAGATCATGCGGCGTGAACCGGCGAACGTCCGGCTTGTGCCCGTCAATCCAGGAGTCAATGCAAAATGCGATGGTGTTTTCATCTAAATAGTTGTCGCCGCCACCGCGCTCAAGGCGTCCCGCTGTTCTGGCCGGAAGAATATAGGCAGAGTCCAGGGCGAGCGATGACAATTCTTTGAACCATTCGACTACTGGCGGTGCTAAGGGTATGTCGATTCCCGGCCCCATCTTGCTTGCTGGGATATGCCAGCGACCAGCCCCTAGCCGCTTTATCGTGTACTCGTCCAGGAATATATTCTCGCGCTTGGCCGTGTATAGCTCCGAAACGCGAACGGCAGTGGCCATTAAGATCCAGATCGACAACTGGTTTTGTCGGTTCATCCTGGCGTTCATGACCTCGCGCAACTCGCTGGGGGTCAACATCAGGCGCGTCTTGCTTTTTGGCCGGGTGCCGATGACCGCCTCAAGGCTAATGCCGACGGCTGGGTTGACAGTGATCAGGCGTTGGCCAGCGGCGAACTTGAAGATTTCGCGTATTACTATATATAGAGTCTCTGTTTCCCTCCATCCTCCCGATGGGGTGGTCCAGTTCGCTTTCCTTCTCTCGATAATTCCGACGATATCTTCGGGCGTTACATCCTTGATTGGCCTGGCGCCGATTGATCTATCGACGATTGTTAGCTGGCGGGAGTAGGTGCGTATGGTGTTGTTAGCCAGATGCTGCAAACGCTTGCTGCGATAGTCCGCGATGACATCCTTTACCAGCTTGGCCGTCTTGGCTTCCAATTTGGCCGACGCTTTCAGCCCAGCAGGATCAATGCCCTGATCAACATCGACGCGCTTTTCCCTGGCCATCCTCCTGGCGTCAGAGAGACTGATATCCGGGTAGTTCCCGAGGGTTAGCTCTCGACGGCGCCCGCCTACCCTATATCGCAAGACCCATGAGGCGGTACCCGCCTTGGATAGCGTAAATGTCAAACCGCCGCCATCTGACTTTGCTGTGGGCTCTCCAGTGCGGGTTAGGCTCTTTATCTGTAGATCGGTCAACAGGCCTTGTAAAACTCGTTTTGTCGCCATAGATCTTGTCTGCTTGGGTAGCTAATTGGCGCAGCTACCCATCTAGCTACCCAATATTTATGAGATTCTGAGATGGCTGTGGAGAACTCAAGATAAAAAAACCCCCAGCAACGCCGAGGTATCGTAGAGATAATGAGAAAAGCAGACAAGTCCTGATAATCAGATCAGGATGATGTCGTATTGTTCTTGAGAATAGCTGCCCTCTACCTCTAAGGAGATGGGCTTGCCGACAAAGTCGCCCAGCATTGCCAGGTGCTGGCTTTCCTCTTCCAGAAACAGATCCACGACGCTCTGGGCAGCCAACACCCGGAACTCTTTTGGATTGAACTGCCGGGCTTCGCGCAGAATCTCGCGCAAAATCTCATAACAGACCGTGCGGGCCGTACGCACATTGCCGCGCGCCTGACACATAGGGCAGGGCTCGCAAAGCTGATGGGCCAGAGAGTCCCGGGTACGCTTGCGCGTCATCTCGACCAGTCCCAGTTGCGTAAAGCCATTGACCGTCATACGGGTGCGATCACGTGACAGGGCCTTTTTGAGTTCGGCGAGCACCGTGTCGCGGTGCCCGCTGTCCTCCATGTCGATGAAGTCCAGAATTACGATGCCTCCCAGATTGCGTAAACGCAGTTGCCGGGCAATCGCCTGGGCGGCTTCCAGATTGGTCTTGAAGATGGTGTCGTCGAAATTGCGCCCACCGACAAAGCCTCCCGTATTCACGTCTACGGTGGTCAGTGCTTCGGTTTGGTCAACGATCAAATACCCGCCCGATTTCAGATCAACCCGGCGCGACAAGGCGCGGGCTATCTCTTCATCGACGTTCGCGGTATCGAATAGCGGCCGCTCGCCGCTGTAATGACGGATACGAGGCACGACGGAAGGGGTGTACACCTTGCCCCACTCTTGTAGCGCGGCCGTCGTGCTGCGCGAGTCCACCTGAATTACACCCGTATAAGGCCCGACCATATCGCGCAGAACTCGCTGCGCAAGAGTTAGGTCCTGGTGCAGCAAGGTCGGGGCGGGCTGGCTGCGTGCAGCCATCTGGACGCTAGCCCAAAGCTTGCGCAAATACTCCAGGTCGGCGGACAGCTCCTCGTCGGCGGCCCCCTCGGCCTGAGTGCGAACGATAAACCCCCCTTTTTCTTCGCCGGGCACCAAGGCTTGCAAACGTTCGCGTAGCTGGGTCCGCTCCGCCTCGGAGTCGATCTTCTGTGAAATACCGATATGCGGGTCATGAGGCAGATACACCAGCATGCGACCCGCAATGCTGATCTGGGTCGACAGGCGGGCTCCTTTGGTGCCCAGTGGGTCCTTAATGACCTGGACCATCAGGGTCTGGCCTTCGAACAACAGCTTTTCTATGGGTGTCGGATTCTGGCCCTGGCTGCGTTCCTGCCGGTTCTCGCGCAGATCTGCAATATGTATAAAGGCGGCACGCTCAAGCCCGATATCGGCGAAGGCACTCTGCATCCCAGGCAATACCCGGACCACCCGTCCCAGGTAAATATTGCCGACGTGTCCGCGCTGAATGCTGCGTTCAACATGCAACTCCTGGACCGAGCCCTGCGCGACGATGGCCACGCGGGTTTCGAAAGGCGTGATGTTGATCAGAATGTCTTCGGTCATTGTTGTGCGTCTATATATAGGGATGCGCTAGGGTAGCGTAAGTCTGGCGTGCCGACGTCCTGCGCGCCAGCGAGACCGCGTATTCCGGGGGCGCAAGCCCGCTAAATCCGTCCTATCGCCGGATTTTTTCATTTTTCTTTAAAAAAAGAGTCAAAGCCGAGACAGGGCGAAAAAAGCTGTGCTATAGTTCGCCTCCTTCGCAGCACAGACAGCAACGCAGACGCGGCGCAGTCAGTGAAGTGAAGCCGGAATTGAGGTTTATGTGTTTGATTCCAAAGCGGTTATCGCAAAGCGAAACGTGGGAAGAGCAGATAGGCGTCAGGCACGGGGAGAGAGGTTAAGGCGATAGCCGGCCCGGATTCCAGTGCGGCACGACGGGGAATAAAAAATTGCGAGTGACTTGCAAAATTCCAAAAAGTTGTGTTATAGTTTCGGGCTTGGCAGTTATCGAAACATTCGGGTTTACCCGGATCTGCAAAACGGCAGGGTGTTTCGAGAGCTGCTAGAGCAAGGAAGTGAGATAAGAGGTGAGCAGTGACTTAGGTTGCTGTGAGGTGGTGAGTAAGTTGCCAACTCGGTGTTTCGCCGGTAGCGTGAGTGGAGAAAAAAATCTTCGCAAGCGATACGAAAAAAGCGAAGCTGAGTTGACAAACGAAAAAAACTCCTTCATAATCTCGTTTCTCTGCTGCTGACAACGATGCAGCGACGAACGGCAGATAAGCCGAGCGACGCGGTAAGTGAGAAGCGAAGCAGTAAGGTAGTACAGAATTAGCAAGACCGCTCTTTAACAATTAAACAACCGATAAGTGTGGGCACTTGGTGTGAGTGCGCAACGTCAGGCTTAGGTCTGACGGGAAGCGAAACTATCAAGTGCTCATATAGAAGTAAGGTTTAGTTTTTCGAAACTATCACCTCACTTCCTTTGAGCAAGCGAAAGTCGTCGTTAAGAGATTAACGGCGCAACACAGAGATTAAACTGAAGAGTTTGATCCTGGCTCAGATTGAACGCTGGCGGGATGCTTTACACATGCAAGTCGAACGGCAGCACGGACTTCGGTCTGGTGGCGAGTGGCGAACGGGTGAGTAATGTATCGGAACGTGCCTAGTAGCGGGGGATAACTACGCGAAAGCGTAGCTAATACCGCATACGCCCTACGGGGGAAAGCGGGGGACCTTCGGGCCTCGCACTATTAGAGCGGCCGATATCGGATTAGCTAGTTGGTGGGGTAACGGCTCACCAAGGCGACGATCCGTAGCTGGTTTGAGAGGACGACCAGCCACACTGGGACTGAGACACGGCCCAGACTCCTACGGGAGGCAGCAGTGGGGAATTTTGGACAATGGGGGAAACCCTGATCCAGCCATCCCGCGTGTGCGATGAAGGCCTTCGGGTTGTAAAGCACTTTTGGCAGGAAAGAAAAGGCGCAGGCTAATACCTTGCGCAAATGACGGTACCTGCAGAATAAGCACCGGCTAACTACGTGCCAGCAGCCGCGGTAATACGTAGGGTGCAAGCGTTAATCGGAATTACTGGGCGTAAAGCGTGCGCAGGCGGTTCGGAAAGAAAGATGTGAAATCCCAGAGCTTAACTTTGGAACTGCATTTTTAACTACCGAGCTAGAGTGTGTCAGAGGGAGGTGGAATTCCGCGTGTAGCAGTGAAATGCGTAGATATGCGGAGGAACACCGATGGCGAAGGCAGCCTCCTGGGATAACACTGACGCTCATGCACGAAAGCGTGGGGAGCAAACAGGATTAGATACCCTGGTAGTCCACGCCCTAAACGATGTCAACTAGCTGTTGGGGCCTTCGGGCCTTAGTAGCGCAGCTAACGCGTGAAGTTGACCGCCTGGGGAGTACGGTCGCAAGATTAAAACTCAAAGGAATTGACGGGGACCCGCACAAGCGGTGGATGATGTGGATTAATTCGATGCAACGCGAAAAACCTTACCTACCCTTGACATGTCTGGAATCCCGAAGAGATTTGGGAGTGCTCGCAAGAGAACCGGAACACAGGTGCTGCATGGCTGTCGTCAGCTCGTGTCGTGAGATGTTGGGTTAAGTCCCGCAACGAGCGCAACCCTTGTCATTAGTTGCTACGAAAGGGCACTCTAATGAGACTGCCGGTGACAAACCGGAGGAAGGTGGGGATGACGTCAAGTCCTCATGGCCCTTATGGGTAGGGCTTCACACGTCATACAATGGTCGGGACAGAGGGTCGCCAACCCGCGAGGGGGAGCCAATCCCAGAAACCCGATCGTAGTCCGGATCGCAGTCTGCAACTCGACTGCGTGAAGTCGGAATCGCTAGTAATCGCGGATCAGCATGTCGCGGTGAATACGTTCCCGGGTCTTGTACACACCGCCCGTCACACCATGGGAGTGGGTTTTACCAGAAGTAGTTAGCCTAACCGCAAGGGGGGCGATTACCACGGTAGGATTCATGACTGGGGTGAAGTCGTAACAAGGTAGCCGTATCGGAAGGTGCGGCTGGATCACCTCCTTTAAGAGCTAAGTGCTCGCATTAAGTGTCCACGCTTATCGGTTGTTTGAATATAGCTGCGAAGGATCGAACAGATCCGGAAGATTTGAAGTCTGGGGTCTGTAGCTCAGTCGGTTAGAGCACCGTCTTGATAAGGCGGGGGTCGTTGGTTCGAATCCAACCAGACCCACCACGAATACGGGGGTGTAGCTCAGCTGGGAGAGCGCCTGCTTTGCAAGCAGGATGTCATCGGTTCGATCCCGTTCACCTCCACCAGTTACTTTTGATTCGGTTGATGCCGGATTGGAAGTGAGGCGGTTAGAGAGAGGTTTCATCCTTCGCGAGTCTGAGGTTAACGGTTAAGGTTGCGAGCAGTCTTAATCGTTAGGTTTAGGCCTGACAGCTATATATGTTCTTTAACAATTTGGAAGAAGCACAACGTAAAGTGTTTATCGAGTAATCAAGGGAACTTGACGAAGATGAATACGGGTTGTGATTGCATGATTATGTTCCAAGTCTCAAGCTGACCAGAGATGGTCAGAGCTTTTGAACTTAAGAACGGCACAAACGCGAAATGACAGCAACCTATAAGACTCAAGTGTTATAGGATCAAGCGACTAAGTGCACATGGTGGATGCCTTGGCGATCACAGGCGATGAAGGACGTGGTAGCCTGCGAAAAGCTACGGGGAGCTGGCAAACAAGCTTTGATCCGTAGATGTCCGAATGGGGAAACCCACTGCGCAAGCAGTATCCCTGACTGAATACATAGGTCAGTGGAAGCGAACCGGGTGAACTGAAACATCTCAGTAGCTCGAGGAAAAGAAATCAACCGAGATTCCGATAGTAGTGGCGAGCGAAATCGGAAGAGCCTTTACGATTTAGCCATCCGTATAATCGAACAGTCTGGAAAGTCTGGCCGTAGCAGGTGATAGCCCTGTAGATGAAATGCGGGTGGTGGAACTAAGCGTAAGAGAAGTAGGGCGGGACACGTGAAATCCTGTTTGAAGATGGGGGGACCATCCTCCAAGGCTAAATACTCGTGATCGACCGATAGTGAACCAGTACCGTGAGGGAAAGGCGAAAAGAACCCCGGAAGGGGAGTGAAATAGATCCTGAAACCGTGTGCATACAAACAGTCGGAGCCTCCTTGTGGGGTGACGGCGTACCTTTTGTATAATGGGTCAGCGACTTACATTCAGTGGCAAGCTTAACCGAATAGGGAAGGCGTAGCGAAAGCGAGTCCGAATAGGGCGTTGAGTCGCTGGGTGTAGACCCGAAACCAGATGATCTACCCATGGCCAGGTTGAAGGCACGGTAACACGTGCTGGAGGACCGAACCCACTAGTGTTGAAAAACTAGGGGATGAGCTGTGGATAGGGGTGAAAGGCTAAACAAATCTGGAAATAGCTGGTTCTCTCCGAAAACTATTTAGGTAGTGCCTCAAGTATTACTGCGGGGGGTAGAGCACTGTTATGGCTAGGGGGTCATGGCGACTTACCAAACCATGGCAAACTCCGAATACCCGCAAGTACAGCTTGGGAGACAGAGCACCGGGTGCTAACGTCCGGACTCAAGAGGGAAACAACCCAGACCGCCAGCTAAGGTCCCAAATTATCACTAAGTGGGAAACGAAGTGGGAAGGCATAGACAGTCAGGAGGTTGGCTTAGAAGCAGCCACCCTTTAAAGAAAGCGTAATAGCTCACTGATCGAGTCGTCCTGCGCGGAAGATGTAACGGGGCTAAGTGATAAACCGAAGCTGCGGGTGTGTACTTTGAGTACACGCGGTAGGAGAGCGTTCTGTAAGCCTGCGAAGGTGGCTTGTGAAGGCTGCTGGAGGTATCAGAAGTGCGAATGCTGACATGAGTAGCGATAAAGGGGGTGAAAAGCCCCCTCGCCGTAAGTCCAAGGTTTCCTGCGCAACGTTCATCGGCGCAGGGTGAGTCGGCCCCTAAGGCGAGGCAGAGATGCGTAGCTGATGGGAAGCTGGTTAATATTCCAGCACCGTCGTACAGTGCGATGGGGGGACGGATCGCGGAAGATCATCAGGGTGTTGGATGTCCCTGTTGCTGCATTGAAGATGGCGCTTAGGCAAATCCGGGCGCGTAAATCAAGGGTGTGGCTCGAGCGAGCATGTCTCGCGAAGTGATTGGAAGTGGTTCCAAGAAAAGCCTCTAAGCTTCAGCTGTACGAGACCGTACCGCAAACCGACACAGGTGGACGGGATGAATATTCCAAGGCGCTTGAGAGAACTCGGGAGAAGGAACTCGGCAAATTAATACCGTAACTTCGGGAGAAGGTATGCCCCGGTAGTGTGAGGCGCCTGCGCGCTGAGCATGATGGGGTCGCAGAGAATCGGTGGCTGCGACTGTTTATTAAAAACACAGCACTCTGCAAAGACGAAAGTCGACGTATAGGGTGTGACGCCTGCCCGGTGCCGGAAGGTTAAGTGATGGGGTGCAAGCTCTTGATCGAAGCCCCGGTAAACGGCGGCCGTAACTATAACGGTCCTAAGGTAGCGAAATTCCTTGTCGGGTAAGTTCCGACCTGCACGAATGGCGTAACGATGGCCACACTGTCTCCTCCCGAGACTCAGCGAAGTTGAAGTGTTTGTGATGATGCAATCTACCCGCGGCTAGACGGAAAGACCCCATGAACCTTTACTGTAGCTTTGCATTGAACTGTGAACCGGCCTGTGTAGGATAGGTGGGAGGCGCAGAACTCGAGTCGCCAGATTCGAGGGAGCCGTCCTTGAAATACCACCCTGGTTTGTTTGCGGTTCTAACCTTGGTCCGTTATCCGGATCGGGGACAGTGCATGGTGGGCAGTTTGACTGGGGCGGTCTCCTCCCAAAGTGTAACGGAGGAGCTCGAAGGTACGCTAGGTACGGTCGGAAATCGTGCTGATAGTGCAATGGCATAAGCGTGCTTGACTGTGAGACTGACAAGTCGAACAGGTGCGAAAGCAGGACATAGTGATCCGGTGGTTCTGAATGGAAGGGCCATCGCTCAACGGATAAAAGGTACTCTGGGGATAACAGGCTGATACCGCCCAAGAGTTCATATCGACGGCGGTGTTTGGCACCTCGATGTCGGCTCATCTCATCCTGGGGCTGTAGCCGGTCCCAAGGGTATGGCTGTTCGCCATTTAAAGAGGTACGTGAGCTGGGTTTAAAACGTCGTGAGACAGTTTGGTCCCTATCTGCCGTGGGCGTTGGATACTTGACGGAGCCTGCTCCTAGTACGAGAGGACCGGAGTGGACGTACCTCTGGTGTACCGGTTGTCATGCCAATGGCATTGCCGGGTAGCTAAGTACGGAAGAGATAACCGCTGAAGGCATCTAAGCGGGAAACTCGTCTGAAGATTAGGTATCCCAGAGACTAGATCTCTCTAAAGGGTCGTTCAAGACCAGGACGTTGATAGGTCGGGTGTGGAAGCGCAGTAATGCGTTAAGCTAACCGATACTAATTGCCCGTGCGGCTTGATCCTATAACTCTTTAGTCTTACATATACGATTGCTGGCCATACGCGCCAGTGCCGTCTGAACATACATCAACGCAACCCGCGTGACGCTTCTTCCAAATTCAAGCTGTTGACAACAGCGTCAACTGCTTAGCCAGTTACGCCTGACGACCATAGCAAGGTGGCCCCACTCCTTCCCATCCCGAACAGGACAGTGAAACGCCTTCGCGCCGATGATAGTTGGTTTACGCCTGTGAAAGTAGGTCATCGTCAGGCTTTTATCCCTCAAAACCCCACAAGCTACCGCTTGTGGGGTTTTGTTTTTGCGCTTCACCCTTGCGCTGGCCCTTGCCGCACCCCCTGCCTGCGCGGCTCGCCTTCCCCCAGGCGCCACGCCCCAACACCCTCTCAGCCTGCGAAAACCCGGTGCCTGCTCGGCGCCGCCCTATTTGGGCCGGGAGGGAGAGGGCGAGAGCTTGTGGGGATCTTGGGCGGTGCGCAGAACGCTTATCCGGAGCTTGGAGCCGAACCGGAAATGCCAGTTTCAACATTATGTTGAGCGGTTGGTATCCGTCTACTCATGCTTTGGCCCGCTAGACTACGCATGACGATGCCGCACAAAAATCGTTTGCGATGAGGCCGGGCTGCTTGGGGGCTGGATCGGCTGGGAAAGCGTGGGTATACCGAGTAGGGCGGAGGGCCTTGAACAGTGTCAAGGGCGCTTCTGGACGACGATGTCGCTTGATTCAAGAGCTGATGAGAATGGGATTGGCCGGCAACTGGCGTTCGATTGGGGCACGCTCCAGGAATCGTTCGAACGAGTCCAGGAAGGCTTGTTCGGCGGAATTCAGTTTGCGTTCTTTATGCCAGGCCAAAAATACGTCGATCTCGGCGATGGGATGTTCAGGGGGCAGACGCTTGAGGTCTCCCGCGATCACATCCTGGCTGATGAGGTGTTCGGGCAGGCAACTCAAGCCCATGCCGGCGATGACCATGCGGCGGATTTCTTCGACATAGGCGGAGGTGCCCACGATGCGCCCGGTGAATCCTTCCTGATCACGGAAAATCGTGAGGGGCGAGAGCGTGTCACCCAGTTGGTCACTGGCGAAGCATATGAAGTTTTGGTCTCGCAGATCGTCCAGCCGTATCTTACGGCGCGAAAAAAGTGGATGGTTGCGCCCGCATACGAGTACATAGCGATGCCGCAGTAATAGGCGATGGTCGAGATTACCGTCTATGGCTTTACGACAGAGGCATATACCCAGCGCGGGTACACGTTTGCTCAAGGCATCCAGAATCGCCGAGCTTTGCATGACATCGACGTGGAATTCCACCTTGGGATAGCGGCGATGGAATTGGCATAAAAAATCGTCATAGGCTGCGCTCTGAATTCGGCTCATCACCATCAGGCGCAGCACTCCGGCGACTTCATCCTCCTCTTGGGTTACGGCCTCGTCGATACGCGCCACCATGGAGTACATCTCGCGCGCCAGTTGATAGATTTCTTCGCCCAGGCCGGTCAGGCGGAATTCTCCGTTACGGCGATAAAGGAGCAGGCCGCCGACGGCTTCTTCAAGCCGTTTGAGGGCCTGACTCACGGCGGGCTGGCTCAAGTGCAAAGCGGTCGCCGCACGGCCGACGCCGCGTTCTTGCACAACGAACATGAAAGTGCGCAGCAGATTCCAGTCCATGCGCTCGGGAGCCAAGGTTGATGAACTGGTTTTACGAGCGATAGCGGTGGACATGAAAAGGAAACTTCCTTGAGCCGCAGTCTTGGGACCGCAGTAAATGTGTTCTGCGGCCAGCATAGCAAACTGAGGAAATAGGCATCAAACCGAGCCAGACGCTGTTGCGCTGGCTCGTGGCCGGAGACGGCGCATGGCTGAAGGCACAGCGGGGTTTGGAAGACCGGGGCGCAATCTGGGCATGCGCCGCGGCGCGTTGCCTATTCTGACCAATGTTCGGGCTTGCTGCGGTGATCGATTAAGGCATGCGCATACGCCGGCAGCTGTCGGCGGGCCCGGATCTTTGCGCGCTGAGGGCGTGCAATGAAAAACCCCCCTGCTTTAACAAAGCAGGGGGGCAGCTTGGCCTAGGCTAGGCCGGCCTGGCTTAGGCGCGCGCCATGCCGTTGAAGAAGCGTTCGGCGTTGTCTTCGAGGCCTTCGATGTAATAGCCGCCTTCTTGAACGATGATGGTGGGCAGACCAAGGCTGCCGATGGTGTGACCCAGACGCTCAAACCCGTCGGAACTGACCGCCACCATGGCTTGCGGGTCTTTCTCGAATACGTCAAAACCCAGTGAGAGCACCAGCGCATCAGGTTGGAATAGCTCGATGGCGCGGCGAGCCTGGTGCAGACGGTCGAAGAACACGCCTTCGGGCGAGCCATGCGGCATGGGCAGATTCACGTTGAAACCCAGGCCCTCGCCGGCGCCACGCTCATCTTCGAAACCGGCGACGACCGGGTAGAAGTTTTCAGGGTCTCCGTGGATCGAGACGTAGAGTACATCGCTGCGCTCGTAGAAGATCTCCTGGATGCCTTGGCCATGGTGCATGTCGGTATCCAGAATGGCGACGCGCTTGAACTTCTGAGTGAGCATTTGCGCCGCGATGGCGGCGTTGTTCAGATAGCAGAAGCCGCCAGCGGCATCGCGCCGGGCGTGATGGCCTGGAGGACGGCAGAGGGCGTAGGCATGGCGATCACCGTCAAGCAGAGCCTGGGCGCTGCCGATCGCACATTGCGCAGCCCAGTAGGCCGAGCGCCACGTATTGGGACCGACCGGGCAGCTGCCATCGGCCAGGTAGCGCGCGGCTTGCGCCAGCACGCCACGCAGGGCGTTGGGTTCACGCACGAAGATGTTAGAAACCACTTCGTTGCCCCAATCATCCGGCAGTTCTTTCCAGCGCGTATGGGCTTCTTGCAGAAAACGCAGATAGTCCAGGGAGTGCACGGCGCTGATGGCGCCTGCGCCGGCATCGGTCGGCTCAATGATGTCGAAATTGAGCTTGCGCACGCCTTCGACCAGCGCGTCCAGACGTAGCGGGACTTCTTGGGGTTTGCGCATCATGCCCCGCGAAAAATACGTTTGCGGGTGATGCAGTTTTTGATCGGGGTGGTAGAACGTTTTCATGAGTAGTCCCTACGGCTCAAGCCGCGCCGCCTTGGCGGCGATTGGCGAGGAAAAGTACCGACACCATGGACAGCAAGGAGATGCCGGAGAACAGCAGTGCCAGCGGCCACCATTGCCCCTTGAACTCCTGGGCGAGAATGGTGCCGATGATGGGGGTGAGGCCACCGAAGATAGCGCCCGAGAGCTGATAGGCCATCGAGATACCCGTATAGCGAATGCGGGTCGGGAAGCTGTCGCTCACATAGCCTGCGATCACGGCGTAGAAGGCGCCAATGAAGAGCACGGCCGAACCCACGCCCAGGGTCAGAGAGGTGCGCGTACCCATGTCCACCAGATTGAACATCAGATAGGGCGTGAACACCGACAGGAAGGAGGTGATTACCAAGAAACGCTGGTTGCCGATCCGCGTGGCGATGTAGGCGGAAATCGGCGTGATGAAGAATTGCATGACCGACACCAGCAGGAGCGAGTCCAGCACGACGGCGCGCGACAGGCCTACATATTGTGTGGTGTAGGCGATCATGAAGGTGCTAGTGAAATAGAAGCCGGCAATGCCCAGCACGTTGGAGCCGACCGCCAAGGCCAACATGCCAGGAGCGCCGCGCAGGACTTCCATGAGCGGTGCTTTGTCCTGGCTGGCTTTGCTGAGTTTGGCCTTTTTTTCCTGTTCCGCCAGAAAGTCGGGCGACTCTTTGACGCTCATGCGGATGGCAAAACCCACGATCAGCAGGGCGGCGCTGAACAGGAAGGGCACACGCCAACCCCAGCTCATGAACGCCGCGTCATCCATCGAGGTGACCAGCTTGAACATCAGCATCGACAGGATGAGACCGGCCGGGCTGCCCAATTGGGCGAAAGAGGCGAAGAAGGTGCGTTTTTTCTGGTCGGGAGAGTGTTCTCCGGCCATCAATACCGCACCGCCCCATTCACCGCCTACGGCGATACCTTGAATAAAGCGCAGTACAACCAGCAGCACAGGGGCCCAGACGCCGATTTGCGCATAGGTCGGCAAGAGGCCGATCAGCACGGTGACCGTGCCCATCATGAGCAAGGTGATGACCAGGGATTTTTTGCGGCCGATGCGGTCGCCGATGTGGCCGAATACGGCGCCACCCAAGGGGCGTGCGAAAAAGCCGACAGCGAAGGTGCCAAAGGCGGCCAGGGTGCCGTAGAAACCGTCAACCGAAGGGAAGAAGAGTTTGCCGAATACCAGCGCGGCGGCGGTGGCGTAAATGTAGAAGTCGTACCACTCGATCATGGTGCCGACGAAAGCTGCGACGGACGCACGCACGGGTTGGTGCGTGGCCGTTTGTTGATTCCCCTTCATTTCTCTCTCGATAACAGACTGACCGCAGGATTGCGGCGTAATCGGCCTCTTTATACGGCTGTCCTCGAGCATAAGAAAAATCGTATTTATTTATTCTTCATATTCATGTGGCTTATGGGTGATGCCGGTCAGAACAGATTCCCGGCAAGCCGACGCGGCTAGGGTTTCAGAAAATCTTTTTTTATCAGTGGGTTAATAAACGCTGAGAGGGATTTGCAGCATGCCCAACAAGGCGTTTGCCGCGCTGAGAGCGCGGTAAAAACGTTTGCTGTATTAGTGAAATCCCGGGGGTCAGAGTATGCCCATTGCGCGCAGAAGAGGCAGGCGATTGCGCTCGAAATGCTGGGCTATCGAACGCAGATGCTCGATGTTGTCGTCTTCGGTCTCCAGGGCCTCACCCTCTTTGAGCAGCCTTTGGCCGTTTTGCTTGAGTATGCTCCAGGTGGCTTGCACCCAGTCTTCGGGATGGCTGCTTGTTTCTCGCGCCAGGATCAGCAGACGTGCGATGCGGTCGATGGAGAAGCCCCCGCCTGTGGCCGGGTTGGCCAGATACTGCAGCGCATCGTTGTGCTTTGCTTGGCGCAGAATAAGCCGGTTGATGGCCTGCGTTCGCGCCAGGGTTTGTTCGATTTGCGAGTCCTCCTGGGCAGGCGAGAGATGGCCAGCGGCCATCAGGATGAGCAGGGTCTCATGCAGTTGGGCGCCGGTAATGTTGTGGCCTGCAAGCTGGGCTTGCAGCTTGCCAATGCGATGCGCTTTATGGTCTTGAAGGATGTCTAGCACCGGGCCTGCGATGGATTCGCGCAGGGTGGCTTCACGCACTCCGCCGCTCACCGTTGTGGAAATGCTCTCGCGCAGGCTGGTCAGAATGACCCGTTGGGCGGCGATCTGTTCGCTTTGTTCCGCAGCGGGTAATACACGAGGCCCCTTGACCCAGTAATCCTTGCGGAAGTTGCGGCTGACCATGAGGTCCCGCACATCCTGGTAAAAGGTGCGATCGTGGACCTCGGCCAGCAGGGCTCTTTGCTCTTCAGTGGTGCTCAGGGCTTCTATTTGGTCGAGCGGGTCGGCACTGCAGACGAAATCAAGTTTGGCCGAGCGCATCCAGTCTGCAAGCTGTGAGAAAGACGTAGGAGTCCAGTCGCGATTGAAGTACTCGTGCAGCAGATAGTGCACATCATGCTTGCGCATGTCCTGGGTGCGGGACGTAAGCAGCGGCGCGGCGCGCAGATAGAGCGGATCGCTGGCGAGGAGTTTTTCGGTGAAATCCAGGGCTTGATGGGCGCGTTCGGGCCAAGTGCCGTGACCCATGTAGCGGGCGTGGTTGGTGAGCAGCTGTCGCAGCGGGATGAAGGGCGCCCATCCGGGCAAGGTGTTGTAGCTGATATAGACGACGCCGCCCAGTTTCAGCTTGCGGCGGATGAAATCCACGATGACCTGCCGGTTATCGTCGGAGATCCAGGACCAGATGCCGTGCAGGGCAATAAAGTCAAAGTCGGGTAGATCGTCGCGCTGTGCGTAAGCATCGAAAGCGTCATCGCGCAGCACGGCGGGATTGCCGCTTTCCCTGGCCAGAGCCTGGGCAAAAGCCGCATGCTCGGGATTGAAGTCAGTGCCATACCATTGCCAGCAAGAAGCGCTGGCGTGGATATTGATGCCCAGTCCTTGCCCGAAGCCGAGTTCGCAGGCTACGCCGCATTCCGGGAAGGCGACGCCAGCCTGTAGCATGACCTGCTTCAGCCAGAGCGGATTGAGTTCACGGTAATAGCCGTGGACATAGGGGATGTCGACGGTGTAGCCTGCAGTCCAATTTTGCATTGTGGTTCGCGATAAAAAATAGGGCAGCATGACGTGCTGAACAGAGGGGGGGATGACATGCGAGATAATTCAGACGTAATCGCTAAGGCCTGACGGGATGGTGAAATCTCGGACTACCGCGCAGGGCTGGGCGGCCCGGGCGCGTCGCTTGGCGGATGCGGAGATGGCGCAGGACCCCGCGCACGATCTGAATCATTTGGACCGGGTCTGGTCAACGGCCCGGCAGTTGTTGCTGTCACATCCCGAGGCGGACGCCGTTGTCGTGGCGATTGCCTGTTACCTGCATGATTTGGTGAACCTGCCTAAAAACAATCCTCGCAGGGCCCAGGCATCAGCGCTGTCGGCGGATCGCGCGCGCGTATTGCTTGTGCCGGCAGGTCTGGACGAGCTGCGCATTCAGGCGGTCGAGCATGCGATTACCGCGCATAGTTATTCGGCGGCGGTGACACCCCGCAGCGTGGAAGCTTGGATCGTGCAGGATGCCGACCGGTTGGATGCGTTGGGCGCGGTGGGCCTTGCCCGGATGTTTTCGATCGGTGGCGCGCTCGGGCGGGCACTGGCCCACCCGACAGACCCGCTGGCCAGGGCGAGAGAGCTCGATGATGGCCGCTACACACTGGATCATATCGAGCTGAAGCTGGCGGGTTTGCCCGCCAGTATGGGCACTGAGGCAGGGCGGCGACTGGGCGCGCAGCGCTTGGCGTGCTTGCGAGAGTTCCGCGCGGCCTTCGCACGAGAATGGCTATCCGAAGAGCAGGCGGGGTATCGCGCTGGCGAGGGCGTCGCTCAGAGCGTCGGTGTTTCGGCGCAGCCGCATATTGATAGCGGCGTTTGATCACGGCCAAAACGCGGGTGTGATGAACCGCTGAGCGGCCGCTGCTGGGAGCCGGCTTTCGCCGCCAGGCTTTGCTGCGTCTTGCTTGGCAGCGGGCTAATATTTGACAAAAAGTCCAGTATTGGACAAAATTTCCAAATGTCTAAGCCCGCAAGCGTGACCGAGCATGAGGCCCTGCTCGGTCAGCTAGAACAGATTGCCCTCGGCATCAGCCAGACTTTCGCGCCTTTTTGCGAGGTGGTGGTGCACGATTTGCGTGACCCGCAGCATTCGATTCTGGCCATTCACAACAATCTTTCCGGCCGGCAGAAGGGCGACCCCAGCACGGAGCTTGGGTTAGCGCGCATTGCCGATCCGGAATATCCGCAGTTGCTGACCAACTATGCGAATCAATTCGCAGACGGGCGTCAGGCAAAGAGCAGTTCCATAGGCATCAAGGACAGCAGCGGCCGCTATGTTGCGGCCTTGTGCTTGAATGTGGACCTGACGCTGTTCCGCAGTATGGAGCGTATGTTGGGGCAGTTTAGCGCCGTGACGAGTGGCGCGGCGCCTCAAGAGTCGCTGGATGCGCCCGGTGTGCAGGCGTTGCGCACCCGTATCGATCAATATGCCGCCCGCCTGGCATGCACGCCTCGTTCGCTCAAGCCCGAAGACCGCCGGCAACTGCTGCGCGAGTTGAGGGAGGAGGGCTATATGGATGTGCGCCGGGCGATGGAGGCCGTGGCTTTGCATTTGGGCGTCTCGCGTGCGACGGTGTACAGCGATGCCAAATGATGCTCGACTGATTCCCCAAGACCGTTCTGTACGGTCATCTCTCTGCCTGCCCGCCCAGGCCTTTTTCTTCAATCCGCCTCCACAACGCTGATCATGCAAACACTTCCCACCTATGATGATGTCATTGCCGCCGCCGCCCGTATCGAAGGCCATGCGCACCGCACGCCGGTCGCTACATCGCGCCGCTTGAACCAGGAGCTTGGCCTAGAGTTGTTCATGAAGTGCGAGAACCTGCAGCGTATGGGGGCCTTCAAGTTCCGTGGCGGGTTCAATGCCTTGTCGCGGCTCAATGAGGCGCAGCGCCGTGCGGGTGTGGTGGCTTTCTCCTCGGGCAATCATGCACAGGCCGTGGCGCTGTCCGCCGCGCTGTTGGGGATTCCGGCCACCATCATCATGCCGGAGGACGCACCGGCTTCGAAGGTTGCTGCGACCCAAGGTTATGGCGGCAATGTCGTGTTCTATAACCGCTATACCGAAGATCGCGAGGCCATCAGCCGCAAATTGTCCGAAGAAAAAGGCTTGACCTTGATCCCTCCTTACGATCATCCCGACGTGATCGCAGGCCAAGGTACGGCGGCCAAAGAACTGTTCGAAGAGGTGGGTGAGCTTGATGCTTTGTTCGTTTGCCTGGGAGGGGGCGGCTTGCTGGCGGGCTCTTTGCTGGCGGCCAAGGCGCTATCGCCCGCTTGCAAGGTCTATGGTGTGGAGCCTGAAGCGGGTAATGACGGGCAGCGTTCTTTGCGCAGCGGCGAGATCGTGCATATCGACACGCCTAAAACCATTGCTGACGGTGCGCAGACGCAGCATCTGGGTCAATTGCCGTTTGCCATCATCCGCCGAGATGTGAGCGATATCGTGACGGTGAGCGACGAGCAATTGGTGGCCGAGATGCGCTATCTGGCGCAATTCCTGAAGTTGGTTGCCGAGCCGACGGGCTGCCTGGCGATGGCTGCCGCGCGCCAGGCGCGCGAGCAGTTTGCCGGCAAACGCGTGGGCGTGCTCATTAGCGGCGGCAACGTAGATATGGCGCGTTTTTGCGCGCTATTGAGCGCCTGATCCGCGGAGATAGTCCTGGCGGTCGATGCCATGTCTTTGCAGCTTGTCGTAAAAGGTTTTGCGCGGCAGGCCCAGGGCATCGAGTGTGGCCTTGACCTCGCCGTGATGGGCGGCGAGTGTTTGGCGGATGATTTCCGCCTCGTAGCGCTCCAGCCTCTGCGGCAGCGGCAGCGGCAGCTGGCTTTCGGCCGCAGCTGCGGCCGGGGCCGGATTGAGTACGCCCAGTACGAAACGCTCTGCAAAGTGCGCCAGTTCGCGGATATTGCCCGGCCAGTTGTGCGTGTGCAGATGATCGCGGATGGCATCTGTGACGGGCGGCACCTCGCAATGAAAGCGGCGCGCCGCCTGACCGACGAAATGCGCGAATAATAGCGGGATATCGTCGCGCCGCTCGCGCAGCGGCGGCAGATGGATGGTAACGACATTCAGGCGATAGAACAGGTCTTCCCGAAAGCTGGTCCGCATGGAGGGGTCACCGAGGTCGGTCTTGGTGGCGGCCACTACGCGCAAATCCACCTTGCGAACCTCATTGGTACCCAGGGGGGTGACCTGGCGGGTCTCCAGCACACGCAGCAGCTTGACCTGCACGGTTAGCGGCATGCTCTCGATTTCATCCAGGAACAGGGTGCCGCCACTGGCGTACTCGATACGGCCGATGCGTTTTTTGTGCGCGCCGGTAAAGGCGCCCGGCTCATGGCCAAAGAGTTCGGATTCGATGACGGTTTCGGGCAGCGCGCCGCAATTGATGGCCACAAAGGGATGGCTGCGACGGCGCGATAGCCGATGTAGCAGGGTAGCGACGACCTCTTTACCCGTGCCGGTTTCGCCTTCTATCAGGACATCTACATCGGCGTCGGCAATATGCCGCAGCGTTTGCTTGATGCGTTGAATGGCCGGGGTGATGCCGATGAAGGGCGTTTCATCGGCATCGGCTTGCGTGGCGGCTGCGCGGAGTTGCCGGTTGGCCAGCACGAGCCTGCGCTTTTCGGCAGCGCGGTGTATGGCAGCCACCAGCAAGTCGGCAGGATAGGGCTTGGAAAGAAAGTCGTAAGCGCCGTCGCGCATGGCCTGCACAGCCATGGGGATATCGCCATGACCCGTGACCAGAATGACAGGTATGTCGGGATCGATGTCGCGCAGACGTTGGAAAAACGCCAACCCGTCGATACCGGGCATACGAACGTCGGTGACGACCACGCCGCCGAACTGGGCATCGATCTGAGCCAGCGCCGCCTGGGCGGAACCATAACCCTGAGCCCGCATGCCATGCAGCAGCAGCGTTTGCATGCCGGCGTCCAGCGCATCGGGGTCGTCATCCACCAAAATGACGGTAGCTGCGGCCGATGTATCCGGTACCTGGCTGAGGTTGGGCGGTGTGTTCATCAAGCGGAGTCCGTGTCGGGGGCGCGGCGCAGGCGCATCAGAAAAGTTGCGCCACCTTGGGCGCCGTTGCGGGCGGCCAGGGTGCCGCCGCATTCGGTCAGAATGTCACGGCAGATCACCAAGCCCAGGCCCAGGCCTTCGGGCTTGGTGGTCTGGAAGGGTGTGAAAAGTTTTTCCAGCACATGAGCCGGGATGCCGGGCCCATTGTCGGTCAGGGCAAGTTCGACGCTATCTTCGCTCGCCGTAATACGCAGGCTCAGGCGTGGCGCGTGAAGCGTTGCGTCTAGCGCATTCTGCATCAGGTTGACCAGCACCTGTTCCAGGCGCATGCGGTCAGCCCAGACGCGCAGGCAGGCGGGGGCGTGTAATCGAGAACGGCATTCTGACGCTGTAGGCGAGGGCTCATGAGCAGCAAGGCGCCGCCTACCGCATCGCGCAAGGCTAGCGGTGCAATATGGGCAGCCGCCTTGCGAGAAAACGCTCGTAGCTCGCCGGTGATGCCGCCGATGCGTTCGGTTAGCTGCGCGATGGTGCGCAGATTCTTGAGGGCGCTGCTACCGTCGCCGCGCTCCAGAAAGGTTCCGGCATTATCGGCATAGGCGCGGATGGCCGAAAGCGGCTGGTTGATCTCGTGGGCGACACCGGCGGCGACCTGGCCCAGCAAGGCCAGTTTATTGGCCTGCACGAGTTCATCCTGCATCTCGTGCAGCCTTGTTTCGGCGCGCTCGCGTTCGTCTATCTGGGCAAGTAGTTGTTCATTGCTGCTGCGTAATTGCCGGGTGCGGATGTGCACCCGCCGTTCCAGCCGGGTTTTAGCGGCAGATTGCGCGCGCACCCGTTCATGCGATAGGCGGCGTCGGTAATAGATGATGGCGCTGGCCGCATAGAGGGCAGCCATGAGCAGCAATACGGTCAGTTGCACATTGGAGACGACGCGCCGCACGTTGGCTTGCACAGGCATTAGCGTATGCAGTGTCCAGCGGGGCGAGGCAGGGACAGGCATGGCGCTGTGCATCAGCAAGGTGCCGGCTGGCAGTGTTGGTAAGGCTGTGGTGATCCGGGTGAGGGCGTGAGGCGGAGCATGAGCCAGGCTGGGGGCGAGCGGCAGGGCGGCCAGCGTGGCTTCTCCGAACTGCAGGCTGTTACGCAAGGTTTGCGCCTGCTCGGGAGGCAACGGCGCCAGCGAGCGGAACTGCCATTGCGGCACATTGCCGATCAGGACAATCCCTTGTTCGTCTGTCACGAACAAGGGATTGGGCAGCGCACGCCAATCGGCTTCCTGCTGGCCAAACTCCATTTTCAGCACAATCACACCTAAGGGGCGCCCAGCCCGATCTTCAACGCGCCGTGACAGATACAGTCCGGCCTCGTGGCTGGTGGTGCCCAGGGCAAAGTACTCTGCCTGCCCTTCGTGCAGCGCGCGGGTGAAGTAAGGGCGAAATCGGTAGTCCATGCCCTGAAAGGTCAGCGGCTCGCGCCAGTTGCTGGCGGCAATGGCCAGCCCCTGCCTGTTAAGCAAGTAGATGACCGAGGCGCCGACGCTGCGGCTCAGCTCATCGAGTTTGCCGTCCAGGGCTTCGATGGCCTGCGCATCGGGCAAGGCCAGGACATCGCGCACTTCGGAGTCGCGCGCCAGCACATCGGGCACGGCGCGGAATTTTTCCAGGCTGCTGCGTAGCGCCACGGTGTTCAGCTGCGCCGACGCGTCGGCGCGCTCTGCCATTTCGTTTAGCGCGCGGTTTTCCGCCCATTGCGTGGCCAGCAGCATTACCACGATCAGCAAGGCCAGCGCGGACAGTGTCCAGGCTGCGGCGCTGGACCAACGTTTTTTTCGTTGCGTCGCAGCATCGATGCGCGGCTTTGGGGTAGGGGGTGGCGGAGAGGGGCGGGCTTTCACGATGCGAAAGTGTGCGGGATTTCGCACATTTTAGCGCCTGCTTGTGCGCTTTGCCGCCCATGGTGTTTTCGGCGCTATCGGATGCATCAAAAAAAGACAGATAGATCAATTGTTTGGATCTGTCTTTTGGACGCCTGAAGTTGGCATGGAATTTGCAAATAACTAGGGTGGCGCCACGCAATATGCGTGGGCAAACCATGGCAAAACAATCCCGGCTCAGGGCTGCTGCAGTGCAATAAGTGCCGGGAATACTGGTGGGGACACCCGATGATTGAAGTGGATCAAAGCGCCGGCGCTCCGGTGCGTAAGCATAAGTTCTATCAAATTCTGTATGTGCAGGTACTCGTCGCCATCGTGATTGGCGTGTTATTGGGCTATTTCAAGCCGGATTTGGGCGAGGCGATGAAGCCGCTGGGCGATGGCTTCATCAAGCTGGTGAAGATGATCATCGCGCCGGTGATCTTTCTGACGGTGACCACGGGTATCGCCGCCATGAGCGACTTGAAAAAAGTCGGCCGCGTGGCAGGCAAGGCGATGGTGTACTTTCTGGTGTTCTCGACCCTGGCCCTGATCATTGGCATGGTGGTGAGCCATATCGTTCAGCCGGGCGCGGGCCTGCACATCGATCCGGCATCGCTGGACCAGAAGTCGGTGGCCGGTTATGTGACTAAGGCGCATGACTCGACGATCACGGGCTTCCTGCTCAACATCATTCCGGCGACCATGCTCAGCCCCTTCGTCGGGGGGGACATTCTGCAGGTCTTGTTCGTGGCGGTGCTATTCGGTCTGTCGCTGGCCATGGTTGGTCCGCGTGCGCAGCCCATCACGGACTTCTTCAACGCCTTGTCGGCGCCGGTGTTCAAGCTGGTTGCCATCTTGATGAAGGCCGCGCCTATTGGTGCCTTTGGCGCCATGGCTTTCACCATTGGCAAGTACGGTATCAAGTCCATCGTCAACCTGGCGATGTTGGTCGGTACCTTCTACGCCACGTCGGTGCTGTTTGTGGTGGTCGTGCTGGGTATGGTGGCACGCTACAACGGCTTCTCCATTATCAAGCTGGTGCGTTACATCCGCGAAGAACTGCTACTGGTGCTGGGCACTAGCTCGTCGGAAGCGGCGCTGCCCACGCTGATGGAGAAAATGGAGCGCGCCGGGTGTTCGAAGTCGGTGGTCGGCCTGGTGGTCCCCACGGGTTATTCCTTCAACCTGGACGGCACCAATATCTATATGACGATGGCCGCGCTTTTCATCGCCCAGGCTTGCGATATCCCGCTGTCGTTGGGAGATCAGATTCTCCTGCTCTTAGTGGCGATGCTGAGCTCCAAGGGGGCGGCGGGTGTTACCGGCGCAGGCTTCATTACGTTGGCGGCAACGCTGTCTGTCGTGCCGACGGTGCCGGTCGCGGGGATGGCGCTTATCCTGGGTGTGGACCGCTTTATGTCCGAGTGCCGCGCCTTGACCAATCTGGTGGGTAATGCCACGGCTTCGATCGTGGTGGCGCGCTGGGAAGGCGAGCTGGACAAGACGGCCTTGCATGTCGCGCTCAATAGCGATGGCGAACTGCCCTCCACGGACCCGACGAGTCCGGCCCGGCAGGGCCATTGATGAGGGCAGCGGCCGCGCCTTGGCGCGGGCCGGATGCCAGTGAAAAGACCGGGCATAGCGCCCGGTTTTTTTTGGGGGCGAATTTCGAGCGCAAGAAACGGGGTTTGCGTGGCTCAAACCATGCTTAGACTGAGGGCATGTCACAGGCTTCGGAGCCGCCATCATGTCTACCTGCAGCCCTCCTTTTTTTCAACTCAAACTGCGTGCGCCGGGGCAGCCAGTGGCGGGCCCCATCCGTTATGTCTGCGGCCCGATAAGGCTGGGCCGTGTGCTGATCGGCCTTAGCCTGGAGGGGGTCTGCTGTATTTTCATCGGTGATAGCGACGCAGCGCTGCGGCTGCAACTTGAGTCGGTGTTTTCGACGGTGCCGCTTGTGCCGGTCGAGCATGCGCCTGAACTGGCGCTGATCACGGATTTTCTTGACCTGGGTCGGGCGGCGGGACACATCGAGCTTGATGTGGGGGGCACGTCGTTTCAGCAGTCGGTCTGGCAGGCCTTGTGCGACATTCCGGCCGGGCAGACGCGCAGTTATACCGAGGTGGCGCAGGGCTTGAAGAGGCCCGAGGCCGTACGCGCTGTGGCGGGCGCCTGTGCCGCGAATGTGCTGGCGGTGCTTATCCCCTGCCATCGGGTGTTGCGTCAGGATGCCAGCCTGACGGGTTACCGTTGGGGTATTGAGCGCAAGCGTCTATTGCTGGAGCAGGAGCGTGCCCGATGAGGTCCGGTTGGGATGCCGCCGAGCGCGAGTTGGATGCCAGTGGCTATGCCGTGTTGCCGGGGTTGCTGGACCCCGCCGCTTGCCAAGCGTTGGCGGCGACCTACTCGCACAAGACGGGCTATCGCAGCCGGGTGGTCATGGCCCGGCATGGTTTTGGGCGGGGAGAGTACAAGTATTTTGCTTATCCCTTGCCTGATCTGCTCGATGGTTTGCGCCACGGGCTTTATCAGCGCCTGGCGCCTATCGCCAATCGATGGAACCGGCATTTGGGTCTGGCAACCCGGTATCCGGACCACCTCGCCACGTTTCTTGCGCAATGCCATGCGGCGGGACAGCGGCGCCCGACGCCCTTGATGCTTCAGTACGGTCCGAATGACTATAACTGTCTGCATCAAGACCTCTATGGCGAGTTGGTGTTTCCCTTGCAGCTGGCGATTTTGCTGTCCGAGCCAGGGCGGGATTTCGAGGGCGGCGAGTTTGTCATGACCGAGACCTGCGGCAAGGCGCAACGCGTCGAGCTTGTCCCTCTGAATCAAGGAGATGCTGTGGTATTTGCCGTCAATCAGCGGCCCCTGCCCGGCAAACGCGGCGGCTTTCGCCGCGCCGCCATGCGGCATGGCGTGAGCCGTGTGCTGAGTGGCCGCCGGCACACGGTCGGCCTGATTTTCCATGATGCGTGCTGAACACCATGAGCGAACAAAGCCCTGCTCGGGCAAGCCGCTTTCTGGCCAGTCTTGACGAGGATTGGGCGCGGCTTGTCTGCACTGTCGGCCCTTGCCGGCTCGAGACAAGGCCAGATCGTGAGCCTTATGAGGCCTTGCTGCGGGCGATTGCTTATCAGCAATTGCATGCCAAGGCGGGTGACGCGATCTTGTTGCGATTACAGGCGCTGGCTGGGTGTTTTCCAAGGCCTGCGCAATTGCTCGCAACAAAGCCCGAGTTGCTGCGTGCCTGCGGTTTCTCGGCGGCCAAGCTGGCCACAGTGCGTGGCATTGCTCAGGCGGCCTTGGATGGTCTGGTGCCCACCCGTGAGGAGGCGTTGCGGCTGGATGATGAAAGCCTGATCGAGCGTCTGGTCACGCTCAAGGGAGTGGGAAGATGGACGGTGGAGATGTTATTGATCTATACCCTGGAGCGCCCCGATATTTTGCCGGCCGATGATTTCGGTGTGCGTGAAGGCTATCGCCGTCTCAAGCGACTGGCCCAGGCGCCCACACCGCGCGCCATGCGCGAGATCGGGCAGGACTGGCAACCTTGGCGCACGGCAGCAACCTGGTATTTGTGGCGCATGCCGGCTCATGGTTGGCGAGGCTGATATGTTCGTGCTGGATTGGGGGCGGATAGGCGCTCAGTTGGATGAAGAGGGCTATGCCCTGATTCCGGGTCTGCTGAGGGCCGATCCTGCCTTGATGGCATTGACGCTGGACGGTCTGCGCCGAGCGCCGCTCGGCGCGGCTGGCCAGGGCAGGCTGCATTATTTTCCGTCGGCTTTACCGCCGGCATTGGCGGCGCTGAGCGCGGCCTGCCATGCGCCTTTGGAGGCAATCGCCAATCGTTGGAATGCGCGACTGGGGCAGCCTCACCGTTATCGGCTCTCCTCTCAGGCGCCTGTGTCGCAAGCGCAGATGAGCCATCTGACTGAGCTGTATCAGTCGGACTATATGGGTTTACATCCGGGTACGAACGGCGCTGCCGGTTTCCCGCTACAGCTGGCCGGCCTGTTGTCCATGCCAGGGGAGGATTTCACGGGGGGCGAGCTGGTGCTGGTTGAGCAGCGGCCGCGCATGCAATCCCGGCCGATGGTCGTCCCTTTGCGGCAGGGCGATGCTGCCATTCTCTGCGGGGGGCTGCGCCCATGCCAAGGGAAGCGCGCGGATTACCGCGTCAGCATAAAGCAGGCGATCAGCCCTGTGCGCAGCGGGCGCCGTCTGGGTTTGACACTGCATTTTCATGATGGAGCAGCAGAGGTCTGTTCCGGTCTCTTGGAGAAAGGCCGAGCTTGACGGGGCAGGGCATGCCTACCGTCGGCCATCCTGGCGGCCAAGAGGAGGCTGAGCGCTGCGCCGCGGCGACTTATCAGGGTAGCGCGATGCCCGCTCGCCGCAGCAGTTCGGCAGTTTCGAAAAGGGGCAGGCCCATGACGCCGCTATAGCTGCCGTCGATATGGCTGATGAAACTGCCAGCCAGACCCTGGATGCCGTAAGCGCCCGCCTTGCCGTAGGGTTCGCCGCTATCGCAATAGCGCTCGCGTTCGGCAGCCGTCAGCGCTCTCATGCTGACATGGGTGATGGAAACGGCTTCGTATAGCCGATCTTCATGGACCAAGACGACTGCGGTGCGCACTTCATGCTTGGTGCCGGACAGGGCGGCCAGCATGGCTACTGCGTCGCTGCGGTCCGCAGGCTTGCCCAGGACCCGGCCATCCAGGATGACGGTGGTGTCGGCCGCCAGTAGGGGCAGTGCGGGCAGGTTTTGCTCGCGCATCCAGATCTGGCCCCGCTGCGCCTTGTCGCGCGCAGTGCGCAGAACGTAGTCGGCCGCGGCTTCTCCGGGCCATTGCGGTTCGTCTTCGCCGGGCGGGGCGGGTAGGTGCAGTACGGTATGGGCCAGACCGACCTGCGTCAGCAGTTCGCGCCGGCGTGGACTGGCCGAAGCCAAATAAAGACGCGGGCAATGGTCCATGGGCTCAGGCACGGTGATAGGGATGGTTGGTCAGGATGGCCCATGCGCGGTAGAGCTGCTCGGAGAGCAGGACGCGCACCATGGGATGCGGCAGCGTCAGCGAGGACAGACGGATCAGGCCACCGCAACTGGCTTTCAGCTGGGCGTCCAGCCCATCGGGGCCGCCGACCAGAAAGGCCACGTCACGGCCTTCGCCACGCCATTTTTCGAGCTGCTGCGACAAACCCACGGTCGTGAGGTCGCGGCCGCGCTCGTCCAGTGCGATACGCAAGGCGCCCGCAGGCAGCGCTGCTTCGATGCGGCGCGCCTCGGCGGCCATCATTTGAGCCGGCGTTTTACCGCTGGTGCGCGGTTCCGGCTTGATTTCGCGCAGTTCCAGCGCGCAGTCGGCCGGCAGCCGCTTGGCGTAATCGTCCCAGGCGGTCTCGACCCAATCCGGCATGCGGGTTCCGACTGCCGCGACAATGAGTTTCAAGGCTTACTCGTTTTCGTCGTCGCCGACGGCATCGTAGCTGCCCATGATGGGGGCGGGCCGGGTGGACTCAGGGAGCAGCTTGACGCGCACCGGCTTGTCACCCCAGATTTCTTCGAGGTTGTAGTACTGTCGAATCGCCGGCTGCATGAGGTGCACGACGATGTAGCCGAGGTCGACCACGACCCATTCGCCAGTGTCTTCGCCTTCAACGGTGACGCCGCTCAGGCCGAGCGCGCGGCCGCAATCGGCCACGCTGGAGGCCAGCGCGCGGGTTTGGCGGTTGGAGGTGGCGCTGGCGATGATGACGCGATCGAACAGGCTGGTCAGGTGCGTGGTGCTGAACACCTTGATGTCCTGGGCTTTGACGTCTTCCAGGGCGTCGATGACGGCGCGTTGTAGTTTTTGAATATCCATGAATGAAATGATAACCCGCGAGGGAATTGGCCGCCGCTTATGCGGGACGGTAAAGGCCGTGTTCGGCGATATGACGGGCTACGCCTTCGGGCAGCAGACCCTCGGTGTTCTGGCCCTGAGCCAGGCGTTGACGGATCTCGGAGGCAGAGACCGGCATGGGCGTGAAAGGCAGTTCGCGCAGCGACCGGCCTGCCTCGAGCAGTGCTTGCGCCAGTTCGGGCGCCGCTTGCAGCGTGCTTCCCGGCCTTGTCGCCACGGCGAGATCCACATGGCGGACAATGGTTTCCCAGTCTCGCCAGGTGCAGAAATTGGCCAGTTGATCCGCTCCGAGAATCCAGGTGTAGCGCGCGTCCTGGGGTAGGGCGAGGATGGTGTCGACGGTATAGGTGGCGCCGCCGCGCTGAATTTCACTGGTGTTGACCGCTAGGCCCGGCAGGCCGGCAATGGCGGCGTTGATCATGGCCAGCCGGTCTTGGGCGGTGGCAGCGAGCGGCGCGCGCTGCCACGGATTGGCTGCCGGGACGAGCTGCACCTCATCGAGTTGCAGATGGGCGAGGGCGCTTTGCGCCAGCGTCACATGGGCGACATGAATGGGGTCGAAGCTGCCCCCCAGCAAGCCGATGCGTTTCAAACCCATTCCCGGGGCGTGAGGTAAGCAGACAGTTCGGCCTCTGGCGTGCCGGGCTGCGGCTGCCAGTCGTAGCGCCAATGGGCGGCCGGCGGCATGGACAGCAGAATCGATTCGGTGCGCCCGCCCGATTGCAGGCCGAATAGCGTACCCCGGTCATACACCAGGTTGAATTCGACATAGCGGCCGCGCCGGTAAGCCTGGAAGTCGCGCTCGCGTTCGCCATAGGCTTGCGCCCGGCGGCGTTCGACGATGGGCAGATAGGCGTCGAGAAAGCTGTCGCCGACTGAGCGCATCAAGGCGAAGGAGGCGGGGAAACCGGCCTCATTGAGGTCATCAAAAAAGATGCCGCCCACGCCACGCGTTTCTTTGCGGTGCTTGAGATAGAAATACTCGTCGCACCAGCGCTTGAAGCGCGGATAGTAGTCCGGGCCGTGTTGGGCCAGCGCATCGCGGCACACGGTGTGAAAATGGCGCGCGTCGTCTTCGTAGGCGTAATAGGGCGTGAGATCCAGTCCGCCGCCAAACCAGAATACATCTTGCTCATCGTGGCCGGGGCGCGCCGCGGCCACGAACATGCGCACATTCATGTGCGTGGTTGGCACATAGGGATTGCGCGGATGCAGCACCAGCGACACACCCATCGCCTCCCAGGAGCGGCCCGCGAGTTCGGGTCGGTGGGCGCTGGCCGAGGGGGGCAAGCGCGTGCCGGTAACGTGGCTGAAAAGCACGCCGCCGCGCTCGAGGAGTTGGCCGCCCTCGATCAGTCGCGACAGACCGCCGCCGCCTTCGGGGCGTTCCCATGCGTCACTGCGGAAGGACTCGCCGCCGGTGGCCTCCAGCGACGTGACGATGCGGTTCTGCAGGTTCAGCAGATATTGGCTGACGGCGGAGGTGTCTACGAAGGCGCTCATACCTTGGGCTTTTGTTGCGAAGGTTTCAGGGCGCGCCAGCCGATGTCGCTGCGGTACTGGCGGCCATCGAAGTGAATCTGATTGACCGCTTCATAGGCGCGCTCACGCGCCATGCGAACCGAATCGCCCAACGCCGTGACGCACAATACGCGTCCGCCGGTGGTCTTGACCTGATCGCCATCGCGTTCGGTGGCCGCATGGAAAACCATGCAATCAGCGGTTTCCGCGGGCAGGCCGTTGATGACGCCACCGGTGCGCGGCGTGCCAGGGTAGTTGGGGGCAGCCAGCACCACGCCCAGGGCGGTGCGGCGGTCCCAGATGATGTCGGCCTGGTCCAGCGTGCCATCGACGGCGTGCTCCAGCGCATCGAGCAGGTCGCTCTTGACGCGCATCATGATGGGCTGGGTTTCCGGGTCGCCCATGCGGCAATTGAATTCGAGCGTCTTGATGGCGCGATCGGGATCGTCGCCAGGGGCGATCATCAGGCCGGCATACAGGAAACCGGTATAGGGGATGCCGTCGCGGGCCATGCCCTGTACGGTCGGCAAAATGATTTCGCGCATGATGCGGTGATGCAGCTCGGGCGTCACGATGGGGGCGGGCGAGTAGGCGCCCATGCCGCCCGTGTTCGGGCCTTGATCGCCGTCTTGCAGCCGTTTGTGGTCCTGGCTGGTGGCCAGGGCGAGCACATTACGGCCATCGACCATGACGATGAAGCTGGCTTCTTCGCCTTGCAGGCATTCTTCGATGACAACGCGGGCGCCCGCGTGGCCAAGCGAGCCGTCGCCCAGCATGGCATCGATCGCGGCGTGCGCTTCTTCGAGCGTTGCCGCCACGACGACGCCCTTGCCGGCGGCCAGGCCATCTGCCTTGATGACAATAGGCGCGCCCTCCTGATCGACATAGGCATGGGCCAGCGCAGGATCAGTGAAGGTTTGGTAGCGCGCTGTCGGGATGTTGTGGCGCACCATGAAGGCCTTGGCGAAGTCCTTCGAGCTTTCGAGTTGGGCAGCGGCCTTGGTCGGTCCGAATATCTTCAGATTGCGGGCGCGGAACACATCGACGACACCGGCGGCCAGAGGGGCTTCGGGGCCGACGACAGTCAGTGACACACCTTCGCGTTGTACGAAGTCCGCGAGCTCCTCGGCTTGGGTGAGCGGGATGTTTTCGAGTAGATCACCCGTTTGCGTGCCGCCGTTGCCAGGTGCTACATAGACCTTGTGCACTCGCGGCGAGCGGGCAAGACGCCATGCGAGAGCGTGTTCGCGGCCGCCCGAGCCGATTACCAGGAGTTTCATTGTGCGGTGAGTCTGAAAGATGTTGCCGCCCGGCAAAGGCGCGGGTGCCAGGTCGGATAAAACGCCCCGTCCGGGCCAGCAAGGCCAGGCCGGGGCATAGGGATTACTGCGCTTCGTCGAAGACGACGTTGGTATAGACCTCCTGCACGTCGTCCAGGCCTTCCAGGGCGTCGAGCAGTTTCTGCATCTTGATGGCGTCGTCGCCGGTCAGTTCGGTTTCGCTTTGGGCCTTCATGATGACGGCGTCGACTTCGGCCTTCAGGCCAGCGGCTTCAAAGGCCTGGCGCAGCGCGGGATAGTCGGCCGGCGCGCAAATGACCTCGATGCCGCCCTCGTCGTCGGTGATGACGTCTTCAGCGCCTGCGTCCAGAGCGACTTCCATGACCTTGTCTTCGGAGCTACCGGGGGCGAACAGGAATTGGCCGCAATGCTTGAACATAAAGGCCACCGAGCCTTCCTGGCCCAGGTTGCCGCCGTTTTTGGCGAAGGCGTGGCGTACTTCGGCCACGGTGCGGGTGCGATTGTCGGTCATGCAATCGACGATGACCGCCGCGCCGCCGATGCCGTAGCCTTCGTAGCGGACTTCTTCGTAGTTGTCGCCGTCAGCGCCGCCCGCGCCACGCTGGATGGCGCGCTGGACATTGTCCTTGGGCATATTGGCGTCGGTGGCCTTGTCCCAGGCCAGACGCAGGCGTGGATTGCTGTCCGGATCAGCGCCGCCGGCTCGCGCGGCGACCGTGATTTCGCGGATGATTTTGGTCCAGAGCTTACCGCGCTTGGCGTCTTGCCGGCCTTTGCGGTGCTGGATATTGGCCCATTTACTGTGTCCGGCCATGGTGTCCCGATGAAAGATCGTCAAACCGTTATTTTACCGTGCCCAGGGCGGGGCCGCCGCAGCGTTACGCATCTGTGTCTCAGGCGCCACGCCTGCGAGGCCGGTTATGGCCCTAAATCGGTCCTTCGCGCCGGGAATTCCGCAGCCTGCTGATGTCCGAGCCTCTCGCCATAGCCAAGAGCCCCAAGGCGGAACTCACCCCGTCGCCGGGCATGGCCAAGCACCATCGTGATGTCACGGCTGACACGGGGGCAGCTAAGACTCTTACGCTTGCGGTGTCGGCCGAAGTGGTGGCGCGTACGGCTGTCCCGGTATTCATGGCCGATGTAAAGGGCGATTTTTCCAGGGGGCCGGGTCACCGTCGCTCAGGAGGCAGGAACGCCTGTGCAAGCCTGGGCTGTCCGAGCCATAGCGGGGGGCGAGCCCGGCGTATAGGATGCGTTTGGCGAGCGGGGCGGGCCCATGCTTGCCTCGGCATCCAGTCTAGGATTGTGGCCTGTCTGTTGACGCTCGGCGCCACTCAGTAAGACAGGCCGACATAACTCTCGCTGTCCGACGATGGGCCGCCAGCGCTTGATCTGAAAGATCTGCCGCCAATGGTGTAAAACGCGGCGGCTGCCGCTCCCCTACTCAGTCGAACCGGGCAGCCGCGCCTCGTGCGATTCGTCGGGCGCCCTGATGGGTCTTGGCGGGCGCGCATTCTGCTGCGAGCCCGCCCGGGGTATCAGGGCTGATTCGCGAGGTGGGCGGCCGTGTCGTCCAGCACGCGGGCAAAGCGCGAGACCATATCGCGCACTTGGGCGGCCGTAATGATGAGCGGCGGGCAGAAGGCCACGGTGTCCTGGATGCCGCGCACGATCAGGCCGTGGTCATGCGCGCGCTCGTAGGCGTAGGCGCCAGCCCGGCCCAGGGGGGCAAAGGGCGCGCGCGTGGTTTTGTCGGCCACCAGTTCCACGCCGGCGATCAGGCCGACGCTGCGGATTTCTCCGATCAAGGGGTGACCCGCCAGCGCATCGAGCTCCTGACGCAGGATCTCGCCCATTTCGGCGGCGTGCGAGATCAGGCCGCGCTCGTCGATGATCTTGAGGTTTTCGAGGGCGACGGCGGTGGCGACGGGATGGCCGCTGGCGGTGTAACCGTGACCGAAGCTGCCCAGGCGGCCGCTGTATTCTTGAACGACGTCCGCCACCTTGGCGTTGAGCAGCACCGCGCCCAGGGGTTGATACGATGAGGTGATCTGTTTGGACAGCACCATCATGTCGGGTTCGATATCAAAGACCTCGCAGCCGAAGCGTTTGCCCAGGCGGCCAAAACCTGTGATCACCTCGTCGGCAATCAGGAGGATGTCGTACTTGCGGCAGACGGCCTGGATTTTCTGCCAATAGGTGCGCGGCGGGACGATGACGCCGCCGGCGCCCATGACGGGTTCGCCGATGAAGGCGGCCACGGTGTCGGGGCCTTCTTCGCGGATGAGGGTTTCGAGCTCAGCAGCCAGACGGCTGGCGAAGTCTTCCTCGCTTTCGCCGGGCAGCGCATTGCGGTAATAGTGCGGACAGGCCGTATGCAGAATCTGCGGCAGCGGCAAATCAAAGCCCTTGTGATTGCCCGGCAGGCCGGTCATGCTGGCCGAGGCCACCGTCACGCCGTGATAGGCGCGTTGGCGGGCGATGATTTTCTTTTTGTTGCTGCGGCCCAGCGCATTGTTGTAGTACCAGACCAGCTTCACGACGGTGTCGTTGGCTTCGGAGCCGGAGTTGGTGAAATAGGCGCGGGCCATGCGGCCATCGGTATAGCCTATGAGGCGCTCGGCCAGCTCGATCACGCTGGGATGCGATTTATGCGTGAAGGTGTGGTAGTAAGGAAGCTCTTGCATCTGCCGAGTGGCGGCATCGACCAGGCGTGGTTCGCCAAAGCCCACCGCGACGCTCCATAACCCCGCCATGCCCTCCAGATAGCGCTTGCCCTGGTCATCGTAGACATAGATGCCCTCGCCGCGGGTCATGATGCGCGGCCCGACCTGGGCGTGTTTCACGCCATTGGTGTAGGAGTGGAGTTGGTACTGAACGTCTTGCTGTTGGGCCTGGCTGAGCTTGGACATGAAGGAGTTCCGAAAACGGCCGCACGGTGCGGTGCTTTAAATGAATCAGGGCTTTGCGCGCTGATATATCATCGAAGCATTATCCACCAATCCTACGCAGGCAGAGCCCGAACGTGAAGATCATTTTCTCCTCCAGTCATGACCTCGATCCCGCTGAATGGTTGACTCCTTTGGCGAAGGAACTGCCCGGCACCGAAGTGGTTCTGTGGCGTGAAGACCAGCCGGTGCAGGATGCCGAGATTGCCGTAGTTTGGAACC
Organism: Bordetella avium; assembly: GCF_034424645.1. Lineage (NCBI taxonomy): Bacteria > Pseudomonadati > Pseudomonadota > Betaproteobacteria > Burkholderiales > Alcaligenaceae > Bordetella > Bordetella avium. The sequence goes on from NZ_CP139969.1 coordinate 1,457,860, forward strand.
CGCCCGCAGCCCTGTTCGAGCGCGAGCGCAAATTGCGGGTGGCTTTCAATCTCGGCGCGGGCGTGGATGCGCTGTTCCGTTTGCCGACTTTGCCGGCGGATCTGCCTATCGTGCGTCTGGAAGATGCCGGGATGGCGGTGCAGATGGCCGAGTACGCTGCGCATGCCTTGGTGCGCGCCAGCCGCCAGTTCGATCAATACGAACGTTTGCAGCGCGAAGGCAAGTGGGTCGCTTTGCCCGAACTCGATCGTAGCGAGTGGCCGGTGGGCGTGCTGGGCATGGGGGTGATGGGCGCGCGCGTGGCGAGCACGCTGGCCGGCATGGATTATCCGGTGGCGGGCTGGTCGCGCAGCGGCAAGGCGCCGCAAGGCGTTGAGGCCTTTGGCGGCCGCGAGACGCTCGGTGATTTTCTCGCCCGCACGCGTGTGCTGATCAATACGCTGCCGCTTACCGATGACACGCGTGATCTGTTGTGCCGCGACACCTTGTCCAAGCTGCTGCCGGGCGCCTACCTCATCAATATGGGGCGCGGGGCGCATCTGGTCGAAGAAGATCTGCTGGCGCTGCTGGAAAGCGGTCAGATGGCGGGGGCAACACTGGATGTGTTCCGGACTGAGCCGCTGCCGGCCGGACATCCGTTCTGGACGCACCCCCAGGTGAGCATCACGCCGCATATCGCCGCGCTCAGCCTGCGCCGCGAAACGATTGCTCAGGTAGCGTCCAAGATCCGCGCTTATTTGCGCGGCGAGACTATGTCGGGCACCGTCTCGCGCGAACGCGGTTATTGAGAGCAGCTAAAAACAGGCCATGCGGGCAAGCCGCATGGCCTGCATGGTCTTACAGCTTGATCCAGGTGGATTTGATCGAGGTGTACTTTTCCAGCGCATGCAAGGACTTGTCGCGTCCAAAGCCCGATTGCTTCACGCCGCCGAAAGGCACGCTCACATCTCCATCGAAATAGCAGTTCACCCATACCAGGCCCGCACGCAACTGGCGCGATACGCGATGGGCGCGTGACAGATTGGCCGTCCACAGACCAGAGCCCAGCCCGTATTCCGACTGGTTGGCTAGCGCGACGACTTCTTCTTCGCTTTCAAAGCGTGTGACCGCCAGCACGGGGCCGAAGATCTCTTCCTTGATGATGGTCAGATCGGCGCTGGCGCATTCGAAGATGGTGGGTTCGAGGTAATAGCCGCCCGTTTCGCTGCGCACCCGCTTGCCGCCTACCCGCAAGTGGGCTTCGCGGCTGCCGGTGTCCACATAGTGCATGACGCGGGCCAGTTGGCGCTCGTCAACGATGGCGCCCATGGCCGATGCAGGATCGAGCGGGTTGCCAGGCTGCATTTTCGAGGCCCAGGCTTCCAGCTTTTCCATGAAGCGTTCGTAAATGGCGCTATGCACGTAGAGACGCGAGCCGGCGATGCAGACTTCACCCTGATTATTGAAGATGCCCACGGCCGCAGCCAGGGCTGCGCGGTCCAGGTCGGGGCAGTCATCGAAGATGATGTGGGGCGATTTGCCGCCGCATTCCAGCCAGATCTGTTTGAGGTTGGATTGGCCCGAATACTCCATAAAGCGTTTGCCGGTTGCGGTCGAGCCGGTGAAGGCCAGGCAATCGATATCCATATGCAGGCCCAGCGCACGGCCAGCAACCGGGCCAGTGCCGGGAGTGACGTTGAACACCCCAGCAGGGATGCCGGCTTCTTCGACCAGCTCCGCCAGCCGCAGGGCGGTTAGCGAGGACTGTTCGGCCGGTTTCAGGATGACGCTGTTGCCGGCAGCCAGGGCGGGCGCCACTTTCCAGCTCGCCATCAGCAGCGGGTAGTTCCAGGGTACGACGGCGGCCACCACGCCCAGCGGTTCGCGGGTAATCATGGCCAAGGAATCGCCATCGGTCGGAGCGATCTCGTCATACTGCTTATCGATGGCTTCGGCGTACCAGGCATAGGTCGTGGCCGATTCCGGAATGTCGTAGGCCAAGGTGTCGGAGATGGGCTTGCCCATGTCCAGGGTTTCGATCAGTGCCAGTTCTTCGGTGTTGTCGCGTATCAGTTGCGCCAGTTTGAGCAGGCGGGCCTTGCGTTCCCGCCGGGGCAGGCGCGACCATACGCCAGCCTCGAAGGCACGGCGTGCTGCAGCGACAGCACGGTCGATGTCGGCAGCCGAGCAAGAAGCCACCTGGGTCAGGCGCTCGCCAGTCGCCGGGTTGATGGCGTCAATAGGCGTTTCACCGCCCTCAACCCACTGGCCGTCGATATAGGCCTTGTTCTGCAGGCGCACGGCTTTGGCGCGTGCTTCCCAGTCTGCGAGTGTGGTCATGATTTTTTCCTTGGCGCAGCGCGCCGAGTCACGAGAAAAATACCGGCGCCTACGATCAATATCATGCCGGCTACCGCCAGGCCGTCAGGCGGGCGGTTGAAAAGAAAAGTGCTGAAGGCCATCGCCATCAGCAGATGGAAGTAGTTCAGCGGCGCCAGGGTGGAGGCTTCCACGCGTTGAAAGGCGGCGATCAGCAGTATTTGCGCAATACCGTTGCTGAGCCCCATGCCCAGGATGAACAGGCTGTCGCTCAGGCCAGGCCAGGGGTCCGGCAGAAAAAAGGGGGCGGGCAGCGCGGTCATCGCCAGGCAGACGAAAGCCGTATAGGCGTATTGCACCTGGCTGTCGACCTTGCCCGCCAGCTTGCGCGTGAGTACCTGAAAAATGGCGTAGGCAACGGCCGAAACAGCCATTAGCGCGGTGCCCAAAGGCGGGAGGTCCGAGCCGGGGCGCACGATGAGCAGCATGCCGCCAAAACCGGCGAATACCGCCAGCCATTTGGCCCGGCCCACGTGCTCACCCAATAGCCAGGGCGACAGCGCCACCATGATGAGGGGCGACGTGAAGTAGATGGCCGTGGCTTCCGACAATGGCATCCAGATCAGCGCAGTCATGAAACAGGTGCCGACCGTACCCAGCGCCAGACCACGCGCCAGCAATAGCGGCTTGTACGGCTGGCGGGACCAACTGGGCGCGCCGCGCCTTAGCAGCAGATACAGCGCGATGCTTGCCACCACGCCATAGCGCATCACGTTCAGAAAGGGCGCCGGGTAGTAGGCAAGCATATGCTTGGAGGCCGCGTCGAAGCTCGCCAGGGCGACGAGCGCGGCCAGAAAGCACAATATCCCGGCGGCGCGTGGTGACGCCGCCTTGTCCGGGCTCATGACTTGGCGATCCCCGCGTGACTGAGCATGGCGCCCAGCAGCACATTGGCGCCGGCTTCGAGATGCTCGGGCTTGGCGTCTTCAACCTCGTTATGGCTGATGCCATCCTTGCATGGCACGAAAATCATGGCGGTCGGGGTGACGGTGGCGACATAGACGGCATCGTGGCCTGCGCCGGTCACGATGTCCATTTCCGACAGGCCGCGGGCGCGGGCCTGATCGCGCACGGCCTCGACCAGCTCGGGCGCGAAGGGCGTCGGCGGGAAGTGCTGCACGTCTTCTAGCTCCACCTGGACCGGATAGCCGGTGGTCGCACCCGAGGCCAGCGCTTCGCAGGCGCGGCGCAGGCGGGCATCCATTTCGGCCAGAAGCTCAGCGTTTTCATGGCGCAGATCGACGGAGAACGATACCTTGCCGGGAATGACGTTACGCGAAGAGGGGTAGACATTGGCCACGCCGACCGTGCCACGGCCCTGCGGGGCGTAGTCCAGTGCGATGCGAATGACTTCCTGCATCAAGTGGGTGGATGCGTACAGCGCATCACGGCGCAGCGGCATGGGCGTGGGGCCTGCATGGGCTTCCATGCCAGTGACCGTGACGTCGTACCAGCGCAGGCCAAGCGAGCCTGTCACCACGCCGATCACCTTGTCCTCGGCTTCAAGAATAGGGCCTTGCTCGATGTGGGCTTCGAAGTATTTGCCCAGCTTGCGCTGCCCGACCGGCTCGCTGCCAGCGTAGCCGATGCGGGCCAGTTCGTCGCGCACCGACTTGCCTTCCAGATCGGTGGCCGACAGGGCGGTTTCCAGGGGGAATACATTGCAGAAAACGCCCGAACCCATCATGACGGGAACGAAGCGCGTGCCTTCTTCATTGGTCCAGATGACCAGCTCCATGGGGGCTTCGGTCTGGATGCCGCGCTCTTGCAGCGTGCGCATCACTTCCAGGCCAGCCATGACGCCGAAGCAGCCGTCGAACTTGCCGCCGGTGGGTTGCGTGTCGATATGGCTGCCGGTGGCGACAGACAGTTTGGACGGGTCCGTGCCCGGACGACGGCCGAAGATGTTGCCCACTTGGTCAACGGTGACTTCCAGACCGGCTTCGCGCATCCAGCCCGACACCAGGTCGCGGCCTTGGCGGTCGAGATCCGTCAGCGCAAGGCGGCAGTTGCCGCCTTTTTCAGTGGCGCCGATACGGGCCAGTTCCATCAGGGATTGCCACAGGCGTTCGCCGTTGATCGAGATATCCGAAATATTGCTCATCATGAATTCCTTTGCTTATGCCTTGGTCAGCGCCATGCCTTGCAAAAAGGCGTCCAGCGCGGGTCCGATGCTCTCTACCATATAACCACCTTCCTGCACCACCACGGTGGGCAGCGCCAGAGATTGGATGCGCTCGCCGATGTAGCGGTAGGCATCCAGGTCCAGTTTGAGCACGCTGATGGGGTCGTCTTTGTAGGTGTCGAAACCGAGGGCCAGCACCAGTGCCTGGGGGCGATAGTCGCGCAGGGCGATCAGCGCATTGTCCAGGTTTTGCAAAAACACCTCATTGCCCGAACCGTGCGGTAGTGGAAAATTGAGGTTGTAGCCGTGGCCGCTGCCATAGCCGCGCTCATGGGCGTAGCCGGTATAGAAGGGGTAATAGCCCGTCGGGTCGGCGTGCAGCGACAACGTCATGACATCGGAGCGCTGATAAAAGATGTTTTGCGTGCCATCGCCATGATGCGCGTCCACATCCAGAACGGCGACGCGCTTCCACGTCTGGGTCAAGCGTTGCGCAGCCGCCGCGCTGCTGTTCAGATAGCAAAAGCCGCCGGCGCGGTCGTTGTGGGCGTGATGCCCCGAAGGACGGCATAGCGCGTAGGCGGCGCCTTGGTGCTGGCGCACCCAGTCGGCGGCGGCGACGGCGTTGTGCGTCGAGCGCAGAGCGGCACGCCAGGTGTTCGGGCCGATGGGGCAGGACAGGTCGCTCAGGTAATAGCCGGTCTGCGCGACGATGGATGTCGACAGGCAGGCCGGGCGCGAGGGCAGCTCATGGCGGCCGCTGTAGTAGGGCGACAGGTTGGGCAGGACTTCGGGGCCCGGGTCAAGTCCTTCCTCGCGCAAGGCCTGCCAACGCTCGTAAGCGTGCTCGAGATAGTCCAGATAGGCGCTGCTGTGGATGCCTGTCAGCGGTTCCCGGCCGAAGTCCGGCGGGCTTTCCACCGTGATGCCGCGCGATTGCAGCATGGCGCGCAGGGTTTGCGCGCGCGCCGGCACATCGGTGGGAGAGCTGAGACGGCCCAGGCGCATGAATTGCTGGGGCTGGTGTTGTAGTTGCTCTTCAGAAAAAAAAGCCTTCATTTCTATCCTCGCTGACGATGTCAGGCCTTTTTGATCTCGATCTCGACAAAGACGAATTCGGTATCATTGGGATTGATGACGTTGTGCTCAACGCCTTCGGGGCGGGTGTAGGCGATGCCCGTGGTCAGCTGGCTTTCGCGCTGGCCCTCAGGGGTATCGAGCAATAGCTTGCCCGTCGTCTGCGGCACCACGACATAGTGCATGCCGTGGCGATGCCAACCCGTTTCGGCACCCGGCGGGAAGCGCCACTCGGTGACGGTAACGTGCTCGTTGTCGATCTGTACGGTAGGGATGGCGGCGGGTCGTTGCATTTGCGTCTCCTCGTTCTGTCAGGGTTGGCCACGCATGGCTTTACCTAGAATGTCTAGGGCCTCATCCATCAATTCCGTGCTGATGGTGAGAGGAAAGAGAAAGCGGATCACGTTGCCTTCGCTGCCACAGGTCAGCAGCAGCAAGCCAAGTTCAAGCGCCTGCGCCTGGACACGGCGTGCGAAGGCAGGGCTCGGGGCGTTCGATCCCGGTTGATTGAACTCGGCGGCCACCATTGCGCCCAGTGCGCGCACTTCGGCCAGCTCGGGCACTTCGCTGCCCAGCTCGCGCAGCCGTGCGCTCAGGCGCTCTCCCAATTGCCAGCTACGCGCCAGCAGGTCTTCTTCGTCGATGACGCGCAACACTTCCAGCGCCGCCGCCACCGCGAGCGGGTTGCCGGCATAGGTGCCGCCCAAACCGCCCGGCGCCGGCGCATCCATGACCTCGGCTCGGCCGCAGACTGCCGACAGGGGCAGCCCGCCCGCCAGGCTTTTAGCCATGGCGGTCAGGTCGGGAGCCACGCCATAATGTTCCATGGCGAAAATACGCCCGGTGCGGCCAAAGCCAGTCTGAACTTCATCGGCAATTAACAGGATGCCGTGGTCGTCGCACAGCGCGCGCAGGGCGCGCATAAACTCGGGCGGGCAGACATTGAAGCCGCCTTCCCCCTGCACTGGCTCAATGATGATGGCCGCGACGCTGCGCGGGTCCACCACGGTCTTGAACAAGGTCTTGATGCCGGCCAGCGAGTCTTCGCTGGTCACGCCATGCAGGGCATTGGGATAAGGCGCGTGGTAGATGTCGGCAGGGAAGGGGCCAAAACCCAGCTTGTAAGGGACGACCTTGCCGGTCAGCGCCATGCCTAGCAGGGTGCGGCCATGGAAAGAGGAACCAAAGGCAATCACGCCGGGCCTGCCTGTGGCGGCGCGGGCGATTTTCACGGCGTTTTCGACGGCTTCCGCACCCGTGGTGAAAAGCGCCGTTTTTTTGGCGAAATCTCCCGGCGCCCGGGCATTGATCTGCTCGGCCAGCTCGACATAGCTGGTGTAGGGAACGATCTGGTATGCCGTGTGGGTGAATCGCGCCATTTGTGCGTTCACGGCATGCATCACCGAAGGATGGCGATGGCCGGTATTGAGCACGGCGATGCCGCCCGCGAAATCAATATAGCGGCGTCCCTCCAGATCCCAGATTTCGGCGTTTTCCGCCCGGTCGGCATAGAAGTTGCACATCACGCCCACCCCTCGCGGGGTGGCGGCGGCGCGGCGTGCATTCCAGTCGGCGGACGGGTCGATGGTTTGGCTCATAGCTAGGCTGTCTGCGCTTTGGTCGGGTCCCAATGCTGGCCCGGGACGGCGGCGATCAGTTGCTGTGTGTAAGCGTTCTGCGGCCGGTCGAAAATCTGGCCGGGGCTGCCGTGTTCCACCACCTTGCCGCGATGCATCACAAGCACCGAATTGCAGATCTGCGCGGCCACCCGCAAATCGTGGGTAATGAAGATCAAGGCGATGCGCAGCCGCTTTTGCAGATCTTGCAGCAATTGCAATACCTGGGCCTGTACTGACACGTCCAAGGCGGATACCGATTCATCGGCCACCAGTACCTTGGGCTCCAGCGCCAGCGCCCGAGCAATGCCGATGCGTTGGCGCTGGCCGCCCGAGAATTGGTTCGGATAACGGTCAAAGGCGGAGACGTCAAGGCCGACCAGGGCCAGCAATTCGCGCGTGCGTTTATCGGCTTCGGCGCGCGGCGTACCGTTGGCGACCGGGCCGTCGCTGATGATGCGGCCCACCGTTTGCCTCGGGTTGAGCGAGGCAAACGGGTCCTGGAAAATCATCTGGATGTCTTTGCGGATGGGCCTGAACTGACCTTCGCTCAGGCCGGCGATATCGCGGCCGTTGAAGATCAGTTCGCCACCGTCGATACCAATCAGCTTGAGCAGACATTTGCCGATGGTGGATTTGCCCGAGCCGGATTCGCCCACGATGCCCAGGGTTTCGCCACGCCTTACGTCGAAGCTGACCCCGTCCACGGCGTTAACGACGCGTTTCTTGCCGAACAGGCCGCTGTGGCCGGTGACATAGGTTTTCTTCAGATTGCGCACCGCGAGCACGGGCGCTTCCGTGCTGACGGCATCGCGATCTTCGGCCCGGCGGTGCGGAACCGCGGCGATCAGGCGGCGGGTATAGGGGTGTTGAGGACGGTTCAGCACCTGATCCGCCGGACCCTCTTCGACCAGCACGCCTTTCTCCATCACCGCAACGCGATGGGCGATCTCGGCCACCACGCCGAAGTCATGGGTGACGAACATCACCCCCATGCCTTTTTCTTTCTGGATGCGGGCGATCAGCGCCAGAATCTGCGCCTGCGTGGTGACGTCCAGAGCCGTGGTGGGCTCGTCAGCGATCAGGAAGGCCGGTTCGAGCGCCAGCGCCATCGCGATCATGACGCGCTGGCGTTGACCGCCGGAAAGACGGAAGGGGTAGACGTGGTAGAGCGTCGCCGGGTCGGGCAGGCCCACGAAGGCCAGCAAATCCAGCACGCGGCGCTGGCGCGCCTCGCCCGGATAGGCGTTGTGCACCCGCATGACTTCAGCGATTTGATCGCCCACCGTCATGAGGGGGTTCAAGGCCGATAGCGGCTCCTGGAAGATCATGCCCATGTCCTTGCCACGCATGGACAGCAGCTTGTCCTCCGTCTGGGTAAGCAGATCCATGCCCTTGAACAGGATCTGCCCGCCCTGCGGCTTGAGGTAGTCGGGCAGCAGGCCCATGATGGCGTTGGCGCTCATGGACTTGCCGGAGCCGGACTCGCCGACAATGCAGAGAATCTCGCCTGCGCGGATGTCATACGAAACATTCTGCACAGCGAAGGGACGGTCACCACCAGCGGGCAGGGCGATGCTCAGATTGCGGACCGACAAAAGCGGCGTCGTGTTTTCGGTAGTCATGTCCGGCCTCCTATTCGCCGCGTTTGCGCAGTTGCGGGTTGAGGGCGTCATTCAAGCCTTCACCGATCAGATTGATCGCCAGCACGGTCAGCAGAATTGCCATGCCCGGCCAGACGCTCATCCACCAGGCTTCACGGATCATGGTGCGCGCCGCGCCGATCATGAAACCCCAGCTCATCATGTTGCGGTCGCCCAGGCCCAGAAAGGACAGGGAGGCCTCGGTCAGAATGGCCGTGGCCACCATGAAAGAGGCTGAAACGATGATGGGCGACATGGCATTGGGCAGAATTTGCGAGCAGACGATGCGGCCCGGCGTTTGCCCGATCACGATGGCGGCCTGTACGAACTCGCGTTGCTTGAGCGTCATGAACTCAGAGCGCACCAGACGCGCGGCCGGCGGCCACGAGACGACGGCGATAGCGCCCATGATGGAATACACCGACGGGCCCAGCACCGCCACCAGCACCACGGCCATGGCCAGTTGCGGGATGGTCTGGAAAAATTCGGTGAAGCGCATCAACGCGTCGTCAACCCGACCGCCACAATAGCCCGCCGCGGCGCCCACCAGGATGCCGAACAGCAGCGCAACGCCAGTCGAGAGCAGACCCACCATCAGCGAGACGCGGGCGCCCCATACCAGGCCGGCGGTGATGTCGCGGCCCAGCATGTCGGTACCGAAAGGATAGGCGGCATCCGTGAAGGGCGGAATCAGGGGCGCGGCCACCATCATCCAGGGCGATTCTTCATAAAGCAGCGGTGCAGCCAGGGCGAGGAAAACCACGATCGCCACGATGATCAGGCCGGCGACCGCGCCATAGTTGCGCATATAGCGTTTGATGAAGCCTTTCATGCGGCGGCTCCTTGGTTGCCGCCCGCGGCGATGCGGGGGTCGATAAAGCGGTAGATGATGTCGGTGATGAGGTTGAACGCGACGACCATGATGGAGGTAATCAGGAAGATGCCGAGCAGCAGCTGGTAGTCGCGCTGCAAGAGCGCATCGAACATCAGCCGGCCGATTCCCGGCCAGGCGAACACGGTTTCGGTCAGCACGGCGCCACCGGCCATCTGGCCCAGCTGGATGCCGGCGAAGGTAATGACGGGCAAGAGCGCATTGCGCAGCACATGGGAGCGAATCACGCGGTCGGGCGGCACGCCTTTGGCGCGGGCCGTTTTCACGAAGTCCATGCCGATCACTTCAAGCATGGAGGCGCGCGTCAGGCGCACGTACACAGCCATGAAGAAACAGCCCAGGGTGACTGTCGGCAGTACCAGGTGTTGGGCGATATCCCAGACGCGGGCCAGACCGGTCAGGTTGGAACCTACCGTCTCCATGCCGAAGGCGGGGAGCCAGCCCAGCATCACGGAGAACAGCAGAATGCCCATTAGCGACAGCCAGAACAGCGGCGTTGCATAGAGCAGCAGAGCGCCGGTCATGACACTGCTGTCGATCCAGCGCCGCTTGTTGGAGTAGCGCGCTTTGGCAGCCACCACGCCCAGCCATACGCCAAGGATGATGGAAAACAGGAAGGCGCAAATCATCAAGAGAAAGGTGGCGGGCAAACGCTCGACGATGAGGTCCAGCACCGGCAGATGATTGCGATAGGAATAGCCCAGATCCAGTTGGACCACGCCTTTCAGGTAAAGCCCGAGCTGCGTCAGCACAGGCTGGTCAAGCCCGAATTGCGTGCGTAGCTGTTCAATATAGGCCGGATCGCCTGCGCCGGCTTCGCCGGCCAGCACGGCGGCCGGATCGCCAGGTGCCAGGCGGATCAGGAAGAAATTGATGATCACCACGCCGAACACGACCACGAGGGCCTTGCTCAACCGCGAGGCGAGGAAAGACAGGAATTTCATGTGTTGCATCTCCAGGCAACGGCGCGCGCCGTTCTGAGGGATAAGGCCCGGAACCGCCATAAGGCGGTTCCGGCCTGTCGCGGCAGAGGCCGCGTCAGGGTTACTTCTTCTCGATGTAGACGTCGTCGAACGTTTCGTTCAGGCCGATGGCGGTCTTCACGAGGTTCTTGACCTTGTCGCGGTAAATGGTCGGGAACTCCATGTCGACCAGGTAGCCGTTGCCCACTTCGTCGACCAGGGTTTTCTGGATCTTGGCGTAAATGGCTTCGCGCTTGGCCGGATCGACTTCGGCGGCGGCCTGTTCCCACAGCACATCGGTTGCGGGGTTGCTATAGCCTTGCACGTTGGCGAAAGGCGAGCCCTTGACGATGTTCGAGGTGGCGTACAGACGCTGCACACCCAGCGCCGGATCACCGTATTGGTAGGAGTAGGTCGTCGTCAGGTCAAAGTCCCAGTTGCCGGTGCGCGAGGCCCAGCCGCCCGCATCGGTGGATTCCAGTTGAACCTTGAAGCCCAGCTGTTCCAGCGATTGCTTGGTGTACTCGCCCAGGCGGTCCCAGGTGGAGCCATAGGGGAAGCTCAGTTGGCGAATGGTGTAATCCTGAGGCTTGATGCCGGATTCCTTGATCAGCTCGCGCGCCTTCTTCATGTCGAACGACTGGGCCGCAAGGTTCTTGTCGTGGAACATTTCAGTGGCGGCGAAGGGGCTGGTCGAGACCTTGCCCTGGCCAAAGAAAATGTTGTCCACCACCATTTTGCGGTTCATCGCCGACATTACGGCCTGACGCACCTTGACGTTGTCAAAGGGCGGCTTGCGCATGTTGAAGATCAAGTAGGCCTGGGGCGAGAACATTTCCCAGCCCTGGGTGGTGTAGTTGGTGTTGGGCAGGGCGCGCAGGCGCTTGACGTCAACGTTATCGACGTCGCCGCCACGCAGCACGTCCACGCTGCCGCGCTCGTAGGCCACGGCGCGCGAGGCGGAATCCGGAATCACATTGAAGATCAGCTCGTCCAGGTAGGGCTTGCCGGGCTTCCAGTAGTCGGGGTTGCGCTCAAGCTTGATGTATTCGCCGCGTTTCCATTCCTTCAGCTTGAAGGGGCCGGTGCCTACGGGCTTCTGGTTGGCCGGGTTGCTGGCGTAATCGGTGCCCGCATAGATGTGCTTGGGCATCATGGGCGCGAAACCGGGCTCAAACATCAGCATGAAGGCCGGGAAGGACTCTTTGAGCGAAATTTTGACCGTCTTGTCGTCGACCTTCTCGACCTTGTCGATGTATTTGCCAAGAATCACGCGGGCGCGGGCATGCACCTTGGGCAGCAGTTCGGTCAGCGAGAACACCACGTCATCGGCCGAGAACGGCTTGCCATCATGCCACTTGACGTTGTCTTGGAGATGGAAGGTGTACGACAGGCCGTCCGGGCTGGCTTCCCAGGACTTGGCCAGGCCTGGCTGCGGTTTGAGGTCAAAGCCATAGGTCAGCAGGCTTTCATAGATCTTGCCGGCCACAAACTGCGTGGGCGCCTGTTGGTTCATCGCTGGAATCAGGATGGGCGGCTCAGGCTGCACGATCATATTGAGGGTGCCGCCCTTGGTTTGTGCCAGGGCCGTGCCCAAAGGCAGGGCCAAAGCAAGCGCGCAAGCGGAGAGTTTGATGGCGTGTTTCAGTTTCACTGCAGGCCTCCCGGCGGTCATGAGATAAGTGGGCGCGAAGCGCCTGAGTAACTCAAGCAAACTTCATGCCATTGCGGATGTCTTAGCCGGCGGACGCGGTTGAGGCCCGCCGGATGCTGCATCGTGGTGCACGCTCATGCACCACGACAGTGTTTATTCAGCCAAGTCGAAAATGCCGTGTGCGCGACAGATTGACCGCCGCGAGCGCCGTCATCGTTGTCTTGTGAATGGCTGCTTTTGTGTCCGGCTGCAAGTTTTTCCCCTTTGCATTTATTTGGACTTTTTGATGCTGGAGGAGCGTATCGAATATTTGGTACTCTCAATAGATCCAAATTGATTCGAATTTCAGGTGCCACTTTGAAAGAGTTGATTCTGTCGGAACGCTTATTGCTGCGTTTGGACCGACAAGGAAGTACCTCGCTGTCCCGGCAGATCTGTGACACCTTGCGCAGTTTGATTCTCGCCGGCGAGCTGCCCGCAGGAACCAAGCTGCCCGCCACCCGTGTGCTGGCAAACGACACAGGGTTATCCCGCAATACTATTTTGCATGCCTACGATCAGCTTCTTGCCGAGGGATATCTGGTCTCCGCCTTCGGAAGTGGTACCTTCGTTTCCGATACCGTGCCGGAGCCAGATGAGCCCTTGAACGGCGCGGATGCAGATGCGCCTGCCACGCCTTTTTTGTTATCGCGGCGCGGCAGCAAGCTGGTGCAGGGCGCCTCGGCCTCCGACCGTCAGTGGGGCGCCTTCGTCTCGGGTGTGCCCGACCTCTCCCTGTTTCCGCGCGCGACCTGGAACCGGCTGTTAAGCCGCCGCTGGCGCCAGCAGTCTCCCGAGTTGCTGACCTATGCCTATGGCGCGGGCTACGCGCCCCTGCGCCGGGCCATCGCCGGACATCTGCGCCTGGCGCGTTCGGTGCGTTGCGAGCCGGATCAGATCGTTATCACCACGGGTATCCATCAATCGATCAGCCTGCTGTCCCGCTTGCTGGGCGACACCGGTAACACCGCCTGGATGGAAGATCCGGGTTATTGGGGCGCGCGCTCCACCCTGGTGGCCTGCGGCATCACGCCGGTGCCAGTGCCGGTCGACGAGGAAGGCATGGCGCCTGACGCGGCCCAGATGCAAGAGCCGCCGCGTTTTATCTTCGTGACGCCTTCGCATCAATATCCCCTGGGCATGGTCATGAGCCTGGCGCGGCGGCGCATGCTGCTCGAGTACGCACACAAGCGCGGCGCCTGGATCGTTGAAGATGATTACGACAGCGAATTCCGCTTCGACGGCCGCCCCATCGGGTCCTTGCAGGGTCTGGACGCCCATGATCGCGTGCTTTACCTGGGCACCTTCTCCAAAACCCTGTTCCCTGGTTTTCGGATGGGTTACATGGTGTTGCCGCGCCGGCTGGCCGCGCATTTCGCGACGGGACTGGCGGAGCTTTATCGCGAGGGGCGGCTGATGGACCAGGCAGTGCTGGCGGATTTTATCGAGGGAGGCCATTACGCCAGCCATATCCGCCGCATGAAACAGCGCTATGCCGTGCGCCAGACCCTGCTCAGGGCCGCCATCGCCAAGCATCTGGGCGCGGACTGGCCCATTTCTACTCATGAGGCGGGGCTGCATCTGGTGCTGCATCTGCCCGAGGGCACCGACGACCTTGGCATCTCCATCGCCGCGCGAACACTCGGCCTAACCGCCCGTCCGCTGTCGCGCTATTACGCCGACGAACAGAAAGCGCGCCCGGGCATCTTGCTGGGTTATGCCTGTGTGCCTGAGGATGAAATCGACCCGGCTTTCGACCTTCTCATGCAGGTCATCACGCCCGCACTGGAACATGTGCGGCGTACGCGGGAGACCGTGGTTCAGAGCGAGCGTTTGAACGAACAGGCCTGGAGCGGCGCCTGAGGCCACTATATGATGCAGGGCAGGCGCGCCACGTGGGCGCGCTACCTTGGAGACTTAGGGTGGCAACAAAACACAAGATCGCCGTCATTCCCGGCGATGGCATTGGCAAGGAAGTCGTGCCTGAGGGCCTGCGCGTGCTGGACGCCGCAGCCGCGCGTTTTGGCATCGACTTTCAGTGGGATCATTTCGACTGGAGCTGCGATTACTACGCCAAGCACGGCAAAATGATGCCGGATGACTGGGCGCAGCAGATCGGAGGTCACGAAGCCATCTTTTTTGGCGCGATCGGCTGGCCGGCCACGGTTCCCGACCACGAAGCGCTGTGGGGCTCCCTGTTCCGCTTTCGCCGCGATTTCGATCAATACATCAATCTGCGTCCGGTGCGCCTGATGCCTGGCGTGCCTTCGCCGCTGGCTAACCGCAAGCCGGGCGAGATCGATTTCTTCATCGTGCGCGAAAACACGGAAGGCGAGTACTCCAACAGCGGCGGCCGCCTCTTTGCCGGTACTGAGCGTGAGGTGGTGATCCAGGAAAGCGTGTTCACCCGCGTCGGCGCCGATCGCGTGCTGAAGTTCGCTTTCGAACTGGCTCGTAAACGCGGCAAGCACCTGACCGCCGCAACCAAGTCCAATGGCATTTCGATTTCCATGCCCTGGTGGGATGAGCGCGTGGCCGATATCGCCACGCAATATCCCGACGTGCGCTGGGATAAGTATCACATCGATATTCTGTGCGCGCACTTCGTGCAGCACCCGGATTGGTTTGATGTGGTGGTGGCGTCGAATTTGTTTGGCGATATCCTTTCGGATCTCGGCCCCGCTTGCACCGGCACCATAGGCATTGCGTCCTCGGCCAACCTGAACCCAGAGCGCAAGTTTCCCTCTCTGTTCGAGCCGGTGCACGGGTCGGCGCCAGACATCTACGGGAAGGGCATCGCCAATCCCATCGGCCAGATCTGGAGCGGTGCCCTGATGCTGGACTTCCTGGGGTATCAAGATGCTGCCAATGCCGTGGTAAAAGCCATTGAAACCGTGCTGGCCGAAGGGCCCCGCACGCCCGATATGAAGGGTCAGGCCAGTACGGCCGATGTGGGCCGCGCCATTGCGCAGCTCGTGGCGCAGGGCTGAAGGTCTTGTGATGCGGCGCGCCTACCCGGTCAGGGCGGGCGCGCCGTTTTTCAGTGGGCGCCGGCCGCGGCTTCGGCTGCGCCGCCGCCCTTGCCTTTGGACGACTTGGGCCGGGCGAACCACACCGTGCCTATCAGCAGCACAAAAATGATGGCCGAGGCGTGGAACACATCCGTGGCGGCCAAGGTGTAAGCCTGCGTGTTGACCATCCCATCGATCACCGTCAGCGCTTGTTGATGGCCTAGGCCCAGGGTGTTCTGCAAGCTGCCTAGCATCTGGTCAAAGGCCTGCTGTCCGGGGCGAGCCACTTCCGTGAGCTGAGCATGGTGCAGGGTGGCGCGGTCATCCCATACCGTCGTTGCGATCGACGTGCCGAAGGCGCCTGCCGTCAGGCGGGCGAAATTCGACAGGCCAGAAGCCGCAGGAATGCGTGAAGGGTCCAGGCCCGACAGCGTAATCGAGGTGAGCGGCACGAAGAACATCGCCATTGCCGCGCCTTGGATGATGGTCGGAATCATCAGCGTGCGCACATCGGTCTGGGTGTTGAAACCCGAGCGCATCAAGCACACCAGCGCGAAAATCACGAAGGCTGCGGTCACGATCTGGCGTGGATCACGCGTGGCGATCATCTTGCCCACAATAGGCGTGAGCAGAATCGCCAGGATACCCACCGGCGCGGTCACAAAGCCCGCATAGGTGGCGGTGTAACCCATATTGCTTTGCAGCCAGAGCGGCAGCAACACCACATTGCCGAAAAACACGCCATAGGCAACGGCCAGCGTCAGTGCGCCCACAGTGAAATTGCGCTCCTTGAACAGGCGCAGATCTACTACCGGATGGGCGTCTGTCAGCTCCCAGATCAGGAAGATCACAAAAGCCACGAGCGCCACGGCGGCCAGCGCGATGATGGTCGGGCTGGCGAACCAATCCAGTTCTTTGCCCTTATCCAGCATGATTTGAAGCGAGCCCACCCAGACCACCAGCAGCCCCAGGCCCACCTTGTCGATCGGCAGCTTGCGCGTAAGCGATTCGCGATCGCGGAAAATACGCCAGCTCACCCAGGCTGCCAGCAGGCCAACCGGCACGTTGATGTAGAAAATCCAGGGCCAGGAATAATTGTCGGAAATCCAGCCGCCCAGCAGCGGACCCGCCACCGGAGCGACTAGGGTCGTCATGGACCAGATGGCGAGCGCCATGCCCGATTTCTCGCGCGGGAAGGCCGCCAGCATCAGGGCCTGTGAAAGCGGGATCATCGGGCCTGCGACCGCACCTTGCAGTACCCGAAAGCCGATCAGAGCTTCCAGCGTGGGCGAAAATCCGCACAGCCACGAGGCCAGTACAAACAGCAGCGTAGAAATCAGGAAAAGCCGGACCTGGCCGAAGCGCTGTGTCAACCAGCCCGTCAGCGGCACCGTAATCGCATTGGCGACCGCAAACGAAGTGATGACCCAGGTGCCCTGGCTGGTGCTCACTCCCAGGTCGCCGGATATCGTCGGGATAGAGACGTTGGCGATGGAAGTGTCCAGCACATTCATAAACACCGCAGTCGACAGCGCAATCGAACCGATGATGCGGGTGACCCCTTCCAGGGGCGGGTAGGGCCCTCCGGTCGCAGGGGTACGGGCGGTGTCGCTCATGATTGCAGATTGTCTTTGATAATCTTGGTGATCAGCGCATCGGCTTCGTCATGCGCCGGCTCGAAGGCCCGGGTCGACCAGGCCGGTTCCGCGCGCGCGGCGCTTATCAGGGGCTCGCCTTCGGCCTTGCCCACGTCCACCTCCACATTCATCGACAGGCCCACGCGCAAGGGATGCTTTTTCAGTTCTTCGGGATCGAGTGCAATACGGACCGGTACGCGCTGCACCACCTTGATCCAGTTGCCCGTGGCATTCTGCGCCGGCAGTAGCGCGAAGGCGCTGCCCGTACCCGCGTCCATACCGACAATCTTGCCGTGATACTGAACCGAGCTGCCATACAGATCGGCCGTCATCGTGACGGGCTGGCCCACTCGCATATGGCGTAGCTGACCTTCTTTGAAGTTGGCGTCAACCCACACCTGGTCGAGCGGCACGACATTCATCAGCACCGCGCCTGGCGCCACACGCTGTCCGACCTGCACGCTGCGGCGAGCGACCAGGCCATCGACCGGGGCGGGCAGCACGGTGCGCGAGCTGGCGAGCCAGGCATTACGCAGATTGGCGGCTGCCTGAAGCACGTCGGGATGGTTTTCCACCGTCGTGCCACGGGTCAGCGATTGGTTGGTCGTGAGCTTGGCCTGGGCCGAAGCCAGGGCAGCGCGGGCTTGCGCCAGACCGGATTGCGCCGTTTTCACCATCGTCTCGGCATGCAGGAGCTCCTCGCCGCTCACGCCGCCGGAAGCAGACAGCGCCTGGCGGCGCTTCAAATCGCTTTGCGCGCGGTTGAGATCGGCCTGGGCGCGAGCGATTTCCGCCTGCCGTACTTCGACATCAGCGGCCAGGCTGTCGTTTTGCACGTATAGCGTGTGAACTTTGCGCACGGTTTGCGCCAAGCGCGCTTCGGCATCTTGCAAGGCGATGTCGGTATCCGAAGGGTCCAGACGCACGAGCGGCTGCCCCGCCTCGACCTTGTCCGTGTCGTCAGTCTCGATGGCGATTACCGTGCCCGGCACCTGGGGGGTGATTTGCACCAGGTTGCCGCGCACATAAGCATCATCGGTGCTTTCAAAGTGCGAGCCGTAAAGCGCCCACCAGGCGCCGTAGCCCAAGGCCAGAACGAGAAAGACGCCGCCGGCCGACAATAGCAGGCGTTTGCGTGCGGGATGGGTGGTAGGGGTGGTCATGGCTAGCGATCAATGATTATTGGAAGGTTGATCCGTGGTTTGGGCTGTGCTGGCGGTGTAGCCGCCGCCCAGCGCATAAGCCAGATCGGCGTCGAGCTGATAGGTGCGATACTGCAAATCTGTCTGTAGGCGTGCCTGGGCCAATACGCCGTCTTGAGCGATCAGCACCGACAAATAGTTGCCCAGACCGTTGCGATAACGCTTGAGCGCTAGCTCATACGCCGCCTCGATGGCTTCATGCGCTTGCTTGCGTTCTGTTTTTTCGCGGTCTATCAGGCGTAGCGCATCGATGGCATCTGCCACTTGCTGCACGGCGGTAAGTACGGTCTGGTTGTAGTCGGAGACGGCCAGATCGGCATCGGCGCGGCGGCCAGCCAGATTCGCGTTCAGCTCTCCGCCGTGAAAAATCGGCAGACTGATCGCAGGTCCGATGCCTGCGGTGCGGCTAAAGCTGTCGAGCAGCATATTGGTGCCCAGCGCCTGAACGCCGGCGAAGGCCACGATATTCACGTTGGGATAGAACTCGGCTTTGGCGCTCTCGATCTGCTGGCGGGCGGCTTCGGCGCGCCAGCGTGCCGCGACCACGTCGGGGCGATGGCCCAACAGCTCCAAGGGCAGCGATTTCGGCAGTACGCCGCTGGCGGAGCTTAGCCTGACCGGCGTGAGGGCCTGCATTTGCGCCGGGCTGGACGCCGTCAGGGCTGCCAGTTGATTGCGCAACTGGGCTAGGGTGGTCTCTACCTGGGTCAAATCCACGCGTGCGGCTGCGGTGGCCGATTCCGCCTGCTTGACTTCCACCTCGGTATCCAGGCCTGCCTGCTTGCGGCTTTGCGTGAGTTTCTGGACTTGTTCGCGTTGCGCGATGATGCGCTGAATGACCGCTTGCTGCGCGAAGGCGTTCTGTAAATTGAGATAGGCACGCGCTACGGAGCGCGCCAGCAGGTTGCGCGCGGCCTGGGTGTCAGCCTGTGCCGCGTCGCGCTGCGAAACCGCCGCCTTCAGGCGCGAACGGTTTTTTCCCCAGAAATCCAGTTCATAGCTGAAATCCAGCGCCAAACGGTTGTTGGAAGCGACCGAACCGCCCAGCGGGGCGGGGTAGATGTAGTTGCCGGACAGGTGTTCGCGTGAGAGCGAATAATTGGCATCCACACGCGGCATGAGCGGCGCGCGGGCACCCGCGACGGCTGCATTAGCCTGTGCCAACCGTGCTTGGGCCGCAGTCAGGGAGGGGCTGTTGGCCAATGCCATATCGACCAGACGGTTCAACTGCGGATCACCATAGCCTTGCCACCATTGCGTGGCGGGCCAGGCGGTTTGCGCGTCGTTCAAGCCCAATTGGGCGGGTGTGAGTGTCGCGACCGGCTTGGGGGCCGGCTCCATCAGCGCACAACCTGCCAAGGCCAGCACTAGTGTGGTGGAAAGTAGGCGATTCATCCTGACAATATTCTGAAAGTAATTGATTGGTCTGTTATTGACTAGGCAGCTATTAGAGCGCAATTTCGCCGCGAGGTTCAGAACAACCCGGCAGGCCGAAAGGTTAAGAGCGCTCAGCGCTCAGGGGGCAGCACCGTTGGATGACCCATTAGCCAGCATGCGAGATAGCAGGTGGCGCAACTGGCGGACCTCTTCCTGGCTGAAACCACGCAAATGCGAATTGAGCGCCTTGGCGATATAGGCAGGGATTTCGCGCGCCTTGTTCAGGCCGGCTTCGGTCAGTTCAAGTTTGACGACGCGCCGGTCCTCGCTGCTGCGCACGCGTCGCAGCAGGCCTTTGGCCTCGAGGCGATCCAGGGTGCGGGTCATGGCGCCCGTGTCCACGCCGATGACACGGGCCAGTTCGGCCGAGGTGTCCGCGCGGCCTTTGTGGATCATGGCCAAAGGACGCCATTGCATGGCGGTGAGGTCCAGTGGCGCCATTTCCTGATCCAGCATGCGGTTGATGGACTGATGAACGAGTTTTATTATGAAACCGCAATTGTCCTCACTCATCGCCACATTATCGGCACGGTAATGAATGTTGCTAGGCGCGGAGGGGTCGGGCTTTACGGGATTCATGGGGCGGTAGTTTACTGCTTAGGCAGTAATTGTCAATGTTAGGTTTGGCGGCTTAGTCAGAGGGTTTGCGCAGGCCCGACCCGACGATGGCCGCCACGATCAGGGCGGCGCCCGAGAGCATGCGCGGCGTCGGCTGCTGTGAGAACAGCACCCAGGCAAAACCAATGGCATAGACCGGCTCCAAGGCGATCACCAGGCCAGCGCTGCGCGCCTTGAGTTTGCTTAGCGAGGAAACGAATAGATAGTGTGACAGCCCGGTGCAGAACACACCCAGCAAGGCCAGCCAGAACCAGTCCAGAGCGGCCACGTCGGGCAAGGCGTCGGCGGCGAAAGGCAGCACCATCAAGGCCACGATAGCGTTCTGCCAGCAGGAAACCTGCATGGGGTCCATGCCGGAGGCGGCGCGGCGGTTGGTCAATGCCAATAGCGCGAAAGACAGGCCGGACAGCAGTCCCCAGGCCAGACCGATCGTCCCCTGATCGGCAAGGCTGAACGCCGGCGTGACCAGTACCAGGCCGGCCGTCACCAAGGCCAGCACCCACCACTCCGCTGCCCGGATTTTTTCCCTGAACAGCAGGCCCTCAAACAAGGTGATAAAAGCCGGGAAGCTGGCGAAGCCCAGTGTCGCGATGGCAATGCCGCCGGCCTTCACAGAAATGAAGAACGTCACCCAATGCGTCGCCAGCAGGGCGCCGGCCACCACCAGCACGAACATTTGCGCGGGCGTGAGCACGCCCAGCAGGGAGCGGCGGCGCAGGCGCGCGAAAAAGGCCAGCGCGCCCACGGCGAAGATGGCCCGGCCTAGGGTAATGACGGCGGCGCCCGCCTGTATCAGTTCGCCAAATACGCCGGTCAGGCCAAACAGCACGGCGGCGATATGGATATAAGCAAGAGCGCGTTGGCGGGTCATGGTAGGGCAGGGAGGGTCAATGGAGTGCAAGCTGCGGCTGTCTTGGTGCGCCGGCCGCATGTCGCATGCGCAAGATGCGGGGCAAACTAAAATCATCGCATGAATCGCTTTTATCAGTTCCGTTCGCCTTCCCGCCAGAGACAGATCATGGCGGGATATTTCCTGGCCGGTCTAGGTGCCATTTTGTTCTCGGCCAAGGCGGTCGTGGTCAAGTTCACCTATCGTTATGGCATTGATGCGGTGACGCTGATCGCCTTTCGCATGCTTTTTGCGATGCCTTTTTTTGCGGCGGTCGCCTGGTGGCAGATGCGCCGCGTCAAGCGCGGAGACATCGCTGCATTGACTGTGACCCAGCGCTGGCAGATAGGTGTGTTGGGCCTGCTTGGCTATTACCTCTCCAGTCTGCTGGATTTTGTCGGCTTGCAGTATGTCAGCGCCAGTCTGGAGCGTCTTATCCTTTTCCTCTCGCCTTCGCTGGTCGTGCTGCTGTCCGCCTGGTGGCTCAAGCGCGCAGTGACACGGCGCCAGGCCTGGGCGATGGTGCTCTCTTATTTAGGTGTCGTGCTTGTTTTTGCCCATGATCTCTCGGATGCCCGTGCCGGCTCCGATGTCATAAGAGGGTCTTTGTTCGTTTTTGGATCGGCGCTGAGCTATTCTGTTTACCTGATTTGCTCCGGAGAGCTGGTCAAGCGCGTCGGTGCGACGCGCCTGGTCGCTTATGCCATGTTGGTGTCCTGCGTGGCCTGCGTCATTCAGTTCTTCGTTGTGCATCCCCCGTCGGTCTTGCTCCAGCCTGCGGGGGTCTACGGTTATTCCTTGGTTCATGCGACGTTGAATACGGTGTTGCCGGTCTTCATGATGATGTGGGCCGTCGCATTGATCGGTGCGCCCACCGCATCGCTGCTGGGGATGCTTGGGCCTGTGTCGGTATTGTTTCTCGCGGCCTGGTTATTGGCAGAACCGATCACTGTCTGGCAGTTGGCAGGTACGGCGTTGGTGCTCGCAGGAGTTGTCGTATTGACCGGCAGGCGTGCTGTCCAGCCCGGCTGAGGTTTTTATTCAAAGTACAAAGGAGGCCAGCATGGCCAGCAAACTCGTCAAGGCAATTCGCATCGAACAACATGGCGGTCCCGAGGTCCTGAAGCTCGTCGAGGTGGAAGTCCTTCCGCCCGCCGCCAATGAAGTCACCATCCGCCAGCATGCTGCTGGCCTGAATTTCATCGATATTTATTACCGTACCGGCCTGTACCCGCATCCCTTGCCGCATGGCCTGGGTTTCGAAGGGGCAGGCGAAGTCGAAGCGGTCGGCGCCGACGTCAAGCATATCAAGGTGGGCGACCGCGTCGCCTATGGCCAGAGCCCGCTTGGCGCTTATGCCCAGGCGCGCAACGTACCCGCTGACCAAGTCGTCAAGCTGCCCAAAGGCGTGAGCTTCGAAGAGGCCGCCGCCCTGATGCTCAAAGGCCTGACGGTGCAGTATCTGTTCCGCCAGACATACCGTCTGCAAGGTGGGGAAACGATTCTGTTCCATGCTGCGGCCGGCGGCGTAGGCCTGATCGCCTGCCAATGGGCCAAGGCCCTGGGCGTCAAGCTGATCGGCACGGTGTCCAGCCCGGAAAAAGCCGAGCTGGCGCGCGCCTATGGCGCCTGGGAAACCATCGACTATTCGCGTGAGAACGTGGCCGAGCGTGTGCTCGAACTGACCGGCGGCAAAAAGGTGCCGGTGGTGTACGATGGCGTGGGCAAAGATACCTGGGAAACCTCGTTGGACAGCCTGGAGCCGCGCGGTCTGATGGTCAGCTTCGGTAATGCTTCGGGTCCGGTCACGGGCGTGAACCTCGGCATTCTCAATCAGAAGGGCTGCCTCTACGTGACGCGTCCGTCCTTGGGCCTGCACATCAATACCCCGGCAAAGCTCAAGGCCGCCGCCGATGAGCTGTTTGGCCTGGTGCAAAAGAAGAAGATCAAGGTTCGTCTCGACCATCGTTACAGTCTGGCGCAGGCGGCTGAGGCGCATGCTGCGCTGGCGGGACGCAAGACCACGGGTGCCACCATCTTGACCCTGGACTGATATCGCTTGTCCGAGGCTGGCCGCCATCGGGTGGCCAGCTTGGCCTTTTTCCGGCGTGGCCTCAAGTAGGAAATTTCTTTTTTCGTAGGGGCGACGTTCACCGAGTCCCGTCTCCGGGCAAAATTTCGGCAACATTGATTAAGAAAGCGTGATTTTCAGGCAGGGCTGCCTCAAGCCATGGCGTAGACGCTTTCTCTTGTCGACCGGAGCCCCAGTATGAAACTGATCGCCTATCGCCAAGCGGGCTGGAAGCCCCGTGTGCGGCCCGCGCCGTCCCGGCGCGCCTGGATGGACGAGACCAACGGCCATGCTTACCGTTGCCTGCCCCTGACCATTGCCAATGCCCACGGCTGGGAGTTTCTCAACAACAGGGGCTTCGAGGTGCGCTGGAATGGCGACACCGGGAAAGATGCCCTGGAAATCGTGTCAGATAACGGGGAGCCCTTACATGATGTGGCCAGTGTTTTTGGTCATGGCATTCTGACCTTTCACGTGTCTGCCATCATGCGCACCGAGCCCGGCTGGAATCTCTGGGTCGGCGGCTCGCCCAATCGCTTCAAAGACGGTATCGCGCCCCTGACCGGCATTGTCGAAACAGACTGGTCGCCCTACACCTTCACGATGAATTGGCGTTTCACCCGGCCTGGCCAGTGGGTGCGTTTTGATGAAAACGAACCCATATGCTTTGTTTTTCCGGTGTTGCGCGACACGATCTCGCAAGCGCAGCCCGTCATGAAGCTGATCGAGGAGGAGGAGGGGCTGCTTGAGCGTCATTCGGCCTGGGCGGCAACGCGCCAGGCCGTCAATAATGGAACGGTGGAACGCACGGCGCAAACCTCATTGCACTACCTGCGGGGCACCGATATGGAGGGCAAGGCCCATATTCCCGATCACCGCCAGAAAGTGCGGGCCGCCGAGTTCACCGGCGAGACGGTCGCTATCCCCGAGGTGCAGTCCTGCTCCCGCAGCCGCCTCTTTCGGCAGCGCGCAGCCCGCCGTGATTTGGATCGCTTGTTTAAGGCCGAAGATGAGTGGTTGCTGGGCGCTCAGGAACGCCTGCGGGGGCTGGCTCACGAGGCTTGCGGTTTTGCGCGCTGTAAGCAGATTTCCGCGCAGCGCTTTCTGGCCGAGTTCTACGCTCCTGGGCGCCCGGCCCTATTTGAAGGGCTGGCGAGCAATTGGCCGGCGCTATCTGCCTGGACTCGGGAAAGCCTGCTTGAACGTCTGGGAGACAAGCGCGTCGAGGTGCTGCATTTCAATGAAAGCGCTCCCCACTACGATCTGCCTCGCGAAGGCGTCGAGGCGCTGAAGGTATTCCTCGGCCGCAAGCCGCATGATCCGGTCAGTCGCGGGCTGGCGCGCCTGCCAAGCTGGGATGATCCTGATGTGGATAGCTTGCGCGAGGATATCGCGCCGCTCGACGCGCTGCTCGCGCGCGACGACCATGCGCCGCATGGCCAGTTGAGTCTGGGCGCTGACCAGTCTTTACTCCCCATGCATCGTTTGCCCTGCAATCGTGTGTTTGTACAGATCAAGGGCAGGCGGCATCTGGTTGTCGGTGCGCCTGGCCGATCCGGTGAGTTCCAGCGTCTCGGCAAGGGTTGGGCGCACATTCCTGATATCACCAAACCGGATCTTCAAGATGGCCCGGATGTGCAGCGTTTCTATCACCTGACCATGGAGCCGGGCGATGTGGTGTTCATTCCGGTGGGCTGGTGGCTGCAGGCGCGTGCCGAAGGTTTTTGTGCGGCATTCAGTTTTGAGCAGTTTCTTTGGCCTAACGAGGCATACGGCAACGAGGCTGTGCGTCCGGAGCTAAAAGAACCCGCCTGAGCGGCGGGTTCTTTTGGGGTGGCGGGCCTGGTCTGGGATCAGGACAGACGCATTTGCTGCAAGGCTGCAATACGGGCCGGAATGGGTGGGTGCGAGGAGAACAGCGCCGAAATCGCGCCGCCGCCTGCAATGCCTGAAGCCTGGAAAGACTTGGGCAAATCGCCCGGCTCCAGGCCGCCCAGGCGGGCCAGCGCATGGATCATGGGTTCGCGTGCGCCGAGCAATTGGGCAGCGCCGGCATCGGCGCGATACTCGCGCTGGCGCGAAAACCAGGCAACGATGATAGAGGCCAACACCCCAAACACGATTTCACAGACGATGACCGTGACGTAATAGCCTGGGCCGACACCGCGCTCGGTGCGGAAAATGGTGCGGTCCACGAAATAGCCGACCACACGCGCCAGAAACACCACGAAGGTGTTGACCACGCCCTGGATCAGCGTGAGCGTGACCATATCGCCGTTGGCGATGTGGGCCACTTCGTGGCCCAACACGGCGGCGACTTCTTCTTCGCGCATGCTTTCGAGCAGTCCGGTGGACACGGCCACCAGCGCGTCGTTCTTGAAGGCGCCGGTTGCAAAGGCGTTGGGCGCACCTTCGTAGATGGCCACCTCGGGGCGGCCAATGCCGGCGCGATCCGCCAACTGATAGACGGTGTCCAGCAGCCAAGCTTCGCGCTGGCTGCGCGGGGCGTTGGGGTCAATGACTTGCGCCCCGGTGCTGTACTTGGCCATCGGCTTGCTGATAAGCAGCGAGATGAACGAGCCGGTAAAGCCCACCACCAGGGAGAACATCAACAAAGCGTTGAGATTCAGGCCCTCGGCGGTAATAAAGCGATCCAGGCCCAGGATGCGCAAGGTGGCCGATAGCACCAGCATTACGGCCAGGTTGGTGATCAGGAACAGGATGACGCGTTTCATTCGATTGGGTTTCCTCTGCGAGCGGGAAAACGATTTATAAGCTTTGTTTCGACCAGCCCCGCGCTGATCGGTTCCTTATGGCGCGCCCGACTGGAGCAGAGCACGCGGGATGGGGAGTATAGTATCGCTTCCGCCTTTTTCTCCCATCTTTTCCTTTTCGTCGGGCCCCCAATGCAGGCACTCTGGATGTTATTGGCATCGGCCATGTTCGCCGTCATGGGGGCCTTCGTGAAGCTATCGGCAGAGCATGGCGCGTCCTTGCCGCAGGTGGTGCTGTTTCGCGGCTTACCATCGGTTGTCCTCCTGCTGATCTGGGCTCGCGCCGGGCGTCAGTCCATCGTGCCAACTTCCTGGCGTTTGCATGTCTGGCGCAATGTGTCGGGTGTGACGTCGATGTGGCTGGGATTTTTCGCCATTGCGCATCTGCCTCTCGCCACGGCGACCAGCCTGAATTACACCGCGCCGCTGTTTATTGCCTGTTGGATGTTGGGCTGGGGGGGCGCGCAACGCGATCTGGTGCGTATTGTCTCCGTGGCATTGGGCTTTATCGGCGTTATCGCGGTGCTGCGGCCCAGCATCGCCGACGATCAATGGCTCGCCGCCTTGTTGGGCCTGGGCGCTGGCGCGCTGTCTGCCGTTGCCATGATGCAGATTCGCCAATTGGGCCGCGTGGGCGAGCCTGAGTGGCGCACGGTGCTGCTTTTTTCGGTCGTCGTCTGCCTGAGCAGCGCAGCCGGCCTTTTGCTCGATGGCTGGGGGCAGGCAGATTTGCTTGGCTATGCTGCCCTCGTGGGAGTGGGCACGGCCGGTCTGGTCGGCCAACTGGCCATGACGCGCGCGTTCGGGCATGGCTCGGCCCTGCTGACGGCGGCCTTGCAATACTCCACCATTATCTTTGCGGCCTTGATCGGCACTTTGGCCTGGGGCGATATGCTCGATGGGCTGGCCTGGGCCGGTATGGGGCTTATCATCGCCGCCGGCCTGCTATCCGTCTGGCGTACCATGAAAGATCCGGCGCGAGGCTGATGCCCTGTTGCCTGTTGTAAAGGAAGCTTCAATGACCATGACACTGATTTCCGTGGCGGACCTGGCGGCGCGTGGCGCAGCGGTGCGCATTTTTGATCTGCGCCACGATCTGATGGATCACTCGGCGGGCGCCCGTGCCTATGCGCAGGCGCATATCCCGGGCGCCCGTTACCTCAATCATGAAACTGAGCTGTCGGCCACCCGTACGGGCAAGAACGGTCGCCATCCTTTGCCAGATCGTGATCTGTTCGCCGGCCTGATGGCAGCGCATGGCGTCACACCCGAGACCCTGGTTGTTGCGTATGACGCCAGCGGCGGCATCTATGCGGCACATTTGTGGTGGATGTTGCGCTGGATCGGCCATGATCGTGTCGCCGTGCTCGATGGCGGCTGGCAGGCCTGGACGGCTGCTGGGCTGCCGACACAGTCCGGGGCAGGCGAGTCTGTGGCGCCGCTGGCCGGGGTTCATGCCGGCGCGCCGCAGGTGGCGTCTGTTGATGTCCAGGCAGTGCTGGCCAATATTCCGGTTCAGGCTTTTACCGTGATCGATGCCCGCGCTGCCAATCGCTATCGCGGCGAGGTCGAGCCCATGGACCCGGTGGCAGGCCATATTCCGGGCGCCTTGAATCGTCCGAATGTCGAGAACCTCACCCAGGAAGGGCGCTTCAAGAGCCCGGAGCAACTGCGAGCCGAGTTCACGGCTCTGCTGGATGGCCGGGCTCCCGAGTCCATCGTGCATCAGTGCGGTTCGGGCATCACCGCTTCGCACAACCTGTTGTCGATGGAAGTGGCGGGTCTGAGCGGCTCTCGGCTTTATCCCGGCTCCTGGAGCGAGTGGTGTGCCGATCCGGCGCGACCCGTTGCCAAGGGTTGATGGCAGCGCTTGAACCAATGGCGGCCCACAGGGGCCGTGGTCAAAGCATGGCTGTCAGTTTGGGGCGCAAGGAAATACTGTCGGCCAGCGCCAGGAAATGGCCCAGCGATCCGGTCGCCATTCCTGGAGATTTGGCCTGATCGTCCCAGCGGCGCAGCCGGATCGCATCCGCGGCCCCCTGCATGGCGGCGAACTCCAGCGCCTGGCTTGCATCAAAGCTGCCGCCTTGCAGCTTGAGGCTGTGGCGCGAATCATCGGATAGCATCAAGGGATAATCCGGTTCGATATAGCAGAGATAACGTTTGGCCTCGACATGCAGACGGATCGCGTCCAGAACGCGCGCATCGAATAGGCCGCGCAGAAACGGCAGTACGAAATACTGGTGTTTGTCATCCAGCCCGCGTAGCGTAGGCGTTTCCGGATGATCGGCGATCAAGTGGCCCAGATCATGCAGCAGACAGGCCGTGATCAAGTGCGCCGACGCGCCCGAGTTTTCGGCCAGTGTGGCCGTTTGCAGGGCGTGCTTGAGGTGGCCGACGGGCTCGCCATCGTAGGCCCGGTGGCCGCGTTCAAGGAATATCTGTTCTATGTCGTGCAGGCTCAGAGGCATGTGGTTCTCGTGTGATCCATGCGGCGGCAGCGAGCCCTAGTGAAACAGATAGATTTGACCGTTTGATGACGCTGGGCTCAAGCAAAAAACCCGGCCTAGGCCGGGTTTCGAGCGTGGGGTCACTCCCCCTGTTCTTGCATGATGCGCCGATACCATTCGTGGAAGTGCTGCATGCCGTCTTCCATGGGCGATTGGTAGGGGCCTGTTTCGCTCACGCCGCGCAGCATCAGCGCACGGCGGCCCGCGTCCATGCGCTCTGCGATTTCGTCGTCTTCGACGGCGGTTTCCATATAGGCTGCGCGCTGTGCTTCGACGAACTCGCGCTCGAAAGCGACGATCTCCTCGGGATAATAGAACTCGACCACATTGACGGTTTCCTGCGGGCTCTTGGGATAGAGCGTGGACAGGACCACAACATGGGGGTAGAGCTCGATCATGTGGGTCGGGAAATACGTCACCCAAACCGCGCCGAAGTCGGGCGCCTGCCCGGAGCGGAATGCCAGCAAGCGGTCATGCCATTGCCGGTACACATCCGAACCGGGTTGCGCCAGAGCCTGGTGCACGCCGACTTTCTGTAGGCTGTACCAGTCGTTGAATTCCCAACTCAGGTCGTCGCAAGTGACAAAGCGCCCCAGGCCGGGATGGAAGGGGCCGACGTGATAGTCCTCGAGATAGACCTCGATGAAGGTTTTCCAGTTGTAATTGCACTGGTGTACCTCGACATGGTCTAGCACGTAGTCGCCGAAGTCGAACTCGGGGCGCGTGAACAGCGGCGCCATATCGACAGCGGGATCGCGGGGGCCTTCGAACAGCAGGCCGTGGCAATCGCGCAGGCGAAAGCGCTGCAGATTCATGCAGGGCGTGGCCTCGAATTGAGGCGCGCCCAGCAGTTCGCCGCGATTGTTGTAGGTCCAGCGATGCAGCGGGCAGACGATATTGCCGCCCGTATTTTGCAGGGAACCGCTTGTATTGACGTTGCCGCTGACATTGCCTGTTTGGCCGCCAAGCATGAGCGCCTGACGGTGGCGGCAGACATTTGAAATGAGTTCTACGCCGTTCTGGTTGCGAACCAAAACGCGTCCTCCGTTCTCTTGAACGAGGCTGCGCCAATCTCCGATCTCGGGCACGAGTTTTTCGTGGCCCACATACAAGGAGGATTGCTTGAAAATGAGTTCTTGCTCGCGAGCAAAGCGGGCTTCGTCGAAATAAGCGCTTACCGGAAGCTGGGTGCGAGCTGGCGTCACATGCGCCATCCGACCAATGTCGGTCATGATTCCCTCCGCTCAGATCAAAAAGCCATTGCAGGGGGGATTCATTATTAGCCCTGTACTGGCGCGAAGAAAAATCGGACTGGCCGATCCCAAACATAAATTGTACCCCATCCCCCTGTTTCGCGGGCGTGGATGCGCTTCCGCGCTTCGGATTGGGAAGCGTGGCATCTTTGATCTCGCCGATGTGTGACATTTTATGAGTGGCCACCCCTGTAAGCACGCTGTTCGAGAGGGTTGCGGACCCGCGAACGCCAGGCGCGGCGCGATCTCGTACAATTCAGCATTACCCGATCAAATCCTTTCTGCGCCTTGGAGACCTGCTTGGCCTCAACTCCCTTGCCTCAAGATTTCGAAACCGCGTTAGCCGAATTGGAGACGCTGGTGCAGGCCATGGAAAATGGCTCGCTGCCGCTTGAACAATCCCTGGCGGCTTATCGACGCGGTGTCGAGCTCACCCGGGTCTGCCAGGACCGTCTCTCTGAGGCCGAGCAACAGGTCAAGGTGCTGGAGGGCGAATTACTGCGTCCCATGCAGGCAGGCGCTCTGGACGAAGAATAAATACAGGCATGAAGCAACCCCCTATCGCTTGCGCGGACTGGCTCCATGATCGCGCGCTACATATCGAGCAGGTTCTTGAAACCTTGATGCCTGCGGCCGACATCGCGCCTGCCCGCTTGCACGAGGCGATGCGCTATGCCGTCCTGGGCGGGGGCAAGCGCGTGCGCGCCGCCCTGGTCTATGCGGCGGGCCAGGCTTGTCCCGTCAACAGCAGTTTGTTGGCCATCGAGGCCTCAATGGATCGCGCGGCAGCTGCCGTCGAACTGATCCATGCTTACTCGCTGGTGCACGATGATCTTCCGTGCATGGATGACGACACGCTTCGGCGTGGGCGCCCGACGACGCATGTGCAGTTCGACGAGGCCACAGCTATGCTGGCGGGCGATGCGCTGCAACCCTTGGCTTTCGAATTGCTGGCGGGCATGCCGATCGCGCCGGCGCTCGTGGTTCAGGCTACTCAGGTCTTGGCTCGTGCGGCGGGCAGCCTGGGCATGGCGGGGGGGCAGGCCATCGATCTGCACAGCGTGGGCAAGCGGCTTACTCGCGATGAGCTGCAGACCATGCACAGCATGAAAACGGGCGCCATGCTGGCTGCCAGCGTTACCTTGGGCGGGGTCGTGGCCGGTGCAAGCTCCGCCGTTCGGCAGGCGCTGGACGCCTACGCGCAGGCGGTGGGATTAGCCTTCCAGGTTGTGGACGATATCCTCGATGTGACCGCCGACAGCGCCAGTCTGGGCAAGACGGCGGGCAAGGACGCGGTTGAAAACAAGCCTACTTATGTCTCGCTGCTGGGCCTGGAGCCTGCGCGCGAACTGGCCGAAGAGCTGCGTCTGGCCGCGCATCAGGCGCTGGGGCCATTGGGCGATTCGGGCGCGCGGCTGGCTCAGCTGGCGGACTTTATCGTGTTGCGTGACCGTTGATTACCCATGCGCGGTGCGCAGCCTAACTAACGTAAGTTTCAAATGACGACAGAACATCTGGACCGTATCCATTCGCCGGCCGACCTGCGTAAGCTGGACAGGCGCGATCTCAAGCCTATCGCGGATGAGCTGCGGGCTTTCGTGCTCGAATCGGTCTCCAAGACGGGGGGGCACTTGTCGTCCAATCTGGGTACGGTCGAGCTTACCCTGGCGCTGCATTACGTTTTCGATACGCCCCATGACCGCATTGTCTGGGACGTCGGCCATCAAACCTATCCGCACAAAATTCTGACCGGCCGTCGTGACAGAATGGCCACGCTGCGCCAGGAAGGCGGGATCTCCGGTTTTCCCAAGCGTAGCGAATCCGAGTACGACGATTTCGGCACAGCCCACTCGTCGACCTCTATTTCCGCCGCTTTAGGTATGGCCGTGGCATCGCGCAATGCTGGCGTGGCGCGACAGCATATCGCCGTGATCGGTGACGGAGCGATGTCCGCAGGCATGGCTTTCGAGGCCATGAACAATGCGGGCGTCACCTCCGACATCAATCTCTTGGTCATTTTGAATGACAACGATATGTCGATCTCGCCGCCGGTCGGCGCCCTGAATCGCTATCTGGCCCGTTTGATGTCGGGCCGTTTTTACGCGGCGGCCAAGAATATGGGCAAGGCCGTCCTGCAGCATGTGCCGCCCGTGCTGGAGCTTGCCCGTCGCTTCGAGGAGCATGCCAAGGGCATGATCACCTCGGCGACGATGTTCGAAGAGTTCGGCTTCAACTACGTCGGGCCTATCGATGGCCACGATCTCGACGCCTTGATCCCCACGCTGCAAAACCTCAAGACCTTGCAGGGTTTGCAGTTTTTGCACGTCGTGACTCGCAAGGGGCGGGGCTATAAGCTGGCTGAGGTGGATCCGGTGCTGTATCACGGTCCTGGCAAATTCGACCCTGCCGTGGGCATTCAGGCAGCCAAAACCCCGGCGAAACGCACTTTCACTCAGGTTTTCGGTGCATGGCTTTGCGACCAGGCCGAGGCCGATCCGCGACTAGTGGGCATCACGCCCGCCATGCGCGAGGGGAGTGGCCTGGTCGAGTTCGAGCAGCGTTTTCCCAAGCGTTATTTCGATGTCGGCATTGCCGAGCAGCACGCTGTCACCTTTGCGGCTGGCCTGGCTTGCGAGGGCCAGAAACCCGTGGTGGCCATCTACTCCACCTTCCTGCAACGCGGCTACGATCAGGTGGTGCATGATGTCGCGCTGCAAAATCTGGACGTCACCTTCGCGCTGGACCGCGCCGGGCTGGTGGGCGCGGACGGCGCCACCCATGCGGGCAACTATGACATCGCTTTCCTGCGTTGCGTGCCCAATATGGTCATTGCTACGCCCTCCGACGAAAACGAAACCCGTTTGTTGCTCTCAACCTGTTACGCCTATCCGGGGCCGGCCTCGGTGCGCTATCCGCGCGGCGCGGGCTGTGGTGCCGCCGTGTCTGCCGGTCTTGATACGGTTCCCCTGGGCAAGGGCGTGGTGCGCCGCCGTGGCGCGCGCATCGCCATCATGGGTTTTGGCACCTTGGTGCCGGCGGCCCTGGCCGCTGCCGAAAAACTCGATGCCACGGTGGCTGACATGCGTTTCGTCAAACCGCTGGATGTCGAGCTGCTGCGTGAGCTGGCCGCCACTCATGAGGCCCTGGTTACGCTCGAAGATGCGGCCGTCATGGGGGGGGCGGGCAGCGCCGTGACCGAGGCGCTGAATATGGCGGGCCTGACGCTGCCGGTGCTGCAGCTCGGCTTGCCCGATGTATTCATTGATCATGGAGACCAGGCGGCGCTGCTGGCCGGCGTGGGCCTGGATGCGGCGGGTATCGAGCGTTCGGTGCGTGAGCGCTTTTCGTCTTTGCTGGGCTGAATGCTTTCCCGGATGGAACGATCTGTCCCATCCGGGTGGCATGAGCTTAACAGGGTCTTAGCGGCCCGGTCCCACCGTTTGATAGATAATGGCTGCCCGGTTCTTAATTCCAGGGTTGGCTGTATCCCATCCTCTGATAGGTAAGCGAAATGAATTCCCCGATCGATCCTGCCATCGTGATGCCCGACGTCCAGAGCTCGGCTGACACGCGTCACATCCAGATTCAGCGTGTGGGCATACGTGGCGTGCGTCATCCTATGCTGGTCGTGGCCGGCGACGGTTCTGCGCAGGCTACGGTAGCCAACTGGACCCTCACCGTCGCACTGCCGGCTGAAGAAAAGGGTACGCACATGTCCCGCTTCGTGGCGCTGCTTGAAAAGTATCGCGCGACACCGATGACCCCGGCCCTGTTTTCGCAGATGGCGCGCGAGATGCTGCCGCTGCTGCACGCCGAGCGTGGCGACCTGACTGCCGCCTTCCCTTATTTCATCAATAAGTCGGCGCCCGTGTCCGGCGTGCAAAGCCTGCTTGACTATGAAGTCATCTGGACGGCGCGCGCCGCTGGCGACGAGGTCGAGTTCGAGCTGCGTGTGCAGGTGCCCGTGACCAGCCTGTGCCCGTGTTCCAAGGCCATCTCCGAGTACGGCGCGCACAATCAGCGTTCGCACGTCACCGTGTCCGCCGTGATGGAAGGGGATGTGGCCATGGACGCCATCATCCGTCTGGTCGAAGATGAGGGCTCCTGCGAGTTGTGGGGGCTGCTCAAGCGCCCCGACGAAAAATACGTCACCGAACGCGCTTACGACAACCCCAAGTTCGTCGAGGATTTGGTGCGTGATGTCGCCGCCCGCCTGAAGGCGCATCCCTCTGTGGCGCGCTTCTGTGTCGAGGCCGAAAACTTCGAGTCCATCCACAACCATTCCGCTTACGCGGTGGTGGAAGGCTGAGCGTTCTGATTGCTAGCGAGACGGCCGCAGCACCTGCTGCGGCCGTTTTATTTGGCGTCTTGCTGGCGCCGTCTATGTGCTCAGCTTGAGCGCTGCTGTCGCAAAACTTGCATATATCAGCTCCTTGGGCGATAATCGAGGGCTTTCTTGCTCGCTCCATTTCGATGGCGGGCTGACCCTTCGCGTAGGTTTTACATGTTCCTCGCGCAAGACATCCACAAGGAGTAATACATGCGTCACTACGAAGTAGTGTTTATTGTTCACCCCGACCAAAGCGAGCAGGTGCCCGCCATGGTCGAGCGCTACCAATCGCTTGTCACCGGTCAAAACGGTGCGGTGCATCGCCTGGAAGACTGGGGCCGCCGTCAACTGGCCTACCCGATCCAGAAGCTGGTCAAGGCGCACTATGTTTGCATGAACATCGAGTGCAACCAGGCCACCCTGGACGAACTCGAACATTCCTTCCGCTACAACGACGCCGTGCTGCGCCACTTGGTCATCAAGACCAAGAAGGCCCCGGTCGGCGCTTCGATCATGATGAAGTCGGTCGAGCGTGAAGAAGCCCGCAAGGCGTCGGCTGAAGCCGCTGCCGTGCAGGCCGAGTAAGTAGAAACGGTTCAGACACGGCAGCTGCCGTTATCGCGCAAATCATTCTGGCATGAATCAACTGCACCTCAGCGTCCGCGTTCTTGAATGCGAACCGCTGCGGCACACTCCGGCAGGAGTGGCGGCCTTGGAAATGCTCCTTGGCCATGGGTCCGAAGTCATCGAGGCGGGGCATCCCCGCCGCGTAGAACTGACGATCACTGCGGTTGCGCTGGGCGATCTGGCGCAGATGCTGGCGGGT
Source organism: Bordetella avium (assembly GCF_034424645.1). Taxonomy (NCBI): domain Bacteria; kingdom Pseudomonadati; phylum Pseudomonadota; class Betaproteobacteria; order Burkholderiales; family Alcaligenaceae; genus Bordetella; species Bordetella avium. Next base: position 1,492,784 of record NZ_CP139969.1, read on the forward strand.
GTTGCGCTGGGTACCGAGATGCAGGTGGAGGGCTTTCTGGCTCCGGCCCGCAAAGACTCGGTAAAGCTGAAGCTGCATTTGCAGCGTGCCCGGAAAACGGGCGGCAGCACCGGCAGCGATCCCGTCCTTGCCTGAGGACGCAAGCGCTGCTCTGATCCAAGCACAGATTTCGGCGGCAGGTTCATGGATGACATGGATCGGTCCCACACAACATAGAGGCACATATCATGGCTTTCTTCGGAAAACGCAAAGAAAAACGCAAGTTTACGCAGCAGAACCCGCTGTTCAAGCGCCGCAAGTTCTGCCGCTTCACCGCCGCCGGCGTTGAAGAGATCGACTACAAGGATCTCGACACCCTGCGCGATTTCGTGCAAGAAAACGGCAAGATCATTCCGGCTCGTTTGACCGGCACCCGGGCAATCTACCAGCGTCAGCTGGACTCCGCCATCAAGCGCGCGCGCTTCCTGGCTCTGCTGCCCTACACCGACAACCACAACTAATCCGGGGCAACGTCATGCAAGTTATCCTGCTCGAAAAAGTTTCCAACCTGGGCAACCTCGGTGAAGTCGTTCGTGTGCGTGATGGTTACGCCCGCAACTTCCTGATCCCCCAGAAAAAGGCCCGCCGCGCGACCGACGCCGCGCTGAAGGAATTCGAAGCCCGCCGTGTCGAACTGGAAAAGATCCAGGCCGAGAAGCTGGCCGCTGCCCAAGCTCTGGGCGAGCGCCTGAATGGCTATCAGCTGAAGGTCGCCCAGAAGGCGGGTGTCGATGGCCGTCTGTTCGGCTCGGTCACTAACGCTGACATCGCCGAAGGCCTGCGTACCGCCGGTTTCGAAGGTGTCGAGAAGTCGCAGGTTCGCCTGCCGAACGGCCAGCTCAAGACGGTTGGCGAGTTCCCGATTCAAGTTGGCCTGCACGCTGACGTGCTGGTTGATGTGACGGTGCTCGTTGAAGGCGAAATGAACTAACCGGTTCAAGCCGCTACATGAAAAAAGCCGGCCTGCTGTGCCGGCTTTTTTCTTTAAGATTCGGCCTGGTTTGCGCCTAGATGCGCACCGAAAATAGATACCGAGGGATTGCGTGACACAAACGCCGTTACATCACAAAGCGCCGCCTGGCTTGAGGGCATGGCTGGACAGCCCCGAGGCGGCGGCGGTGAAATCGGTGAAAGAGGTCGTCATAGGCGGCGAGCACTGCGTCATCAAGCGTCGTGAGCCCGGTCTCGGACGCGGCATCAGTTATGTGCTGCGCTATCTGCGCGCCTTGCTGCTTGCCCTGGCTTGCAAAATATCTCTGGGCGAGTTTCCCCGTCCCGGTATTTTGCTGCGTAATGGTCTGGCCTATGAAGCGGAGCGTCTGCGCCATTTGCTGCAGGCGGGTTGCCGTGTTCCCGAGGTGTGGTGGCAGCAGCCCGGTTTGCTGGTGCTGGAGCATGTCGGTGATGATTTGCCGTATTTTCTGCGTCGCGTCGATACAGCCGAACGTCTGGATCTGATCCGCAGGCTGGCCGAAGACTTGGCCCGCTTCCATCAGCGGGGTTTATGGCATGGCGGGGCGCAGGTGCGCAATGTCACGCTGCGCGAAGGCTGCTTGTGGCGTATCGATTTCGAAGAAAACATCGGCGCCGCCTTGTCCTTGCCATTGACACAGGCCTACGATGTCTTTCAAACCATTAGTTCGATTGTCGCTTTGCGCAAGATACCGCGCGAAGAGGTGCCGGTCATAGGTAAACTGATCCTAGACGTGTATTTCGAGATCAACCCGGACCCGGCTGTGCGCGCTGCTCTGCGACGTCTGGCGCGTGTGGTTTGTGGTTTGGCGCGGGTCTTGAATCCCCTGGCCGGCAAACTGCCGTGGCGCGATGTGCGCACTTTTTTCCAGGTGGCCGATATTCTGAGGTTAGTACAGCAATGAATACTCCTGCCGACTCCCAGCTCGAATACCTGCGCGTACCGCCGCATTCCATCGAGGCCGAGCAATCTGTGCTAGGCGGCCTGCTGCTGGATAATGCCGCCTGGGACCGCATTGCCGACGTGCTGGGCGAAGAGGACTTCTATCGCCATGACCACCGTATTATCTGGCAGCATATCGCCCGCCTGATTGGTTTGGCGCGTCCGGCGGACGTGATCACGGTCAACGAGTCTTTGGTCAGCGCTGGCAAGTCCGAAGAAGTGGGGGGGCTGGCCTATCTGAATGCGCTGGCGCACAACACACCGTCAGCGGCGAATATCCGGCGTTACGCTGAAATCGTGGCCGAGCGCGCCACCCTGCGCAAGCTGGTGACGATCGCTGACGAAATTTCGGCCGCTGCCCTGAACCCGCAGGGCAAGGAAGCGCGACAGCTGCTCGACGAGGCGGAGTCCAAAGTATTCAAGATCGCCCAGGAAGGCGCCCGCGGGTCGGGGGGCTTTCAGGAGATTCAGCCGCTGCTCACCCAGGTGGTCGAACGCATCGACGAGCTTTATCACCGCGAATCGGAATCCGATGTGACGGGGGTGCCCACGGGTTTCACCGACCTCGACAAGATGACCTCCGGGCTGCAGCCGGGCGATCTGGTCATCGTGGCCGGCCGGCCCTCGATGGGTAAAACCTCGTTCTCGATGAACATCGGTGAGCATGTGGCCATCGAGCAGGGCCTGCCTGTGGCGGTGTTTTCGATGGAAATGGGCGCGGTGCAGCTTGCCATGCGTATGCTGGGTTCGGTGGGGATGTTGGATCAGCATCGCATGCGCACGGGAAAACTGATTGCCGAGGACTGGCCGCGTGTGACGCATGCCGTGCAGCTCATGCAGGAGGCTCAGGTCTATATCGACGAGACCCCGGCGTTGTCTGCGATGGAGGTCCGCGCCCGGGCTCGGCGCTTGGCGCGGCAGTGCGGGCAGCTTGGCCTGATCATCATCGACTATATTCAGTTGATGTCGGCCAGTTCGGCGGGCGAGAACCGCGCCACCGAAGTGTCGGAAATCAGCCGTTCGCTCAAGGGGCTCGCCAAAGAGTTGAATTGCCCGCTGATTGCCTTGTCTCAGCTCAACCGCAGTCTGGAGCAGCGTCCCAACAAGCGTCCTGTGATGAGCGATTTGCGCGAGTCGGGCGCTATCGAACAGGACGCCGACGTCATTCTCTTCATCTATCGCGACGAAGTCTACAACCCCGATTCCCCTGACAAGGGTACGGCCGAGATCATTATCGGTAAGCAGCGTAACGGCCCTATCGGTACGGTGCGCCTGACTTTCCAGGGCATGAGCACGCGTTTTCTCAACTTCACGTCCGCGCCGCAGTACTGAGCGTTACCTCAAAAAACCCAGGCCTAGCCTGGGTTTTTCGTTTGCAGCAGAACTTTACTCGGGCCGACGCGCATAACGCGCGGCCAGCACGGCGCAAACCATCAATTGGATCTGGTGAAAGAGCATCAGGGGTAGCACGATGGCCCCGACTGCCTGGCCTGCGAAGATCACCTGGGCCATCGGGATGCCGCTGGCCAGGCTCTTCTTGGAGCCGCAGAACAGCAGCGTGATGCGGTCTTCGACATCAAACTTGAACACTTTGCCCAGCAGTTGTGAGCCGCCAAGCGCCAGCGCCAGAATCAGTATGCAGGCGCACAAGAGGCCCACCAGCGCCGGGATGGGCGTGTTGTGCCACAGACCTTCGTTGACAGCCTCGGAGAACGCGGTATAGACCACGAGCAGGATCGAGCCCTGGTCCACCCATTTCAGGAGCGCCTTGCGGCGATGCACCCAGGCGCCAATCCAGGGCCGCAGCACCTGACCGAGTACGAAGGGCAGCAGCAATTGCAGCATGATCTTGCCCACGGCATCAAAGGAAATGGGCGCCGCTGCAGTGCTGACCACGACAATCCCCACCAGCAAAGGCGTAATGAAAATACCCAGCAGGCTGGATGCCGAGGCGCTGCACACTGCGGCGGGTACGTTGCCGCGCGCCATCGAGGTGAAGGCGATCGAGGATTGCACGGTGGCCGGCAGGCAGCACAGGAAGAGGATGCCCAGATAGAGTTCGGGCGTGACCAGCGGCTCCAGCACCGGCCGCAGAATCAAACCCAGAATCGGGAACATGATGAAGGTGGCCGAAAAAATGGTCAGGTGCAAACGCCAATGAGTGATGCCGGCCACGATGGCGTCGCGCGACAAACGCGCACCATGCAGAAAGAATAAGAGCGCGATCGCGATATTCGTGATCCATTCGAAAGTCTGCATGCCCTGCCCATGGGCAGGCAGCAGACTTGCGATGATGACGGTTGTGATCAGCAACAGGGTAAAGCGATCAGGCAGAAAACGCATGGTGTTGGAGAGAGTGGGAAACGAAAGGCGGGCTTATTGTAGTCGGACTAAATCGCTGTTTTCGGCGAGGTTTGGTCAGTGAAATGTCAGGTCATGGCCACGGCCAGATCAAAGGCGGCGACCAAGGAGCGGGCGTCTGCGATGCCTTGGCCGGCTATATCGAAGGCCGTGCCATGATCGACGCTGGTGCGTACGAAAGGCAGGCCTACCGTAACGTTGACGCCATGATCAATGCCCAAATACTTGACCGGGATGAGTCCCTGATCGTGATACTGCGCTACGACGATGTCGAACTCGCCACGTCGTGCGCGCATGAAAATCGTATCGCCCGGCCAGGGGCCCGAGGCATCGATGCCCTCGGCCCGGGCCTGCGCGATGGCCGGCGCAATGATGTCTAGGTCTTCGCGGCCGAACTTGCCGTCTTCGCCTGCATGCGGGTTGAGGCCGGCGACCGCCACACGAGGCTGCGTAATACCCATCTGCCGACAGGCACGCTCGGCCAGCCGGATAGCGCGCAACTCTGCCTCGGGGGTAATGCGGGCGGGCACCTCGCTCAGCGCAATATGAATGGTCGCAAGCAGCACGCGCAGCTCGTCATTGGCCAACATCATGGCGTAGTGCTCGGTGCCCGAGCGTTGAGCCAGAATTTCAGTGTGGCCCGGCTGATCGATATCGGCCAAATGCATAGAGTGCTTGTTCAGCGGCGCGGTCACGATGGCGCGGATCTTGCCTGCCATGGCGGCGTCTATCGCCTGGCATAGATAGTCGTAAGCACCTTGACCGGCCTGTGCGCTGACGCGCCCCATGGGCAAATCTGCGGGCAGTGGCGCGCCGGCCTGTACGACTTCGATCCTGCCGGGCAGGCCGCTTGCCTCGCGAGGGTCTTCGATGCGCCGCACCTTCAGCGCCGTGCCCCAGCGCTGCGCTGCGGCCTGCATCCAGCCGTAATCCCCAAAGACGATGGCGGGGGCTCTCAGGCCTGCTGCGAAGGCTTTGACGATGATTTCCGGGCCGATGCCTGCAGCATCGCCCATGGTGAAGCCAAGGGGAACAATCATGGGGAAGGATAGGAAAGATAGGCCAAGCCGCCATGCTACACCGCGACTGGGCGCCAGTTTCTTCTGCGCGGTTTGCAAGGGGGCTTGTTGTCCGGCCCGCGATGAAAAAAGGCCCTGCTTGGGCAGGGCCTGGAGCTTGCTAGGAGGCGTTCAGAGCACGTCGCCGGCGTAATCGGCAAGTCGCGAACGCTCGCCGCGTTGCAGTGTCACGTGGCCGGAATGTGGCCAGCCTTTGAAGCGGTCAACCACAAAGGTCAGGCCCGAGCTGCCTTCGGTGAGATAGGGTGTGTCGATCTGGGCGATATTCCCCAGGCAGACCACCTTAGTGCCAGGGCCGGCGCGGGTGACCAGGGTTTTCATCTGCTTGGGCGTCAGGTTTTGCGCCTCGTCGATGATGAGATATTTATTCAGGAAAGTGCGGCCGCGCATAAAGTTCAGCGACTTCACTTTGATGCGCGAACGGATCAACTCCATCGTGGCGGCCCGGCCCCAATCAGCGCCGCCTTTGCCATCGCCCATATTGAGCACGTCGAGGTTGTCTTCGAGCGCGCCCATCCAGGGCAGCATTTTTTCTTCCTCCGTGCCGGGCAGAAAGCCGATGTCTTCGCCGACCGGAACCGTGACGCGGGTCATGATGATCTCGGTGTAGCGCTTGGTTTCGAGCACCTGAGTGATGCCGGCAGCCAGGGCGAGCAGCGTTTTACCCGTGCCGGCTTGGCCGAGCAGCGAGACGAAGTCGCACTCCGGGTTCATCAGCAGATTGAGCGCGAAATTCTGTTCGCGGTTGCGGGCGGTGATGCCCCACACATTATTCTTGCCGTGGGTGTAGTCGCGCAGCGTCGCCAGCACGGCCGTCTTGCCGCTGACTTCGCGCACCTGCGCGTAGAGCGGCATCTGGCCTTCAAAGTAGACGAACTGATTGACTACGAACTGGGCGCAGAGCGGACCGCGGATGCGGTAGAAGGTGGTGCCGCCTTGCTGCCAGGATTCGACATCCTTGCCATGGCGGTTCCAGAAGTCGTCGGGCAGCGCCATGACGCCCGAATACATCAGGTCCGTGTCCTCAAGGACATGGTCGTTGTAATAGTCTTCGGCGGCCAGGCCCAGCGCGCGCGCCTTCAGACGCATATTGATGTCCTTGGACACCAGCACTACTTCGCGCTGCGGATACTTTTCGGCCAGTGCGCGCACCACGCCCAGGATCTGGTTGTCGGCCTTGCCCATAGGCAGGTCGGAGGGCAGGGTGCTGTGGATAGCCGTCGTTTGCAGCATCAACCGGCCCACGGCGTCCTTGTTGCCCAGCTTGCTCAGAGGAATGCCCTCGTCGAGCTGTGTCGTGTCCTGCACCAGGGAATCCAGCGAACGGCTGACCTGGCGCGCATTGCGCGCCACTTCCGACATGCCCTTCTTCTGATGATCCAGTTCTTCCAGCGTCATCATGGGCAGGAAGATGTCGTGTTCTTCAAAGCGGAACAGCGACGAGGGGTCATGCAGCAAAACGTTGGTGTCCAGCACAAAGAGTTTGTGCTCGGCTTGCGCGGCAGCCTTCCCCCGGCGTGGCGCCGCTGTTTTGGCGCCGCGAGAGGCCTTGGGCGCCGCAGGCTTGGCGCTGGCCTCGGCCGGCTTGGGTGGCGTGGCGGGCTTGATGTTAGGCGCTTTGGCCAGCGCGGGAGTGGGGGCTGGGCTGATTCCCTCGAGTTCCGGTTGCAGCTGCGCGCTGTTTTGGCGCGGGGCGTCTTCGTCTGCGGGGAAGCTCAGAATGGCTGCCGGACGGCTAGGCATCTTCGGAAGCGGCATAAAGGTCAATCTCCTGTGTGAGCCGGTATCTGAATCGGTTGTCCGAGGATCAACCGATGCTTTTTGCGGCCTGGAGCACTTCCTTGGCATGGCCGGGCACTTTCAGCCCCCGCCATTCCTGCACCAGAACCCCATAGGCATCGATGAGAAAGGTGCTGCGTTCGATGCCGCGCACCTGTTTGCCATACATCGTCTTCTGCTTGATGACACCGTACAGATTGCATACGGTTTCGTCGGCGTCGGAGATCAGAGGGAAGGGAAGCTGGTACTTGGTTTTGAAGTTCTCGTGTGACTTGAGCGAGTCGCGCGAAATTCCGATCACAATCGTACTGGCGGCCAGAAAATCCGCATGGAGATCACGGAAGTCCTGGCTTTCGGTGGTGCAGCCCGGCGTGTTGTCCTTGGGGTAGAAATACAGCACGACGGCGCGGCCCTGGCATTGCTCCAGATCGATCGGGCCGATGGTGCTTTCCGCGGTGAATTGCGGGGCGGGTTTGCCGATAAGTGCAGTCATGCGGGGGAATCTCCGTCTGTGGGCAGCAGGGCGACGACTACACGCCGGCCTTCGGCCATCAAAATATTGTAGGTGCGCGCGGCGGCCTGCGTATCCATGACCTCGACACCCACGCCGGCCATCAACAGGGGGCGCAATACTTCTTGAGGCAGCAGCCTTTGCTTGAGCCCGGTGCCGACAATGAGCACTTCAGGCGTATCGGCCGAGCGCTGTAAAGCGGGCGTTTCCGGCTCGTCCAGAAAGGCCAGCGGGTCGCGCTTGCCGGCGACCAGGCGGGCCGCCTCTTGTAGGCGCACGGACGAGATGTCGGCCGGTGTGCGCACCGGCCATTCGGTGATGTCGCCTTCAGGGCCAAAGGCGACCGCGTGGGAAAATCTTGCCAGATTGACCTCAATATAGCCTTCACCGTAAGCGGTGACGGTATTGAGGGCCGTCGTAGAGTCGGTATGCAGCTTCAATAAACACTCCGGTATACGCGTCCCATGATAGCGCATCAGACTTTAGCGATGTTGCTGGGCGTCCACTGCGTGGGGGGACAGAGCAGCCCTCATTTGCCGGGCAGCCAGGCTTGCGATAGATTACAAGGTTTTGTCGGCCTGCAAGCATGCGGAGCAAGCCTTCATATTGCGCCGCGTCATTTTTCCCGCCTCTTTTCCCCTCGCCAATTTAGGATCCGCCCACCATGAGGAAGTTCTCGCGCATTGAGCGTCTGCCGCCCTATGTTTTTAATATCACCGGTGAGCTCAAGATGGCGGCACGGCGGCGCGGGGAAGATATTATCGATATGTCGATGGGCAACCCGGATGGCGCCACGCCGCAACATATCGTTGACAAGCTGATCGAGGTTTCGGCCCGACCGACAACGCATGGCTATTCTGTCTCCAAGGGCATCCCCCGTCTGCGCAAGGCGATCTGTGACTGGTATCAGCGCCGTTACGACGTCGAGCTTGATCCCGACTCCGAAGCGATTGTCACCATTGGTTCCAAGGAAGGCCTGGCGCACTTGATGCTGGCCACGCTGGATCGGGGCGATACCGTGCTGGTGCCCAATCCGAGCTACCCGATCCATATTTACGGCGCGGTCATCGCAGGCGCCAACATCCGCTCTGTGCGCATGACGCCGGGTGTGGATTTCTTCGAGGAGCTGGAACGCGCCGTGCGCGAGTCCATTCCCAAGCCCAAGATGATGATTTTGGGCTTTCCCAGCAATCCTACGGCGCAATGTGTTGATCTGTCTTTTTTTGAGCGGGTCGTGGCCCTGGCCAAAGAGCATGACATCCTCGTGGTGCATGATCTCGCCTACGCGGACATCTGCTTTGATGGCTATGTCGCGCCTTCTATCATGCAGGTGCCCGGCGCGCGCGATGTCGCCGTCGAGTTCTTCACCATGAGCAAGAGCTACAACATGGCGGGCTGGCGCATTGGCTATATGGTGGGCAACCGCGAATTGGTGGGCGCGCTGGCGCGCATCAAGAGTTATCACGATTACGGCACCTTCACGCCCATTCAGGTGGCATCCATCGCTGCCCTGGACGGTTCGCAGGATTGCGTGTCGGAAATCGTGCAGCAGTATCAGAGCCGCCGCGATGTGTTGGCGCGCGGCCTGCACGAAGCAGGTTGGAATGTGGAAATTCCGAAGGCGTCCATGTACATATGGGCGCAGATCCCCGAACCCTACAGGGCGATGGGCTCTTTGGAATTCTCCAAACGTGTCCTGTCGGATGCGAAAGTGGCCGTCTCCCCCGGGATCGGCTTCGGCGAGTACGGCGACGATTATGTTCGCTTCGCTCTTATCGAGAACGAGCAGCGCACGCGTCAGGCGGTGCGAGGCATCAAAGATATGTTCCGCAAGGACGGTTTGTTGAAATGAATCCGATGAAGGTAGGCCTGTTGGGCCTGGGTGTGGTGGGTGGCGGTACCTGGAGCGTGTTGACCCGTAACGCCGAAGAAATAGCGCGCCGCGCAGGACGGCGCATCGAAGTCACCCGGGTTGCGGTGCGCGACGTAGCCAAGGCGCGCGCGCGCCTGGGCGAGAGCATGGCCGTCTCGACCGATGTTCATGCGCTGGTGCGCGACCCGGATATCGATATCGTGGTCGAACTGATCGGCGGCGACACGCTTGCCCGCGAACTGGTGCTGGAGGCCATTGCCCAGGGCAAGCACGTGGTGACCGCCAACAAGGCCTTGCTCGCCAAACACGGCAATGAAATTTTCGCCGCCGCCTCCGAGCGCGGTGTGATGGTGGCTTTCGAGGCGGCCGTGGCGGGTGGCATTCCCATCATCAAGGCCATTCGCGAAGGTCTGACCGCCAACCGCATCGAATGGCTGGCCGGCATTATCAACGGCACCACCAATTTCATTCTTTCCGAGATGCGCTCGCGTGGTCTGCCGTTTGCAGAGGTGCTGGCCGAGGCGCAGCGCCTGGGTTATGCCGAAGCCGATCCCACCTTTGACGTCGAAGGCGTGGATGCCGCCCACAAGCTGACGTTGCTGGCCTCGCTGGCTTTCGGTATTCCGGTGCAGTTTGATCGCGCCTATATCGAAGGCATTTCGCAGTTGGCCCAGGAAGATATCGCCCATGCCGAGCGCCTGGGCTATCGTATCAAACTGCTGGGCATCACCAAACGCCGCCCTGATGGCATCGAACTGCGCGTGCATCCGGCTCTGGTCCCGGCTGAGCGCCTGCTGGCCAATGTCGAGGGCGCAATGAATGCCGTGCTGGTGCGCGGCGATGCCGTGGGCCCGACGCTGTACTACGGTCAGGGGGCGGGTGAAGAGCCGACCGCCTCGGCCGTGGTGGCCGATCTGGTCGACGTCACCCGTCTGCACACCGCCGATCCGGGCAATCGCGTGCCGCATCTGGCCTTCCAGCCCGATGCCATGTCGGATCTGCCCATTTTGCCGATCGAGCAGATTCACACCTCTTACTACCTGCGCCTGCGCGTGGATGACCGGCCGGGCGTGCTTGCCGACATCGCACGCATTCTGGCGGATCGCGCCATTTCCATCGGTTCCATGATCCAGGAGCCGTCCAACGTGGGCGGCGCTGATATCATTTTCCTGACCCATGAGGCGCTGGAGGGCAATGTGAACCAGGCGATCGCCAGCATCGAGTCGCTGCCCTTCGTGCGCTCCAAGGTAACCCGCCTGCGCATGGAGAATCTCACATGAAGTATGTATCGACCCGGGGCGGCATGGCGCCCCTGGACTTCTCCGACATTCTGCTTGAGGGTCTGGCGCCGGACGGCGGTCTGGCCGTGCCGCAGGAACTGCCTCACATCGATGCCGCCACGCTAGAGTCCTGGCGCGGGCTGTCTTATGCCGAGTTAGCCCTGGAAGTTCTGTCGCGTTTTGCCACCGATATTCCCAAGGATGATCTGTGTCAGCTGACGGCCGCTGCCTATAACGGCAGGGTTTTTTCCAGTGATGAGATCGTGCCCTTGCGGCCGCTCGCCGATGGCCTGCAATTGCTGGGTTTGTCTGAAGGCCCGACGCTGGCTTTCAAGGACATGGCCATGCAGTTTCTCGGCCAGGTCTTCGAATACGTGCTGACCAAGCGCGGCACGACGCTGAATATCGTCGGGGCCACCTCCGGCGATACGGGCTCCGCCGCCGAGTATGCCTTGCGCGGCAAGCGTGGCGTAGGCGTGTTCATGCTTTCTCCGCATGGCCGGATGAGCGCTTTCCAGCGCGCCCAGATGTACTCCTTGCAAGATGAGAACATCCACAATATTGCGGTCAAGGGTGTTTTCGATCAGGCCCAGGATATCGTCAAGGCTCTGGCCGGCGATCTGGCTTTCAAGGCGCGCTACCGCATCGGCGCCGTGAACTCGATCAACTGGGCGCGTATCGCCTCTCAGGTGGTGTACTACTTCCATGGCTGGCTGCGCGCTACCCGCACAGCGGGTCAGGAAGTGTCTTTTGCCGTGCCCTCTGGCAATTTTGGCAATATTCTCTCGGGTCATATCGCCCGCCGCATGGGTTTGCCGGTTCGACGCCTCGTGCTGGCTACCAACGAGAATAATGTGCTGGAAGAGTTCTTCCGCACCGGGGTTTACCGCCCGCGCGGGCCAGAGCAGACCTACGCGACGTCCAGCCCCTCCATGGACATTTCGCGCGCTTCCAATTTCGAGCGTTTCATCTACGATCTGCTAGATGGCGACGGTGAGCGTGTGCGCGCGCTCTGGAATGAGTTGGCGCAGAAGGGCAGCTTCGATCTGTCGGCCTATCGAGACGACTTCCTGACCCGATATGGATTTGTGTCGGGCGTGAGCACGCACGAAGATCGCCTGGCCACGATACGTACCATCTTCGACGAGACCGGCGTGCTGATCGATCCGCATACCGCCGATGGCGTGAAAGTGGCGCGTGACTTCGTCGAGCCGGGGGTTCCGATGCTGGTCCTCGAGACGGCTTTGCCCGCCAAGTTCTCCGATACCATTGAAGAGGCTCTGGGTCGCAGCGTGCCGCCGCCGGGCGAGTTGGCGGATCTGGAGTCCTTGCCGCAGCGCGTGACCGTGATGGATTGCGATGTTGACCAGGTGCGGGCTTTTATCGAGAAGCACGCCAAAGTCTGAGCTGTCCGCTACGGCAGTTGGAAAAAGCTGCCTGTGGTTTAACTGCCCCCCGAATGTTGGACAACATCCAACTGTCGGGGGGCAGTTTACTTTGCGCGGGCTTTTGTTTGCATAGGTAGAGAACCCCGTGGTTCGAATTACGTTCAGCCTGAGGATATCAGTCTGATCGAAAATGAATTATTGCGCGATGCATGCCTGAATCGGTACGGAATTGAATCGCCGGTATTGCGCGGCCAGGAAGGATGTGCGGGTATCAGACTTAAATTTGGCGTGTTCGACTGAGTTTTTCAGTTTTGTGCAGCCTGAATGCCTATCCAATGATTTTGAAAATTACGCTTAGGGATATTTTCTCAGCATTGTTACATTTTTGGCGGATAGGGGTTGCTCTACTTACAGTCCTACGCATTTTGCCGACACTCCGTCACGGTATCGGACGACCGGTCGACATAAAGTGGAATCACCGCTTTGATTGACTAAGGGAGGATAGCGATGAGCCTTAAACACCTGACTCTTGCCCTGGCTGTGAGTGGTTTTGGCGTCTTGGCGGGGTGTTCCTCGCCGTCGGTCGTCCAAAAATCCGATGGCAGCCAAGTCGTCACGCCTGACGAACCCGAGTATGACAAGAAATCCGGCATGTATCAGTACGAGCAGGATGGACGCAAGGTGCAGATTAACAAGGATGACGTAAAGTCGATAGAAGAAATCAAATAAATCCGATAGACGACATTCATGCTAGATATTTGCCCTTTTTGGCGCGTTAAGAATTATGAGCATGTTTTAGCCATGCTCAGGGCATAAAGCATTTGGCAGGGCTTTGAATCCACCTCGCGAGGTGGATTTTTTTGCTGCCCAGCAGTATCAGCTTGCTCGTCTCTATATTCGGAAATCAGCTACAAGCGTTTATCCGACCTGCGTTTAAGGTGCATACGTGCGCAGTTCCGCACATTTTTTCTTGCGCCTTAATTCGCCGAGATGAACAAACATTGCTACCGTCTGCGCTGGAGTCACCATACCCGTCAATGTGTGCCCGTCGCTGAAATCCTTTGCAGCGTGGGCGCTTCAGGCCGGCGGGGCGGGCGGCGCCAACGCTGGCGTTTGCTGCCCCTGGCGGCCAGCCTGGTTTTCGCCGGTCTGGACTCGGCGCTGGCGCAGCAACTAGCGGCCGATGGCCGGGTATCGATCGATACCGCGCCCAATGGCGTGGCGGTGATCGCTATCGCGCCGCCCGATGCCCAAGGCGTCTCGCGCAATCCCTTTCCCTCTTTTGACACCCGGCAGCCGGGCGCGGTGTTCAATAACAGCACCCGCGACGGGCGCTCGCAGCTGGCCGGGCAGTTGTTACGCAACCCGCGGCTGAGCGGCGGCCCCTCGGCCGCCCTGATTCTCGCCGAGGTGCAGGGGCTGGCGCCCAGCCATCTGAGCGGGGCGCTGGAGGTCTTCGGTCCGCGCGCGGCCCTGGTCATCGCCAACCCCAACGGCATCCAGGCCGACGGTCTGTCAACGATCAATGTCTCGGCCCTGACCCTGTCCACGGGCCGGGTGCTCGAGGGCGCGCCCAGGCTGTTGCTGGACGTGCGCCAGGGCGAGGTCACCCTTGGCGCGCAGGGCGTCAACACCGATGGGCTTGCCGCCTTTGATGTGGTCGCCCACACGATTCGGGTCCAGGGCGCGATCGCCCCGGGCTCGGGCGGCGCGCCCGCCGCGCTGCGGCTGCAAGCGGGCGCGAGCCGCTACGATGCGGCTCTGCGGGAGGTCATGCCCCAGACGCTGGAGACGGCAACGCCGGCCTTGATCGCCGGCTCGGCGCTGGGCGCCATGCACGGGGCCTACATCCGCTTGCGCGCCAGCGGCTCGGGCGCCGGGGTGCGCATGCAAGGGGTGCTGGCCTCGGCCCAGGACCTCATCGTGCAGGCCGACGGCCAGGTCAGCCTGCGCACAAGCGCCGCGCGGGGCGAGATCCGTGTCCAGGCGGGCCAGGACCTGGAGTTGGGCGCAGCCGATAGCCAGACCCTGGCCAGGCAGGCGCTCGCGTTGCACGCAGGCGGCGCGATTCAGGTGCAGGGCCAGGGGCAGGCGGGCAGGCTCACCATCGAGGGGCGCAGCCTGAGTTGGGATGCGGGCGTATGGCGCGTGCGGGGCGTCCCGGAGCACGAGGCGATCCGCATCACACTGGCCCAGGGGTATCGCAGCGCCAAGGCCGCCACGCTAACCCTGGATCAAGGCCATGCGCGCCTGCGAGCGGGCAGCCTGGCGCAGGCCGGCCTGCTTGCGGCCCGCGATGGGGAGATCCAGTTGCAGCTCGGCGGGGCGGCTCACAATGCCGGCCGCATCGAGGCCAGCCGGGCGCTGGTGATCAAGACACCCGCCACGCTGGACAATGCCGGCGAGTTACGCGGCCAGCGCTTGCAGGCCGAAGCGGCCGCGCTGCAAAACAGCGGCGCAATGCAAACGGTTGCGGGCGATCTGAGGCTCTTGAGCCAGACCACGCTGCGCAATAGCGGCCGGATCAGAAGCCAAGGCGAACTCCGCGCGCACAGCCTAGGCGCGCTCCTCAACACCGGCCAGATCGTCGGCGGCCAGTTGCTAGCCGTGCAGGCCAACCATCTGGACAACAGCGGCGCGTTGCAAGCGCAAGACCTGTTGGCGCAAACCCCCGGCGCGCTGGCCAACACGGGGCGCATCGAGGCGCAGCGCAGGCTGGATATCGCCACGGGCACGTATGCCAACACCGGCGTGATGGCAGGTCAGAACACCCGACTCAGCACCTCGCAGCCACTGACCCTGGACGCCCGCGCCGCCGCGCCCCAGGCGAGCAGCGCCCTGCGCATCAGCAGCCCCGCGATCACCGTGGCCGCCCCGCTCGCCTCGCCCGCCGCCCTCACCCTGCAGGCCACCGAAAGCGATCTGGACAACGCCAGCGCCATCACCGCCGGCCAGACCCTGGTGCTGCGCGCCCAAGGCGCCATCCGCAACCGGACGGGCGCGCTGATCTGGAGCGCGCAAGACCTGGGGCTGGCCAGCCAGGATCTCCTGAACGCACGCCATGGCCTGATCTATGCCCAGGGGGCCATGGCCATCGAAGCGCGGGGTCAGCTGATCAACCGCCTGGGCCGCATCGAGAGCGGCGCGGCAATGCAGATCGACACGCCCGATTTGCAAAACCTGGCCGAGGTCAGCGGCGATGTCCGGGTCGATCCCAGCCAGGGCGGCCGGGTGCGGGGCGCGAGGTATTCGGTGGGACGGTTTCTGCGTTCGGCCCATCTCCAGATCGGCGATTTCTCCGGCGGCGACATCGTCTCGACCTTGCAGGCCGAGCAGGGCGTCATTCACGCCGGCGGGGCCATGGCCGTGAACCAGGGCGCTCGCCACGGCCAGCCCAACCAGGTTTTGAACCAGGGCCGCTTGACCGCCCAGGGCCAGCAGGACATCGACGCCCAGGTGCGCAACACCTCCCCCTTCAAGCCGCTGTCGCTCATCGATTACTTCCAGCGCATCCCGGTCCCGTACGAGATATGGGACAGCGCGGCCAGCCTGAGCCCCATCGTACGCAAGCAAAGCCTGTACGCCTTGCTCGACCATGCCCTGACCCGGCATCCCAAGGAGAGCGACAACTGGTACAAGATCTGGGGGCTTTACGACTACAAAAACGCCTGGCTGGGCACCGCCCTGGCGCTGACCGATATGCGCCAGGCGCCCGCGCTCTCCAGCGCGCTGGCGCAGGCGCTGGGCGGTGACTGGCGCGGCCTGAGCGAGGACGAGCGCAGCCAACGCTGGCAGGCCTTGATCCAGGGCGAGCGCGGCGGCATCCTGCCCATCTATCCCGCGCAGACGGCCGTCATCGGCGGCAACCAGGGGGTGACGATACAGGGCGGCCTGCAAAACGGCGAGGCCATGCCCGCTCATTTGGAGGCGGGCCTGGACCCGGCGTTGCGCGCCGCCATGCAAACGGCCAAACAGGGGTGGAAGCCGCTGCCAGCAACGCCTGCAACATCGTTGAGCCCATCGCCAGCACCGACGCAGGCCAACACACAGCATCCACAAGCCGACCCTGCCACGCCGCCGGAGGGTGCGAACCACGCCACGCCAAGCGGAACGCCCTCACCGGCCTTGCCCGCCCAGGAGGCCGACGACTTTGCCGACACGCTGGCGCAACTGCTAGCCAACAACCATCTGTTCGGCCATGCGGGCCCTGTAGGCGCCGTGCCCACGCCCTATTACGAGACCCGGGTGCCGTTCGTGGACCCGAGCCGGTTCTATGGCTCGGCCTACTTCTTTGAGCGCGTCGGCTATCGGCCCCAGGCCCCGATGTATGTCGCAGGCGATAACTATTTTGATGACCGCTTTATCCGGCGTCAGGCCGAGCGGCTGATGGGCGCGCAGCTCTCGCGTATGCCGCACACGAACCTCGCCCGGCAGTTGATGGACAACGCCGCGCAGGCGCAGGCGGCGCTCGGGCTGCAAGTGGGCGTGGCGCCCACGGCCGAGCAACTGGCCCGGCTTCAGGACGATATCGTTTGGTATACCTGGCACGAGATCGACGGCCAGTCCGTGTTGATGCCCCAGGTCTATCTCGGCCAAGGGACGCGCGCCCAGCCCGCGGTCGGCGCAGCGCTGGCCTCGGCAGGCGATATCCGGGTCGAGGGCGGCGCTATCCAGCAGAATAACGCCTGGATCGCGGGCCGCACCGTGCGCTTGCAGGCCGGGGCGAACGATGTGCAAATCGTCAATAGCGACGGCGTACGGGGCGGCGTGCAGGCCGATGAGGCGGTGGACATCGCCGGGCGCAATCTCTATATCAAGGGCGGCGTCATCCAGGGCAAGACCGTGACGCTGGCGGCGCAGCACAGGCTGGAGATCGTCACCGGGCGCGCCGCCGACGGCCAGGGCCAGTTCCGCCGCGATACGCACACCGGCGTGTTCGCGGGCGACAGCCTGTCCGCGCAGGCCGGACAAGACCTCCTTATGCGCGGCGCCCAGCTCGCGGGCGAGCGCGTCGCTCTCCAGGCCAATAATGCTTACCTGGGCGAAGTGCGCCAAGCCTCGGGCCAACGCGAACACCATTTCAACAGCGACTTTCTGACGCTGTTTTTTGCCGAGTCCAATGCCCGCCACACCCAGAACCAGGGGGCCGGCAGCACGATACAGGCCGACACGCTGGATTTGAATATCGGTCATGACCTGGGCCTGCTCGGCGGCCAGATACAGGCCCGCCGCACCACGGGCCAGATCGGCGGGGACATGGTGGCCGTGGCCTCGGCCCGCCACACCATGTCCACGCAGCAAGATATAGCCTTCGAACTCATGATCGGCGCGCGCGCGGGCGCCGGCGGCCAGGAAGCCAGCGCCACGGCCAATCAGTACTCGGGCCACAAGAGCGCGGCCGGTCAGGGCGCGATGTCGGGCGCCGAGGCGCGCACCGGGATCAGTTTCTCCTACGCGCACGCCCACTCCCAGGCGACAACCCATCACAATGCCCAGCTCAACCTCGGTGCGGGCAGGCTCGAAGTCGGCGGGCGCCTGGACCTGGGCGGCGCCGATATCAACGCCGATCGCGCCCAGGACACCGCCGCCCACGCCGGCACCCTGGCGATCTCGGCCCAGGCCATCGAGAGCACCCGCTACCTCGACACGGCAAGCTCGCAGGAAGAAAGCGGCGGCTTCTTCGTGGGGCTCAAGGCCAATGCCCGATCCTCCCTGCTCGATGTCGCCACCCATATCGGCACCACCGCGCAGCAGGGCCAGCAGGCCGAGGTGGACCCCGGGCTGACCGCCTTGCAGGCCGTCGGCGATGTGAGCAATCTGGTGCTCAACGACACCGGCGAGGTCTCGGCCAGCCTGGGCGCCGAGCTGAGTTACGGCCGCAGCGACCACCACCAGCAAAGCGAGAACAGCCACATCCTGGGCGGCAACCTGCACCTCACCAGCACACAGGGCGACATCGAGCTCGTGGGCGCGCGCTTTGCGGGCGGCGAGTCGGTGGTGCTCGATGCCGCCCACGCCCTGCACATCCGCAGCGCGCAAAGCACCGAGTCCGCCAGCAGCCAGTCCCATAGCCTGTCGGGCTATATGAACTACAGCGCCAGTTGCAATGCGGTCCAGGGCGCCTGCGGCGCCAGCGGCAATGTCAGCCTGGGCGGCTCGCACACCACCAGCCAACTCGAGGCACGGCGCTATGCCAACAGCCAAATCCAGGCTCAGCACATCACCCTGAAATCCGGCGGCGACACGAACTTGATCGGCACACGCGCGCAGGCCGATCAAGCGCTCACGGTGCAAGCCGGCGGGTCGCTGCGTCTCGACACCCTGCAAGACCATCAGCGCAGCGCCTCCAACGGCGGAGACTGGAGCCTGTCGGCAGGCGCGGGCGTGAACACCCGCACCCTGGGCGCGGTCCTCTTCAATGCCGGCGTCACGGTGCATCACGAACACGACAACTACGACACCACCACACAGGCCGCCGGCCTGCACGCCGGCCAGCGCCTGACGATGCGGGTCGGGCGCGACGCCGCCCTCACCGGCGCGGCCATCACGGCGGCGGGCCCGGGCTCCTCGGTAGACATCGGGGGCAAGCTGATCGCCCGGACCCTGCAAGCATCCCGCGATCATGACGGCGGCTACGGCGGGGCTTCGGCCGGCATCTCGCAATCGAGCAGCCTGCCCACCCTCACACTCAATGCGGGCCGCATCGCGGGCGAGCACTACGCCGCTACTTTGAACGCGACCGTGGATATAGGTCAAACGCGGGGCAACGGCACACTACAGGCCGCCACCGAAGGGCCGCTCATGCAGCAGGCCACTCAACAAGAGGTCGTCCAGCACAAGCGGCGCTGGGCCCAGAACGACATCCAGATCACCTTCTCCAAGCTGGATGTAGGCAGCAAGCAAGCCAAACAGAAAATGGCCCGGGGCGAGCTCGATGGCCTCACGGCTATGGACCTCAAACGTAACCGGGTCGGCAAAATCGCCCCAGCCGGTATGGCCTCTGATCATGACGGCATGAGCGCCGCCCTGCGCGCGCCCGTTCCGGATAAGGCCGGGCCAGCCGGCGCGGGAACCGTGCTGCGCTCCTCATCACCTGATGTGGAAAGGAGCGATATGGGCCGTGCCGAAGCGACTCTTGAAAGGCCGGAGCTTTATCTCCGCGACGCTGGGCTCGGGCCCCAGCGCGACGTCAACCGGACAGAGGCGTCACCCGCCTCAGTGGTGACCAAGACTTCCAGCGCCAGCGGCGCAGATGTTATGGGCTCGTCCGCTGACGAAGCGCGCGCGGGCCCGGTACATCCGACTCCAGCCATTAACCTAAATCTTGCTCGGAATGAGCGGCATCAGGACGGCACGATAGTGACCCAAGCCGCGGGCGCTGCCGCGATGCCAGAGGCGCGTATTGTGAGGCGTGGCGGCGTGGCGATCGCGCAAAATGATTCGGCCACACAGCTTGTTGTCCTCGCACATGGCGGCTGGAAAGCAAAAACCCGAGAGAAAACACGGTTTTCCCGGCAGAAGGGCGATGGTTATTTTAGCCTGCCTGATACAAGCCGAATCGACTTTTATAGCCAGGATGGATCGGTCACGGCCGGTAAGTGGGTCTATGACGAAGTCACGAAGCGGCCGCATAGCGCAAAGGTCGGACTTGAGCCTGTGCCACCGTTCACCCCTGAAGAAGTGGTGCAACTGTCGCAGTCCAGAGACAGACCCTTAGAAAAAGTCCAGGCCCTTGTTGAGGCGTGGACGGTGAGGCGCGGGGAAAGTGCGCAGGGCGGTTCGCATATCAAAAACTATGCGCTTTATCGGCATCCTGAGGTCGACCGCAAGGTGCTGGCTCAGCATCATGAGGGGGGACGTAATCCCGACATCGATCTGGCCATCGTCACAGACCCCAGACACAAAGTGTCGCTCAAGCATCTGCTGGACGTGGCGCACGCCTCCCACGGGCCTTATGAGGTCGTGCACTTCGCGGCATGTCGCACATGCCGCGACAGTACAGACAAATACGACCGGCGCTCGGTGGTTGTCATGCACGATGACCCATTGGTAGAGCAAGCAGCCCGGCGTTTAGCGCGCAAGCATCCCGACAATACCGATTTGATGCGACGCTTACCGACGGGTGAGTTGCAGATGCTATCGCAGGCGTCTGCGGCCAAGGATGGGCGAGTCAAAGTGCAACTGCTTGGTCATGGCATGCGCGACGATCAGGGGCGTCCTGGCCTGGGCGGCGTGGATGTTGAGGGCGTGGCCGCCACCTTGTTGCACCTGGGGGTAGGAAGCCCCAAATGGCCATCCGCCAAGGTGGCCCTGGTCGGCTGCCACACAAGCGACTGCGGCGGTTTGGATGAGGCCTTGCGCCGCCAATTGCAGTCGCAGCTCCTCTATGCCATGCCCGATATCCGAGGGTATGCCTCCAGGATAGAGGTGAACGAGAAGGGCGCAAAGCGCCGGGTGCAAGAGGGCGGTCTTGGTAACGCTGCCGGAAAGATGAAGCATCAGTCGGTTGAGGGAGCTGCGCCGAGGCTGGTTGAAGGTCAGGGTGCTCGCAAGCTACATCAAAACGCTCATGCCTCGCTTTCACAAAGCGGTACAGCCAAACAACTCCTCATCTGTGCCCACGGGGCTTACGATCCTGATGAGTCCGTGCAGGCTGAGATCATGCTGCCTGCCGATACGCGCATGGACTTTTATGCAAAAGAGGGGGATGTATCCACCGCGTTGCCGCGGTTTTTGATCCCTCAATATCCCCTGTTTGCTGAGCTTGGTTTCCCAGCTATTACGCCAGATAGCCGGCAGTACTATCGGAAAAAAGCCCTCCAGCAACACAAAAGTTTTGGCGAAATTCTTAAGCAGCAAGGGGAAGCTGCAAGGCGCAAAGAAGTAGCATGGGGGGATCTTGTCAAAAATTACCGCCTGATTCCGGTTGCCACAACGGAAGAGCACATCAGTTCTTATCATCAGCATCCGCCCAGCAAAGAGGTGGATTTGGCTGTTATCAGGCAGGGCGTGACGTCGGCACGCTTGAGCGACATCTTCGAACTTGTTGAGCAGGCAGGGCATCACTACCCTATCATGCATTTCGTGGCTTGCCGATCCTGCTCGTCTGCAACACCGGCACAGCAACAACCCCTGTTTGAGTGGGCAGCCCCAAACACGGGTCCTGTCCGCCCGCTAGCGGACAAACAGGATATCTATGGTCAGCGTCTAATCATCCAGCACGGTAATGACGATATGACGGCCCGGGCTGCCAGGCGCTTGTTCGGCAAACATCCGCACAACAGTACGGTGGTCATGCAGGATGAGCATGAACAGCTGCAATTGCTGCGGCACGGCGACAAACTGTCTACGGGCAGCGTCAAAATCCAGTTGGTCGGGCATGGCAGCGAATTCAGGCGACAGCCGATTTTAGGGGGGAGTGATGCGCGTGAATTAAGCGACTTGACTCGTCAGGCGTTGCAGCAGCTCCAGGTCGATCCTGGGCGCGTCGCCAAGGTCAGCTTGGTTGGCTGCAATACTGCCGATTGTGCTAGCGGCTCCCTGGCTGCGGAGTTCGCGCATGCTTGGGTGGGTTCGGGCGAGGGGACGATGCCTCGGATTGTGGGATACGCTGGGCAGGTAGACGTCGATGCTAATGGGCGCAAATTGCAGGTGCAAGACGGCGGTCTGGGCGGTGGCTGGTCATGTCATCGGGGGCAGGGATGCTTTGCACCGCACGTTGATGATGACTCGGATTCTGATGATGACGTGGACTCAAGTGCCCAAGCTCGGGGTTTTCGCCCCTTCGATCCCTCAGTCGTCAAGTACGAGAGCTACAGCACAAAGTCGGGCCGCCGTCTGCTGGCCAACGATATCGCACAAATCTCGCAAAGCGGCAGCGCGGATCAATTAATCGTTTCGGCTCACGGGCTATGGGTTGATTACAACCCAGTCGTACCTAATGAGTATGACGGATATACCCTAGCTCCGTCAGACGTGCCTGTGTATTTCTATAGTACGGACGGAGTCAGCACTTATGATTCCGTGTTCTCCAATTTGCTTAGAGCTCCCGATCTTGCTTTGCAAGGCATGCCGGCCATCAATTTTAGAGACCGTACATCCATTCAAAATAACGCTCTGCTGGCGAGATGGTCGTTTGGCAGATTTCGAGACTTTCTAGAGAAAACAAGTCAACGTATGGAGGTCATTACCCCGGGGGGGTTGATGAAAAACTATCGTTTGGACCCCGAGACGACCGCCGACTTGCACCTAGTCCATAACGGCAATGCTTACCCGCGTTTCGACATCGTCACGCCGCTTCCTCAGATAGATCAAAAAATAGTGCGGTTCTCGGATATCGTGAATTTTGTGGCCGCAACGGGTCATAGCGATCAATACGCAGCAATGCACATGATCACTTGCAGAAATTGTTTCGATGGGTCAGGGCAGCTCATACATACAGGGGAAAGTATTGATAGCCTACAAACGGTCGACAGTATCGCAACAATGTCGTCCCTGGGTTCGCTCTTGGCCTCGCCGGCCGAGGAGACCCCTGATCGCTATGGTTCGCGCGTGATTCTTCAGGTCGATGCCGATCAACAATCGGATATCGCTGCGGGCCGGTTGGCTGGAAAACATGCGGATAACACCGTCTGGATGCAGTTGCGCCCAGGCGACCGGCTACACACCGTTTACCGGGGACCCCAAGTGGCTTCAGGCCCGCAGAAAATCCAGCTTGTCGGTCACGGAGGTACTTATAAAGGCACACCGATTATCGGTGGCGTCAATGCCCGCGAAGCGGCGATCTACATCAGGGAAATCAAGCGACATGTCGCGGGATCAGTACTGGAAAAAGTGACGCTAGTGGGATGTGAAACAGCCCATTGCGAAGGGAATGATTTGCGCGAAAACTTGATGAAACAGCTGCTGAACCCGATAGGGGCGTCGCCGCAGGTGCAAGGCTATCCTGGAGGGGTCGATGTTGCGCCGGGCGGGCACAAGATACCCGTCCTGCATGGTGGGTTGGATTTTGCGCAATGAGTCAGGACAGCGCATGACCCCAGAATCGGGGTCATGCTTGCGGTCGAGGGGAGGGCGCTAGAAAGCCGATTCAGGCTCGAGGGCGCTTAATCCCCGGACTATCGGGGGCTGGCCTGAAGATGTCAGGTTAGACTTTCGCTGTGGTAGCGGCCCACGCGTTCGACTTCATTCTTTGAGCCAAGAATGACGCTCACGCGCTGGTGCAGTTGCTCGGGCTGAATATCCAGAATGCGCTGAGTGCCATTGATGGAGGCGCCGCCGGCCTGCTCGACGATAAAGCTCATCGGATTGGCTTCATACATCAGGCGCAGTTTGCCTGCCTTGCCCGGTTCGCGGGCATCCCAGGGATACATAAAGATGCCGCCACGGGTCAGGATGCGATGCACGTCCGCTACCATCGAGGCGATCCAGCGCATGTTGTAGTCTTTGCCCAAGGGGCCGGTCTTGCCGGCCAGGCATTCGTCGATATAGCGTTTGACTGGCGCATCCCAATGGCGCATGTTCGACATGTTGATGGCGAACTCTTTGGTATCGGCGGGAATGCTGATTTTCTCGTGCGTGAGTACCCAGGAACCCATTTCGCGGTCCAAGGTGAAGCCCACCACACCCTGGCCAATGGTCAGGACCAGCATGGTTTGCGGACCATACACGGCATAGCCGGCGGCGACTTGATCACGACCGGGTTGCAGGAAGTCTGCCTCGCTGACTTCGGCGCCGGAAACATGATGCGGCGCGCGCAGGACAGAGAAAATGGTGCCGATCGACACGTTGACGTCAATGTTGGACGAGCCGTCCAGCGGATCGAACAGCAGCAGGTATTCACCCTTGGGGTAGCGGTTGGGTATGCGATGGATGGTTTCCATTTCTTCGGAAGCCATGGCCGCCAGATGGCCCCCCCATTCATTGGCTTCCAGCAGAATTTCGTTGGACAGGACGTCCAGCTTTTTCTGCACTTCGCCCTGGACATTTTCACTTTCGAGGCTGCCCAGCACGCCGCCCAGCGCACCTTTGCCGACCGCATGGCTGATGGCCTTGCAGGCGCGCGCCACGACTTCGATCAGCAGGCGTACTTCGGGCGCGAGCGCCTGGGCCGAGCGCTGCTGCTCGACCAGATATTGGGTAAGGGTTTTACGTTTCATGCGGTTTCCTAGGCGGAGAATTCCAGTGCTTTAGATACGATCTCGGTGACGTTGCGTGATAGCCCTTCGTGGCTGCGCACGCCTTGCAATGCGGCCTGCATACTGCCACGCAGCGCGGGCGTGAAGCGTGACCAGTTGTCCATCGCGCGAGCCAGGCGTGCGGCGATTTCAGGGTTTAAAGCGTCCAGCGCAAGCACCTGTTCCGCCCAGAAAGCATGGCCCGAGCCATCGGCGGCATGCATGCTGCGCGCATTGTTGAGGCAGAACTGGAACACCAGGGCGCGAGCGCGATTGGGATTGCGCAGCGTGAAGGCGGGGTGGGCCATCAGGGCGCGGATTTCCGGCAGGCCCGACGAGCGGGCGGCCGCCTGTAGCGTGAACCACTTGTCCACCACTAAGGGGTCGTTCTGCCAGCGGGCATAGAAATGATCGAGTGCGGCCTGAGCGATGGGGCGCGGCGCGTAGTTCACCAGGCAAGCGAGAGCCGCCATGCTGTCGGTCATATTGTCGGCGTTATCGTATTGATGCTGCGCCAGGCGCAGGGCCTGCGCCGACTCGTTCGCCATCAGATACGCCAGGGCCAGGTTCTTCAAGGCGCGTTTCCCTGCCGGGCCCGGAGCCGGGCTGTAGGGGCCTTCCTCTTGATTGGCTTCAAATATCGCTTGCCATTCGGCAGCCAATTGGCGCCCCAGCTCTGCGCGCAGAAAATCGCGCGCCACGGCCAGCGCGGGCGGATCGATGGCAGGCATACGCTCCGCCAGTGTTTTTTCTGCGGGCAGCGCCAGGGCACGCGCCCGATAAGCAGCGTCTAGCGCCGGGTCCGTCAGTTGGGTGCGCCAGGCAGCGATAAAGCCCTGATTTACGGTCAAGGGTTGTTGCGCCTGGTGGCTGGCCGCCAAGGCCAGCAACTGGCGGCTGGCGAGTTCTTGGCCGGCTTCCCAGCGGGCGAATGGGTCCCTATCGTGGGCGCAGAGCAGTGCGAGTTCGGCTTCTGTCCAGTTGTACTCGACGATGACCGGTGCTGAGAAGCCTCGCAAAAGGGAAGGCAGCACGCCCTCTGGCACATCCTCGAAAACCCAGCTTTTACTGGTTTCACGCAGTTCGAGCAGGGCAGTCTCGCCGATCTCGACGCCGTTCAGTTTCAGCGACAGAGGACGGCCTTGGCGATCCAGCAGGCCGAAGGCGAAGGGAATATGAAAAGGCTGCTTGACCGCGTTGACGCCGGCCTGCTTTTCGACGCCAACCGGTGCGCAATGCTGCTTGAGCGTGACCGTCAGGCGGTCGCCGTCCTGGTGCAGCGTGACAGCTACGCGTGGCGTGCCTGCCTGACGATACCAATTGCGAAACACGGACAGGTCACGGCCCGGATTCAATTGCTGGTAGACCGAGTCCATGGCGTTAACGAAGTCATCGCAGGTCACGGCTTGGCCGTCGTGACGGCGAAAATACTCGTCCATGCCGGCACGGAAACCCGCTTCGCCTAGCAGGGTGTGCTGCATGCGAATGACTTCGGCGCCTTTCTCATAAACCGTGGCGGTATAGAAATTGCCGATTTCCTGATAGCTGTCGGGGCGGATGGGGTGGGCCATCGGCCCGGCATCTTCCGGGAACTGCGCGGCGCGCAGCGTGGCGACGTCGTCAATGCGCTTGACCGCGCGGGCGCTGGCCGCCGCCGCAGGGTCCAGGCCATGCGCCATCATGTCGGCGCTGAATTCCTGGTCGCGAAAAACGGTCAAGCCCTCTTTCAGACTCAGTTGAAACCAATCGCGGCAGGTGACGCGGTTGCCGGTCCAGTTATGGAAGTACTCATGCCCGATCACAGATTCGATGCCTTCGTAATTGACATCGGTGGCGGTCTGCGGATCGGCCAACACATAGGCCGCATTGAAAATATTCAAGCCCTTGTTTTCCATGGCGCCCATATTGAAGTCGCGCACGGCGACGACCATGAAACGGTCAAGATCCAACTCGAGGCCAAAACGGGTTTCATCCCAGCGCAGGGCGCGCTCCAGCGACTCAAGCGCCCAGGCGGTGCGCGACTCGGAGCCCGGGTCGCTATAGACCTGAAGCAGGACCTCGCGGCCGGATCGGGTGCGCACCTGTTTTTCCCGGTGCGTGAGATTGCCCGCCACCAGGGCGAACAGATAGCAGGGCTTCAGGAAGGGATCTTCCCACTGGGCTTCCTGGCGGCCGTCGGGCAACTGACGCGTGGACAGCAGATTGCCATTGGAGAGCAGCACCGGATAGCGCGCGTCGGCGCGCAGGGTCACGCGGTAGCGCGACATCACATCGGGCCGGTCGGCAAACCAAGTGATGCGGCGAAAGCCTTCGGCCTCGCATTGCGTGAAGAAATTGCCCCCTGAGACATATAGGCCCATCAACGACGAGTTGGCCGAAGGACGGCAGCGCGCGCCAATTTCCAGCGTGCATAGTGCCGGCAGGCCGCGTATGACCAGCCGCTGCTCGTCGAGTTGATAGTCCGTCCAGTCCTGGCCGTCCACGCGCAGGGATTGCAGCGCCAGCTCTTCGCCGTCCAGTTCCAGCGGGGCATCGACGGCTGCCTCGGGCTTGCGCTCTAGGCGCAAGCGGGATGTGACCAGCGTGCTTTCCGGATCAAGGTCGAAACTGAGCGCAACCTCGGGAATGGCGTAAGGGTAGGGAAGATAATCTTTGCGGTAAACGGTGACCGGCGTATCGGTGCGCATGGCATCCCTTGTGTAGACAGTCGAGAACCTCACTATTGTAGTAGTTGCCAGCCTGGCGACGACGATACACAAGTCTTACATGGATACCAGAAACCTTTCTGCTTTTGGCCATGTCCAACTATGATTGCGAGGCAAGTCCGAGGAGTCCCGATATGTCGAGTGTTTTGGGTGCGGTCCGGTGGGGGCGTTTGACGGCAGTGTCGTTCAGCCTTTTGGCGGCCGCGCTGGTCAGTGGATGCGCGGCGCCTACCGTCGCCGCCAGGGTGACATCGTTTCAGCAATGGCCGCAGGGCGTCGAGGGGCAGACCTATCGTTTTGAGCCGGCCAACGCCGCTCAGGTAAACAATCTGGAATATCAGTCTTTCCAGGATATGGTTCGTGCGGGTATCGGCCCGACCGGTCTAGTCGAAGCGCGCGACGGTCAGAAAGCCCGCTTCACGGTCAGTTTTACCTACGGTTCCAAGCAAACCCAGATCATGGTGCGCCGTGCCTATGATCCATTTTTTTCAGCGGGCTATGGCTATTATGGTCCGCGTGGCTGGGGTGGGCCATTCGGGGGAGGGCCTTTCTGGGGGCCAGAGTGGGTAGATGTTCCCACCCTTGCTTTCCGTAATGACCTGAGCTTGCAGATCAAGGATGCCGCCAAGGGGAATGCTGAGGTCTATCGCTCCACGGCCTATATTGTCAGCCAGCGTGAAGATCTGCTGCGTGCCATGCCCTATCTGGTGCAGGCGATATTCGATAACTTTCCGGGCAATAATGGTTCGGAAAGGGAAGTCGAACTTCCACTAAATTAATAATGCGTCCCTAAATAGAAAAAGCGCGCCTTTCAGGTGCGCTTTTTTTTTGCCACATTATCATTTAATGAGAAAACTGTCGCGGCTGGCCCCGTTGCCTTCTTCTGCAACCAGCCAGCGCGGCGCTTTGCCTCGTCCGCTCCAGGTTTCACCGGTCTGCGGGTGGAGATACTTCGGAGCGACGGCTCTTTTGGAGCCATCGGACGTCGCTTTGCGGCGAGGAGCGGCTGCACGCGTTGATTTGGCACTACCCAGCGCAGCGATGATCTCTTCGGGGGTGATATTGTATTCACGCATCGACTTCACAATCGAAGCGATAACCGGCTTGCGCCGCCGCGTTTGCAGGGCTTCGGCACGCTTTTGGAGTCGGCTGATTTCTTTTTCGATCTTGGCTTGCTGTGCTGCGTAAGTCTCTCGGGGCATGTTTGTTCCTGGTAATGGACTTTGATTCGCCGGCTTGCTTGTTATATGGTCTTGTTGCTTTTCAATAATACAGAAATTATCACCATCAGTCTTTGAATTTTGCAGTGGGTAATTGTTTCAGGACTCGAACATTTCTGTCAGCGGAACGACAGAATCAGAACCATAGCCGTTCCGTCAGCTTCGACAGCGTCTGTTGTTCAGGGTTCCGATAAGAAAATATTTTATTTTTGAAGGATGTTCCCTCACTTTTTAGTCAGAAAGGTTAGAAGGGGCCGCAGTCAGTTCTAGGTTTTATGCGGCGATATGTCGTAATAAAAAATGCTACGAGTTTGTTGTGCGCGCAGTTTTCTCGGGTCATATGATGAGTTGGGCGTGGTTTTTTAGCCTGCCAAAATGAACTATTTTGCGTCATGGATTGTCAGCATTTCTTGCCCGGCTGGCTCCCCCGGCTGGCGGTTCGGCGTTACGATATAGGCTGAACGCTTCGGCGGAGCGCGGGCCTTTCTGATCGCCTGTCGCCGCCGGGCCATAGATACGGAACTCCATGAAACTGATCGATCCCGCGATTCAATCCCTGGCTACCGCCAAATCCCTGCTGCTTGACCCTTGGGGTCTGACCGAAGCCGATCTGGCGCGGGCTTTGGGAGAAATATTTGCCCATAAGGTCGATTACGCGGATCTCTACTTCCAATACACGCGCAGCGAAGGCTGGAGCTTGGAAGAGGGTATTGTCAAAACGGGCAGTTTTTCGATCGGGCAGGGCGTGGGTGTGCGTGCGATCAGCGGCGAGAAAACCGCTTTCGCCTATTCCGACTCCCTGTCGCCGGAAGCCTTGCTCTCTTCGGCCCGCACGGTGAGAGGGATTGCGCGTCAAGGCGCAGGCAAGGTCAAGGTGGCGGCTTATCGTCCGGCTGATGACGGTCGCAGCCTCTATGCCGATATCGATCCGCTTGCCACCCTGAGTGCCGCCGATAAGGTCGCCCTGCTGGAACGTCTGGAAGGCCTGGCGCGCGCGCGCGATCCGCACATCATCCAGGTCATGGCGGGCCTCGGCGCGGAGTATGACGTCGTACTAGTTGCGGGTAGCGATGGCCGTCTTGCCGCCGATGTCAGGCCTTTGGTGCGTCTGTCACTGACCGTGATCGCCGAGCGTAACGGACGCCGTGAAATGGGCCATGCAGGCGGCGGCGGCCGCAGTGGCCTGGATTATTTCTCCGACGAAATTCTCCGTGATTACGTTGAGCGGGCGGTTCACGAAGCCATGACGAATCTTGAGGCTCGTCCGGCGCCTGCCGGGGAAATGCCGGTCGTGCTGGGCTCGGGCTGGCCCGGCATCCTGCTTCATGAAGCCGTTGGGCATGGTCTTGAGGGCGATTTCAACCGCAAGGGGTCCAGCATCTTTTCTGGGCGTATCGGTCAGCGTGTGGCGTCTAAAGGCGTCACGGTCATCGATGACGGTACCTTGCAGGGCCGGCGCGGCTCGCTCAACATTGACGACGAGGGCAATGCTTCCCAGCGCAATGTGTTGATCGAAGATGGAATTCTGCGCGGCTACATGCAAGACACCCTAAATGCGCGCCTCATGAAAACCCAGGCCACCGGCAATGGTCGGCGTGAATCCTTCGCGCACTTGCCTATGCCTCGCATGACCAACACCTATATGCTGGGCGGCGACAAGGTGCCCGAAGAGATCATCGCTTCCGTGAAAAAAGGCTTGTATGCCGTCAATTTCGGCGGTGGGCAGGTCGATATCACGAGCGGTAAGTTCGTGTTCTCGGCGTCTGAGGCCTATATGATCGAAAACGGCAAGGTCACCTACCCCGTCAAGGGCGCAACCTTGATCGGCAATGGTCCAGACGCCATGAATCGTGTGAGCATGATCGGCAACGACATGCGCCTGGATTCCGGTGTTGGCACCTGTGGCAAAGAGGGCCAGAGCGTGCCGGTCGGCGTGGGCATGCCGACGCTGCGCATGGACGGTCTGACGGTCGGAGGTACTGCCTGAGCGTCCGATAAACAGTCATCTGGATGACGGACGTTTTTTTTTTGTGCTAGAGTTTTTCACTATGAAATTCGCGTCCCCCGCTTTTTACTTTTATTTTTATGGTTTTCTGAAGCCGCTGGCGGAGGAAGGGACGCGCTCAACCTAGTACAGAATCCCCCCGAAAAAGCCGCCAGCGTAATTGGCGGCTTTTTTGTTGCCGTCAGCCTGGTGGGTTTTCGGCTACGACCCTAGCAAGCCTTAGCCATCACCCCTGGAGCATCACCGTGTCACACAATACCGACGACCTTCGCATCCGTGAAATCAAAGAGCTGACCCCGCCCGCGCATGTCATGCGCGAGTTCCCCTGCAGCAAGGACGTCTCCGAAACCGTATTTTCCTCGCGCAATGCCATGCATCGGATTCTGCACGGCATGGATGATCGTTTGATTGTCGTCATTGGTCCGTGCTCGATTCACGACACTCGCGCCGCACTGGAATACGCCAGTCGCCTTAAGCCCTTGCGCGACAAACTGTCTGCGGACCTCGAAATTGTGATGCGGGTCTATTTCGAAAAGCCGCGCACCACGGTGGGCTGGAAGGGCTTGATCAATGATCCGAACCTGGATGGCAGCTTCGACATCAATAAGGGTGTGCGCGTCGCCCGAGAGTTGCTGCTTGAGATCAATAGCATGGGCTTGCCTGCCGGCTGCGAATTCCTGGATATGATCACCCCGCAATACATTGCGGATCTGGTTGCCTGGGGCGCAATTGGGGCGCGGACTACGGAAAGTCAGGTGCACCGTGAACTGGCCTCGGGTCTGTCGTGTCCGGTGGGCTTTAAAAACGGTACGGACGGCAATGTGAAAATCGCGGTTGACGCCATCAAGGCCGCTTCACAACCTCATCATTTCCTGTCCGTGACCAAGGGTGGTCATTCCGCCATCGTTTCCACGGCGGGCAACGAGGACTGCCATGTCATTCTGCGCGGCGGCAAGACGCCCAATTATGACGCCGCCAGTGTCGACGCGGCCTGCCAGGACCTGTCCAAAGCCGGATTGGCGCAACGCGTGATGGTGGACGCCAGTCATGCCAATAGCAGCAAAAATCCGCAGAACCAGCCCTTGGTGGCTGACGATCTGGCTCGCCAGATGGAGAGTGGTGATCAGCGCATTGTCGGCGTCATGATCGAGAGCCATCTCGTCGGCGGGCGCCAGGATTTGTTAGCCGGCCAGGCGCTGACCTATGGCCAGAGCATTACGGATGGCTGCATTGATTGGGATACTTCCGTGCAGACGCTGGAGCGCCTGGCGCAGGGTGTGCGTCAGCGCCGCCGTGTTGCACTTGCCAGCGGAAAATGAATGCTAAGGCTTGCAAGGAAACCCGGTCATCATGGCCGGGTTTTTTTGCAGCTTCAGTTTTGAAAGGCCTCTTGAAATCCGGGATGGGCAGCGTCAAAGTATTTTCTTTTCGGGGCAGTGGCTTCCCTCTATATCATTTGAGGTGCTGCGGCGTAGAATAAGCCTGTTTATAACCTCATACACTTCTCAGTCATGAATGCTCCCTCGCATCCCGAATCCCTGCGTCGTCCTGTGCCTGCTGCCTGCCTGGATGCGCTGAAGGCGATTTTCGGTGATCGCTTTTCGGTGTCGGCCGCTGTGCGCGAGCATCACGGCCGGGATGAGTCGCCTTACCCGCCCATGTTGCCGGATGCCGTTGTGTTCGCGCACACGACGCAAGAGGTAGCTGAGCTTGCCCGTGTCTGTAATGAATATCTCGTTCCTCTGATTCCTTACGGATCCGGCTCGTCGCTGGAGGGTCAGTTGTTGGCCATCCAGGGGGGCATCAGCCTCGATCTCTCGCAGATGAATCAGGTGCTGTCGGTCAATGCCGAAGACCTTACTGCGACGGTGCAGGCCGGCGTGACGCGCAAGCAGCTTAACGAAGAAATCCGCAATACGGGCCTGTTCTTTCCAATCGATCCGGGCGCCGACGCCAGTCTGGGTGGCATGGCCGCCACGCGCGCTTCAGGCACCAATGCGGTTCGTTACGGCACCATGCGCGAGAACGTCGTATCGCTTACGGTGGTGACTGCCGATGGCCGCATCGTGCGTACGTCTGGCCGGGCGCGCAAGTCTTCCGCCGGTTACGACCTCACGCGCATTTTCGTGGGTAGCGAAGGCACGCTGGGGATCATCACGGAGGTTACGATCCGGTTGTATCCGCAACCAGAGGCCGTGTCGGCCGCCGTTTGCAATTTCCCCAATCTGGACGCTGCCGTACAGAGCGTTATAGAAATCATCCAGATGGGTGTGCAGGTCGCGCGAGTCGAGTTTATGGATGCGGCAGCCGTCAAGGCAGTCAATCTCTATAGTAAGCTGACGCTGCGCGAAACGCCCATGCTTGTGTTCGAGTTCCACGGCAGCCCGGCGGGAGTGCAGGAACAGGCCGAAACCGTGCAGGCCATCACCTCCGAGCATGGCGGCATGGATTTCGAATGGGCGGAACGGCCTGAGGATCGCAACCGTCTCTGGACGGCGCGACACAATGCCTATTTCGCCGGCCTGCAATTGCGACCGGGATGCCGTGCCAGCACGACCGATGTCTGCGTGCCGATTTCGCGCCTGGCCGATTGCGTGCGTGACACCGTCGATGAGCTGGATCGCGCCAGCTTCCCGTACACCATCGTAGGCCACGTCGGAGATGGGAATTTCCACGTGCTGATGCTGCTGGACAGCGAAAGCGAGGCCGAGTGGCAGGAATCCGAGACCATCAACCACAACCTGGTTCGTCGTGCGATTGCTGCCGATGGCACGAGTACTGGCGAGCATGGCGTGGGTTTGCACAAGATGCAGTTCATGGTCGAGGAGCATGGCGAGGATGCCCTCGCCCTGATGCGCAGCCTGAAGCATGCCTTCGATCCCAACAATATTCTCAACCCCGGCAAGATTTTTTCCTGGTAACAAGCTAGGGTTTAATCTGCAAGCGCCCCGATGGGCGCTTTTTTTTTGCGTGTCAGGTCTAGCGTTTGGTGAAAAGCTCGGTCATGGGCTGCATGTAGACGCTGGGCACTGGGCCCGTCTGCGGGTAAGTCCCGGCATGATCAAAGCAGATGCTCAGGCTATCTTTCCTTCATGACTCCACTCATTGCAGCCGGCCTGAGCCCTATCCAGGCGCCGTTTTCTCAGCGCGAGCTGGTTCAGGTCTTGCGGACTGTTCTGCCGCATCACTGTGTGCTGTACCGCGAGGAGGATACGCGGCCTTATGAGTGCGATGGCCTGTCTTTGTATCGTGCGCTGCCGGCGGTCGTGGCGCTGCCCGAAACCGAGGCGCAGGTGTGCCAGGTATTACGAGTCTGTAAACGCTTGAATGTGCCCTTGGTGGCCCGGGGTGCGGGTACGGGCCTGTCGGGCGGCGCGATGCCGCATAAGCAGGGTGTGCTGCTCGGTTTGTCCAAGCTTAATCGCATCAAGCGCATTGATCCTGACGCCGGTGTAGCCGTCGTCGAGCCGGGGGTGCGTAATCTGTCCATTTCGGAGGCTGCCGCACCGTTCGGTCTTTATTACGCACCCGATCCCTCCAGCCAGATCGCCTGTTCGATAGGCGGTAACGTGGCAGAGAATGCGGGTGGCGTGCACTGTTTGAAGTATGGGCTTACCGTACACAATGTGCTCAAGCTGCGGGTGGTGACAATTGACGGCGAGGTAGTGGAGTTGGGCGGCGATGCCCCTGATGCGCCGGGGCCCGAGTTGCTGCCTCTGTTTATCGGTTCCGAGGGTATGTTGGGGGTCGTGACCGAGGTCACGGTCAAGCTCATACCCAAGCCGGCCTGCGCACAGGTGGTGATGGCCAGCTTCGCCAGTGTGGAGGCTGCGGGTAATGCCGTAACCCAGATCATTGCCGCGGGCATTATCCCTGCTGGTCTGGAAATGATGGACCGGCAAGCCACGCATATGGTCGAGCCGTTCGTGCAGGCCGGCTACGATCTCGACGCGCAGGCAATATTGCTCTGCGAGTCTGACGGCACGCCAGAAGAGGTCGCGCACGAGATCGGGCGCATGGAAGAGGTATTCCGGGCGGCGGGAGCAACACGATCTCAGGTGTCCGAGTCCGAGGCTGAGCGTTTGCGCTTCTGGGCCGGCCGCAAAAACGCCTTTCCTGCGGCGGGACGCGTCTCGCCAGATTATTACTGCATGGATGGCACGATTCCGCGCCGGCATCTGGCCCAGGTGCTCAATGCCATCGAGCATATGGAAGACGAGTTTGGCCTGCGTTGCGCCAATGTCTTCCATGCGGGCGATGGGAATCTCCACCCCCTGATTCTGTTCGACTCCAATAAGCCGGAAGAGGTGGAGCGGGCCGACAAGTTCGGCGCGGCCATCCTCGAATTGTGTGTTCAGGTCGGCGGTACCGTGACGGGAGAGCACGGCGTGGGCATAGAGAAAATAAATCAGATGTGCGTGCAGTTTTCGCGTGAGGAGTTGGACGCTTTTTTCGAGGTCAAGCGCGCCTTCGATCCGCCTGGCTTGTTAAACCCCGAGAAGATGATTCCGACGCTGGCGCGCTGTGCCGAGTACGGCAAGATGCATGTGCATGCAGGTGCGCTGCGCTTTCCCGATCTGGCTCGTTTCTGAGGCCCGCTGATGAAGTTTGTGCTGGCGGAGTTGTGCGATCAGGTCTTGACGGCGCATGCGGCCCATAAGTCGGTGTTCATCGCCGGGGGCGGCAGCAAACACTTTTATGGCAATACGTCTGCGTTGCGCGAAAGTCATTTCGTACTCGACATGACGGCCTATCGCGGCATCGTGAGCTATTACCCATCGGAGCTCGTGGTGACTGTGCGAGCGGGGACGCCGCTCGCCGAGCTGGAGTCTATCTTGGCCGATCGGGGCCAGATGCTGGCGTTTGAGCCTCCGCATTTTAATGATCGCGCAACGGTGGGCGGCTGTGTCGCGGCAGGGCTGGCTGGTCCGCGCCGCGTCGCCAGCGGCGGCGTGCGGGATTATGTGCTGGGCGCCCGTTTGCTTGATTCGCAGGGCCGCTGGCTCTCGTTCGGCGGAGAGGTCATGAAGAACGTGGCGGGTTATGACGTTTCGCGCCTGTTGAGCGGCTCGCTCGGTATTTTTGGTGCCATCGTGGAGGTTTCGCTCAAGGTCGTGCCCCTGCCGGCAGCCGAGTTGACCTTGCAGGGGCAGGCTTCGCAGGCAGAGGCCTTGCAGTGCTTCGCGAGATGGCGTGCGCTGCCGCTGCCTATAACGGCCAGTGCATGGGTTCCCGACACCGAGGCAGGAGAGGGGGGGCGATGGCTGGCGCGCCTATCAGGCGCACCCGTCGCGCTCCAGGCGGCGCGAGGGCGCATGGGGGGCGAAGTGCTGGAAAGCGTCGAGGCCAGGACGTTCTGGCGTTCTCTCCGCGAGCAAACGCACGTCTTTTTTCAGGCAGGCACGCCACTCTGGAGGCTTGCGGTGGCTCCTGTCTCGCCGCCGTTGGCGCTCGGGCCGATGTTGTTGGAGTGGGGCGGTGGCCAGCGCTGGCTGAGCGCCCGCGAAGATGCCCGCCTGGTGCGTGAGGTAGCACAGGCTGCCGGCGGACATGCCACGTTGTTTCGTGCCCGGGGTGCTGCAGTGCCGGACGACGGCGTCTTTCATCCCATGGCGCCGGGCGTGGCGCAGATTACACGCCGGCTCAAGCATGCGCTGGACCCTGCCGGTCTGTTCAATCCTGGCCGCATGACGCCGGACCTCTAGGCGGATCTCGATGCAAACCGAACTTGCTTCCTGGGCGCGCGGTACGGATCTTGGTCGGGAGGTAGACGCCATGTTGCGCCGCTGCGTGCATTGTGGCTTTTGCAGCGCGACTTGCCCGACTTATCAGGTGTTGGGAGATGAGCGCGACAGTCCACGCGGACGGATTTATCTGATCAAGCAAGTGATGGAAGGGGCGTCGCCGACCCAGGCGACCCAAACCCATCTGGATCGCTGCCTGACATGCAGGAACTGTGAAACGACCTGTCCCTCGGGGGTCGAGTACGGGCATTTGATCGATCTGGGCCGCAAGGTGGTGGATGCGCGGGTGCGCCGTACCTGGCCTGACCGCTTGCGTCGGAGGCTGTTGCGCAAGAGTATGAACTCGTCTTGGTTCGGGCCCGTGATGCGGCTGGCCCAGGCTGTCAGGCCGATGCTGCCAGCGGCGCTCAAGCGAAAAGTGCCCGTGCGTCGCCCGGCAGGGCCTGTGCCTGAGGGAGTGCGTCATGCGCGGCAGGTGTTGATGCCTCTGGGCTGTGTGCAGGCAAGCATGATGCCGGCTATCGACGCGGCTACGATTCGGGTGCTGGATGCCGTAGGGGTCGGCGCAATGTTGCTGACTGGCTCAGGTTGCTGCGGCGCGGTCAATTTTCATCTGGATGCGCAGGATGCCGCCTTGGCGCAGATGCGTAGCAATATTGATGCTTGGTGGCCGTTGTTGAACGAGGGCGGTGTGGAAGCCATCGTCATGAATGCCTCGGGCTGCGGCGGTACCGTCAAGGACTATGCGCATCATCTGCGCCATGATCCGGACTACGCCGATAAAGCGGTGTTTGTGGTGTCCAGAGTAAAGGATGTGGCCGAGTTGCTGGCTCCGCATGCGAAGGGGTTGGCAGAGCGTCTGGGGCCTGCGCCGCGTGCTGTGTTTCATCCCCCCTGCACCTTGCAGCATTGGCAGGGCCTGCGCGCGCTCAACGAGCAGTTGCTGGCTGACCTGGGGTTCACCTTGCAGCCCTTTGCCGATAGCCATTTGTGTTGCGGTTCGGCGGGTACGTATTCAGTCCTGAATCCGCTGCTTTCCCAGACCTTGCGTGATCGTAAGCTCGCGGCACTGAGTGATGCCCAGACCGATGTCATCATGTCGGCCAATATGGGCTGCATTGCCCACTTGCAAGGGGGCACTCGAATACCCGTGCATCACTGGATCGAGGTGCTTGATGAGCGTCTGAGTTCGCCACGCCAAGCTTAATCTATTGCCTTGCCCATGTTTTCCACGACTTTTTTGGCATCGCCGAAAATCATCATGCAGCGGTCCATGTAAAACAATTCGTTGTCCAGCCCGGCATAGCCGGCGGCCATCGAACGCTTGTTCACAATGACGTTGCGGGCTTTGTAGGCCTCCAGAATGGGCATGCCGGCGATAGGCGAAGACGGATCATTCTTGGCGGCTGGGTTGACGACGTCGTTGGCGCCCAGCACGAGCACGACGTCCGTCTGGCCGAATTCACCGTTGATTTCATCCATCTCGAACACCTGATCGTAGGGTACTTCGGCTTCGGCCAGGAGCACGTTCATGTGGCCGGGCATGCGCCCGGCCACCGGATGAATCGCGTATTTGACGGTAACGCCTTTGGCCACGAGTTTGTCCGCCAACTCTTTGAGCGCATGCTGCGCGCGCGCTACCGCCAGCCCGTAGCCAGGCACAATGATGACGCTCTCGGCATTGGCCAGCAGAAAGGCCGCGTCTTCCGGGCTGCCTGACTTGACGGGCCGCTGGATCTGCTCGTTGGGCGCCTGCGCCGTTTTGCCCCCGAAGCCGCCCAGAATGACATTAAAGAACGAGCGGTTCATGGCGCGGCACATAATGTATGACAGGATGGCGCCAGAAGACCCCACCAGAGATCCCGCGATGATGAGCATGGGGTTGTTGAGCGAGAAGCCGATGCCGGTCGCAGCCCAGCCGGAATAGCTGTTGAGCATGGACACGACCACGGGCATGTCCGCCCCGCCGATGGGGATGATGATCAGCACGCCCAGCATGAAGGCTAGCAGTGTCATGATCACAAAGGGTGTCCAGGCCTGGCTGCCCATGAACCAGAAGCCGCAAGCCAGCATCAGAATGGCCAGCAGCAGGTTGAGCGAGTGCTGCCCTTTAAAGGTGACGGGCGCTCCTTGAAACAGCCGGAATTTATATTTCCCAGACAGTTTTCCGAATGCGATCACTGATCCGGAAAAGGTGATCGCACCGACAAAGGTGCCGATGAAAAGCTCAAGGCGGTTGCCCATGGGGATGGGTGAACCCGCTGCGGCAATACCAAAGGCGTGGGGTTCGGTCACCACGGCCACGGCGATGGCTACGGCAGCCAGGCCAATCATGCTGTGCATGAAGGCGACCAGTTCCGGCATCTTGGTCATTTCGACGCGGCGCGCCATCAGCGTGCCGATAGCGCCACCGATCAGCAGCCCCAGCAAGACCCGGCCAAGGCCGGCGCCAGCGCCAGCGCCAGCGCCATTGTCGCCGGACAGCCCGATGATGAGCGCAGCCGTGGTCAGCACGG
Organism: Bordetella avium; assembly: GCF_034424645.1. Classification (NCBI taxonomy): domain Bacteria; kingdom Pseudomonadati; phylum Pseudomonadota; class Betaproteobacteria; order Burkholderiales; family Alcaligenaceae; genus Bordetella; species Bordetella avium. Next base: position 1,531,375 of record NZ_CP139969.1, read on the forward strand.
CGATGAGCATGCCTGCCATGCCGAAAGCATTGCCCCGGCGTGAACTGGCCGGATGTGAAAGACCCTTGAGCGCCTGGATAAAGCATACCGAGGCGATCAGATAGAACAGCGTGACCAGATTGAGCGAGATCATGGGCCGTTCTCCTTGGTGGAGCGCTTGCGGAACATCTCCAGCATGCGGCGAGTGACCAGGAATCCGCCGAAGACATTCACCGCGGCTAGGGTCACGGCAAGCACGCCCATGGCGCGTCCAAGGCTGCCCTCGGTGAGGGCGGCGGCTAGCATCGCGCCGACGATGATGATGGCCGAGATGGCATTGGTTACTGCCATGAGAGGAGTGTGCAGGGCGGGCGTGACATTCCACACGACGTGGTACCCGACGTAAATGGCCAGCACAAAGATGATCAGGTTGATCAGGGTGGGGCTGATCGTTTCCATGTCAGAACCTCCGCAGGATCTGGCCGTCTTGGCAGACCAGGCAGGCCGCGACGATATCGTCTTCACGTCGCAGATTGAGCGCGGCGTCTTCGCCGATGATGAGCTTGAGAAAATCCATCAGGTTGCGCGCGTAGAGCGCTGAAGCATCCGTGGCCAGCATGCCCGGCAGGTTAAGCAGGCCGATCAGCGTGACGCCGTGTTTCTCAACGACGCTTCCCTTTTCGGTCAGCGGGCAATTGCCGCCATGTTCGATGGCAAGGTCGACCAGCACTGCGCCGGCTTTCATGCCGGCCACCGTGTCGGTGCTGATCAACTGTGGGGCCGGCCTGCCGGGAATGAGGGCGGTGGTGATTACGACGTCGGCCTGCTGGCAGCGTTGCGCGACCAGCGCGGCCTGGCGTGCCATCCATGCGGCAGGCATGGGACGGGCATAACCGCCGCTGCCTTGGGCAATATCGCGTTCTTCCTCAGTTTCGAAAGGCACATCGATGAACCTGGCGCCCAGGGATTCGATCTACTCCTTGGCGGCGGGACGCACATCGGAGGCTTCGACGATGGCGCCCAGGCGCTTCGCGGTGGCGATGGCCTGCAGGCCGGCCACCCCGGCGCCGAGCACGACAACCCGCGCCGCTTTCAATGTGCCCGCCGCCGTCATCATCATGGGAAAGATCCGGGTGCTGTGGTCCGCGGCGAGCAGCACCGCCTTGTAGCCCGCAAGATTGGCCTGCGATGACAGCACATCCAGATTTTGGGCCCGGGTGATGCGTGGCGCGGCCTCCAGCGCGAAAGCCGTCAGCCCGGCGGCGGCGATGCGCGCCAGGCCGGCGGCGTCGAAGGGGTCCAGCATGCCCACCAGCACGGCACCTCGGCGCATGAGGCGCAGTTCGTCAGCGTCGGGGGCGCGCACCTTGAGCACAAGCTCCGAACCAAGCGCGGCGGCTCGGTCTGTCAGGCTCGCGCCGGCGGCGGCGTAATCTTCATCACGGTAGCGAGCCCGCTCCCCTGCGCCCTGCTCAACAACGACAGCATGGCCGACGGTCACATACTTCTTAACCGTCTCGGGCGTGGCCGCAACACGGGTTTCCCCGTCCCGGGTCTCTTTGGGTATCCCGATTCGCATCGACGCTTCTCCTGGGAGGGCTTGATCTCTTATACACGAAAGCCCAGGACACGCGCAGGGTTAAATGATCCCGAATAGGATGTTCAACCCTGATGGCAACACGGGAGAACAGGTGCCGGATGACGTCGCGGCATTAGAATAGGGGGCATCATGGTTCAGACATTACAAAAGAAAGGCCGCGTCGTGGTCGGCATGTCGGGCGGTGTCGATTCGTCGGTCACCGCGTGGTTGCTCAAGCAGCAAGGTTATGAAGTCGTCGGCTTGTTCATGAAGAACTGGGAAGACGACGATGATTCGGAATATTGTTCGACCCGGCAGGATCTGCTGGATGCGGCCAGTGTCGCCGACCTGATCGGTGTGGAGTTCGAGTACGTTAATTTCGCGTCGGAATACAAAGACCGGGTATTTGCGGATTTTCTACGCGAGTATTCGGCTGGCCGCACACCCAATCCGGACGTGCTGTGCAATGCCGAAATCAAGTTCAAGGCCTTTCTTGACCACGCTATGTCGCTGGGGGCCGAGCACATCGCCACCGGTCATTACGCCCGGGTGCGCGCGGTCGATACGGCGCGCGGGCAGCGCTTCCAGTTGCTAAAGGCTCTCGACGCTTCCAAGGACCAGAGCTATTTCCTGCACCGTCTCAATCAGGCGCAGTTGTCGCGCACCCTGTTTCCCTTGGGCGAGTTGCACAAAACGGAAGTACGCCGCATCGCGCATGAGATCGGTCTGCATAACGCTGCTAAAAAGGACTCCACGGGTATTTGCTTTATTGGCGAACGTCCGTTCCGTGAGTTTCTCAACCGTTATCTGCCGACGGCGCCTGGCCCTATCCTGACGCCGGAAGGTAGACGCTTGGGTCAGCATCATGGTCTGGCTTTCTATACCTTGGGCCAGCGTAAGGGTTTGGGCATCGGTGGCGTTAAAGGCCAGCAGCGTGAGGACGGTACTGCCGACGCCTGGTATAGCGCCCGCAAGGATCTCAAGAACAACGCGCTCTACGTCGTTCAGGGGCATGATCATCCCTGGTTGCTATCGGATACCCTGCGTGCGCAGGATGTGAACTGGGTCGATGGCGAGGCGCCTGCGGCGGGCGCCTATGCGGCCAAGACCCGCTACCGTCAGGCTGATGCGCCCTGCGAGTTGCGGGCCGATGAAGCCGGTTTTGACCTGTCGTTCGCGCAGGCGCAATGGGCTGTCACGCCGGGCCAGTCGGCCGTGTTGTATGACGGCGATGTTTGCCTGGGAGGAGGCATCATTATCTGACGTGGTGGTGCTCCCGCCTTCAGGAAGGTGGGAAGAAATCAAATCAAAAAGAGGGGAATAAGGCATGGACATAACGTTGATGATCTGCCTGCTCGGGCTGGGCGGCTTGGTCGGTTTTGCTGCAGGTTTGTTGGGCATAGGCGGGGGCATGTTGTTGGTCCCCTTTCTTACCATGCTGTTTACCTGGCAGGGCATGCCGGGCGACCTCGTTGTGCATGTGGCGATTGCCACCTCCATGACCTCGATTCTCTTTACCTCTCTTTCCAGTATGCATGCCCACCAAAAGAAGGGAACGATCAACTGGAAGATCGTCATGACGATGGCGCCAGGCATTATCGTCGGCGGTCTGCTGTCGGGGGGCGCGGTCTTCGCGGCGATCAGTACAGCTTGGTTGTCACTGTTCTTCGCGGTTTTCGTGGCTTATTCTGGCTGGAACATGCTGCGCAGCAAAAAGCCCAAACCCAGCCGCCAGATGCCTGGCGTCGCCGGCACGAGCGCTGTGGGCGCTGTGATTGGCTTTGCTTCCGGTCTGGTGGGGGCAGGCGGCGGTTTTCTGTCCGTGCCTTTCATGGTCTGGTGCAATGTCGCCTTGCACAGCGCTGTCGCCACGTCGGCTGCCCTCGGTTTTCCCATCGCGCTGGCCAACAGCATAGGCTATGTGTTTTCGGGCTTGGCCGAAAACGTGGATCAGCCGGGAATGCTGGGCTTTATTTATTGGCCGGGGCTGCTGGCTCTGATCTGCACCAGTGTTCTGACTGCTCCGATGGGCGCCCGCATGGCATACCGATTGCCGGTCGCCACGCTGAAAAAAGTGTTCGCCGGCCTGTTGTTTCTGCTGGCCGCCTATATGCTGTCCAAGACTTGGCAGGCCTTCTTGGCCTGAGGCGGCGTCTTCAGCCGGCTGGCTTGGTCTCGGCGAAGGACGCGCGCAGAGAAAGTTTGTCGTGCAGGCGCGTCAGGTTGGGGTGATCGGCGCGCCAGTTCAGATCGGCAAAACGCAGATCCAGATAACCTAGCGCGCAGCCTACCGCAATGTCGGCCAGGGTGTAGTTCACGCCCATGCAATGCACGTTGTCTCCCAGGCTGCCGTCCATCGCGCGCAGGGCTGCATGGATTTTTCCGTACTGGCGCTCAATCCATTCGGGGCTGCGGCGGTCTTCCGCGCGCTGCTTTTCCTTGACGATTGCCAGGCAGGCGTCCAGCACGCCGTCGGCAATCGCTTCCCAGGACTTCACGGCGGCGCGTTCGCGGCCTGATTGCGGAATGAGGCGTGCAACGGGCGACAGCGTATCCAGGTATTCCACGATGACTCGCGAATCGAACAACGCTCCGCCATCCTCCATGACCAGGCAGGGGATCTTGCCCAGTGGGTTGAACTGCTGGATCTTCGTATCGGGGGACCAGACATTTTCGAGTTCAAGCTGGTAGTCCAGCTTTTTCTCGGCCATCACGACGCGGACTTTGCGCACGTAGGGGCTGGTGAGCGAACCGATAAGTTTCATGGGGTCAGGGGTGTAGTCAAAAAGCGGCCGCAGTATAGCAGGAGGACGGTGCTGCTCCTGCGGGGGGTAGGGTCGTGCTCGGCGTTATAAAAGCGCAGATGATAAAATCGGTATCCGCTTTTAACCGCTATTTTTCTTCCGATCATGCAGATTGCCGACCAGCTTACCCAACTCAATGCCCTTTCGCCACTGGATGGGCGCTACGCATCGCGCGGCGATGCCTTGCGGGGTTTGCTGTCCGAGGCAGGCTTTATGGCGCATCGGGTCGAGGTTGAAGTGGCATGGCTGGTGGCCTTGTCAGAGGCAGGCCTGCCCGAACTGAAGGCTTTTTCCGAGAGCGGCCGGGCACGTCTGGCGCAGCTGGTGCGCGACTTTTCCGAGACGGATGCCGAGCGCATCAAGGAAATCGAGCGTGTGACCAACCATGATGTCAAGGCGGTTGAGTATTGGCTCAAAGAGCGTGTCGCGGATGATGCCGAGCTGGCCCAGGCGGCGGAGTTCATTCATTTCGCCTGCACCTCCGAAGACATCAACAACACTTCGCATGCATTGATGCTCAGCCGTGCCCGCGATCAGGTCGTGTTGCCGCGTCTGCGGGAAGTGTTTGCCAAGCTCAATGATCTGGCGCAGACCAACGCAGATCAGCCACTGTTGTCGCGCACGCATGGCCAGCCGGCCAGTCCCACTACGCTGGGTAAAGAATTCGCCAACGTGGCGGCCCGCCTGGCGCGGGCCATCGCCGCGATTGAAGCGGTGGAGCCGCTGGCCAAGCTTAACGGCGCTACCGGTAACTACAACGCACACTTGTCGGCCTATCCGGAAATCGATTGGCCCGAGTTCAGCCGCAAGGTGTTGGCCGGTCTGGGTTTGACCCAGAACCGCCACACCATCCAGATCGAGCCGCATGACTGGATGTCCGCGTTGTTTGACGCCATTGCGCGCGCCAATATCATCGTGCTGGATCTCGATCGTGATATTTGGGGTTACATCGCACTGGGCTACTTCAAGCAACGCCTGAAGGACGGCGAGGTGGGCTCTTCGACCATGCCGCACAAGGTCAACCCGATCGATTTCGAAAACTCTGAAGGCAACCTCGGCTTGGCCAACGCGGTATTGCGTCACCTTTCGGATAAATTGCCGGTGTCGCGCTGGCAGCGCGACCTGACCGACTCAACCGTGCTGCGCAATCTTGGCGTGGCTTTGGGCTATTGCCTGGTGGCTTGGGATGCCTGCCTGCGCGGTCTGAACAAGCTGGAAGTCAACGTGGCCGCTATCGACGCCGATATCGATGCCTGCTGGGAAGTGCTGGCCGAGCCGGTGCAAACGGTAATGCGCCGTTATGGCCTGCCGCAGCCTTACGAGCAACTCAAGGCGCTCACCCGGGGTAAGGGCATTACGGAAACCGCCTTGCGCGAGTTCATCGCTGGTCTTGAACTGCCGGCAGACGCCAAGCAGCGGCTGCTGGATATGACGCCGCGCTCCTATGTAGGGCTGGCGGCCAGCCTCGCACGGGCGGTATAGTGGCGGCACGCTGGCAACGCGCTTCCGAGCTTGCCGGCGCCGTTCATCCCAGGAGAGACCCATGAAGAAGTTGACCGTCATCATTGCCCTGGCCTGTGCGGCCGTGGCCGCGCCAGCCGCCGCTCAGTTTGTCAAGCCCGAAGACGCGATCAAGTATCGCCAGGCCGCTCTGACGGTGATGGCTTCGCAGTTTAGCCGCATGCAGCCGGTGGTGCGTGGTCAGGCCCCGTATGACGCCGCCCAGATCAAGGCTAACGTCGATGTGCTCAAGACGCTGGCAGCTTTGCCGTGGCAGGCCTTCGGGCCGGGTACTGAAGGCGGCGACGCAAAGCCTGAAATCTGGACCAATGCGGCGGACTTCAAGGCAAAGGAACAGCGTCTGATTGATAGCGTCGACAAACTCGCTGTTGCTGCAGATAGCGGTGACCTCGCCAAAGTGCGCGCCGCATTTGGTGATGTGGGTGCAAGCTGCAAGGCCTGTCACGACGCCTACCGTAAGAAATAAACTAGGTTGTCCGTTTCTAAGCAAACGCCCCGAAAGGGGCGTTTGCTTTGGGCTGGCGGTTTCGGATCAAAAGCTGGGGAGGGTTTCCAGGCTGTCGAGCCAGAGCACCAGCGCGGCGCAGCAGAGCGCCAGGACCAGGGCGCGCAGGCGCAGAGTGAGGTCGTCGCGAGCCGGGGCGGCGTCGCCGGGCAATTCGCAGGCAGGCGCGTCGCCGGTGATCATGGCGCGTACCAGGGGCTGGCGCTTGACCAGGCCATACCAGAGCAGGGCAAGCAAATGCAAGGCCACCAAGATGATCATGATCCATTCATTGGCTTTGTGCAGACGGGTGAGCGTGTTGGCTACCCCTTCGCTGACGTAGCTGTTGAGCGGTCCCTGGATCAGGATGTCATCGCTGACGAACAGGCCGCTTGCTGCCTGAAAGCCTATGGACAGCAGCATGGCCATGACTGACAGGGCGCCTAATGGGTTATGGCCGACCGTACGCAAGCGCCCGCGCAGGTAGGCGATGATCGTGGCCGGACCACGCAGGAATTGAGAAAAGCGGGCGTAGCGGGGGCCTGCAAAGCCCCACAGCAAGCGAAAGGCGATCAGGCCGACCGTGACCAGCCCGAAGCGCACATGCCAATCCATGTAAAGACCGCCCAGCTTTACGGTGATGAAAGCGCCCGTTACGCAGGCTACCAGCGCCCAGTGAAAGAGTCGGGTGGGCAGATCCCAGATGCGTAGGGTGCGGGGCATAATGACTGAAACGGGCGATTTTGACGCGGCCAATGTAGCACGGCCGACACCACGCCGGACACGTTTCAGGCGTCGAGCTTGCGCATGGGCGCAACCGGCTCGATGCGATGCACATGTTCATGGCGAAAACGGATGCGCGCGCCCTGAGTCGTGCCGCAGGGGCGGATCATTTCAGTCGTGTAGGTGGTCGTGCCGTTGATCGGCGCGTTGAAAATGACGGCGGCGCGAATCGCCTTGCCGTCGGCCAGCTTGAGGTGCACCACATCACCCACATTGATGGGCATTTCGTCCAGTTTGGAGTGGGCGGGTCGGCGTACCAGATTGCGAATGTTGAACTGCGTATTCATATGTTTTCCTCGTTCAAGTTGTTTTATGGAAACACGGCTCCGGTTATCCGGGCATCGTACTTCAGGACGGATATGCGTCAGGCATATCCGTAAACCGCAGGGATGTGGCGGCTGGCCCGCAGGAGCGGGCGGGCAGGGACGTCCCCTTCGGTGTTACGCGCGGCACACCGGCCGGCGAATATCTGCGTGATGGCAAGCAGCAGAACCTGGGTGCTGACACGGCGTCAGCAAATACTTGCCAGATTTAAGGATGGGCGGTTCTTGCCCGGCGCTCTGGGTGATCGGACACTCAAGAGACGCATGTTTTGGCTCGGGTGCGTGAGTGCAGCCTCATGCGGGTTCTTCGGCTATCACGCCGGAGGACTCAACTGCAGGGTATTGCACCCTTGAAATTTGCAGTGCACATCTGCCTGGTGCCAGTGTTAAGTGGCGTGGCGGCAGACATTGGATAGCTCAATTTGCCAGTCTATAACGACAACGTCGTTATACATATGGACGCTGGTCTGAAAACCAAGGTGTGCTCTCGCGTTTTGCCTTGTGTGTTCGGTCTTGCGCCTTTGGCCTTGCTTTGCGCCTTGTTTTTACGTAGCTCAGTGCAATTTTTCGTAGTTTGTTGAGCTTGCTGGCCGGTCACTTGTTGGTTGGGCTCACCTGGTGGCTGGACTGCTTTCGTACGCTCCGCCAGCACGACTGCTTTTAATCGTGCTTGTAACCTTGCTTCTAGTCTTGCCCCTAACCGTCATGAGCAACTTACGAACAGTAAAACTCACGAACAGTAAGGGCGCCAAGCTATTCTGCATTGTGCCAACTTATCGATCTTATTGCTAAGTTATTGTTTTGTCAAGCCTTGTTTTCGATTTGTCGCCATGGGTTTAGCGGGCCGCACGACTAAGACTTGTTACCATGTTGGCCTCGCCGCGGCTATCCAGCACCTACAATGCGGATCACGCCCCAAATTAGGACCACTTACGATGCAACAGCGCCTTCAGCACAGCAGGTCTTTTATCGCGTTACTGATTGCTGTTTCTATCGCGTTCATCTGGTTGCTGTGGCCGTTTTATGGCGCGGTGTTCTGGGGGACTATTCTTGCAGTTGTCTTTGCGCCGCTGCACCGCAGGCTGGCGCGACGCCTGGCGCCGCGCGGTAATCTGGCGGCCTTTATTTCGCTGCTCGTCGTGTTGCTGGTGGCGATCATCCCGTTGATCCTGATTACCGGTTCTCTCATCCAGGAGGGGGCGGGTCTTTATCAGCGCATGCGTTCTGGATCTGTGGATTTCGGTTTATATTTTCAGCAGGTGATGAATGCTATGCCGCCGATGGTGCATAGCCTGCTGGCCCGTTTCGATCTCACCGAGCTGGGCAGTGTTCAGGCTAAATTGTCTAACGGCGCCATGCAGTTGAGCCAGTTTATGGCCACGCAGCTACTCAACGTCGGGCAAGACACCGCGCAGTTCCTCGTGAGCTTCGGCGTCATGCTGTATTTGCTGTTTTTTCTGTTGCGAGACGGGCCCATCTTGTCGAGCCGGCTGCTGCTCGCCTTGCCGCTCGAGGAAGAGTACAAGCGGCATCTGTTTCGCAAGTTCACGACGGTCGTGCGCGCCACGGTAAAGGGCAATATTGCAGTTGCCGCGATTCAGGGTGCGCTGGGCGGGGTTATTTTCTGGGTATTGGGCATTCAGGGGGCCTTGCTTTGGGGCGTCGTCATGGCTTTTCTGTCCTTGCTGCCGGCTGTTGGCGCGGGGCTGATCTGGCTTCCTGTTGCCATTTACTTCCTGGTAACGGGCGCAATCTGGCAGGGCGTGGTGCTTATTCTGTTCGGCATGCTGGTCATTGGCATGGTCGATAATGTCTTGCGGCCGGTTCTTGTCGGAAAAGACACCAAGCTGCCCGATTATGTGATTTTGATCTCCACCCTCGGCGGAATGGCGTTATTCGGCCTGAACGGTTTTGTAATCGGCCCCTTGATCGCGGCCCTGTTCGTGGCTTGCTGGGATCTGTTTTCCCAGCCCGCTGCGGGTTTGCAGGCGGCCGACGAACCCGAGGAAGCCCCGAGGTGCGAGACTTGCAGCGAGCCACGCGACAGCGAGACAATGTAGCAATCTCAGTAGCTTAGGAGTCCGGCAGATGCTGCTGCCGCTGCCCGTCCACGTGGCCACTTTCGATGTCGATGCCCAAAAGGGCTTTACACCGATGTGTCCAGAAGAACTACCCGTTCCTCACGGTGATGAGATCGTTGCCGAGCTTAATGCTCAGGCAGGGTACGCAGCTTGGCGTGTGGGCTCCAAAGACGCGCACAGCCCTCATGCGCTTTGGCGTGCGACCCCGGATAAACCGACGCTGACGCCGCTGGATGCGCCGAATGCCGATCTGCATTGGAATATGCATTGCGTGCCAGGCACACAGGGTTTTGAACTGCTCGACGGTCTGCCGCGTCCGGTTGACTATGATTTTTTCGTCTGGAAAGGGGTGGAGCCGGATATGCATCCCTATGGGGCTTGCTATCACGACCTCGCTGAGCGTCGTACGACCGGCGTTATCGAATTTCTGCAATCCAGAAATATCGTTGCCGTTATCGTGGGCGGCCTCGCGCTCGATTACTGCGTCAAGACTACCGCATTGCAATTACGGCGTGCGGGGTTGGACGTGATCGTCAATCTTGCCGCTTGTCGGGCTATCGCGCCTGGTAGTGCGCGTGCTGCGCTTGATCTGTTTGCCAGCGCCGGCGTGCGCACGGTAGAGCATGCCCAAGCGTTGCAGCAAGTTTGACCAAAACAAGGAGAATGGCCATGACAGCGACAGCCAGCGATATTCAATTGCGTCCGCTGGAGCGGGGTGATCTGCACTTCGTGCACGCGATGAATAACAACGATGCCATCATGCGTTATTGGTTCGAAGAGCCTTATGAGGCTTACGACGAGCTCATTGCGCTTTACGACCGGCATATTCATGATCAGTACGAGCGGCGCTTCATTATCGAGCATGCCGCGGGTCAGATGGTGGGCTTGGTCGAGTTGGTGGAAATCAATCATATCCACCGCCGCGCCGAATTTCAGATCATCATTGCACCTGATTTCCAGGGACAGGGTTTTGCCAAGGCGGCAACAAGGGTCGCCATCGGTTACGCCTTCCGCGTGCTCAACCTGCATAAGGTCTATTTGCTAGTCGATAAAGACAATCTGGCGGCTGTCCATATCTATCGTTCTTGCGGTTTTTCAGTTGAGGGCGAGCTGCGGGAGGAGTTTTTCTCCAATGGCCGTTACCGTGATGCCTACCGTATGAGTATTCTGCAGGCCGAGTATTTGCGCGACTATGGCAGCATTCCGGATCATGCCTCGGTGCTGCGCAATTGGTCGCCGGGAGCTTCAGCCTGAGGGCGAAGCCCCTTGGTATATTCCGCTATTGATAATTCCTAGGAGAACTATATGCGTATTGCCCGTTTTTTTGCAGGATCTGCTCTGGTTTTGTCGGGCCTCACGGTGGCGCATGCCGCCGCGCCCGTGTTTCTCAATCAGACCATCATCAACAATATTCCCAAGGCGGATCGCCCGCAATTTCAGGCGGCCGTGGCTGATGTGCTGGAGCAATCCGCAGAAGGGCAGACCACAACCTGGACCAGCACTGCGACTCGCCGCCAGCCGGCGATTGCGGTGCGCCTAACACCGATTCAGACGACTTACACTGACACGAGCCGGCGCTGCCGCTTACTCGAAGCCCAGGTCAGCCAGGGCGCGGGCAAGGAAGGCTGGACGTTCTGGTTTTGCCAGCAGCCGTCCGGTGGCTGGCGTGCCAGCAGCAATTGATCAGTCGGCCAGGACGCAGGTGTTGCGGCCTCGCGTCTTGGCGGCATAAAGCGCAATATCGGCGCGCTTGAGCAGCCGTTGATAATCGGGATGGCTGTCGTGAGCAGCTACCCCGATGCTCACGCTTATCCGCCGGTGCAGGCCATCCGGCAGGGTCAAGGGTTTTTCGGCAATACGTTGGCGCAAGTTTTCCGCGATGTTCAGCGCCTGTGTGGCGGTGGCATCAACCAGCACCACGAGAAACTCCTCGCCGCCCAGACGGAAGGTGTAGTCTCCCCCCCGGCTGTAAGTGGCGATCATGCCGCCTACCTGCTGCAGCACGAGATCCCCGGCGTCATGGCCGTGTTCATCATTGACGCGTTTGAAGTGATCGACATCGACCATCAGCACGGCTAATGGCGAACTCGTTTTGCGTGCATAAGCGACCTCTTTGCTCATCACGACATGCAAGTATTTGCGGTTGAGCAGATGTGTGAGCGTATCGCGCCCGGATTCAAGATGGCTGGCTCGTTCGAACAAGGCGTCCATCAGATAGGCGAGAGTTTTGGTTGCGTCACGCACGGCGTGCAAGAGCTGCATGCGGCCCTCAGTCACCGGCGTTTCGCTGAGCAATCTGTCCACGGTTTCGATTTGCGAACGGGCTGCCTCGGCTTCTTTGGCGCCCTCGAAAGCATGAGCCGCCTTGTGCGTGAACCATAGCCCGAACTCGGACTTGCGCAGGCGGGGCAATTTGCCGCTGTCCTGGCCAGTGGACAAGTCGAATAGCAACTGATTTTCCCAGTCGAGGAGGGCGGCGCGCTGGCGTTCTTTTTCTGTGCCGATATTCTGCGACAAACTCAGGAGTCGGTAGCCTTCTTCGGCGCGCGAGTTGCGATCGTGTGAAGCAGCGTAGGCCAGTGACATGAGTTCGATCGCAAACAGCATGACTTCACTGAAGTAGTTGGATAGCGGCCAGCTCAGTTCGCTGCTGACATCGCTGTCGCGGGTCACCAGCTCGCGCAGGCTGCGCGTGAGGCGGCGGGTGCCTTGCAGCACCAGATGCACCGGAATGTTGATGCGGGCGTGGACTTCGCCTACACGTTGCTGAAAAGCGACGACGTTTTCAAAGTCCTGATTGACCGCAGCGCCAAAGGCCGACCGCAGCCAGGCCTGTAGCGAGGCGTGCAGCCTGTCTCGCACAAGTTGGCTGGAGAGAAAAAAAGCGGCGGACTCGTCCGCCAGCATGCCCTGGTAGAAACTGTCGGCCAACATTGGGGCATAAGCGTTGATGCGGTCTAGGGCCAGCGCATGAATTTCAGGGGAGTAGGGTGCGCAGGTATCCTTCCAGCGCTGCACGAAGATATCGAGTTTCAAGACAGTGAATCTACAGTAGAGTGGATCAGATGCGCGGTGGGAGACGATTATCAGGCCGTGGCGGCCTGCTGCACGATACGATTGCGGCCGTCGCGTTTGGCTTGATAGAGCAACGTGTCGGCACGTCGCATCCATGAAGAGACGGTGTCGCCGAGTTGTAGCATAGTCAGGCCGGTGCTGAGGGTGATGACATGCCCCTCGTCCAGATCAGAGACGAGTGTTTCGGTTAGCAAACGATTCAGGCGTCGGGCCAACTCATGCGCTTCGGCGAGTCCGGCTGGCACGACGATGGCGAATTCTTCGCCACCCACGCGCCCCGTCAGCGCTTGGCTGCCCGCACAACCTTGAATCAGCTTGCTCACAATTCTGAGCACTTTGTCGCCGACGGCGTGGCCATAACGATCATTGATGGACTTGAAGTGGCCAATGTCGATGAGCAGCAAGGCATGGGGCTCGCTCGCCACCCGGGCGATCAGCCTTTCGAGGCGCTCGTCAAAAGAGCGGCGATTCCATAAACCGGTTAGGCCGTCTACATCACGATCGTCGCGCAGGCGCGCAATCATGTCTGTGAGGCTTGCGGCAAAGAGCAGCAATGCCAGAATCAGCCCGGTCAGCACCAGTGCAAGCTGCAGTACGAACCAAAAAGCCAGACTGCCGAATGCTTGAGGCACAAAGTACTGGGGCAGTGCTAGCGTGAGCAGCGAGCGGACAAAAAAGCTGCACGAAAGAAAAGCAAATACCCAGAAAATCGTGCTGTCTAGGCCGCCGGCGCGGCGCGCTCGGCGAATCTGCCACGATGCCATGCATAGAATCGTGCCGATGCCGAAGTTCAAGCTATGGCTGCCTGCGTCGACGCTAGGTTGGGCATAGCAAAAGTAAGCGACCGCCAGCCAGGTCAGCAGGCAGGCGATTGCCAGCGGATAGCTGCCTTTCAGGCAATAACGCCGCATCAGCCCTTCGGCCATGCAAGCGATGCTCGCAAGATAAATGGCGGCGGAGATAACGGTGTTTAGGCGCTCCTCATTGGGCCAATGCAGAATTTGCATGGATGAAGCGCTCGCGTAGAGCAGGAAGGCGCAGGCCAGCAAGACCAGATAGGCGCGTCGGTCGAAAAACTTCCAGATACAAAGGAAGCTTCCAGAAATAACCAGGGCGATAGCTGGGCTACCCAGTGTGAGAATCTGAGTCGCGTTGATAGTCGAAGTCAAGGCAACGAACCAAGGAGAGGCCGATGGATGGCCCGTGTTGCGGTGATAGGTTTACGCGCTTGGCGTGGAATGGCTTCGGGTTGGACGCGAATACGTTGGACCGTTTGCACCTGGTGCGCCTGTCAAGTTCTCTTGAACCGGAGGGTAACGATCCATCAATGACTCCCAGAGTAGATGTGCAAACGTGCCTGATAAGTGCTCGGTCTGGACAGCAATGCCTGCGATTTCCGAAGCATGGCCTCATGAAAAATCGTGGCATTTGCTTTAGGCTGGATTATGTCCAAAAGCTGGCGCGGCGGTCCGCATGCTCAAGCCTGCCCTCCATATTATTTGTTCCGCGATAAAGATTGCGGGATGGCTTGGCCGATCGTGGTCGCGCTGTTGCGTATCGTAGCCCAGTCGTCGCTAATTTTACATAGAAGCTTGAGATGTATATTAAATTTTGATTGATTGCTGAAATTTTTATTTTCTTAAGCCGTTGTTTTATAGGTATTATTTCAATAATTACAATTAATTCAAAGTATTATTATTTCAATAATTTGTTCTTTGGTGAGGCAGGTGTATGTGCGAAAAATTGGAAATAATTTAGAAAAAAGTGCCCAGATTAAATGATTCATAGCTAAAGCATCATGATTAGCGGTGTAGGGTGGGGTGGGGCGTCCCGCGATGTAACAAAGCTGACATTCCTTACTTAGAACTATTAATAAACTGCGCCTTTTCGGGGTGCAGGGCGCATGGTCCGGCACAAAGCCGCTATGCCCGGCGAGCCGGTTGTGGCGCATCTCGGTGCAGGTAAAGCCGCCATACATGCGCAAGCAAACGAGTGTGAAAGTTAAGTGCTCCCTCCTCGCGACTGCGATATGCGCCGGGCTCTTTGGCCGGACGCAAAAGGCCATTTTCGGTGGAGGGCAGTGCGGCCTTGCCGCTGGTATTCTGGTCAGCACTTGCCGAGGGGGTGTTTGACGCCACTAGCAGCACGGCACTTGGCGTTGGCAGGCGCACTGCCTGGTGGAGGCTGGTGGCGAGAGGGGAGCGAGAAGTGCTATCCCCGCGTTCGTTGGGAGGCGGCTATGCCTATTTTTCCTGACAGACAGAAAAAAGCGCGCTTGACCCGTCGGTTGCAAGGGGGATCACATCCTTGCGTTATCCACAGGCCCTCAAGTGGGGGCCGCACCGGTACGTCAAGCGCGCTGGGACAGGGGCAAAAAGCCTCAGTGGCAAATCTCGGCGTTGTTGAGAGTCTGTTAAGCGCGGGGGCGGTATGCGCTGGGTGCAGGGGGGGGGGGGCAAAAAACAAAGCCCCGCACAAGGCAGGGCTCTGGCCTCCGATACGACTATGGACACTACCGGACTTTTGCGCAGAGGTGACACAGCTCGCTCTGCGGGCAGGGTTAGTATAGGCCAATGCCTGTTCAAAGAGAGAGGTTGAGCGCAACTATGTGCAATGCAGGAGCGTCATGCCGCTGGAGGTTCGGTAAAGTCAACCCTGCGGTCAACCCGGCGAAGAGGCTGCAAGATTGCGGAGCAAAACAAAAGGCCCGCAATTGCTTGCGGGCCTCGGTATTCTTTGGTGGCGCATCCCTGATTCGAACAGGGGACCTGCGGATTATGATTCCGTCGCTCTAACCGGCTGAGCTAATGCGCCACACGGGGTACTGCTTTAATACTATTGCTAGAAGTGTTTATTCACCACTTCATTCGATGCTGTGTCAGCAGCGAAGAACAAAATTCTAGCACAGTCTTTTTTATTGGTGCAACAAGGCTGCGAAAAAATTTATGCTTTACGCCGGAACCGTCGGCAGAATCAAACTTATCTTGATGCGTCAGGCCGGTTGAGGCTCGGAGAACTCGGCCAGCGCGGTGTCGATGTCTGCAACCGGTTGGAAGGAGTCTGGGGATGCCATGTGCCAGCCCACGCGGAAAACATTGTGGCGGAATTCGCCGCGCAGTAGTTCTCCGGGCTTGAGGTCCGGGAACAGCGCGGACAGCAAGCGGACTTCGCTGGACGAAATACGCCGTGCGATGTGGTGCGGGCGTAATTGCTCAGGGTGGCTGAGGCCTGCGGCTTCGAGCAGTTCGGCCAGGGCATGCAGTGTATTTTTGTGGAAATGGGCCACGCGTTGTGCTTTGTCCGGTACAACCAGCGCGCGTTGGCGCAGGGGGTCTTGTGTGGTGACGCCAGTCGGGCATTTGCCGGTATGGCAGGCCTGGGCCTGGATGCACCCGATGGCGAACATGAAGCCGCGCGCCGAGTTGCACCAGTCAGCGCCCAAGGCCATGACGCGGGCCATGTCGAAGGCGGTGATGATCTTGCCTGATGCGCCAATGCGGATGCGGTCGCGCAGGTCAACACCGACGAGCGTGTTGTGGACCAGGCGAAGGGCTTCGCGCAGCGGGGTGCCTACGTGGTCGACGAATTCCACGGGGGCGGCGCCCGTGCCGCCTTCGGCGCCATCAACGACAATGAAGTCCGGTGTGATGCCGGTTTTCAGCATGGCTTTCACGATGGCGAACCATTCCCAGGGATGGCCCATACAGAACTTGAAGCCCACTGGCTTGCCGCCGGACAGCTCTCGCAGACGTGCCACGAAATGCATCAGGCCTATCGGGCTGTCAAAGGCGCTATGGCTGGCGGGGGAGTTGCAGTCCTGCCAGGGCGCTACGCCTCGCGCTTCGGCAATTTCGGGCGTGACCTTGCCTGCGGGCAGAATGCCGCCATGTCCGGGTTTAGCGCCTTGCGACAGCTTGATCTCTATCATCTTGACCTGCGGGGTGCAGGCATTACGGACAAAGGCCTCCTCGGAAAAGCGGCCTTGCTCATCGCGGCATCCGAAATAGCCCGAGCCGATATTCCATATGAGAGCGCCGCCGGGTTCGCGGTGATAACGGCTGATGCCACCCTCACCGGTGTCGTGCGCGAAATTGCCGATGCGTGCTCCCTCATTGAGTGCAAGCACGGCATTGGCGGATAGCGCGCCGAAACTCATGGCTGACACATTGAAAACCGACATCGAATAGGGCTGGGTACAGGTGGGGCCGCCTATCTGAATGCGGAACTCGGGGTCTGTCACATGGGAAGGCAGCATGGAATGGTTAATCCATTCGTAGCGGTCGCCGTAGACATCTTCCTGGGTGCCGAAGGGGCGTTTGTCGATTTCCTGTTTAGCCCGTTGATAGACGATGGAGCGTTGGGCGCGAGAGAATGGCGTGGGCTTGGTGTCGTCTTCTAGGAAGTATTGGCGGATTTCGGGGCGGATGAATTCGAACAGAAAACGCAGGTTGCCGATGATGGGGTAATTACGCCGGATGGCGTGGCGAGACTGCGCTATGTCATAAAAGCCCAGCAGGCTTAGGGCGGCCAGAGGCAGTGCGGCCCAGAGCCAGCCGGGACTGTGCAAGATGCTAAGCGCCAGGGTAACGATCGTGCCGATAAGAACCAGGGCGAAGGCCGTGTAGCGGCCAGCGATCCAATGCATTTGCCTCTCCGGGAAACTGGGTCGTGCTCACCATACCAGAATCGCCCTATTGGGCTCTAGGACTGTTTTGGCTGGCCACAGCTGTGCAGCAGATGCCGCAGCCAACGGTGGGCAGCATCGTTTGTGCGGCGCTCATGCCAGGCCTGCTGGAAGGCAAACCCCGGCAAGGGTAGGGGGGGTGGGAAGGCGCGCAGGCTGTTGTCGCGTGGCATGCCTTCCAGGCTGCGACGGGCCACCGTGAGGAGTAAATCGGTGCCGGTCAGTATTCGCGCCGAGGCGCCCCAGTGTGGTAGCACCAAGGCAACATGCCGGCGCAGGCCGCGAGCGGCAAGAGCGGCGTCGATTTCATTGTCTGCGCCCGTTTCTGTCGCCACCAGTACATGCGGTCGAGCCAGCCAATCGGAGAGTGACAGTCCTCCTCGCGCGGGCAGGCTGTGTGTGTCGGCTACACTGACGAAGTTCTCGTCAAACAGGGTTTCCAGCTGGATCTCGTTTGGCGCGTCGGGGAATACGCCCAAGGCCAGATCTACTTCACCGTCGATAAGTTGTATTTGCACCGCATCGCGGCTGATCTGGCTGATGGCCAGGGTGATGCCCGGTGCCTGGCTGCGCAGTTGTTGTGTCAGCGAGGGCAAAATGAGATGGGCGGCGTAGTCGGACATGGCCAGGCGGAAGCGCCGCCGGGCCTGCGCCGGATCGAAGCCGGGCGTGCCGAGCAAGGCATTCAACTGGTTCAGCGCGGCGTCCAGGGGATGTAGCAGTTCCTGGGCGCGAGGGGTGAGCACCATGCCGGGACCGCGTCGGATCAGCAAGGGATCTTGAAAAATGTCTCGTAGCTGTGCGAGCGCATGGCTGACCGCAGGCTGGCTGCGCGACAGCCTCAGAGCGGCCCGGGTGACGTGCTTTTCGGCTAGCAAGGCATGCAAGGCCAAAAGCAGGTTCAGATCAATACGGCGCAAATCATCCATGAAATGAATAATAGATGTGATTATTAAGAATTTCCATTCTTTTCATAGATAATTGATCATGACGTCATCGTAATTGATGTTGATGGAGTGTTCGTCATGAATCTGCCTGTCTCGCTAGCCGGTTTGCTGCCCATGCTGATCGCCCTGCTCGCCGGTGCCGCCGTTCCCTTTCAGGGTGCCGGTAACGCTGCGCTCGGCCGCGCGTTGGGCCATCCCTTATGGGCTACGCTCGCCTCTTTGGCTGTCAGTGTGCTGGTTTTGCTGCCGATGCTGTTCGCCATGCGCGTGCCGATGCCCAGCCTGAGTCTGGCGCTGCGCGGTCCGATCTGGTTATGGATGGGGGGGCTGGTCGGTGTGGCCTATATTACGGCAGCCTTGGTCTTGACGCCCAAGCTCGGCGCAGCCAGCTTTATTGTGTGTGTGGTCGCCGGTCAGGTGATGGCATCCTTGTTGATCGACCACTTCGGTTTGATGGGTTTGCTGGCTCGGCCGGTGGGGCTTGGACGAGTGGCCGGTGTGGCGCTCATCGTGATCGGTATGGTCGTGGTGCAGCTGAACAGCAAGACCGTGCCGCGAGTGGCGGCGGTTCAATCAAGCACGGTGGCGCTTGAGTAGGGATAGCTCAGCGAAGCCGGGATAGTGTCCGGCCTCGCTGGAGGGCTGTATAGCCCTGCCTGTCTGCCGCTGGCTCAGCAGCTCGATGGCGCAGGGTTTTTTTCGACGGCCAGACCAAACAGGGGGCGCAGTTGTACGCCCAGCGCGCTGCCCAGAAAAGCGGCGGGCAGCCACAGCCATGCATGCAGGCTGCCCGACAAAATGCCGCTGAAATAGGCGCCGATATTGCAGCCGAAGGAGATGCGTGAGCCGTAGCCGAGCAAGAGGCCGCCGATGATTGCGCCCGCCAATGAGCGCAGCGGCACTTTCCAGACGGGGGCAAATTTGCCTGCCGACGAGGCGGCGGCCAGTGCGCCCAGCATTAGGCCGATATCCATTACCGAGGTTACGTCGCGGCTTACCGGGGCGGCCAGCGCCGCCTGCTGTTTGCTCCAATAAGCCCAGCTGGCGACATCGCTACCCAGGGCGTCGAGTGTTTTGGCACCCCAGAGCGCGAAGGCGGATGTGATGCCCCAGGGGCGTCCGGCCAGCGCCAGGGTGGCGAAGTTAAGCACAACCAGTGCCAGGCCCCCCCAGATCAGCGGCCAAGGACCGCGCAACAGGGTAGCCGGCCGATCAGTGTGCGTTGCCGAAGAAATGAGCTGTCCATGACGGCGTTTTTCGAACACGGTTGTCAGCCATGCGATGAGGCTGAAGACGGCCAGGTTGACGATCAGTGCTGTCGGGAGTCCCCAGGTTTTGATCAGGGACGTTGGCGGCAGGGCGGGCAGGCTGGACCACCAAGGGAAATTTGCGGTTGCGAAGACCGAGCCTACGATAAAGAAAAGCAGGGTGACAACCATACGGGTGTTGCCGCCGCCGACGGCGAATAGCGTGCCCGAGGCGCAGCCGCCGCCCAATTGCATACCGATGCCAAACAGAAAGGCGCCCAACAACACGGATAGGCCGGGCGGAGAGACCAGGCCGTTTACCGGTTGGCCAAAGAGGGAGCCCGCGGCCAGGAAAGGAAAAAACAACACGACGCCAAAGGCCAGCATGGCCATCTGGCCGCGCAGGCCGGCGCCGCGGCGGTCGGAGACAAAGACGCGCCAGGCCTGGGTGAATCCAAAAGAGGCGTGATAAAGCGTCACGCCCAGCAGCGCGCCCACGATCCAGAGCGCGCTCTGCTTCCAGCTTACGGTTTCAAGCAGATAGGCGGCGCCTGCTAACACCAGCAAGGAAGCAAACCATAAAGGCTTGCGGTTGACGGGGTTGGCGGGCAGTTGCAGAGTAGCTGTGCTCATGGACGGTCTGGGTGAAAGCGGTCAAGGGATTTATTGTGTTTGCGGCGCGGCTGATCGTCAAAGGGTCAGCCGCCAGGCCAGCGCTGCTAGCGTGGCCAGCAGAACCGGTACCGTCAGCACCAGGCCGACGCGGAAGTAATAGCCCCAGGAAATCACCAGTCCTTTGCGCGCCAGCACATGCAACCAGAGCAAAGTGGCCAGGCTGCCTATGGGCGTAATTTTGGGGCCGAGGTCGCTGCCGATGACGTTGGCGTAGATCATCGCATTGCGGATGGCCGGATCGGCGGCCTGGACGTCGGCAATGGAGAGCGCGCCCACAAGCACGGTGGGCAGATTATTCATGATGGAAGACAGCAGCGCCGTGGCGATGCCGGTGCCGAACGCCGCACCCCAGACGCCAGCTTCGGCGCAATACTCCAGCAAGGCGGTGAGGTGGGTGGTAAGGCCGGCATTGCGCAGGCCGTAAACCACCAAATACATGCCTAGAGAGAAGACCACGATATGCCAGGGGGCCTCGCGCATGATGCGTCGGGTGCCGACAATGTGGCGGCGTCCCGCGACGATGAGCAGGCCGGCCGCGCCCAGCGCGGCGATCGCGCTGACGGGTACGCCCAGCGGCTCAAGCAGGAAGAACCCAGCCAGCAGAAGCGTCAGCACGATCCAGCCTGCGCGAAAGGTCAGGTCGTCGCGGATGGCGCTGCGCGGTGACGGCAGCGAGCGCAGGTCATAGCGAGCCGGGATGTCGCGGCGGAAGAATAGCCAGAGCATGCCAAGCGAGGCGCCTACCGTCACGACATTAACTGGCGCCATGACTGAGGCATATTGGGCAAAGCTCAAGCCGAAGAAGTCGGCCGACACGATGTTGACGAGGTTGGAAACGATGAGCGGGATGCTGGCCGTGTCGGCGATAAAGCCCGCAGCCATCACAAAAGCGAGCGTGGCGGCCGGTCCGAAGCCCAGTGCGAGCAGCATTTCCATAACGATGGGCGTGAGAATGAGTGCGGCGCCGTCGTTGGCGAAGAGTGCAGTCACGGCAGCGCCGAGCAATACGATAAGCAGGAAAAGACGGTGGCCCGCTCCTTGACCCCAGCGCGCCACGTGGAGCGCCGCCCATTCAAAGAAGCCAGCCTCGTCGAGGATGAGGCTGGTGATGATGATGGCGATGAAGGTGGCGGTGGCATTCCAGACGATATGCCACACCACGCCGATATCCGAGAACTGGACGACACCGGTGATCAGTGCAAGGCCTGCGCCTATGCAGGCGCTCCAGCCGACATTTAGGCCGCGGGGCTGCCAGATGACAAGCAAGAGGGTGAAGGCAAACAGGGCAAGGGCGAGCATGGTTGAAGGCCTGCAAGCCTGATGTATTCGGCTTGCCTCGGCCCGGCAGCGGGAAAGCGCCATTCTACTTAAGGAGTCCGGGGGCTTGGAGAGCCGCGCGCGGCCTGAGACAATCCGGGCAAAGTTTTGCCGGATATCTCAAACATGAATCAGAACTCCTTGCGTATTGTCATTGGCACCTGGGATCGCCTGCGCGAGCATGCGGCTCGTGTGCGCCACGAAGTGTTTGTACTTGAGCAGGGCGTGTCGCCAGAGATCGAACTCGATGACGAGGATGCGGTGTCTGTCCATGCTGTGGCCTACGATGCTCAGGGTGAGCCTATTGGCACGGGCCGTTTGCTGCAAGACGGGCATATCGGGCGCATGGCGGTGCGCAAGCTTGCTCGTGGCCAGGGGGTCGGTGGTCAGATCCTCGATGCGCTGATCGAGCAGGGTCATGGCGATGGCCACCGTATGCTGGTGCTGCATGCGCAGACGCATGCCCGCTCTTTTTATGAGGCGCATGGCTTTCAGGCGGCTGGCGAGGAGTTCCTCGAGGCGGGTATCCCGCACGTTGTGATGACGCGGGAGCTGGCGCGCGGCTGATTGGGGCGTCGAAGCGGTCTGCCTTCTCTGTCAGGGTCGCCGGACAAAAAAAACCGAATGCCTGAGCATTCGGGTTTTTTGGCGCATCGTGATAGGAAACCACGATGTTGATATTGGTGCCCAGGAGAGGACTCGAACCTCCACACCTTGCGGCACATGGACCTGAACCATGCGCGTCTACCAATTCCGCCACCTGGGCATGAGCTGTGATTGCCTGCACCGTTTCGTTCACAGTCAAACGAAAGGCCATGCTGTTTTATTGCCGGGCATGAGCCGGTGATCCTGAAAACAAAACCCGGAAATAACCGGGTTTTTTGGCGCATCGTGCGGATCATCACGATGTTGTATTGGTGCCCAGGAGAGGACTCGAACCTCCACACCTTGCGGCACATGGACCTGAACCATGCGCGTCTACCAATTCCGCCACCTGGGCTCTGTTGACTTTGCGTTGCCGCGCATCAGCAGGACGCGAATTATGCACATTTTTTAAAATGTGTGCAAGCCGGAAAAAAACGGGCTGCCTGATGGTGGCGTATCCTGTGTGACTCCTGTCTCGTTGTTTTTGCTGTTATGCCCCGTCTGCGTTGTGCCCGTTGCGAACGTCCCGCTTCGCATTGCTTGTGCGTGGTGTTGCCCAAGCTTCATTCCCGTACTCAGGTGCTGATTCTGCAGGATCCTCGTGAGGCGGGCCATGCCTTGAATACCGCCCGCTTGGCCTGGCTGGGTCTGGCGAGCGCGGTGCGCGTGGTGGCGGATGATTTCGACCCTGGGTTATGGGTCCGTCCGGGCGTGCAGGCCTATCTGCTGTTTCCTGGAGATGGCGCGCAGGAGGCCGGCCCGGCAGTGCCGGAGCCGCGTCTGCTTGTCGTGCCGGATGCGACCTGGCGTGGCGCGCGTGCAATGCTGGCCCGTCATCCGTCTCTCGCGGCCTTGCCGAGGTTGAGTTTCCCGGCGCCTGCGCAGGGGCGATATCGCGTGCGTCATGCGGATTTGCCGGGGGCGGTGTCTACGGTGGAGGCTATCGCGGCTGCCTTGAATGCGCTGGAGAGCACGCAGCGTTTTGATGCCTTGCTGGCCCCGCTGGAGCGTATGGTGCAGGGGCAGATCGAAGGGATGGGCCGCACGCGCTACGAGGCCCATCACGTCAAGCGTCAGGGTAGCCGGTCCGGGGAGTGAAAATGCAAAAAACATGGCCGGCGAGGGCGGCAGCCAGAAAAAAACCCCGGCGCTTGTGCGATCCGGGGTTTTTGGCACTGCTGTCTTGCATGACTGCTAGTTTAAAACTGGCAGAAAAAAACTGTGGTGCCCAGGAGAGGACTCGAACCTCCACACCTTGCGGCACATGGACCTGAACCATGCGCGTCTACCAATTCCGCCACCTGGGCACTGTGCCTGATCAAATTTTTGCGCTGGATTTCACGTAGACTAACTACTTCGCAAAAACTAATATTTGGCTTTCAGTGTCGCACCGGGCTGACCACAGAAGCTGAGCATTATATACGGGATTTTCACCTTTGGCAAAACGATCGAACAACGACACGAAAAGCAATAATAGATCTACATCGGTCCTGCACGATACTCCGCCGGATTTCGACCCGGACGTCCCGTCGCGCGAAGAAATATTGAAGGCGCTGCGCTCGGCGGGTGGGCCGCTGTCGCCTGAGGAACTCGCTCAACGCATGGGCGTGGAAAAAGACGCTACCCGGGTGGGTTTCGATCGCCGCCTAGCTGCGATGGAGCGCGACGGCCAGTTGCTGCCCAACCGAAAGGGCGTGTTGCTGCTGGCGACTAAGCTCGATTTCGTGGCGGGCCGAGTGCAGGGGCACCGTGACGGTTTTGGTTTTCTGGTGCGCGACGAGGGCGGGTCGGACATCTTCTTGTCGCCGCGTGAAATGCTTAAGGTGCTGCATGGCGATCGCGTGTTGGTCAAGCCTTCGGGTGAGTACCGCGGCAAGCCCGATGGCACCATCGTTGAGGTGATCGAACGTCGCACAAACAAGTTGGTGGGCCGCTTTTTGCATGAGCACGGCTTGTCCATCGTTGTGCCCGAAGATCAGCGCATCAAACACGACATCCTGATCCCGCCGGGCGACACCAACGGTGCGCAGCATGGCCAGGTCGTATCGGTCGAAATCATTGAGCAGCCGACGCGTCACACGCAGCCTTTGGGCAAGGTGTCCGAGGTGCTGGGCGAGATTGATGATCCCGGTATGGAAATCGAAATCGCCGTGCGTAAATTCGACGTGCCGGTGGATTTCTCCGAGGCCGCCCGCAAACAGGCGGCACGCCTGCCCGACGTGGTGCGTAAAAGCGATCTCAAGCAGCGTGTCGATCTGCGCGATGTGCCGCTGATCACGATTGACGGCGAAGACGCGCGCGATTTTGACGACGCCGTTTACTGCCAGCCGGTCGACCTGGGCACGGGGCAACGCAAACGCCCCGGCTGGCGTCTTTTGGTGGCAATCGCTGACGTCAGCCATTATGTGAGGCCGGGCGACGCCCTGGACGAGGACGCGCTGGAGCGCGGCACCAGCGTGTATTTTCCGCGCCGCGTGATTCCGATGCTGCCGGAATCCCTGTCCAACGGCCTGTGTTCACTCAACCCCAACGTCGACCGGCTAGTACTGGTCTGCGATATGGTGATTCCCGCAACGGGGGCCAAGGCCGGCACGGTTACGGCTTATCAGTTCTATAACGCGGTCATGCATTCGCATGCCCGCACGACCTACACGAGCATCTGGGAAGCCCTGCAGCAGCCGGGCGGCCCGGCTGCTGCGGCGCTCGGTAATCTGTTGCCCAGCGTGCAGCATCTCTACGAGCTTTATCAACTGCTCTCCCAGCAACGCAAAAAACGCGGCGCCATCGACTTTGATACCGTCGAGACAAAGATCGTCTGCAATGAGTTAGGCCGTATCGAGCAGATCGTGCCGGCGGTGCGCAATGATGCCCACAAGCTCATCGAAGAGTGCATGTTGGCGGCCAACACCTGCGCGGCGGATTTCATGTTGCGCAGCAAGCACCCCGGCCTGTACCGCATCCATGAGGGGCCGACCCCCGAGCGTCTGCAGGCGCTGCGCGATTTTCTGCGCACCATGGCCTTGTCGCTGGGGGGCGGAGAAACGCCGACTGCGAAAGACTACGGCGAGTTTCTTGATGCCGTGCGTGGCCGCCCGGATTTCCCGCTGCTGCAAACCATGAGCCTGCGTTCGATGCAGCAGGCCGTCTACAGTCCGGACAATATGGGTCATTTCGGTTTGGCTTATCCGGGGTATTCGCATTTCACGTCGCCCATCCGGCGCTATCCCGATTTGCTCACGCACCGGGTGATCAAGGCCCTGCTCGCGGGTCAGCGTTATGTGCCCGAGCTCGAGGGGCAACCGGTGGTGGTTGGCCGCGGGCAGCGCGAGCATGAGCACGCCATCTGGGAGAAGCTCGGCATCATCCTGTCGGCCAGTGAGCGCCGTGCAGACGAGGCTTCGCGCGATGTCGAGGCTTGGCTGAAGTGCTGGTTCGTTAAGGAGCGGGTCGGCGAAGACTTCAGTGGCACTGTCACTGGCGTGGCCAGTTTCGGCATTTTCGTTACGCTGGATACGCTGCACGTCGAGGGCCTGGTGCATGTGTCGGAGCTGGGTGGCGAGTATTTCCAGTTCAATGATGCTCTGCATGAGCTGCGCGGCGAGCGCACGGGCATGCGTTATCGTTTGACCGATAAGGTGCAAGTGCAGGTGGCGCGCGTTGACCTGGAGGCGCGGCGTATTGAGTTCCGTCTGGTCAAGGGCACGAGTTACGAGTCGCTGCGCAAACAGAGCGCTCGTAATCCTGAGGAGCCGCGCCGCATTAAAAAGGCCGCCGCGCCCAAGCCTGCTGCCTTAAAGGGGCAAACGGCCAAGCAACGCCGCGCAGAAGCCAAGAAGGCCAGCAAGCCGGCGCCTGTGGCGGCGGCTAAGAAGGCGCCCGCTAAGAAGGCAGCGCGTGGCCGCCGTTGAGTGGCCTGGCGCGGTAACATTGCGTCATTGCAGGGGCGATCGCTCCGGCCCGCCGCGTGTGCGGCGGGTTGTTCTGTTTTTCTGAGGTAGTCATCAACATGGCGTCGACCCAAGTCCTGGCGGGCTTTCATGCAGTCGTCGCGCGTTTGCGCCACGCGCCCGAGTCCATCAAGGAAATTTATGTCGAGGCTTCACGCCGCGATAAACGCATGCAGACGCTTATCGAGCAGGCCGAGCGCGCCGGTCGGCGTGTGCACCCGGTGCCTGTCGAGCGGCTTGATGGCCTGGCGCGCGGCACGCGTCATCAAGGGGTGCTAGCCGTTGCCGACGAACGCCAGTTGGCAGTGGGGATCGACGAAGTGCTCGACGAAATCGTTGGGCCGGCCTTTCTGCTCATTCTGGATGGCGTGACCGATCCGCACAACCTGGGCGCCTGTCTGCGCACCGCCGATGCGGCGGGTGTGCATGCGGTCATCGCACCGCGCGATCGTGCGGTGGGTTTGAACAGCACCGTCCAGCGCGTGGCCTGCGGCGCAGCCGATACGGTGCCCTACATTACGGTCACCAATCTGGCGCGCACCATGCGCGAACTTAAAGAGCGCGGCGTTTGGCTGGTGGGTACCGATGACCAGGCCAGCCATGATATGCATGCCATCGACGCTCGCCAGCCCATGGCCTGGGTCATGGGGGCAGAGGGCGAGGGCATGCGCAGGCTCACGCGCGAGACCTGCGATGAATTGGTCAACATCCCCATGTTGGGTTCGGTCGAAAGTTTGAACGTCAGTGTCGCCAGTGCTGTGTGTCTTTACGAGACTGTGCGCCAGCGCCGTACCCAATAACTGTTTTCAAGCCGGGTCTCCGGCGTTTGCCAGCGGTTTTTTACCATGCACCAGAACGGCTTCACGACTACGATTCTTCATTCCGATCGCACGCAATCCGTCGAACACGGCGCCGTGCACAAGCCCATGCATCCTTCGTCGGAGTACGCTTACGAGGACTCGCGCGAGTTGGCCGCCGTGTTTCAGGGTAAAGCAGGCTTTACCTATGCGCGGCAGGGAACGCCGACGACGACGGCGCTCGAAGCCAAGATCACGCAGATGGAAGCCGGCACCGCTACGGTGAGTTTTGCTACGGGCATGGCCGCGATCGCCGCGATCTTCACGACCCTGCTGCGCCGGGGGGATCATCTGGTGTCCAGCCAATTCATTTTTGGCAATACCAATAGTCTGCTGAGCACGCTTGCTGAGCTGGGGGTGGAGATCACCTTGGTTGACGCTACGGACGCCAGCAGGGTGCGTGCTGCATTACGTCCCAACACTCGCATGGTGTTCGCTGAAACCATCGCCAACCCCGGCACACAGGTGGCCGATCTGGCCGCGCTCGGTGAAATCTGCCGCGAGCATGGTCTAGTCTATGTGGTGGATAACACCCTTACGTCGCCCTGGCTGTTCCAGCCGCGTGATGTGGGTGCGTCGCTGGTGATGAACTCCTTGTCCAAATACATTGCGGGCCATGGTCATGCCTTGGGAGGGGCGGTCACGAACACCGGCTTGTTTGACTGGTCGGCCTACGCCAACATCTTTGACGCTTATCGCAGTGGGGCGCCCAGCAGCTGGGGCTTGACGCAGATCAAGAAAAAGGGCCTGCGTGACATGGGCGGCACATTGGCGGCAGAGCCTGCGCATCGCATTGCCATCGGTGCCGAGACGCTGGCCTTGCGCATGGATCGTCATTGCAGCAACGCATTGGCGCTGGCGCGTTTTCTGGAAAGACATCCGGGCGTAGCCAAGGTGCATTATCCGGGACTGGCCTCGCATCCTCAGCACGAGCGTTCGGCAGCCTTGTTCCGCCAGGGGCGGTTTGGCGGCCTGTTGGGTGTCGAGCTTGCAGAGGGTATCGATTGCTTCGATTTTCTGAACCGCTTGAATATCGTGCTCAATGCCACTCACCTGGGGGATACCCGCAGTCTGGCCCTGCCTGCTGCACACACCATTTACTACGAAATGGGTCCTGAGCGCCGTGCGCAAATGGGTATTGCGGACAGCCTGATTCGTGTCTCGGTAGGAATCGAGGACGAAGCCGATCTTTTGCAAGACTTCGATCAGGCACTGAAGGGCTCGATGAGCGTCGCCTGATCGCAGCACTTCCAAAATTGGCCTTGTCTAAGCGTTTTCGGTTATTGTGCGAAGCAGCAAAAGTTAGTATTGGCGCGGCTTCGCACGAGCCTGTCGCTTGACAGCCGCAGACCTGCGGGGTTTACTACATCTCTGCATCGCAATGTCGAATCGTCCTGAAAATGAGTGCTCGATGTCTGCGATGCAGCGGTCAAAAAGTTGTGCTTATGCAGCGCAAGAAATAGTAATTCGTCACTCGCCTGTTCTGGCGCGTTCCCACGCTGCGCTTTCGCGCCGTGCCGCGCGAAATTCATACCTTGTGAGGGGTAATACTGAATGAACAAAACCGAACTCATCGATCACATTGCCAGCAAGGCCGATATCTCCAAGGCGGCTGCAGGCCGTACGCTGGACGCGCTGATCGGTGCCGTTAAAACCACCCTGAAAAAGGGTGGCACGGTCACTTTGGTTGGCTTTGGCACTTTCGCTGTGTCTTCGCGCGCCGCCCGCACTGGCCGTAATCCGCGTACTGGCGAAACCATCAAAATCAAAAAGGCCAAGGTGCCGAAGTTCCGTCCGGGCAAAGCCCTGAAGGACGCCGTCAACTGATGACGGCAGGGCAAATCGACGGTGCGGTGGTGATGCCTGCATTGCGATTTGCCGATTGTCGCGTGCTTGGTATATAATTCGGGCCGCGCAAGACTTTGAGTGGCCCCGAAATGGGTGCTTAGCTCAGTTGGTAGAGCGGCGCCCTTACAAGGCGTAGGTCACAGGTTCGACCCCTGTAGCACCCACCAATCAAAGTCTTTGCAAATCAGGCACTTAGAGAAATCTAAGTGCCTTTTTTGTTTCTCCCTTCAAAACACGGCCCGCCACTTCCGATATGGCGGCAAAGACCGTATCAACGCCACAAATAGGCCTCGACGTCTTCCGTTCTTGGCCGGGGCTCCGAGGCTGGCCCATCGTTTCTTGCAGTTGGCTTGGCCCAGATATTGGAATGCGGGAGGGGATGCCCGTTGTGCGAGTCCACCAACAGATTGCACGACGCAGGGGTTTTCATTTTGTGGTCATCCCGCTTTGCAATCGCCAAGCGATCTCACTAGACCCTGATTAAACTTGCGAATCATTCGCATTTGATATATCGTGCTGGACTTGGAAACGCCAGCGAGTGACCAGCACTATGGGTTGCGAGCTGGCGAACTTGTCAATAGTTTCTGGCTGATTCATGCCTAGCCTTCAATACGGTTGGACTTCTACTTCGCCGGCGTCGACGGGGTTGCGTGTAGGTGCCGGCATCGCCGTAGTCGCCGTGCATGTGGCGGTGATCGGTGCCATATTTTTCAGTGATTCCGAGCCGCCTGTCATGTTTGACCAGGAGCCTGTCATGGTGAGCGTGATCGAGGCGCCGGTTCCACAGGTGGCAAAGGCCGAACCCAATCCCGACCAAGCCGTCGAAGAGACGCCGCCTCCAGAACCCGTGGTTGAACCGCCGCCGCCAGACCCGGAACCCGAAGTCGAACCTGAGCCGGACCCTGAGCCTGAGCCTGAGCCAGTGATCGAGAAAGCGCCGGAGCCTGCACCCAAGCCCAAGCCCAAACCACAGCCGAAACCACAGCCGAAACCGCAACCTCAGCCTAAAACCGAGGTCAAGGCCGAGCCGAAGCCGGCTACCCCGCCTGCCGGCGCGACGGACGGGGAGCAGGTCACACAGGCGCCTAAGCAGGGGCCCGCGCCGGATGAGCCGGTATTCATGTCGAGCGTGGAGTATCTGGGTACCCGGCCTTCGCCGCGTTATCCGCCGGATTCGGTGCGCCGCCGCGAACAAGGCCGCGTGATCGTACTGGTGACGATCAATCCGCAAGGCTACGTCGATAAGGCCGTCATTGATTCGTCTTCGGGTTTCCGGCGATTGGACAATGCGGCCGTAGAGGCTGTGCGCGCGGCAAGATTCAAACCACTGACCCGTAACGGTATTCCTCAAACGGCGATGGCCAGGATTCCGTTCGATTTTGGACTTAAGTAATTAAGCAAAGGGAACTGAGATGTTCAACGCAATTCAAAACGCCATGATGGTCGTGGCCCAGGCGGTGAGCCCTGCGGCAGGCGCAGGCGAGACGGCGCCCGCAGCGCCTGCGGTTGCCCAGCCCCTGCAACAGGCAGCCGATGCGCTCGCGGCTCCGGCCGCCGGTTTGCCGCCGCCCGCAGCAGCCGTCCCTGATATGGGCTTTATGCACTTTGTTGCGCAAAGCGATTTTGTGGGCAAGGCCTTGTTCGTCATCCTCATCCTGATGTCGCTGGTGACCTGGTATCTCATTGTGGTCAAGACGCTGAGCAACCTGAGCATGCGCAAGCGTGCAGCCAACTTCCTGAACCATTTCTGGAATGCCAGTTCGCTCAAACAGGTCGAGAACGAAATCGTGACTCACGGCGCGCGTGATCCTTTCTCGCATCTGGCCATTCATGCCATTCATGCGCAGAGCCATCACGCCAAGTTCGGCGCGACCAAACTGGAAGAGGCCGGCAGCAACGGCGAGTTTGTGACGCGCACGATGCGCAAAGTCATTGACGAAGAAACCGCCAAGCTGGAAAACGGCTTGACTGTGCTCGCCTCGGTGGGTTCGACGGCTCCATTTGTCGGCTTGTTCGGCACGGTATGGGGTGTGTACCACGCACTGGTCGGCATTGGGCTGTCCGATGGCGTGACCATCAACCGCATCGCGGGTCCGGTGGGCGAGGCCCTCATCATGACGGGTCTGGGTCTGGCCGTGGCCATCCCGGCAGTGCTGGCATACAACGCTTTTGTGCGCAACAACCGCGTCTTTCTGTCGCGTCTTGATGCGTTCGCGCATGACCTGTTTGCTTTCCTGACGACGGGCCAGCAGGTCGCGGTGTCGGATGGCAAGATCCGCGCATTGCGCCGCCAGGGACAGACCGAGCAAGCGCGAGGGGGTGAATAATGGCCTTCGGCAGCTTCGACAACAAGGGGTCGGGCGGCCACACCGTGTCCGAGATCAACATGGTGCCCCTTATCGACGTGATGCTGGTGCTGTTGGTGATCTTCATCATCACGGCGCCGCTGCTGGCGCACTCCATCAAGATCAATATGCCGCAGGTGACGGCCGAACAGATCCAGGAGGACCCCAAAACGGTCGATCTGGCGATCGATGCCAACGGCACCCTCTTTTGGGATGAGCAGCCCGTCACGCTGGAGGACCTACCTTATCGTTTCAAGCTTATCTCGGGGGATAAACCGCAACCGGAAATTCGTATCCGCGCTGACCAGAACACGCGCTACGAAACGCTGGCCAAGGTGATGGCATCGGCCCGACGCTCGGGCATGAGCCGTATCGGTTTCGTGACGACACCGGCGCCAGCCAGCCCCGCTCCGTGATGTTCCCGTCGGGCCTGCGATAAGCAGGCCCGTTGTCTATGGGGCATCGCAAAACGTTTGCTTGTCCTACCCAGGTTCGCGCTAGAATCGCTGCATGCGCGTACTCGTAATTGAAGATGACACAACTCTGGGCCATGCGCTCCAGGAATTTCTGTCCGATCAGGGCTATGCCGTGGACTGGCTCACCGAAGGTGACAAGGTTCAGGGGGCACTGGCGGGTCAGCCTTATGAACTCCTTTTGCTGGATCTCAACCTGCCGGGCCAAAGCGGTCTGGAGGTGTTGCGCCAGTTGCGCCAGGAAGGCAACCAGGTGCCGGTGCTCATCCTGACGGCCCGCGATGGTTTGGATGACCGTGTGGCTGGGCTGGATGCGGGCGCAGATGACTACGTCACCAAGCCGTTCGATCTGCCAGAACTGGCTGCCCGAGTGCGTGCTTTGGGTCGCCGTCGTACCGGCCAGGCCCAGCCGCTCATCGAAGTCGGTCCGTTGGTGTTCGATACGGTTGGCCGCGAAGTGCGTGTTAACGGGCAGCGCCTTTCCTTGTCGGTGCGAGAGCTGTCAGTGCTGGAAATGCTGATGGCGCGGGTTGGCCGCGTGATCACAAAACGTCAGATCGTCAATTCGCTCTCTGCCTGGGATGCCGATTTCAGTGAAAATGCGGTAGAGGTCTATGTCTACCGGCTGCGCAAGCGGCTTGAGGGTACAGGGGCCAGCATCCAGACGGTGCGTGGTTTTGGCTATATGCTGGACGTCGAAGGCGCGTGATCGCCTGCCGCCGCCCCGCCTGCAGGCGGAGCCTGTGCGATAGGGCGGGTCGCGCTAGCAATCTGTTTAACCCGATGACAACGGGCGCACGCTCGCGAGGGTGATCATGAGCCGCTCACCCATGATGCCGGACTCTACAACCGAATCTTTGCCGCAACAAAACGGCTGGAAGTTGCAGCAAGGCTCTCTGGCGCGCCATCTCGTGGTGCGTTTGATGCCGCCGATTCTCCTCTTGGTGCTGCTGGACCTGGCCGCCACCTGGGTGATCACGCACAAGATCGATATGTCGGCCTGGATGCTGGAGGATTTCTTCTGGTTGATGGTCGTCGGGCAGGTATTGCTGATCGCCTTGTTCGCCGGCGTCATTATCCAGGGGGTGCGTTCGGGGCTTCGCTCGGTTAACTTGTTGTCCGAAGAGATCAGGCAGCGTTCCATCGACGATATGCAATCGCTGGCGGTACGTGGCTTGCCGGCCGAGATTGCCCCTCTGGTCACGCATATCAATGATTTGCTGCTGCGGCTTGATGCCTCGCTGGCCGCACAACGGCGCTTTATCGGCCATGCCGCTCATCAACTGCGCACTCCTTTAAGCGGTCTAAGGCTTGAGTCCGAGCTGATGCTGGCGCGTCCCTTGCCCGAGGATGTGCGTGCCCGCGCCGAACGCATCAAGGTTGTGAGCGACCGCATGATCCGCCTGGGTCAGCAATTGTTGGTGCTGGCCAAGGCTGACCCCAATACGCGGCCACAGGACCGTTTTCTGCGTCTGGATTTGTGTGAGTGGGTGCGCGCCAGCGGCGCGGAGTGGATTCCTCGTGCCCGTGCCCTGCAGGTCGAGATTGCCCTGTTGGCGCCGGATCAGCCCGTCTGGATCGACGGCGATCCCTTGTTGCTGGATGAGCTCCTGGGTAATTTAATCGATAACGCGCTGCGTTATGGCCGGCCACAGGGGCGTATCACGCTGACTGTTGACGACAATCCCCCCCTGCTGACTGTCGAGGACGATGGTCCCGGTATTGATGCCGAGGAAAGCAAACGGGTATTCGAGGCGTTTTACCGGTCGCCATCGGCAGCCGCTGATGGGTCGGGTCTGGGTCTGGCTATCGTGCGCGAAATCGCCGGCGCCCATGGTGCCTGGTGCAAACTTATCAGTCGGCCTGTTTATAGCGGTACTCGGATATCCGTCGTGTTTCCCGGTCCGCGCAAGGGCGCTCAACTTTCTCGTCACGAACCTCCTTATGAGTCACACCTCTGAGCAAGGCGCCTCCCGGCCCGTTGCCTTAATGATGGGCGCCCTGGGCGTTGTCTATGGGGACATCGGCACCAGTCCGTTATACACGCTGCGTGCCTGCCTCACCGAATTCGCCGATCTTCAACCCGCCCACATCCTCGGGGTGTTGTCGATTCTGTTCTGGCTGTTGATGGTGGTGGTGTCCTTTAAGTATGTGTTGTTGATCCTGCGGGCAGACAACCAGGGCGAGGGCGGCACGCTGGCGCTGTTGGAACTTGCTGTGCGCGGGCGTAGCGGAAGGCTGCGCACCTTTTTTGTGGTGCTAGGTATTTTCGGCGCTGCGCTTTTCTATGGTGACAGCATGATCACACCCGCCATTTCAGTCTTGTCCGCGATCGAAGGCATCGGCGTGGTGTCTCATACGCTGGATCCGTGGATCGTGCCGCTTGCGCTCTTGGTGCTGCTCGCGCTGTTCGCCATTCAGTCGCGCGGCACGGGTACAGTCGGCAAGCTGTTTGGTCCGGTGATGGTTGTGTGGTTTGCCACGCTGGGCGTGCTCGGAGGCTGGCAGGTCTGGCAGACGCCCGAGGTGCTGGTGGCGCTCAATCCGATATGGGCGCTGCGTTTTGTTTTTGAGTTTCCCGTGATGAGCTTTCTGCTGCTCGGTGCGGTCGTGCTGGCTTTGACCGGCGCCGAGGCTCTCTACGCCGATATGGGCCATTTCGGGCGTCCAGCTATCCGGCGAGCCTGGTTCAGCATGGTGCTGCCGTCGCTCACACTTTGTTATCTGGGGCAAGGTGCTTTGCTGCTGCGCGATCCCAGCGCGATTCGCAATCCTTTCTTTCTGATGGCCCCAGAATGGGGGCTGGCCGCCTTGGTCGGGCTGGCGACGGTGGCCACCGTCGTGGCTTCCCAGGCCGTGATTTCTGGCGCTTTCTCCGTGACGCGCCAGGCAGTGCAATTGGGTTTCTGGCCGCGCATGCAGATTCTGCACACTTCGGCGGTCGAGAAAGGCCAGATCTATCTGCCGCAGGTCAATGCGCTGCTCTTGTGTGCCGTGTTGGTGCTGGTGATAACGTTTCGCAATTCTGAGAACCTCGCCGCCGCCTATGGTTTTGCCGTGACGGGAACCATGTTGATGACCTCGATCTTGGCCTTCGCGGTATTGCCTCGCGGATCAACCGGGGCCAAGCGTCTGGGCTGGATGCTTGTATTGGGCGTGTTGCTGATCATCGATGTGTTGCTGTTCAGCGCCAATATTTTCAAGATTCACGAAGGGGGCTGGATGCCGCTGTTGGTCGGGGTGGTTGTTTTTACGCTCATGATGACCTGGCGGCGTGGCCGCCAACTGCTGGCTGATATCCAGGCCCGGGATCGTCAGCCGCTACAGGAATTCATGGATCAGCTCGAGAGCTATCCGCCCGCGCGCGTGCCGGGCACGGCCGTGTTCATGACCTTGAACAATGACAATGTGCCGCCGGCGTTGTTGCACAACCTCAAGCACAACAAAGTGCTGCATGATCACGTGCTGTTTTTGTCCATCCGTGTGGCCGATGTGCCTTATATCGCCGAGCAGGACCGCTTCTCGGTCAAACGGGTCAGCGCATCGAGTTGGCAAGCGGTCATTCATTACGGTTTTAAGGAAGATCCCGATGTGCCGGAGGCGTTGCGCCTGGTAGCTGAGGCCTATCCGGAAATTGACCTCGAGCCTATGCGCACCTCGTTTTTCCTGTCGCGCCAGGCTGTGGTTGCCGCCCGGCGTCCTGCCATGTCGCGTTGGCGTCGCACCGTGTTTTCTTTCATGGCGCGCAATTCGACGCGCAGTACCAAGTTTTTCAAGATTCCCCCTAACCGCGTGGTGGAGATGGGCATGCAGATCGAGCTGTGAGTTGACTCAGGCCCTACCTTATTCTCAGCACTTTCTGGTTTACGCGGCCCGCCCTGTTTTGCATACTTTTGGAGACCCTATATGAGGGGTGATCCGAGTTAAGGCTGACATATGGTGGGTGAATATAATGAGGGCAGAGGGCAGAGGGCAGGACGAGTGGTGGGCGAGAGATGATGCGTGGCGGGAATCCGCTCGTATTGGCGATGAACGGCTTGCACGCATTCAGTCTCTAGATGGTTATTACGTTCTTTGGCCGCGTTACACCAGTGACTGGACCCTGCATTTGCACGAGGTGCTAGGGTTTGTGTACCGGGACGATCCCCGCTTTCTTGGCTACTGCGTCGTCGGGGATGAGCCCTCCATGAAAGGTGCCATGGTGCCTGTCATGCCGGTTCAGGAGGGGGGCATCTCAATGATGGATTTCCTCAAATTGCGCTCCAGAAATCCCAATATCGGCCTGGTTCATATGTCAGGAACGGTCGATGAATGGGGAGCCTGGCGGCGCTTCAGTGGTCTGTATGATTTCCTGGCACTAATGGCCGCCCGTGATGCGCCGCATACTTGTGGCGTGCCAATTGGGCGTGAGCGCGAATACATGCTGCACAATCTGGATCGCTACCGGCGCTTGGTGCAAGGCATGGATGCGCTATCTCGCAACACCGTTGCGGCACGCATCCGGACGTTGCTGGAATGGGATCGCGGTTTTTTATTGCAGAGCATGATGCCGGTCGAGACCCAGTATTTCAATGGCTCTAATCCGCAATCGTCTTTTGTGCCGCGATCGCGTGAGGTCTATGCCGATATCGGCGCCAGCCAAGGCGAGGTGCTGGCCCGCATGGATGCCCTATTGCCCATGGACTCCGGCTCTCAGCTCTGGGCCTTTGAGCCTAACCGGATGGATTACAACAGCCTGCGCAAGCTGGCGGCCCTGGTTCCTTTAAAAGCCGAGCGTGTTGTAGTTGGGGCCGAGCAGGGTGGTAGTGTCGATTTCTACACTAACCCGAATTATTCACACGGTTCGCACTTCGTGTCGCCATCGGCGAGTCCGGAATGGCGTGCGGCGCATGCCGACTGGATCGACGTGCTGCCGCAGGTGACGCTCGATCACTACATAGCTGATCCGATCACCATGCTCAAGGCCGATGTCGAAGGGGGCGAGTTGTCGGTGCTCCAGGGTGCGACCCGTCATCTTGAGCGCCCGCAATGCCGGCTGGCTATCGCGGCTTATCATCAGCCCGAGGATCTGCTCGCTATTACGGATTTGATGAGTAGTCTGGGTCGCAAGCGCTTTTCGGTACGAGGCCACCATCCTACGCTCTGGGATATGGTG
Organism: Bordetella avium; assembly: GCF_034424645.1. Classification (NCBI taxonomy): domain Bacteria; kingdom Pseudomonadati; phylum Pseudomonadota; class Betaproteobacteria; order Burkholderiales; family Alcaligenaceae; genus Bordetella; species Bordetella avium. Next base: position 1,568,144 of record NZ_CP139969.1, read on the forward strand.
CTTTACGCGCACGAGGAGGAGGGCTAGGCATTTCCCGCGTTTCTCATGGCGAAAAAAACTGGCTGCCCGTCAAGGCAGCCAGTTTGGCCTAGCTTATTATTTGTCGTCTTTCAGTTGCGGCAGCGCGCCGCCCGACGGTGTCAGCAGGCCGGCCTTCACGTAGGTGAAGAGCTTGTCGCGCGTGTCGGTGATGTCGAGGTTGCGCATGGTCAGTTGACCAATGCGGTCCGCCGGGGTGAACGGTGCGTTTTCGACCTTTTCCATGGACAGACGCTCGGGCGCGTAGGTCAGGTTGGGCGATTCGGTGTTCAGCAGCGAATAGTCGTTGCCGCGGCGCAGCTCGAGGGTGACCTCGCCCGTGACGGCGCGTGCGACCCAGCGCTGAGCGGTTTCGCGCAGCATGATGGCTTGCGGGTCGAACCAGCGGCCTTGGTAGAGCAAGCGGCCCAGTTTACGGCCGTTTTCGCGGTACTGTTCGATGGTGTCTTCGTTGTGAATGCCAGTGACCAGGCGTTCGTAGGCGATGAAGAGCAGGGCCAGGCCTGGGGCTTCGTAGATGCCGCGGCTCTTGGCTTCGATGATGCGGTTTTCGATCTGGTCGCTCATGCCCAGACCATGACGGCCGCCGATGCGGTTGGCTTCGAGCAGCAGTTCGACCGGGTCGGTGTATTCGACGCCGTTCAGGGCGACCGGACGGCCTTCCTCAAAGCGCACGCGGACTTCTTCAGCCTTGACTTGGACGTCATCGCGCCAGAAGGCTACGCCCATGATGGGTTTGACGATGCGAATGCCGGAGTTCAGGAACTCCAGATCCTTGGCTTCGTGCGTGGCGCCCAGCATATTGGAGTCGGTCGAGTAGGCTTTTTCGGCTGACATTTTGTAGTCGAAGCCGGAGCGGCGCATGTACTCGGACATTTCGGCACGGCCGCCAAGCTCATCAATAAAGGTTTGATCGAGCCAGGGTTTGTAGATCTTCAGATCCGGATTGGTCAGCAGACCGTAGCGGTAGAAGCGCTCGATGTCATTACCCTTGAAGGTGCTGCCGTCCCCCCAGATGTTGACGCCGTCTTCCTTCATGGCGGCCACCAGCATGGTGCCGGTGACGGCACGGCCGATGGGCGTGGTGTTGAAATAGGTCAGGCCACCCGTGGAGATGTGGAAGGCGCCGCTTTGCAGCGCGGCCAGACCTTCGGCAACCAGTTGTGCTCGGCAGTCGATGAGACGCGCATTTTCGGCGCCGTATTGCAGGGCACGACGGGGGATTTCGTCGTAATCGGGCTCGTCGGGCTGGCCCAGATTGGCGGTATAGGCATAAGGAATGGCGCCTTTTTCGCGCATCCAGAGCAGAGCCGCGCTGGTGTCCAGGCCGCCAGAGAAGGCAATGCCGACCTTCTGGCCGGTGGGAAGGTTCGGGAGAATGGTAGTCATTGTGTGTTCGAAAGCGTCTATGAGACTGACGGCGAGGACTTCAACACGCTATTTTAGCGCGTTTGCTTTCCCTCGCCGGCAGTCGGCAGGCCGTAAGGCGGGTCAGTGGATTTCGCCCAGGAGCAGGAACTCCATCAGGGCTTTTTGCGCATGCATGCGGTTTTCGGCTTCATCCCAGACCACGCTTTGCGGGCCATCAATGACTTCGCCGGTGACTTCCTCGCCCCGGTGGGCCGGCAGGCAGTGCATGAAAACGGCGTTCGGATCTGCGGCGGCCATCATTTCGGCGTCTACGCACCAGTCCGCGAAGGCCTTGCGGCGCTCTTCGTTTTCAGCCTCGTAGCCCATGCTGGTCCAGACGTCGGTGGTGACCAGATGCGCGCCCTGGCAGGCTTGCATGGGATCTTTGAATTGCTTGAGCACCGACGGCGGGGGATTGCCGATGCGGGCGGGGTCAAGTTGGTAGCCGGCAGGGGTGGACACATGTAGCGTGAAGCCCAGCATTTCCGCTGCCTGCAGCCAGGTGTAGGACATATTATTGGCGTCGCCTACCCAGGCGACGATCCTGCCGGCGATGGACCCGCGGTGTTCGATATAGGTGAAGATGTCCGCCAGAATCTGGCAGGGGTGGTATTCGTTGGTCAGGCCATTGATGACGGGCACGCGAGAGTGCGCAGCGAACCGTTCGATGCGGGTTTGCTCGAAGGTGCGGATCATCACGATATCAACCATGCGTGAGACGACGCGCGCAGTGTCTTCGATGGGCTCGGAGCGCCCCAGTTGGGAGTCGTTCGAGGTCAGATTGATGACCGAGCCGCCCATCTGATACATGCCTGCTTCGAATGACACACGTGTGCGTGTGCTGGCTTTCTCGAACACCATCGCCAGCGTGCGGTCGTGCAGCGGCATATGGGGTTCGTAGCGCTTGAATTTGTCTTTGATGATGCGGGCGCGGTCCAGGACATAGCCGATCTCGCTGGCGGTGAGGTCTTTGAACTGCAGGAAATGCCGCAGGGGGCCGTTTTGCGTAGTGGGAAGGGTCATGTTGATGTCGCAGGTCGTTGGCGGTAGCGTGGATGAAGCCGTGCCGCCGGTAATTATGCTTGTTCGGCCAGGAATGTTTTGATGAGGGGTACGAGAAGAGCCACGATGCGGTCTGCTTCTGCCTGGCTCAGGATGAGTGGCGGCAGCAGGCGGACCACGCGGTCTCGTGTCACGTTGATGAGCAGGCCGGCCTCCAGGGCGCGCAGCGCCAACACGCCGCAAGGGCGGTTGAGCGCGATGCCGAGCATCAGGCCGCGCCCACGGACTTCTTCGACGCCGGGGGTGTCTGCCAGCGCCAGGGTCAGGGCGTTTTTGAGGTGGGCGCCCACCTGTTCGGCGTTATTCAACAGGCCGTCCTGTTCGAGCGCGTCGAGTACGGCCAGGCCGGCAGCGCAGGCGAGCGGCCCGCCGCCAAAGGTTGTGCCATGGCTGCCCGGGGTCAGCACGCCAGCGGCCGGACCGCTTGCCAGCATCGCGCCGATCGGCACGCCGCCAGCGAGGCCCTTGGCCAGCGTCATGACATCAGGTTGGATGCCTGCCCATTGATGAGCAAACCACCTGCCGGTGCGGCCGATACCGGATTGCACCTCGTCGATCATGAGCAGCCATCCGCGCTCCGTGCAGAGTTCGCGCAGACCTTGTAGGTATTCGATATCGGAAGGCCGTATGCCGCCTTCGCCTTGCAGGACTTCCAGCAGCACTGCCGCCACTCGGCCCTCGCGATCACCGGCCTCGCGCACGGCGTTCAGATCGTTATAAGGTACCTGAATGAAGCCCGTGGGCAGTGGTTCAAAGCCTTTGCGTGCTTTTTCACTGCCTGTGGCGGCGAGCGTGCCCAGCGTTCGGCCATGCCACGACGATTCCATCGTGATGATATGGGCGTGGGTATTGCCCTGTTGCCAGGCATAGTAACGGGCCAGCTTGATGGCGGCTTCGTTTGCTTCCGAGCCGCTGTTGCAAAACGCCACTTCCTGCATGCCTGACAGGGTCGTCAGCTTTGTCGCCAGTGCGGTCTGCTGCGGAATGTCGTAGAGGTTGGAGGTATGAATGAGTCGGGCGGCCTGCTCCGAGATGGCGCGCACCAGGCGCGGATGACCGTGCCCCAGGCAGGACACGCCGATGCCTGCCAGTGCATCAAGGTATTGGCGACCCTCAGGGTCCCATAACCATACGCCTTCACCGTGCGTGAAGGACACGGGCAGGCGTGAGTAGATATTGGCCAAAGGCGAGTGCATCGTGGCGTGATCCATGAGAAAAGCCCGGGGGCGGCCGCGTCATCCTCGGCGAGGGAAGCGGACTAAAGGGTCAATCATATACAATTCGCGGCGCGGGTCGCATGTTTGAGACGCGGCCGATCTGGCGTCCGCGCGCGCAGCCCGTTGTGAAGGTTCCATGGCAACTCGCGTCAAACAATTCGTAATTCACGGCGTTACCGAGAGTGGTGCGCGTTTTCGGCCCAGCGATTGGGCAGAGCGTCTGGCTGGCGTGATGGCCCAGTTCAGGCCGCCCGGCAGCGCGGGCAACCACCTCACTTATTCGCCGTATGTGCTGCCGGTGGTGATCGACGGCGTGCGGGGTATCGTGGTCGATCTCCGTTTGCGCGAACTTGAGCCGCTGGCTTATAAGTTCGTGGTCGATTTCGCCCGCGACAATGGCCTCAGGACGGAAGAAAGGGAAGTCTGAGTCCGGGTGCGCAGGCATCTGCCCCCTGTGCGGGCGGATGCCTGTCGTGCTGCGCCCAGAGCAGCCTGGGCTTAGACGGGGGTAATGACTTTGCCGTCGGCAAACCAGGCGGCCAGGTTCTCAAGCATCAAGTCCTCCATCGCCAGCCTTGTCTCGAAGGTTGCGCTGCCGAGGTGCGGCAGTACAACGGTCTGATCGGTGGTTTTCAGGAAGTCAGGTACTTTGGGTTCGTGTTCGAACACATCCAGGGCGGCGAAGCCCAGCTCGCCGGATTCCAGCAGAGACACCAGCGCCGTTTCGTCGATGACCGGCCCGCGCGCAATGTTGACGATGATGCCTTTGGGGCCGAGCGCTTTCATGACTTCGCGACTGACCAGATGGCGTGTGCCGGGGCCACCCACCGTGGCGACGATCAGGATCGGCCCACTCGGCCAGTTCGCTTAGGTTGGCGGCATAGCCATAGCTCACATCAGTGCGCTGGCGGCGGTTGTGATAACGCACTTCCATGTCAAAGCCTGCGCCACGCCGGGCGATGGCTTCGCCAATACGGCCCAGTCCGATCACGCCTAGTTTCTTGCCGCTGACTCGCATGCCTAGCGGGAGGCTGCCGTGCACCTGGCCCCACTGGCCTGCGCGGACAAAGCGTTCGCCCTGACCCATGCGGCGTGCGGCCGAGATCAGCAGGCCCCAGGCAAGATCGGCGACGCAATCGGTCAACACGTCGGGCGTGTTGCTGACTTGCACGCCGCGTCGATGGGCCGCTTCGACATTAATGGTTTCGTAGCCCACGCCCCAACTGCAAATCGCTTTCAGATCGGGCAGGGCGTTGATCAGTTCGGCTGACGCTCCTGTGCTTGCCGAGGTGACCAGCGCCGTCACGCCGCGGCCCAGCTCAGTCAGAGGGCGGTCTGCGTGTTTCCATAGTTCGATGACGTCATAGGCCTCAGCCAGACGTTGATTGGCCGAAGGCGAGCCGGCTAGTGAGCCCACCTGGATGATGCGATGTTTGCCTATCATGGCGTCCGACGTAGTTGAGTGGCAAAGCAAAAATGCTACTCGATTCGGCGCTGGTTCGGGGACGCACTGCGTTCATCAAGGGGGGCGCCGCAAGCGTGGTGAGGCATTTGGGCTTTTGCGCTCAGTAGTTGCACGCAGTAGTTGCGCTCAATAGTTGCGCCCCAATAAAAAAAGGATGCCCGGTGAGGCATCCCTTTTTTATTGCCGTATTCGTATGCTGCCCAAGCCTCAAGCTGAGGCGCAGGGCGGCATGCTGCTTAGGCGAGCGCCTTGACAGCGGCGGCCAGACGGCTCTTGTGGCGAGCAGCCTTGTTCTTGTGGATGATGTTTTTGTCAGCCACGCGGTCGATAACGCTGCTGGCTTTACGCAGCGTTTCGCCAGCCACAGCCTTGTCGCCGGTAGCGATGGCCTGACGGACGCGCTTGATAGCGGTACGCAGCATCGAGCGCAGGCTGGAGTTGTGCTTGTTACGCTCAACCGATTGGCGAGCGCGCTTGCGAGCTTGGGCGGTATTGGCCATGTTGCTTAGAAGTTAGTGAATTCGGCAAAGTCAGCTATTTTATCAAGCTGAGCGGAAAATGCAAGTCACTTGGCGCAAGGCTTACGGCGGGAGGAGTACCGAGGCGATGACCAAGTGGGAGCAGGGCCGTAGTGTAACGCGTACTGGAACAAATGCAGGCATTAATGCGCAAATGAATGCAAATGAATGTTCTGCTGTGGTTCAGGCGGACGCAATATCGATCGCCACGAACCAAGGCGTGAGGCGCTGGATGGCAATAGGCATGCGCTCGCTTAGCGCTTGCAGGGCCGCATCGGAGTCATCCAGGGGATACATGCCCGTTACAGGTAATCCGCCAGCGGCCATCGATACGCGCAGCGTTCCATGACGGTAGGGGCGCAATGCCGCGACAATTTCGGCCAATGGGCGGCCATTGGCATTGATCCAGCCGCCTTCCCACGCCGCCTCGGCGGCGAGCTCGGGGCGCGCGGCGTCGAGCCGGGCGGCGTCAAAGCGCGCGCCGAAGCCTTGCGGAATATGACCTCGTGCGCCGTCAACGGTTTCAACCACCAGGTCACCCTCATGGGCGACAACCAGTGTGCGGCGGACCTGCTGACGCACCATATAGCGTTTGCCGTTCGATTGCACTAGGCCTTCGGCCGTTTCAACGACAAAGGGCCGGTTCGGATCATCAGGGGCGGTCACGGAGACGGCGCCCTCAAGCAGCATCAAGCGCCGGGAGGTGGCGGTGAACTCGAGATTGACCCGGCTGCGTGCGTCGAGCAGCAGTTCGGTACCGTCTGTGAGTTGATAGCGGCGACGCTCTCCTGTTGCGGTCGCGGTATCGGCGGCCACGCTGGAGAGCGGATAAAAATCGCGGATCGCCATCAGCGCTCCGGCGCCTGCTGCTGCCGTGAGGGCGAGGGCGCTGGCCAGAAAACGACGGCGCGGCGGCGCTGCCTCTTCATGAGCGGGATGATGCGTCTGGGCGGGCGCCACCGGGCTGGACGGCGTGCGCTGGTAACCCAGGGGGTAGGCATCGCCAAGACGGCCGGCCATCGAGTTGCCCAAGGTATGGGAAACTTGCTGCCAGGCGCTCTCATGCTCGGGGCTGGCTTCACGCCATGCCATGAAATTGGCGTAATCACGCCGGGTTGCTCGGCCTGAACGCAACAGGAGCAACCAATCAATGACCTGGTCCGAGAGCGGCGGTATGTCGGTGGATCTCACTTCTTTTTCCACGCTGGACCCCGCGGGGCCTCAGTAATGCAGTTAGCAAATCATAGTGTTTTTTACCAAAACTTACGCTAGCGTAGCAGGGTCTGTCCGTTACACCAATGGACTCGGCCACTTTTTTTCCTAGCCATTTCGTTTTGTTGCAATACTAAGAAATATAGTATCTTAAGTTCAAAAATGTTTCAAAGCGCAGGGGGCGACAGCGCATCGGGTCGGGCCTAGCAATCTCAGGCGTCGAGCTGGCGCGTAATCAGTTGAGAGACCGGCGGGTGAAATCGCGGGGGCGCATGCCCATGATGAAAAGCACGCCGAAATAGGCGGCGCCACAGGCGGCCAGAACGGCTGCCAGCCAGCCGGCTCGCAGCCACGGCGTGTCCCTCAGGGCGATCCAGTTCAGGTGGTGGTCGGCCCAGAGCAGCACGGCGGCCAGCGCCAGCAGGGCAGGGACAATGCGCAGCAGAAAGCCCAGCCATTGTTTGTCCGGTTGATAGACGTCCCGGCGGCGCAGGCCGATCAGCAGCAGCAGGGCGTTAATGCAGGCGCCGAGGCCGATCGCCAGCGCCAGACCGGCATGGGCCAGCAAAGGCACGAAGATGGCGTTCATGACCTGAGTGAGCACCAGCACCAGCACCGCGATTTTCACGGGTGTGCGAATGTCTTGCTTGGCGTAAAAACCTGGGGCGAGAATCTTGACCGATAGCAGGCCGATCAAGCCTACCGAATAGGCGATGACAGCCAGCCGTGTCTGCTGGACATCGCTGGCCTGGAAGGCGCCATAGTGAAATAGGGTGGCGACCAGACCATCGGACAGCAGCATCATGCCCAGTGCGGCGGGCAGGCCCAGCAAGAGGGTCATGCGCAGCCCCCAATCCAGGAGCGCGCTGTAAGCGGCGCGATCTTCGCGTGCGTGAGCGGCAGACAGGCTGGGCAGTAACACGGTGCCCAATGCCACGCCGAGCAGGGCGGTGGGGAATTCCATCAGGCGGTCGGCGAAAGACAGCCAGGTCACGCTTCCCGGGGTGAGCCAGGTTGCGATATTGGTATTGATGAGCAGCGAGATCTGCGCTACCGACACCCCTAGGGTGGCAGGCGCCATCTGACGCAGAATGTGGCGCACCGTGGGATCGCTCCAGGCGTCGCGTACGCGTAAGGTAAAGCGCGGCAGCATGCCCAGCCGGGCGAGCGCCATCCATTGGATGAGCAGTTGCAAAATGCCGCCCGCCATGACGCCGGCGGCCAGGGCGTAAATCGGAACTTCCAGGCGCGGCGCCAGCCAGATGGCCGCCCCAATCATGGAGAGATTGAGCAGTACCGGCGTGAAAGCGGGCACGGCGAACTTACGCCAGGTGTTCAGTACGCCAGAGGCGAAAGCCACCAAAGACATACATAGGATGTAGGGGAACATCACCCGCGTCATCCAGACCGCAGCGCCGAATTCTGCGCCGCGGTCTGCCCCGCGCAGGCCGCTGGCCATGGCGCTGACGACCCAGGGAGCGGCGACGATGCCGAGCAAAGTCACGCTCATGAGCGCCAGAGTCAGGATCAGGGCGACGCGGTCGAGCAAGACGCGTACCCCATCATCGCCATGCTGAGTACGCGCAGCCCCCAGAATGGGCACGAAGGCCTGGGCAAAAGCACCTTCGGCGAATAGCCGCCGCAGCAAATTGGGAATACGGAATGCGATCCAGAAGGCATCGGTCAGCGCGCCAGCGCCGAATGCCCTCGCAATCAGAATGTCGCGGACCAGCCCTGTGATACGCGATAGCAGCGTGAAACTGCTGACCGTTGCGGCCGAGCGGAACAATGCCATGAGGAAACTTGAGCAAAAAAACGTGCCGACGGACGCCGGCACGTGCAACAGCTTGCGAGTTTACTTCGGCGGCATGCGAATAGCGCCATCCAGACGGATGGTTTCGCCATTGAGCATCTCGTTGGTGATGATGCTGTACACCAGCTTGGCGTAATCTTCCGGACGGCCGAGGCGGGCCGGGAAGGGGATGCTGGCAGCCAGCGAGTCCTGCACTTCCTGAGGCATGCCAAAAATCATGGGCGTGCCGAAGATGCCGGGTGCAATAGTCATGCAGCGAATGCCCGTTTTGGCGAGATCGCGCGCGATGGGCAGGGTCATGCCGGCTACCCCCGCCTTGGATGCGGCATAGGCGGCCTGGCCAATCTGGCCGTCGAAGGCGGCGACCGAGGCGGTATTGATCAGCACGCCACGCTCGCCGGTGGGCTCGGGCGTGTTTTGGCTCATGGCTTCGGCGGCAAGGCGCATCATGTTGAAGCTGCCGATCAGATTGATCGACACCACCTTCTGGAACAGGTCCAGCGGATGCGCGCCATTTTTACCAACGATCTTGGCGGCGGGAGCGACGCCGGCACAGTTCACCAGGCCGAACAGCGGGCCCAGCGCGAGGGCGGCAGCCACCGCAGCCTTGCCGTCGGATTCCTGCGTGACATCGCAACGCACATAGCGTTGGCCCAGTTCTTCGGCCAAGGCCTGGCCCGGCTCGTCCTGGACGTCGGCGATGACGACTTTCGCGCCATTGGCGACCAGCATGCGCGCGGTGCCGGCGCCCAGGCCTGATGCACCGCCAGTGACGATAAATACCTTGTTGGCGATTTCCATCTTTGATCTCTCGAGGTTCGGCCCGCAAACCGTGGCGGGCACAGAAAACCGGCCGCGGTCCGGCAGCCGGTGGCGGGCGTTAGCTTTGCAGCGCAGCGGCGGCGCGCGCCTTGATTTCCTCGACGCTGCCCACGCCGGAAATCTTGCGGTACTTCGGGGCGTTGGCGGGGTCTTGCGCGGCCCAGCTCGAGTAATAATCGACCAACGGGCGGGTCTGCTGCTGGTAAATGCCCAGGCGGTGACGTACGGTTTCTTCGCGGTCGTCGTCGCGCTGGATCAGGGCTTCGCCGGTGATGTCGTCTTGGCCGGCGACCTTGGGCGGGTTAGATTGCGTGTTGTAGCTGCGGCCGCTAGCCAGGTGCACCCAACGACCGCTCATGCGCTTGACGATGTCTTCGTCGGGAACGGCGATCTCGATGACGTAATCGAGCTTCACGCCAGCATCCTTGAGGGCGTCGGCCTGCGGAATGGTGCGGGGGTAGCCGTCAAACAGGTAGCCGTTGGCGCAGTCAGGCTGTGCCAGGCGGTCCTTGACCAGGCCAATGATGATCTCATCCGGCATCAGGCCGCCCGCGTCCATGACCTTTTTGGCTTCGATGCCCAGGGGGGTGCCCGCCTTGACGGCCGCGCGCAGCATATCGCCAGTGGAGATTTGCGGAATACCGTAGGTCTGCGTGATGAACGTGGCCTGGGTGCCTTTGCCAGCGCCCGGGGGGCCGAGCAGGATAAGACGCATAAAAGCTCCTGAATTGAGATGATTTTTTTTTGTGGTCGGGGGCGATTATGCCGCAATGCAGCAGCCGATGTGGGCTTGCGCTATTGGAAGTAACCCTTATCGCCCGTCGTTTCCTTGGTCGGATTGAACCTGAATCAAGCCTTGGTTTGCCTCGGTTTTCGGCGCTTGAAGGTAAATGGCGCGCACGCGATCCAGGTCGGCAGGCGTATCGACGCCAGCCGCTGGTGCTGCCGAAATGCGCGAGACCACAATCGTGTGCCCATGTTCCATGGCGCGCAACTGCTCCAGCGATTCGAAACGTTCCAGCTCGCCCTGCGCCAGGGTGGGGAAACGCTGCAAAAAACTGACGCGGTAAGCGTACAGGCCGATGTGGTGCCAGGCGGGCAGGCCTGGCGCCAGCATACGCTCGCCACCCGCCAGGGCGTCACGTGCCCAGGGAATAGGAGCGCGAGAGAAGTACAGCGCTCGGCCATCGTTGCCGCAGACCACTTTGACGACGTTGGGATTGAATAGGGCCTGGGCATCGGTCAGCGGGCAGGCGCAGGTGGCGATGTCAGCCTGCGGATTGTCGGCCAGCAATTGCGCCACGCCGTCAATAAGGGTCGGTTCAATCAGAGGCTCGTCACCCTGCACGTTGACCACGATGGCATCGCCGGGCAGTCCGAGGATACGCACCGCCTCGGCCAGGCGATCGGTGCCGGTCGGGTGGCTGGACAGCGTCCGGACCGCAGGAAAACCATGCTCTGTGACGGCTCTCTCAACCCGGGCGTCGTCCGTGGCGACGCAGACCAGACTCGCGCCGGACAGGGCGGCGCGTTCGGCGACCCGCACCACCATCGGCTTGCCAGCGATATCCGCTAGCGGCTTATCGGGCAGCCGGATGGACGCGGCGCGTGCGGGGATGAGGGCGACGAAGCTCAAGATGCGTGAGCGGTATCGGCAGGCGCGTCAAGCGGCCGGGCGGCACTCTCGAGCATGACGGGAATGCCGTCACGCACCGGAAAGGCGAGCCGGTCGGCGTGGCAGACGAGTTCGTCTTGGGCACGCAGAAATTCGAGACGGCCCTTGCAAAGCGGGCACACGAGGATGTCGAGTAAGCGGGATTCCATGAGCGAATTCTAAAGCAGAAGCGCGTGCTAAGGCAGATTGCGCAGTCGCGCATCCAGCCAGTCGAGAAAATCCGGGTCAGAGAAGCATGCCCTGACCTGTACAGACCATAGGCGGGTGTCCTTAAGCCGAGCGCACTTGATGGCGTCTTTGGCCGTGATGAAGATGGCTTCGGCGCGCACGTCGTGGAAGGGGGAGCGGCTAAAGTCGTAGTGGTCGGGCAGGGCCAGCCGCGGCGACGGGGAAAGCCCGGCTGATTCCAGCGTGCGGAAAAAGCGGCCGGGATTGCCAATGCCGGCGGCGGCTGCGATTTTTTTACCGCGAAAGGCCGAGAGCGCTTGCCGCTTGCCGTCCGTGACGCGCTGGGCGTCTAGCGGCTCCAGCCACATCGCCCAATGGCGCGCCGCTCCGGTCTGTGCCACTTGAGCGGGACCCGTATTGAGGTTGGTGATGATGGCATCGACTTCGTTCAGACGGGCGGGCGGCTCGCGTAGTGGGCCGGCCGGCAGTAACAGGCCGTTGCCGGTGCCGCGCTCATCCTGCACCACGATTTCGATATCGCGCGCCAGGGCCAGATGCTGCAGTCCGTCATCAGCAATGATGACGTCGATTTCCGGGTGCGCAGCAAGCAGAGCTTGGGCTGCAAGGGCGCGGCGCGGGTGAACAGCCACTGGCGCGCCGGTGGCCGCAGCGATCAGGGCGGGTTCGTCGCCGAAGGCTGCCGGATCGAGTTGGCCCTGGCCTACCCTGGGCGGCCCTTGGATGCGCGCACCGTAACCCCGGCTCACCATGCCGGGCGTGTAGCCTCGGGCGCGCAGGCCTTCGAGCACCGCCACCACGACTGGCGTCTTGCCGGTGCCGCCCACGTAGATGTTGCCGACCACGACGACTGGCACGGGCGCGCGCCAGGCTTGTTTGCGCCCATCCCGGTAGGCTTCGCGTTTAAGCCGGACAGATCGGTCTACGAGTCTGGACAGCGGGTGTAGCAGACGGGATAGCCAGCCGCCGTCGCGCCACTGGGTTTGCAGCAGGCGGCTCCAGTAGTTGTTCAAGCTCATGGTGAGCGCTGCGCCGCGAAATTGACGCGGACTATGCCTGCCTCGCGCGCGGCTTCCATGACATTGACGACAGATTGATGCGAAGCCTGGGCATCCGCATTGATGACGAGCACGGCGTCCGGCTGGCCGTCGGCCGCCTGGCGCAGCGCCGGCGCCATATCGGCGACGCTGTCGATCAGTTGGCCGTTGAGGGCGTAATGGCCATCCTGGCTGATGGCCACTTCCAGGTGGGCACGGGCCTGTGCCTCGGCCTGGGCTTGCGGCAGGCTTACCCGCAACTGGCTGTAGCGCGCGAACGTGGTGGTGGCGGCCAGGAAGATCAGCATCACGAGCAGCACATCGATGAGCGGGATGAAGTTCAGATCCAGTTCATCCTGCTGTCGGCGGTGGCGCCGGAAATTCATGCTTGCACTCCACGCGCCAGGCGGGCGGCCAGTTGCTCCATCGTGTTCAGATAACTGTCCACGCGGCTGCGGAAAAAACGGTGCGCGATCGTAGCCGGTATGGCGATCAGAATGCCGAAGCCAGTGTTGTACAGGGCTACTGAAATGCCGTGAGCCAGTTGGGCGGGATCGGTGCTGCCTGGGTTGTAGGCGCCGAAAATCTCGATCATGCCGACCACGGTGCCAAAGAGCCCCATCAGCGGCGCCACCATGGCGACGGTGCCGATGGCCGGGATGTAGCGGTTCAATTCCTGTGCAATGCCCTGGCCTGCCGTTTCCACGGCGTCGCGCAGGGCCTCGCGCGGGGCATGGCGCATGCGCAGCACTTCGGCCAGGATGCGGCCCAAGGGTGAATTGCGTTCCAGGCGGTTGAGCGCCTCGGGGCTGTCTTCTTGCAGGCGCGCCATTTCGTTGACCTGTTCGCTCAGGCCGCTTGGCAAGACCAGCGAGCGGCGCAGCGATAGCAGCCGCTCGAGAATGAGGGCCAGGCCGAGGACGGAGGTCGCCAGCAGGGGCCAGATCGGCCAGCCGGCATCACGCAAGAGGGATAGCAAGACGGATGCTCCTGGTGGGAACGCGCCCTGGTGGACGCGCGGCGTTGTGAGCCGGCAATGTAACGGCCCGCCTGCGCCGGTGGCAAGTCAGGTTTGAGGCTGAATTATCCACATTTTTTGTGGATAATTCTGTGCAAAACTTCCGATAAACCTACGCCCATCATAGGTTTAGGGTGGTTTGCTTCTATTTTGTGCAATGTGAAAATGATGTTAATTCTTTATAAATCAATCACTTGTACGGATAATCAAGGGCTTGCGGGGTGGCCGGCATGAAAAAGCGCTTTGCGGTATCATGCGAGCCCGCATTTTCAAGCCCTGTGGACATATTTCGCACTCCGGAGCCCTATGACAACTGGATTCGCTGCCAAAGATGACGTATTTGCGCGGGATATCCTGTCTGTCGCCCAGCTAAACCAAGCCGTGGGGCAGTTGATGGAGCGCAGCATCCCGCCCTTATGGGTTCGCGGCGAAGTCTCGAACTTTACGCAGGCCGCCTCCGGGCATTGGTATTTCACACTCAAGGACGCAGGTGCCGCTGTGCGCACGGTGATGTTTCGCGGCCGTGCTTCGATGGTCGGTTTTGTGCCGCGCCCGGGTGATGAGGTCGAGATCCGGGGCCGAGTTTCCCTCTATGAACCCCGGGGCGATTACCAGTTGCAGGCCGATGCCATGCGTCGGGCGGGTGTGGGGAATCTGTTCGAGGCCTTTTCGCGCCTGAAGGACAAGCTGGCCTCCGAAGGCCTGTTTGACGCCAGCCGCAAACGCGTGCCGCTGCGCCTGCCGCGTGCCATCGGTGTGGTGACGTCTTTGCAGGCGGCGGCGTTGCGCGACGTGCTTTCGGCGCTGGCGCGCAGGGCGCCTCAAGTGGAGATCGTGATCTATCCGGCCCCGGTTCAGGGGGCCGATGCAGCCTCTCGGTTGGCGGCCCAGGTGCGCCAGGCCAGTGCGCGTCGTGAGGTCGATACGCTCTTGCTGGTGCGTGGTGGCGGCAGCATCGAAGACCTGTGGAGTTTCAATGACGAGGATCTGGCTCGTGCCGTTGCGGATTGCGCCATCCCCGTCATCAGCGGGGTCGGGCACGAAACAGACTTCACCATTGCGGACTTCGTCGCAGACCTGAGGGCGCCTACGCCGACTGCGGCGGCCGAGTTGGCCTGCGTCCCGCGCGCTGAGCTGTTGAGCGCTCTGGGGCATGCGGCCTCGCGTTTGTCCCGTGCCCAGCAAAGGCGTCTGGATCTGGCGGCGCAGCGTCTGGATCGTGCCAGTGCGCAATTGGTGTCGCCTGCCCAACGATTGGCGCATCAGTGTGAACGTCTCAATACCCTGCGGCACCGGCTGGCCGCATCGGCGCAGCGTCCTTTGGCGGCCAGCGCTGCACGCCTGACGGGCCTGGCGCAGCGCCTGGCGCGCCGAGCGCCTCAGACTGCACGGGTACAGGATAGAGTGCAAAGCCTGGCGCAGCGCCTGCTGCGGGGGCAGCAAGCCGGCTTGGCTGAGCGGGGAGTTCGGCTTCAGGCGCTGGCGGCGCAACTGCGCGCTTTGGACCCCGAGCACACCCTGGCGCGTGGTTATGCCGTGCTGCGCGATGCGCAGGGGCGAGTCGTGAGCAATGCCTCGGCGCTGGTGGTGGGCGAGGGTGTCCGCATCGATCTGGCCCAGGGGCGCGTGCAGGCAGACATTACTGACGTTCAGCCCCGCCGTTAACCCCGCGCCGAGCCAGGATTAAAGCGAACCCGCCGAAAGAGCCGATACAATGAAACGGCTTGATCGTGCATTCAACAAAGAAGGAATCGACTATGGCACATACTCTTCCCCCTCTGCCTTATGCGCTGGACGCGCTGGCCCCCCGCATCTCTAAAGAGACGCTGGAGTTCCACTACGGCAAGCACCATCAGACCTACGTCACCAACCTGAACAATCTGGTTCCGGGCACCGAGTTCGAGAACGCCTCGCTGGAAGACATCGTCAAGAAGTCCTCGGGTGGCATTTTCAACAACGCCGCCCAGGTCTGGAACCACACCTTCTACTGGAACAGCCTCTCGCCCAATGGCGGCGGCGAGCCCAGCGGCGCCCTGGCAGACGCCATCAAGGCCAAGTGGGGCAGCGTTGAGGCTTTCAAGGAAGCCTTCAACAAATCGGCCGCCGGCAACTTCGGCTCGGGCTGGACCTGGCTGGTCAAGAAGGCTGACGGCAGCCTGGACATCGTCAACACCAGCAATGCCGTCACCCCCCTGACCACCGCTGACAAGGCGCTCCTGACCTGTGACGTCTGGGAGCACGCCTATTACATCGATTACCGCAACGCCCGTCCCAAGTACCTGGAAAACTTCTGGGCTCTGGTGAACTGGGAATTCGCCGCGAAGAACTTCGCCTGATAAACAGGCGATTGGCGTTCGCGCCAAGCACGATCGAACAGCCCGGCATTCGCCGGGCTGTTTTTTGTCCATAAGGTGGACGACGTCCGCAGCCTGGACACCAAGGTGTTGCACCCCGGTGAGGCGGCGGACCCTGCGGTAACATGGCCGTCATCCTTTTTCTTCCATCCATTTTCTGACGAGCCATGACCCAGCAAGCCTTTATCTGTGATGCGATCCGTACTCCTTTTGGCCGTTATGGCGGCGCCCTGGCTTCGGTAAGGGCCGATGATCTGGCCGCTATTCCGATCAAGGCGCTCATGGCGCGCAATCCGCATGTGCGCTGGGAAGAGTTGGATGACGCCATCTTCGGTTGCGCCAATCAGGCCGGCGAAGATAACCGGAATGTGGCGCGCATGGCGACGCTGCTGGCGGGTTTGCCCATCGAAGTGCCGGGTTCTACGTTGAATCGCCTCTGCGGTTCGGGTTTGGACGCGATCGGTACGGCTGCGCGCGCTATCCGCGCCGGCGAGGCGGGCCTGATGTTGGCTGGCGGCGTGGAGAGCATGAGCCGTGCGCCCTTTGTGATGGGCAAGGCTGACAGCGCTTTTTCGCGCAGCGCCGCTATTTATGACACCACCATCGGCTGGCGTTTCATCAACAAACTGATGAAAGCCCAGTACGGCGTGGATTCCATGCCCGAAACGGCGGAAAACGTGGCTGATGATTTCAAGATTTCGCGCGCGGACCAGGACAAATTCGCCTTGGCCAGCCAGCAGAAAACGGCCAGCGCGCAGAAGGCTGGTTATTTCGATGCCGAAATCACGCTGGTAATCATCCCCCAGAAAAAGGGGGATGCCATCGTGGTCGACAAGGACGAGCACCCGCGCGAAACCAGCCTGGAAGCCTTGGGCAGGCTCAAGGGTGTGGTGCGTGAGGGTGGCAGCGTCACGGCCGGCAATGCTTCGGGTGTGAATGATGGTGCCGCTGCTTTGCTGTTGGCCGATGAAAAGGCCGCTGCCCGTCATGGCCTGACGCCCCGTGCCCGCGTGGTTGGCATGGCTACCGCTGGCGTTGCGCCGCGTATCATGGGCATGGGTCCGGCACCCGCGACGCGCAAGGTATTGGCCCATACCGGCCTGACCTTGGCGCAGATGGATGTGATCGAGTTGAACGAAGCCTTTGCCGCTCAGGGTTTGGCCGTGCTGCGTGATCTGGGCATCGATGATGATGATGCCCGCGTCAATCCGAACGGCGGCGCGATTGCTCTGGGACATCCTTTGGGCGCCAGCGGCGCTCGTCTGGCCACGACGGCCATCAACCAGTTGCATCGCACTGGTGGCCGCTATGCCTTGTGCACCATGTGCATCGGTGTGGGTCAGGGTATCGCGCTGATTATCGAGCGGGTTTGAAGCCATCAGGGCAGACAAGCGCTCCTCGATGGGACGCTGTCAGGCTGTTGCCACAGGGTGGCGCAGCTTGCGGGCCCGGCGCTGGCCGGGTTCGCGCCCCTGAGGCAAGTCAGGGTAGGCCGTCTATCTTTGAGCCGGCCTTCACGCCGCGCTGGGCGAACCAGCCCTGGCTCATTTCCAGGGCGTAACGCACTGGCTTGCGCGAGCAATGGGCATCATCGGTTTGAGGCGCCATGTCTTCGATGTTCGTGATGGTGCCGTTATCGGCGATAAACGCGATCGAGAGCGGCAGGGGCGTGTTGCGCATCCAGAAGCATTGCACATCAGGCGCCTCGAATACAAAGAGCATGCCGCTGTTGCCGGGCAACTCCGTGCGGTTCATGAGGCCGACCTGGCGTTCTTGCTCGGTATGGGCGACCTCGGCCTGAATCACATGGATGCCTGTCGAGAGCTGGGTGGTCGGCAGGGTGTTCTGGTGGGGGCCCTGCTGCGCCATGGCCAGAGATGCTGTAAGGGACAGGACGGCCCAGGCGGCCAGGCGGGCGGAGAAGTTCTGCATGTAAGGCTTGAGGATGGCGACGTTGTCTGGGAGTGGCAGCAAGGCCGAGCGGATGTTGTAGCTTAGGCGCTGGCAAATGAAAAGGCGGAGCCTGGGGCTCCGCCTGCATAATAGCGGGTGTCCGCTGCTTCAGGCTGACGTAATATTCAGTGCTTGCTTGCCCTTTGGGCCTTGGATAATCTCAAATGAGACTTTCTGACCTTCTTTCAGGGTTTTGAAACCGTTCATCTGGATCGACGAAAAATGCGCGAACAGATCTTCACCGCCATCATCGGGTGTAATGAAGCCAAATCCCTTGGCGTCGTTAAACCATTTGACGGTGCCGGTGGATTTCGGATTGTCCCCTTGGACGGCGGTTGCGGTCGTGTCAGACATGCGGACTGCCTCTTTTGAATCGTATGTTGGACGAAAGGGCCGAGGCCTGGCCTGCGGCCCATCCGGAAACGGTGGCACTCGCAGCAAGCTGAAAGGCACCGAATGTCTGGATAATGCGCCCCTTTTCTTTCTGGCGTCAAGTATGGAAACTACGCATGTCCGTGTGTAATTTTGAGTAAGCGCGACGCGAATATTTGGACGATTAAATAGAATAGCCGCCCTATGAGTTCTACCTTAGATTCGCAACACGATTTGGTTGCCGAAAAACAGTCGGCGCGCACCGCGCCGCCACCTATGTACCAGGTTGTGCTTTTGAATGACGATTACACCCCGATGGAATTCGTGGTGAAGGTTTTGCAGAAGTTTTTCGGCAAAAACCAGGAAGAAGCAACCCGCATCATGCTGCAAGTGCATCACGAAGGCCGCGGTATTTGTGGTGTTTATGTGCGTGATGTGGCGGCTACGCGCATTGCGCAGGTCGCGCAGTATGCGCGGGCACGGCAGCATCCCTTGCAATGCATTATGGAACCGGTTTAGGCCGCCGTTTGCCTCTGCTGTATTTTTTCATATTCAAAAATTTATTAGTAAGGCCTATCGTGGCTAGTAAGTATCGTGGCGCGGAGGTCTGAGAAGTCGCTGATTGAGGTGAGCCTTGGCGAGTAACAAAAAGGTCTGGCTAGGACTGGGAGCGGCGGCTGTGCTGGCCGGCGCTGTGGGTTTGGGCTGGTGGGCCGCACCACGCTCACTTGCGCCAGAGGCGACGCACAAGGCAGAGCAGGCGGTGCTCAGGGATGTCGAGAAAGCCGCGCAGAGTGTGCCGCAGTCTGCTGCGCCTCAGCCCGCCGGTCAGGCCATGCTCGGAAAACCCGATCCTTTCGCGGCCTTGAGCTGCCAGCCACGCCAGTACAACGATACGCTGGCGCTGGCGCTGACTTTTACGCAGCCGGTTGACCGCAAGGCGGATCTCAACCGCTATCTTCAGGTGACGGAGTTGGGCGCGCTCGCGCCAGACCAGGACGGCGCGCAGGACTCCGGCGGCCAGCGTCAGGCGGCCAACGGCCGTCCTGATGCGCCGCAAGGCAAGGTGGTGCAAGGCGGTTGGGTGGTGGGCGATAACCCGCGCGTGGTGTATTTCCCTTATGTGCAGCCGCTAAAACGCTATGCGATTGCCGTGCGGGAGGGGTTGCCAGGCGCGGCTGGCGCGTTGCCGCAGGACGCGCGTTGCGATGTGGCGACGCAGGCCATGCCGCCCTCGTTCTATTTCGCCAGTCGTGGCGTTGTGTTGCCCGCAGGCCAGAATGGCGGTTTGCCGGTGGCCACGGTCAATATGCCCGAAGTGGATGTGCAATTTCTGCGCGTTGAACCGCAGCGCGTACCCGAGTTTTTCGATACCGTGCTGGGCGTGGGTAAAGCGTCCCACGACGAGGACGAGGATGACTGGCGTTATGCCGATAACCGCAGCCTCAAGGGCACAGTCAGCACCTGGGATCTGGATCGCCTCAATACCCTGACCACCAGCGTCTATCAGGGGCGTTTCCTTACCGATGAAAAGCCTAATCGGCGGCATGTGACCTTCCTGCCGGTCGAACACATCGAGGCATTGCAGGAGCCGGGCATTTATGTTGCCGTAATGAGCCAGCCGGGCCGCTTCCGCTATGAGTATCAGACGACCTATTTTTACGTCAGCGACGTGGGGCTGCATGCGCGCCGTTACTCGGATCGTAGCGAGGCCTACGCCGTGTCGCTCAAGACCGGGCAGCCACTGCCGGGGGTAAGGATCGAGCTGCTCGACGGTTCGGGCAAGACGCTGGCGCAGGCTGAGGCTGATGCCAAGGGGCATGTGCGCTTTGACGGTTCGCACGCCAACGCTCGCGTCATGCGCGCCACGCGCGGCAAGGAAATGACGGTGTTGGCCCTGGGTGACCCGGCACTCGATTTGTCAGAGTACGACATCGGTGGCTATCCTGCGCGCAGCAACAATCTTTTCGTTTACGCAGGCCGTAATCTTTACCGCCCAGGCGAGCAATTCCACGTGTCGGTGCTATCCCGCGACCTGGACGGCCGGCCCTTGCCTTTGAGCCCGCTGACGGCCACGATCAAGCGGCCCGATGGCCGCGTCACGCGCACGAGTCTGTGGCATCCCTCCCAAGGCCTGCCGAACTATGTCGAGCAGGCCGTCGATCTTCCTCTGGATGCGCAAACCGGCACCTGGTTGCTGGAGTTGCGCGTCGATCCGGCCGCCAAGGTGGCGGATAGCACCTGGTCCTTCCAAGTTGAGGAGTTTTTGCCGGAGCGCATGAAGCTGGCTCTCAGTTCCGATCAGCCGGTTTTGTCGCCTGACGAAGCCTGGCAGGTGGATATGCAGGGGGACTACCTGTATGGCGCACCCGCGGCGGGCAACCGGGTGCTGTCCAGTTTCCAGGTCAAGCGTGACCGCTTCGCCTTGCCGCAGCAGTGGCCAGGCTTCATTTTTGGCGATGTGGCCGACGATACGCGCCGCCGCTTTGAAGAATTGCCCGATACCGAACTGGACGGGCAGGGCAGGGGTGAGATCACGGTCGATCCTCAGGTCGAAGGCAGCCATTCCCCCATGAAGGTGCGCCTGTCGGTGAGTTTGCTGGAGTCCGGCGGGCGTCCCGTCGTGCGTTCGATCGAACGCAGTGTCTGGCCCGCTGAAACACTGATTGGCCTGCGCCCCTTGTTTGACCGCGACGTGGCGCGTGAGGGCGCACCCGCAGGCTTCGAGATTATCCGCGTTGATGCGACGGGTAAGCCCCAGCCTGTCAATGGCGCCCAGCTACGTCTGTTTCGCGAAGAGCGTCAGTATTACTGGCGTTTCGATGATCAGCGAGGCTGGAATAGTGGCTATACCGAAACTGAAGAGCTGACGGACTCGCGCGCCATCGATATCGGTGAGCGGGGGAATGTCAGCGTGGAAGTGAAGTGGGGCCGCTATCGTCTGGAGATCGTCGATCCGCAGACGGGACAGGTGGCACGTTACCGCTTCTACGCAGGTTGGAACGCACAGGACTCCGACGCCGTGGGCAATCGTCCGGATCGGGTCCAACTGAAAATGCAGGATTTGCCGGCCAAGCCGGGCGACAAAGTTCGCATGACAGTGGTCCCGCCACATGACGGGCAGGCCCTTGTCACGGTGGAAGGTGACCGCATGCTGTGGTCGCAATGGGTGCCGGTCAAGGCTACGGGCACGGACGTGGAAATCCCGGTGGACGCGGCCTGGAAGCGCCACGACCTCTATGTGTCGGCAACGGTCTTCCGTCCTGGCAGCGAGGGTGACCGTATCACGCCGGCGCGCGCGCTCGGTTTGGCCTATCTGCCTATAGCCAGCGCCGATCGCAAGCTGGCCGTGAGCCTCAACGCCCCGGCCAAGGTCGAGCCGGAAAAGCCCATTACGGTGCGCGTCAAGGTTGACGGCGCTGGCGCCGGCAAGGCCTATGTCACGTTGTCGGCGGTCGATGTCGGCATTCTCAACATCAATCAGTACGCCACGCCAGATCCGATGGATTTCTTTTTCGGCAAGCATCGCTATGCGCCGGAGCTGCTGGACATGTATGGCAAGCTCATCGAGAAAATGGATGGCACGCAGGGCAGACTCAAGTGGGGCGGCGACGCGGCGATGCGCGGCGATAGCCGCAGCCTGCCCAAAAAGGTCAAGCTGGTAGATCTGTTCTCGGGTGTCGTGGCGCTCGATGCCAAGGGCGAAGCCGATATCAAGCTGGATCTGCCGGACTTCAATGGGACCCTGCGCTTGATGGCAGTGGCGTTCACGGGCGAGCGTTATGGGAGCGCCGACACCGAAATGCAGGTGGCCGCGCCCGTGGTGGCTGAGCTGAATATGCCGCGTTTCATCACGCCGGGCGACCAGGCAGCCGTGGCGCTGGACTTGACCAATCTTAGCGGCGCGACGCGCAAGCTGACGGTCAAGCTTCAGGCACTGGACCCGCTGGCGATCAATGACAGCACCCGCACGGTCACGCTGAAAGACAAGGAGCGCACGACGCTGCGTTTTGTGGCCACTACGACAGGCTCTTATGGGCTGGGGCTTATGCGCCTGGTGGTTGAGGGCGATGGTTTGAACATCACCCGTGAGTCGGTTTTGCAGGTGCAACCGGCCTATGCGTCGGAGCGCCGGGTCCGGCGCATGCGTCTGAATCCCGGCGAGGAATGGACGCCGCCGGCCGAACAGCTCGCGGGCTGGCATGCCGATTCGGCGACGATTTCGCTGACCCTGTCCAACCGACCGCCGCTGAACGTCAATCGTTTGGTGGAAGGGCTGTTGAACTATCCCTATGGCTGCACCGAGCAGACCATCAGCGCCACTATGCCCTGGGTCATGCTCGATGAGGCGGCGGCCAATCGATTCAGCCTGCCGCTGCGCACGATAGCCGAGCGTCAGGCCAAGATCGATGGCGCGCTGGCCCGGTTGTCGGGGATGCGCGGCACGACAGGCGCCTATTCGCTTTGGGGTGATTACAGCAACCGCGATACCTGGCTGAGCGCCTACGCCTTGGGCTTTATGCAGGATGCTCGCGATCGCGGCTTTAGCGTCTCCGACGATAGCTTGGAGCGCACACGCCAATGGTTGTTGGAGCAGTTGCAGCAAACGTCCAACAGCTTCGGCAACTGGTCGGCCAATCTGCGCAAGGGCCTGGAAAGCGGCCGTATCGATAGCGGCAGCGTCGAGGTGTTGCGCAACGACCACCGCCGTTTTGCTGGTCTGGCCGCCACGGCGCTAGTGCTCGCGCGTGACGGCAAAGCCCCCTTGTCGACCGTGCGCCAGTTGTTCGACAACTATGGTGAGCGCGCCCGTTCGCCGCTGCCGCTCATTCAGTTGGCGGCGGCTTTCAAACTGCTGGGTGACGAAGGCCGCATGAAGGCGGCCCTGGATCAGGGTTTGACACGGGCCTACGGCATCACGCGCCGTGGCTCGGGCAATTACGATGAGTGGCTGGGTGACTATGGCAGCGGTGTGCGCGATTACGCGCAGGCCTATGCCTTGGTCAATCAGTACGGCTTGCGTGACCCGCGCAATGAAACCTTGCTGGAGCAGGCCTCGGCGCGTTTGGGCAACCGCCCCTATCTGTCCACGCAGGAGCAGATGGCTTTGCTGCTGGCTGCCAATGCTGCGGGGGGTGACCGCAGCAGGCCCTGGGAGGCATCGCTGCAACAGGCGGGCAGCCGCAATCTGACGGGCTCGCAGGATCAGACGCTGGCGCTGAAACCTAGCGAGCTAGCCACGACCCGCTTGCGCAACACGGGTAATCAATCGCTGTTTGTCGAGATCGATGCGCAGGGCACGCCGCTGGCTGCGCCCAAGCCGCGCAACGATGTCATTGGCTTGATGCGCGGCTGGTATCGCCCGGATGGCAGCGCCTGGGATGGCGGCACTTTGCAGACTGGCGACATGCTGGTGGTCTGGATTCAGGCGGACGCCACGCAGTACGTACCTGATGCCTTGTTGGTGGATCGCGTGCCGGCGGGTTTCGAAGTGGAGAATCTCAATCTCATGCAAAGTCCTGAGATGCAGGATTGGGAGATAGGCGGCCGCCGCGTGGCGGATGCGATGGCCAACCCCAATATCAAGCATCGCGAGTTCCGTGATGACCGTTATGTAGCGGCTGCAGCGCTGGGCCGGGGTAAGGTTGATATCTTTTATCTGGCGCGCGTGGTCACGCCGGGTCGCTACAGTGTGCCGCCCGTCGTGGCCGAAGATATGTACCGGCCTGGACTGCGCGGTGTGGGCGACACGTGGAACAACATCGAGATCCGCGACCGCAAACCTCGCAACTAAAGCCGCGGTGGCGGCGCTTGGCCCTGGCCAGCGCTGTCGCCGTGGCCCTGCTGTTGGCGGCTTTTCTGGCGCTCGATCGCGCCTATCCCCTGCCGCCTATCGGATCGGCAGGGGCGCGCGTGGTGGTCGCCGCCGACGGCACACCTTTGCGCACCTATCCCAGCCGCGATGGCGTGTGGCGCTATCCGGTGACGCCGGATCAGGTGTCGCCCCGCTATGTGCAGACCCTGCTTACTTACGAAGATCGTTGGTTCTACGCGCATCCCGGAATCAATCCCTGGGCCTTGGCGCGGGCGGCATGGCAATGGGTGGCCCATGGCCGCATTGTGTCGGGAGGTTCGACGCTCACCATGCAGGTGGCGCGCATGCTGGACCCGGCGCTCGCCGGGCAGCCCTCGCGCAGTATGCGCGCCAAGCTGAGGCAGGTCTGGCGTGCTTTGCAGCTCGAATGGCATTACGGCAAAGATGAGATTCTGGCCATGTATCTGGCCCATGCGCCGATGGGGGGCATTGTCGAGGGGGTCGAGATGGGCTCGCGGATGTGGCTGGGCAAGTCAGCGCGGGACTTGAGCGATGCCGAAGCAGCCTTGCTCACCGCTTTGCCTCAGGCGCCGTCCCGTTTGCGTCCGGACCGGCATCCCGAGGCGGCTCGCGTGGCGCGGGACAAGGTGCTGGCACGCATGGCCGAGTTGTCGGTCTGGACGCCGGCGCGCGTGGCCGATGCGCGTATCGAGAACGTCGTCGCGCCACCTTTGCGGGCTCGCTGGCTCGCGCCGCTGGCCGCGCAACGCTTACTCGCCGCAAGCCGGCAGACAGTCGTTGAAAGCACGCTGGATGCGGACATGCAGGCGACCGTTGAGCGCATGCTGCTCGATCGTATCGACGGCCTGCCGCCGAAAGTGTCGATGGCCGTGTTGGTGATGGACAACGACAGCCTGGAGATTAAGGCGTATGCGGGTTCGGCAGATTTTTCCGATGATTCGCGCTATGCGCATGTGGATATGGTGCGTGCCGTGCGCTCGCCCGGCTCGACGCTCAAGCCGTTTCTTTATGCCTTGGCGCTGGATGATGGCTTAGTGCATTCAGAAAGCCTGCTCATGGATGTGCCGATGTCCTTCGGCGGCTATGCTCCGGGTAATTTTCAGGCTTCGTTTTCCGGTCCGGTGAGTGTTTCCAGCGCCTTGCAGCGTTCCTTGAATGTGCCGGCGGTGGATCTGCTGGACCGTGTCGGGCCGGCGCGCTTTTCTTCGGTTATGCTCAATGCTGGCGTGCGCTTGCGTTTACCTGCGGGCGCCACCCCCAATCTGAGCCTGATCCTGGGCGGCGGTGGCACTACGCTCGAAGAGTTGGTGGGCGCTTATCGTGCGCTGGCGCGTGGCGGGGTGTCGGGCCAGGCCAGGTTGTCGCCTGCCGATCCCAAGCGCGAGAACCGCGCCATGAGCGCAGGCGCAGCCTGGATTATCCGCGATATTCTCGAATCAGGCGGCCATCCTGAAAGACCCTTGTTCGAGCAGGGCGGGCCCGAGAGGGCCTTGGCCTGGAAAACGGGCACCAGCTTTGGATTTCGTGATGCCTGGGCGATCGGGGTGACAGATCAGTGGACGCTGGGCGTCTGGGTCGGGCGGCCCGATGGTACGCCAAACCCCGGTTTTTTCGGGGCCAATGTGGCGGCGCCGCTGTTGCGCGATGTCGTGTCGGCGCTGCCGGCGGGTGCGCCGCGCGCGCGTCAGCGTCCCGATTCGGTGCAGGTGGCCGTGACATGCTGGCCTTTGGGCTGGCGTCTGGAAAGCGCGCCGGGCGGGGTCTGCCCGGAGCAACGTGTGGCGTGGGTCTTGAACGAAACCGTTCCGCCCTCATTTGCAGGGTATGCTGATCGCGGCGCCATGCAGATTGAAGGCGTGGCTCAGGGAGCGGTATTGCGGCCTGTGCCAGGGTCTCGCGTGGTCACCCTCGATGTGGGGGTGCAAGGGGCTGAAGGTCAGGTTTGGTGGATGTTGGACGGCGGGCTTTATCGCCCAGGCCGGGCTGGTGAAACACAGAGTCTGTCTCTGTCGCACAATGGGCGTCATCGGTTGACGGTTATGGACGAGGCGGGGCGATACACTGGTCTAGAGTTTGAAATCGCTGGTGTTACGCCCTGATCGGCATAGAATATGAAGCGTGTACTTGCCGCTTCGTGCGTTACGGAGGAAGCGTGATTTCCCAAGAGCTTGAAGTCAGCCTGCATATGGCCTTTGTCGAGGCCCGGTCGGCCCGACATGAATTTATTACTGTCGAGCATCTCCTGCTCGCGTTGCTGGACAACGCCTCGGCGGTGGAGGTGCTGCGCGCCTGCGCTGCCAATCTGGATGACTTGCGCCGTAACCTGCGTCAGTTTGTCACGGAAAATACGCCCGTCATTCCGAGTGGCGCCGAGGTCGATACGCAGCCTACGCTGGGTTTTCAGCGCGTGATTCAGCGTGCCATCATGCATGTCTCGGCAGGCGGCACGGGCAAAAAGCCGGTTACCGGCGCCAACGTGCTGGTCGCCATTTTTGGCGAGAAAGACTCTCACGCGGTTTATTACCTGCAGCAGCAGGGTGTGACGCGGCTGGATGTCGTCAATTTTCTGTCGCATGGCATCACCAAGCAGCCGCAGGATGAGCCCGTGCAGAAAGAACCGCAGAGCGCCAGCGAGGAGGGCAGCGAAGCCCGCCAGTCGCCACTCGATCAGTATGCCAACGATCTGAACGCGGCCGCCGAGGCGGGCCGCATCGATCCCCTGATCGGTCGCGAACACGAGGTTGAGCGTGTGATTCAGGTGCTGTGCCGCCGGCGCAAGAACAATCCGCTGCTGGTCGGAGAGGCCGGTGTCGGCAAGACCGCCATCGCGGAAGGCCTGGCTTGGCGCATCACGCGCGGCGAAGTGCCCGAGATTTTGCAGTCGGCCCACGTTTATTCGCTGGATATGGGCGCCTTGTTGGCCGGCACCAAGTATCGCGGCGATTTTGAACAGCGTCTCAAGGGTGTGCTCAAACAGATTCGCGGGAATCCTGACGCAATTCTGTTCATCGACGAAATCCATACCCTGATCGGCGCCGGATCGGCGTCGGGCGGCACGCTGGATGCCTCCAATCTGCTCAAGCCCGCTTTGTCGTCGGGGCAGTTGAAGTGCATCGGCGCGACCACTTACACCGAGTATCGTGGCGTGTTTGAGAAAGACCACGCTCTGTCGCGCCGCTTCCAGAAAATCGATGTGCCCGAGCCCAGCGTCGAGCAGACCGTCCAGATTCTGCGCGGCTTGAAAAGCCGGTTCGAAGAGCATCACAGCGTGCGGTATTCGGCAGCGGCGCTGAGCGCGGCCGCCGAACTCTCGGCGCGTTACATCAACGACCGCCACCTGCCGGACAAGGCCATCGACGTCATCGACGAGGCGGGTGTGGCTCAGCGTCTGTTGCCGCGCTCGCGCCAGAAGAAAGTCATTGGCAAGGCCGAGATCGAAGCCATCGTTTCCAAGATTGCGCGCATTCCGCCGCAGTCGGTTTCCAACGATGACCGCAGCAGGCTCGCCACTTTGGACCGCGATCTGAAAACCGTCGTGTTCGGGCAGGATCAGGCGATCGATGCCTTGGCGGCTTCTATCAAAATGGCGCGTTCTGGTCTGGGTCGTCCTGAAAAACCCATCGGTGCCTTCCTGTTCTCTGGACCCACGGGCGTGGGCAAGACCGAGGTCGCCCGCCAGCTCGCCTTCACCCTGGGCGTGGAACTGCTGCGTTTTGATATGTCCGAGTACATGGAGCGCCACGCGGTGTCGCGCCTGATCGGCGCGCCGCCGGGCTATGTGGGTTTCGACCAGGGCGGTCTGCTGACTGAAGCCATCACCAAGCAGCCGCATTGTGTGCTGCTGCTCGATGAAATCGAAAAAGCTCACCCGGATATTTTCAATATCCTGTTGCAGGTCATGGATCACGGCACCCTGACGGACAACAATGGACGCAAGGCCGATTTCCGCAACGTCATTCTCATTATGACCACGAATGCCGGCGCCGAAACGCTTAACCGCGCAGCGATCGGTTTTACCAACAGCCGCGTGGCGGGCGACGAAATGGCGGAAATCCGCCGGATGTTCACGCCGGAGTTCCGCAACCGTCTGGATGCCATCATCCCCTTTGCCGCACTGAACCGCGACATCATTCTGCGGGTGGTCGACAAATTCCTCATGCAGCTCGAAGACCAGTTGCATGAGCGCCGGGTAGAGGCGGTGTTTACCGAGAAGCTGCGCGACTATCTGGCCAAGCATGGCTTCGATCCTCTGATGGGCGCGCGACCTATGCAACGCCTTATCCAGGACACGATACGCCGCGCGCTGGCAGACGAGCTGCTTTTTGGCCGTCTGGTTGATGGCGGCAATGTCACGGTGGATCTGAACGAGGACGACAAAGTGGTGCTGTCTTTTGATGACGCGGGTAAACCCGAGCCCACTGCCAAGGACAATCCACAAGTCGAGCTGGTTGACTGATCTTGGCCGGCCAGCGCGCCGATACGCCGCGCCATTCTCTTATCGCCTGCGAGCACTGTGCCAGCGTTTACCGTTGGCATAGTCTCGACCCGGGCGAGAAAGCGGCATGCGAGCGCTGTGACGCTACGCTTTGGCGTTATAGCAGGCTGACGCTGTCGAGTTGGCTGGCGCTGGCGATCACGGGTTTTACCCTGTTCGTGGTGGCCAATGCCTATCCGGTGGCGGCCTTGTCTGTGCAAGGCATGACAAGAGAAGCGACCCTGCTCGATGCCGTGGGCATCACATGGCGGCAGGGGCATTACGCCGTGGCCATCATGACAGGTGCGGTGGGTTTTCTTATTCCCTTGTTGCAGCTTTTCGGGCTCTTGTGGGTGCTGGGTCCCTTGTCGCGCGCCAGCCTGCCAGTCGGGTTTCGTCGAGTGGTTCGCGGCCTGGGCTTGTTGCGTCCCTGGAGCATGGTGCCGGTTTTTCTGCTGGGCGTGGTGGTGTCGGCAGTCAAGTTGGCGAGCATGGCGGTGGTCGAGCCGCGCATAGGGCTTTTAGCCCTTGCCTGCCTGACGGTGTTGCTCACCATGTTAAGCCGACTGTCTACGCCAGAGATTTGGCGTCTGGCCGAGCGCGCTGGGGTAGTGCCGGTGCATATCCCGTCCATGGATGCGGATACCGTGTTGGCCGATTGCCATGTTTGCGGGCAGGTGCAGGCGCTGAATGCCGGATTTGACGGGCACTGCTGCCGCTGCGATGCCGTGCTGCATTACCGTAAGCCCGAGACGCTGGCGCGCACCTGGGCCTTGCTGCTGGCGGCGGCCATTCTTTATATTCCGGCCAATGTCTTGCCGGTGATGCAGATCAGTTCCATTACGGGCGATAGTTCACACACTATTCTGGGCGGCGTGGTCGAACTCTGGGAGATGGGCTCTTGGGATATTGCCATGATCGTTTTTATTGCCAGTATCGCAGTGCCGCTCACCAAGCTGTTGTCGCTGGCCTTTTTGGCCTTGACATTGCAATGGCGCAGCACCACCAATCTGCGGCAACGCACGCGTCTTTATCAAATGGTAGAGTTCATCGGGCAGTGGTCCATGCTCGACGTTTTCGTGGTCATTATTCTGGCCGCGCTGGCGGATTTCCCGGGGCTGATGGCGATCAGCGCCGGCGCAGGGGCGACCTCGTTCGGCCTGGTCGTGGTGCTGACCATGTTATCCGCGATGAGTTTTGACTTGCGTTGCGCCTGGGATCTCGAACAGCAGGCTGAATGGCCTGCCGCCCAGCCGGACGCCGCGCTTAGCGCGTCCAAGTCCTGAATGGCAGGTTTATTACAAGGAAGTGCGCAGTATGGCGGAGCCGACTGAATCGCCGGGTACCCCGTTGGGCCGGGTCAAACTGAGCAGGAAAGAGCGTTCGCGTATCTCCTGGATCTGGCTGGTGCCGCTGGTGGCGGCGCTGGCCGGCTTGTCCCTGGTCGTGCGCACTTGGATGCAGGCCGGGCCGGACATCACCATCGAGTTCAACACGGCCGAAGGCTTGGAGGTGGGCAAGACTCAGCTGCGCTACAAGGACGTCGTGGTGGGCACGGTCACCGGCATTCATTTCAATACGGACCGCAGCAAAGTGTTGGTCAAGGCGGAGCTCGTGAAAGAGGTCGCCAATATGGCGCGCGAGGGCACGAATTTCTGGGTGGTGCGCCCGCGCTTGGGCTTGAGCGGCGTATCGGGTCTGGGTACTTTGCTGTCGGGCGCCTATATCGGTGTGGACGCCATCGGCAACCCCGAGGAGCTGGACAGAAAACCTGTTAAAGCGTTTTTCGTGGGCTTGGAGACGCCGCCCGCCGTCGAGTACGACAGGCCGGGAAAACGCTTCACGCTGCGCGCCGAGAATCTGGGTTCGCTGGATATCGGTTCGCCGGTTTATTACCGGCGCATTAATGTCGGGCGGGTCATCGCCTATGCACTCAGCGACGATGGCAAATCGGTTGACGTGCAGGTCTTTATCGACGCGCCCAATGACCGCTTCGTGACCGAGGGCGCGCGTTTTTGGAATGCGAGCGGGGTGGATTTTTCGCTCGATGCCTCCGGCCTCAAGGTGCGCACCCAATCCATGGTGTCGCTGCTACTGGGCGGGGTCGCCTTCGAGAACGTGGTGCGGCGCGACGCCGAGCCGGCCAAGGCGGACAGCCGCTTCAAGCTGTATGGCGGCGAGCAGGCTGCCAAGGTCAACACCGACGGTACCCCCTTCCACATTCGTATGCGGTTTGACCAGTCGGTGCGCGGTCTGGCAGTGGGCGCACCTATCGACTTCCAGGGGATTACCTTGGGTGATGTCACCAATGTGGCCATCGATTTCGACGCCAAAAACAAGCGCTTCTTTGGCTTGGTCGATGCGACCATCTATCCAGAACGTCTGGGCGGTTTGTTTGATGAGATCGTCAAGGGGCTGGAACGCGATACCGGCACACGCGATCTGGCACCGAGCCGCACTCTGGCGGTGCTGGTCGAGTACGGTTTGAGGGCGCAACTGCGTTCGAGCAATTTGCTGACCGGTCAGATGTATATCGTGCTTGACCATTTTTCCAAGGTTCCGCCCGTCAAGTATGTGCAGACCGATCCGGCCACTATCCCGACCATTCCGGGGCAGTTCGATCAGTTGCAGGATCAGATCGGCAGCATTGTGTCCAAGATCGAGAAAATCCCCTTCGACCAGATCGGTCAGGACTTGCGTTTGACGCTGGCCAACACCTCGAAGCTCATGGAGCGCCTGGATAAGACCGTCGCACCTGATACGGCAGCGGTGCTGAAGGAAGCCCGCCGCTCGCTGGCGCAGCTCAATGAGTTGTTCTCGCCGGATGCTTCCCTGCCTATCAATGCCGAGCGTTCCATGCGTGAGATGTCGCAGGCGGCGCGTGCCCTGCGTAATCTGGCGGATTATCTCCAGGCCAACCCCGAGGCCTTGCTGCGTGGCCGGGGCAAGGACCCCATCCCCGGCTTCGGGTCTGTCAGGAACTGATTTCATGAAATACATCCGTCCGGCGCTTGCCCTCTCTCTGCTATCACTCCTGGTCGCCTGCGGGGCTTCGCCGCCAGCGCGGTATTACACCTTGCAGGCGCCGCCGGCAGCGACGCCTATCAAAGGCGATGCTGGCTTCATGGTCGAGGTGCTGCCGGTGGCCGTGACGCCTCAGGCTGATCAGCCGCAAATCATGTTGCGTACCGGCACGGGCAGTATTGCGCCGCTCTACTCTGACCGCTGGAGTGCGCCGCTTGGCGATGAATTGCGTTCGGCGCTGGTGGATGGCCTGACGCGTGACCTGGGTGCCCTGGATGCGGGTGTGCTGCGGCCTCCCTTGGGCACGCCGCTTTGGCGGGTTCAGACCGACGTGCAGCGCTTCGATATGAGCGATAAAGGTCCGACGGTGCTGGATGTAACGTGGCGCGTGCGGCCGGTCAGCCTCAAGGGTGGGGCCTTATTGTGCCGCACTGTCGTGACAATGCCGGTGGGGGCCGAAGATGTGGCCTCATTGGTAACAGCGCAGCAGCAGGCGGTTGCGCTCTTGGCCCGTACGATAGCCTCGGGCATTCGTCATGGTGGCCAGCGGGCCGATGCGGCAGGTCCGGAGGTTCATATCCCTGTGTGCACGGTTCTGGCGGATGAAAGCCGATAAGCGCTGTCTAATCTGAAGGTTAACCTATTTTTATAAGGGTTAACCTTAATATATTGAGGGGTGCAACTTCTTTAGCATCGGGTTCCGCCGGTTGGGGCGGCCAGGCGGCCGCCTACCGTGCAATTTCAAGGAATCCAAATCGCTATGGCTAGCACGACCCTGGGCGTCAAGGTCGATGACGCGTTGCGGGATCGCCTCAAGGCGGCAGCACAAAAGCTCCAGTGCACTCCGCACTGGTTGCACAAACAGGCTCTGGTGGCCTATCTGGAAAAAATCGAACGCGGCCATTTGCCCCCCGAGATGGCGCATCTCGGCTCGGGAGAAGACGGCGCCGAGGAAGATGCCGGCGGCCAAGCGGGAGCCACGCCGCCTTTTTACGAGTTCGGCCAGGACGTGCAACCGCAGTCGGTGTTGCGGGCCGCCATTACTGCCGCCTATCGTCGGCCTGAGCCCGAGTGCGTGCCCCTGTTGCTGGGTCAGGCGCGCATGCCGCACTTGGAAAAAATCCATGCCATGGCCGCCAAGCTGGTCCAGACGCTGCGCGCCAAGCGCACGGGCGGGGGCGTAGAGGGGCTGATCCAGGAGTTCTCTCTGTCCAGCCAGGAAGGGGTGGCCCTGATGTGCCTGGCCGAGGCTTTGCTGCGCATCCCGGACCGGGCCACGCGCGATGCCCTGATCCGCGACAAGGTGTCGCGCGGCGACTGGAAGTCGCACATGGGCGGTTCGCAATCCTTGTTCGTCAATGCGGCGACCTGGGGTTTGATGATCACCGGCAAGCTGGTGGCCGTAAGCAGCGAGCAATCCCTGTCCAAGGCGCTGACCCGTCTGATCGGCAAGGGCGGCGAGCCCCTGGTGCGCAAGGGCGTGAATATGGCCATGCGCATGATGGGTGAGCAGTTCGTCTCCGGCCAGACCATTTCTGAAGCCCTGGCCAACAACCGCAAAATGGAGAGCCGGGGCTTTCGGTACTCCTACGATATGTTGGGCGAGGCGGCCACCACCGCCCAGGATGCCGAGCGTTACAACGCGGCGTATGAGCAGGCCATCCATGCCATCGGCAAAGCTGCGGCCGGACGGGGTATCTACGAGGGGCCGGGCATTTCCATCAAGCTCTCGGCCCTGCATCCGCGTTATTCGCGCGCACAGCGCGAGCGCGTGATGAGTGAACTGTTGCCTCGCGTGAAGAAGCTCGCCATTTTGGCGCGCCAGTACGATATCGGCCTGAATATCGATGCCGAAGAAGCTGATCGTCTGGAGATTTCGCTCGATTTGCTGGAAGCACTGTGTTTTACCCCCGAACTCGAGGGTTGGAACGGCATCGGCTTTGTGATCCAGGCCTACCAGAAGCGCGCGCCCTTCGTGATCGACTACGTGATCGATCTGGCTCGCCGCAGCGGCCACCGCATCATGGTGCGCCTGGTCAAAGGCGCTTATTGGGATAGTGAGATCAAGCGCGCCCAGGTGGATGGCCTGGAGGGCTATCCGGTCTACACCCGCAAGCTTTACACCGATGTGGCCTATCTGGCCTGCGCCCGCAAATTGCTGGCCGTTCCCGAGGCCGTCTACCCCCAGTTCGCCACGCATAACGCCTATACCCTCGCGGCGATCTATCATTTGGCCGGGCAGAACTACTACCCGGGCCAGTATGAGTTCCAGTGCCTGCATGGCATGGGCGAGCCGCTGTACGACGAGGTGGTGGGCCCGCTCGCGCAGGGCAAGCTGAACCGCCCCTGCCGTATTTACGCGCCGGTGGGCACGCATGAGACGCTGCTGGCCTATTTGGTGCGCCGCCTGCTCGAAAACGGCGCCAACACCTCTTTTGTCAACCTGATTGGCGATGACAGCATTCCGGTAGAGCAATTGGTGGCCGACCCGGTGGAAGCCGCTGCACGCATCGTGCCTCTGGGAGCGCCGCACGACAAGATCCCCCTGCCGCGTGAGCTCTACGGTCATGCCCGGGCCAATTCGGCGGGCCTGGACCTGTCCAACGAGCATCGCCTGGGCTCGTTGTCGGCGGCCCTGCTGGCCAGTGCAGGCATGCCCTGGCGTGCGGCGCCCATGTTGGGTGAAAGCGAGTTCGTCTGGGATGAGTCCCGGGCTCAAGATGTCTTGAACCCGGCAGATCAGCGCGATGGGGTTGGGCGCCTCATCGAGGCCGACAGCCATGATGTCGAAGCCGCGCTGCGCGCCGCTGCGAATACCGCGCCCATCTGGCAAGCCACCCCGGTTGCCGAGCGTGCACAGTGTCTGCGCCGTGCCGCGCAACTGCTCGAAGAACAGATGCAGACGCTGCTGGGTCTGATCGTGCGCGAGGCGGGCAAGACCCTGCCTAATGCCATTGCTGAAGTCCGTGAGGCCGTAGATTTTCTGCGTTATTACGCGGATCAGGCCGAGCGCGAGTTTGACAATGACACGCACCGCCCGCTGGGTAGCGTGCTGTGTATCAGCCCCTGGAACTTCCCGCTGGCTATTTTTACGGGGCAGGTGGCGGCGGCCCTGGCGGCCGGTAATACCGTGCTGGCCAAGCCGGCGGAACAGACGCCGCTGATCGCAGCCCAGGCCGTCGCCATTCTGCGCGCCGCCGGGGTGCCGGCGGGGGCAGTGCAATTGCTGCCGGGCAAAGGCGAAACCGTGGGCGCCCAACTGGTGGCGCACGCGTCCGTGCGCGGTGTGATGTTCACGGGCTCGACCGAGGTGGCGCGTTTGATCGCCCGTAATCTGGCCGATCGTCTGGATGATCGTGGCCACACCATTCCGCTTATTGCCGAGACGGGGGGGCAGAATGCCATGGTGGTGGACTCCTCCGCGCTGTCCGAGCAGGTGGTGTTCGATGTGCTGTCCTCGGCCTTTGATTCGGCGGGTCAGCGTTGTTCGGCTCTGCGCGTGCTTTGCGTGCAGGAAGATAATGCCGATCATGTATTGACGATGTTGCGCGGCGCGATGCGCGAGCTGCGTATGGGCAACCCCGATCGTCTATCCACGGATGTGGGGCCGGTGATTGATGCCGAAGCGCGCCAGAACATTCTGCGTCACATTGAGAGCATGCGGGCCGCCGGCCATGAGATCGTTCAGATTGAAGGCGGCGCCGAGTGCCGTTTCGGTACCTTCGTGCCGCCCACGCTGATCGAAATTAATGATATCGCCGAGCTTAAACGCGAAGTATTCGGTCCGGTGCTGCATGTGGTGCGCTACGCACGCGATGACCTGGATCGCGTCATCGAGTCCATCAATGGCACCGGCTATGGCCTGACCTTCGGTGTGCATACTCGCATCGACGAAACGGTAGCCCGCGTGACCGAGTCGGTCCAGGCAGGCAATATTTATGTCAACCGCAATATCGTGGGCGCCGTAGTGGGTGTGCAGCCGTTCGGTGGTGAGCATCTGTCGGGCACCGGTCCCAAGGCGGGCGGTCCGCTGTATCTCTACCGTTTGCTGTCGATGCGTCCTGCCGGCCTGCCGCCGGGTCTGGAAGGGCAGATG
The DNA here is from genome assembly GCF_034424645.1 of Bordetella avium. Classification (NCBI taxonomy): domain Bacteria; kingdom Pseudomonadati; phylum Pseudomonadota; class Betaproteobacteria; order Burkholderiales; family Alcaligenaceae; genus Bordetella; species Bordetella avium. The sequence continues at coordinate 1,603,727 of NZ_CP139969.1, forward strand.
CCCCTGACCCTCACGCTGCCGGGGCCCACCGGAGAAACCAACACCTATCGGGTCGAGCCGCGTGGCGCCGTGTATTGCGTGGCTGCCACGGCGGCGGGGGCCCGGGCGCAATGGGCGGCGGCTCAGGCCACGGGCAATCTGGCGTGGTTCGCTGATACGCCTGCGGCCCGCGAGCTGCTGGCGACGCTGGAGAGCGCCGCGCGCGAGGGCCAGGTTGCCTTGCTCGAGGATGCCGAGGTGGATGCCGCAGACTTTCAGGCCGTGCTTTTTGAGGGCGATGGCGACGCGCTTAAAGCGCTGAACCAGCGTATTGCCCGCCGTGAAGGGCCTATTTTGGCTGTACATGGTTTGAGTCCCGACGAGTTGGCTGCAGGCGCGAGCTATGTGGCCGAACGCCTGCTCAACGAGCGTTCATGCAGCGTGAATACGGCTGCTGCTGGAGGTAACGCCAGCCTGATGACTATCGGTTAAGCGCTGAGGCAAGCCGAGAAGGCGTCTCGGCTCATCTTCAAAAGGGGGGGGGGACGGTGAGGGCTATGCGCTTGCGCTCGCCAGCCAGATTTGGCGGGCCCTAGCCGCCGAAAACGGATGCTTGCCCCTGTGCCGGCCGGCTGTCAGGGCGCTGGAAAGAGGGAGCGCGGCTTAATGCCGCGAGCCGCGCAACACCTGCTCCAGCGCATCGGACAGCTCGGGGTATTGCCAGATGAAGCCCGAGTCCTGGGTGCGGCGCGGCGCCAGGCGCTGGCCGCCGAGCAGCAACACCGACATCTCGCCCAGCCCCAGGCGCAAGGTCCAGGCGGGCACAGGGAATAGCGCCGGGCGGTGAAGTGCGCCCGCCAGCGTCCGGGTGAAGCTAATGTTGCGCGTGGCCTGCGGCGAGCAGGCATTGAAGGGGCCGCTGGCATGGCTTGCGTGTAGCAGATGGTCAAACAGGTTGACCAGATCGTCCAGGTGTATCCAGGGCATCCATTGCTGGCCGCTACCCAGGCGCCCGCCTAGACCCAGCCGGTATACCGGGAGTAAGCGCGCCAGCATGCCGCCTTTTGAGGCCAATACTGGCGCAATCCGCAAACAGGCCACTCGCACGCCATGGCTGCGGGCACGCTCCGCCTCTTGTTCCCAGGCCATGCATAAGCGGCTGCCGAAGTCGTTATTTCCGGGCGGATTGAACTCATCGAGCAGGGTGTCTCCCCGGTCTCCATACCAGCCGACTGCCGAGGCTGAAAGCAGTATGCCAGGAGGGCTGGATTGCCGCCCCATCCAGTCAACCAGGGTATGCGTCAGGTCGATACGGCTGCGCCACAGCACATTGCGCCGTGCTGCCGTCCAGGGGCGATCCGCGATCGGGGCGCCTGCCAGATTGACGACGGCATCGATTGGCGGACCGTCATCAAGCGCTGGCAATTGTGCGACTCCCTGCGCGCCGCTGCACAGCTGCGCGACTTTCTGCGGGTCGCGGCTCCAGACGCTTAGGGTGTGGCCCTGGCTTTGCCAGTGCCGGCATAAAGCCTGGCCGATGAGGCCGGTGCCGCCAGTGAGCAGGATGCGCATGATGTCTTCCTTGAATGCGTCGCAGGGGGCGTCCGCCTGAGATTCAGGTAAACCGTCTGGCTCGCCTGGACGCCACGGACTTTTTATCGATCATTTTTCAAGTATCGCAGCCCCCAGGCCGATCACGCCAGCGGCCCGCAGAGCCACCCTTTGGCTAACTCGATCTGACGCATCATCGGGCTGTTCAGAGCACGCGATTTATTGCAATAATTATTAATAACAAGATTGTTTTTGTTTTATAAGGTAGATTACGCCACCGTACAAGGACGGCACAGTTGTGCGGCGTCCGTCACCACCAGGCATTGCCCAAGCTATGAAAGTTGCAGTAATCGGGTCGGGTATCTCGGGTTTGGCAGCCGCTCATCGGCTGCGTGGTCAGGCGCATGTCACGTTGTTCGAGGCGCAAGCCTATTTTGGCGGGCACACTCACACCGTCGATGTGAGCCTGCCCGATGCCCGGGGTCAACCTGTGACACAGGGTGTGGACACCGGCTTTCTGGTGTTAAACGAGCGTACCTATCCCGGCTTGATAGCACTGCTCGATGCCTTGCAGGTGCGCACCGTTCCTTCAGACATGTCGTTTTCTGTCCAGGTGCCGGGTGCGGGCGCCTTGGGCGCGCAGGCGTTGGAATGGAATGGCTCTAACCTAGCGACAGTGTTTGCCCAGAAGCGGAACCTGTTGCGCCCGCGTTTTTTGGGGATGCTCGCTGAGCTGCTGCGTTTTAACCGTCTGTGCACCGCGCTGGCAGAAGGGGGCCAAGAGCAGGCGCTGGCGCAGCCCTTGGGGGAGTTTCTGGATCAGCATGGCTTTGGCGCGGCGTTTCGCCACTGGTATTTTCTGCCGATGCTGGGCTGTATCTGGAGCTGCCCGACTGACCAGATGCTGCGCTTTCCTGTGGCGACGATGGTGCGCTTTTGCCACAACCATGGCCTGATTCAAGTGCAGAACCGGCCACAGTGGCGCACGGTGGCCGGTGGCGCGCGGCAATACGTGAGCGCCCTGTTGCCGGGCTTGGATGCCCGCCTGGCCACTCCGGTCATGCGCATCGAACGTCATGCCGGCGGCGTGCTTATTCGCTCCAGCAGCGGTGCGGAGCATTTTGACGCCGTGGTGCTGGCCGTGCACAGCGATCAGGCTTTGCGTCTGCTGGCTCAGCCCAGCGTGCTTGAACAGCAGGTGTTGGGCGCCATCCGCTATCAGCCCAATCGCGCCGTGTTGCACACAGACACCAGGGTGATGCCCCGGCGCCGCGCGGCGTGGGCAGCCTGGAACTACGAGCGTGCGGCGGACGATAGGCAAGAGTCAGCACGCGTTTGTTTGCATTACTGGATCAACCGTTTACAGCCGCTGCCCTTTGCGCAGCCGGTGCTGGTGTCGCTCAATCCGGTGAGCCGCATCGAATCCTCGCTTGTGCTGGGCGAGTTTGATTACGAGCATCCGGTGTTCGATCTGGCGGCCTTGGCCGCGCAGAAGCAGGTGCCGCAGTTGCAAGGCGGCCAACACACCTGGTATGCCGGCGCCTGGACGGGCTATGGTTTTCATGAAGACGGTCTGCAGTCGGGCTACCGTGCGGCTGACGCCCTGCTGGCCCACTGGCAGCGGGCCGTATGAATCACCCAACATCCCGCGAGGCGCCACAGGCCGCTGTGCCGCACATCGGCTTCGGGCATGTGTGGCATACCCGTCTTCGGCCCCGTCGCCACCGCTTCATCGTTCCCACTTTTTTTTTTGATGCTGCCCATGCGTACCCTGCGAGAACGGCCCGAGGCCGCAGGGGTGTTGGCGCTCAATCGCGCCGGGGCGCTCTCGTTTCACGACAGGGATCATGGCATCGGCCCGCAAGAGGGCGGGGCACTGGCCTGGCTCGAGGCTTTGCTGCAAGCCGAGGGCATTAACGATGCTCAGGGAGAAGTCTGGTTACAGTGCTATCCGCGGGTGCTGGGTTACAGCTTCAAGCCCGTGAGTTTCTGGTACTGCCACCGCAAGGATGGCAGCTTGCGCGCCATTGTGGCAGAGGTGAACAACACCTTTGGCGAGCGTCATGCCTATCTGCTAGATCATCCGCGCTATGGTCAGACGCTGCAGGCCTGCAAGAGGTTTCATGTCTCGCCTTTTTGCGTCGTGGAGGGCGCCTATCACTTTGAGTTTCGTCGGGTGGGCGCAGAGGGCCTGGATGCCGCGAGGGTGCGCATCGACTATCACGACGCGCAAGGTCCACTGCTGCTGACCGGCATGGCGGGGCGGCTGGAGCCGCTCACTGCCGCCAGCCGTCGCCGCGCTCTGTGGCGATACCCCTTGCTCACGCTAGGCGTGATGACTCGCATTCTCTGGCATGCTTTCCTGTTGTACTTGAAGCGGGTGCCGTTTCATTCCAAGCCCCGGGCGCCCGCCCAGCCTGTGTCTCGTTCCTCTGCAACCGACTCTTGATCATGAACACTTCCCCCGCTTCGCTCCCCTTATCGTTGCCGGCCGGATTGCCCAGCGTGGCGCGTCACTGCCTGCGTGTATTGCAGCGTTTGCAGCAGGGCACGCTGCATCTGGAGCTGCCCGACGGCAGTACGCTGCAACTGGGTCAAGGTGGACAACCGCATGCCAGCTTGGTTCTGCGCGATTGGGGGGTGTTCGCCGCGGTGCTGCGTTCGGGTGATATTGGCCTGGCCGAAGCCTATATCGCCGGAGACTGGAGCACGCCGAACGTGGCTGACCTGCTGCGTCTCATGTTGGCCAACCGCCAGGCGCTAGAGTCTCTAGTGTACGGCAGCTGGTGGGGGCGCCTGGCCTACCGGCTCAAACATCTGCTCAACCGCAACACCCGCGCCGGCAGCCGGCGCAACATTCACGCCCACTACGATCTGGGCAATGCCTTCTACCGATTGTGGCTGGACCCGAGCATGAATTATTCCTCGGCCTGGTTTCAGGGCAATCTGGCGGGGGATTTGACGCAGGCCCAACACGCCAAGGTGCGCCGCGCCTTACATGGCGCCGAGCTGCGGCCGGGCTGCCGCTTGCTGGAGATCGGCTGCGGCTGGGGGGCGCTGGCCGAGATGGCGGCCGGCGAGTTCCAGGCCCATGTCACGGGGGTGACCCTGTCTTCCGAACAACTGGCCTATGCCCAGCAGCGCCTGCATCAGGCTGGCCTGGCATCTCAGGCGGATCTGCGCCTGCAGGATTACCGCGACATTCAAGACCCGCCTTTTGACGCCATTTGTTCCATCGAAATGGTGGAAGCCGTGGGTCAGGCTTATTGGCCCAGCTATTTTTCCACATTGGCGCGTCTGCTCAAGCCCGGCGGACGTGCTTGCGTGCAAAGCATCGTCATCGACGATGCCCTGTTCGAGCGCTATGTGCGGGGCACGGACTTCATTCAGCAATATGTCTTTCCCGGTGGCTGCCTGCCCAGTCCCGCGCGTTTTCGGGCCGAGGCGCAGCAAGCGGGTCTGCGCGTGGTCGAGGCTTTTTCTTTCGGTCCCGACTACGCCGAAACGCTGCGCCGCTGGCGGCAGCAGTTCATGCAGCAGGGCGCTCAGGTGCTAGCGCTCGGCTTCGATACCCAGTTTCTGCGCACCTGGGAGTTTTATCTGGCGTACTGCGAGGCCGCCTTCGATAGCGGGAACATCGATGTTGCGCAGTACATCTTGGTGAAAGACTGATTTGTTGCCTGCGCGAGGTGCCCATGACTGATCGCCTCTTTTCCTCCCTGCAATGCCACCTCAGCGCTTTGGGCGTGGCTCTTTGGTTAGCCTGGGCCAGTGTAGCCCCCGCAATGGCGGCGCAGGACGCGCCTCCCGCCTTCATGCAGCAGGTGCTACCCGGCGCCGGGGTCTGGGGGCAGGGACAACTGCGTATATGGGGGCTGCGTATTTACGATGCCCGTCTGTGGGTGGGCCCGCAGTTTGATGCGGCTGACATTGCCGCCCAACCCCTGGCGTTGGAACTCACGTATCACCGCGCTTTCAAGGGCGCCGATATCGCCAGGCGTTCCATTGAGGAAATCGAACGCCAGGGCAGCCTGCCGGCTGAACAGGTGCAGCGCTGGTCAACTGCGCTGACGGCCCTGTTTCCCGACGTACAGGCAGGTGAGCGCTTAACGGGCCTGTATCAGCCAGGGCAGGGCATGATGCTTTGGCGTGGCGATGAGTTTCTGGGCATGAGTGAGGATGCTGAGCTGGCGCGCCGTTTTTTCGATATCTGGTTGTCCCCCCGTACTTCGGAACCCGGCCTGCGCAGCGCCTTGCTGGCGCCCAAATCATGATTCCCAATCCAACACGACCGTGGAATCCCTCGCTGCCGCTTTCTTGGCGCGCCGGGCTGTCCTATGGTCTGCTAGGTTTGCCGCTGGCTTTCGCCGCGCTGCCCTTGTATGTGGTGTTGCCGCATTTCTACGCCAGCGAGCTGGGTCTGCCACTGGCCACAGTGGGCGCTTTGCTGATGTTGGTGCGGCTGATCGATGCCGGCGCCGAGCCCTTGTTGGGACGTCTGAGCGACTTTTTGTTCCGCCGTACGCTGGGGGCGGTGCTTGGGGTGATCGGGATTTCCGCTGTAGTCCTCGGCGCGGGCATGGCGGGGCTGTTTTTCCCCCGTGTGCAGGGAGCGGGGGCGCTGGCGCTGTGGATGGTGGCGGGGCTTTTATTAACCTGTCTCGCGCATAGCCTGTTGCTCATCGCCCATCAGGCCTGGGGTGTGCGCCTGGGCGGCGACGCCGTTCAGCGCAGCCGCATTGTCGCCTGGCGCGAGGGGCCGAGCCTGATCGGGGTAGTCACGGCCAGTGCGTTGTCGGTAGCCTGGGGGGCCGGCCTCATGTTGGGGGTGTTCACGCTCGCGCTGCTGGTCGGATGGTTGGCGCTTTGGCAGGCGCCGCGCCCACCGTTCGCAGAGGCGCCGCCATTGTCATCCGTGGGGCCAGGACAGAAGCCGCCTCTGTGGCAGCCATTGAGCGATGCATCTTTCCGGCGCTTGCTGGCGGTGTTTTTGTGCAATGGCATCGCCAGCGCCATTCCCTCCGCCCTGATGCTGTTTTTTGCCCAGGATTGGCTATTGGCCACTTCAGCGCAGATTGCCGGGTTTTTGGTGCTGTATTTTGTCAGCGCCGCCCTGTCTTTGCCCGCTTGGTTGCGGGTGGTCCGCCGATTCGGGCTGGAACGCAGCTGGCTTGCCGGCATGTTGCTGGCCGTGGCCTGTTTTAGCTGGGCGGCCGCCTTGAGCAGCGGGCAGGTGGCGGCCTTTGCCCTGATCTGTGTGCTGTCGGGCGCGGCGCTTGGAGCTGACCTCGCCGTGCCCGGCGCCTTGCTGGCTTTGCTGATCGAGCGCCATGGCGCGCAAGGCGTGCATGATGGCAGCTACCTGGGATGGTGGAATCTGGCCACCAAGCTCAATCTGGCCTTGGCCGCAGGGGCGATGCTGCCGCTTTTGCAGTGGCTGGGCTATGTGCCCGGCAGCCAGGACACGCAAGCCTTACACCGCCTGGTCTGGATCTACGCCTTAGTGCCTTGTGCTTTTAAGCTGATCGCCGCCGGGCTGCTGCACCGGCTGTTGATCGTACCGTCCAACCTCTCTCGAGGGCTCACACCATGACTACCCGCCGCTTCGCCTTGATGGCCCTGTTTGCCAGCGCTGCTGCTTTGATGGGCTGCTCCGGTCCCCAGGTCAGCGACTATGCACAGCAGCGTCCGCTGCTGGAGCTTGATAAGTACTTCAATGGCCGCATTCATGCCTATGGCATTTTTCAAAAGCGCAGTGGTGAGGTGGCTCGCCGTTTCACGGTGGTGATGGATTGCCACTGGGAAGGGAATCAGGGCGTATTGGACGAGGCTTTCACCTATTCCGATGGCACGACCGAGCGTCGAGTCTGGCGCCTGACTAAGCATGCGGACGGGCGTTATACCGGCCGCGCCGATGATGTGGTGGGAGAGGCCCAGGGGCAGACCGCAGGGAATGCCTTTCGCTGGAACTACACGCTGCGCCTGCCGGTGGACGGCAAGACCTACGACGTGCAGTTCGATGACTGGATGTTCCTGATCAATGAGCAGGTGATGATTAACCGCGCCACCATGAGCAAATTCGGCTTCAAGCTGGGTGAGGTGCTGCTGTCCTTTAGCAAGGAATAAAACCGTGCCGCTCAATCCCCCCATTACCGACTGGCGCGGCAAACGTGTGTGGTTGATAGGCGCGTCCAGCGGCATCGGGCGCGCCGTCGCAGCCTTACTGCACGAACGTGGCGCGCAGGTATGTGTTTCGGCGCGCCAGCAAGCCCTGCTGGACGGCTTCGTGCGCGATCACCCCGGCAGCCAGGCGCTGGCCTTCGATGTGACGGATGCCCAGGCGAGCGCCGATGCGGCGAAGCAGCTTCTGGCAGGTGGCCCGCTGGATCTGGTGTGTTACTGCGCTGGCTATTTTCGTCCGATGTCCGCGCAAGCGCTAGACCTGCCTGAGCTGCTGCGGCACCAACAGGTGAATGTCGCAGGCGCGCTGCATGTGCTGGCCGCCGTGTTGCCCGCGATGTTGCAAGCGGCAGGCGCGGGGCGCGGGGCGCACCTGAGTCTGGTCGCGAGTGTGGCCGGTTGGCGCGGTCTGCCCCAAAGTCTGGCCTACGGGCCCACCAAGGCGGCATTGATCAATCTTGCGGAAAACCTGTTTCTCGATCTGCGTCCCAAAGGCGTAGGGGTCAGCCTGGTCAATCCGGGTTTCGTCGACACCCCGCTCACCGCACAAAACACCTTTCCCATGCCGGCCCTGCTTACTCCCCCGCAGGCGGCCGCCGCCATCGTGCGCGGTTGGGAAAAGGGAGCGTTCGAGATGCACTTTCCCAAACGCTTCACGCGTGTGCTCAGGTTGCTGCGCTGCCTGCCCTACCGCTGGTATTTCTCAATCGTGCACCGCGTGACGGGCCTGTGAGCATGTCTACACAACTTCCTGCCGTTAGTGGCGATGTGGCCGCCGCCGCTCAGCGGCTGATTGCGTTTTACGAGCAGCTCTCGCCGGAACGGCTAGCCAGCCTAGATGCGTATTACGCGCCTGATGCGCATTTCAAAGATCCCTTCAACGATGTGCGGGGCCTGGCAGCTATTGCGCGAATCTTCGAGCATATGTTCGCCACATTAGATCAGCCGCGTTTTACCGTCATCCACAACATGGTGCAGGGGGATCAGGCTTTTCTTGGTTGGGAGTTCCGTTTCCGCATGCGCCGCTGGCGGCCGCAGGTGGAACAATGCATTCAGGGCGCCACCTTGGTGCGTTTTGACGCTCAGGGCCGCGTGGCAATGCATCGCGATTACTGGGATGCCGCTGAAGAGCTCTATGAAAAACTGCCTGTCCTGGGTAGCCTGATGCGCTGGTTGCGCAGATCGGCCTGCGCCAGCGGCCCGGCGCGTCGCTCATCGTCTTGAGCTGCCGCCTCGGCCGCGATGCTGGCGGGTATCTTCCGCGCGCCACGCTTGGGTAAACCCGCCGTGAAGACGGCGTGCGATATTCCCGTATCCGCCCCATGATCCAGCGCATCCTATGACAAACGGCGCCTTGCGGCGCCGTTTGTGTCGACGGGAAAGCGATCAGCTGTGATAAGCCGACTCGCCGTGGCTGGTGACATCCAGCCCTTCACGTTCCTGGTCCTCGGGTACGCGCAGACCGCAGAGTTTGTCTGCAATTTTGTAGGCTACCAGGGCCACCACGGCCGACCACACCACAGTCAGCAACACACCTTCGAGCTGCACCCAGACCTGGCCGGGGATCAGGCTGGCGCTATCGAGGCCGGGCCCGCCCAGGACTTTGGCGTTGAACACGCCCGTCAGGAGCGCGCCGACGATGCCGCCCACGCCATGCACGCCGAACACATCCAGCGAATCATCGGCGCGCAGCATGCGCTTCAGGCCATTGACGCCCCAGACGCAGATCATGCCAGCGAGCAGACCAATCACGAATGCGCCCACCGGACCTACCAGGCCGGCCGCTGGCGTAATTCCGACCAGGCCGGCCACTGCGCCCGAGGCCGCACCCAGCATGGAGGGCTTGCCCTTGATGGACCATTCGGTGAACGTCCAGGCCAGCACGGCGGCGGCGGTGGCTACCATCGTATTGAACAGCGCAAGGGTTGCGCCTTCATTGGCGGCCAATGCCGAGCCCGCGTTAAAGCCGAACCAACCTACCCACAACAGCATGGCGCCGATGTAGGTCATGGGCAGATTGTGGGGCTGCATCGCTTCGCGGCCATAGCCCACGCGCTTGCCGATGACATAGGCGCCCACCAACCCAGCCACGCCAGCGTTGATATGCACCACGGTGCCGCCTGCATAATCCAGCGCGCCTTGAGCGTTCAAGAGGCCAGGCGCCGTTTCAGAGGCGAACCACACCATATGTGCGATCGGGATGTAGGCAAAGGTGAACCAGATTACCGTGAACACCAGCACGGCCGAAAAGCGCGCCCGTTCAGCGAAGCTGCCCACAACCAGTGCGCAGGTAATGCCTGCGAAAGTGGCCTGGAACGACGCGAACAGCAGTTCCGGCAACGTGCCTGTCATGGTGTAGCTGCCATCCGCAGGGTTGAACATCCCCGAGAAAAACATCCTCGACAGCCCGCCCACAAAGGCATTGCCTTGGGTGAAGGCCAGCGAATAACCGTAGATAAACCACAGCACCACCGCTAGCGCGAAGGTGCAAAGCACTTGAATCAGCACGGACAACACGTTTTTGCTGCGCACCAATCCGCCGTAAAACAAGGCCAGGCCCGGCACTGCCATCATCAATACGAGCAGGGTCGAAACCAGCAGCCAGGAAACATCTGCTTTATCCATTTTTCATGGCTCCAATAGTCTGTTGCGCCGAGTGTTCAGAGCGCGTTCTCGCCCGATTCGCCGGTGCGGATGCGGATCACCTGTTCCAGCGGAGAGGTGAAAATCTTGCCGTCGCCGATCTTGCCGGTGCGAGCGGCCTGTTCGATGGCCTCCACCACCTGATCGACGATGTGGTCGGGCACGGCAGCTTCTACACGCAGTTTGGGCAGAAAATCGACGGCGTATTCGGCTCCGCGATAAAGCTCCGTATGACCTTTCTGGCGTCCGAAGCCTTTGACTTCGGTCACCGTCAGTCCTTGGATGCCGATGTCCGACAGCGCCACGCGCACTTCGTCCAGCTTGAATGGCTTGATGATGGCGATGACAAGTTTCATGGCTATTCCTTTTATGGTTGCACCTGGGCATCAGCATTCAAGCAAGTTCCGTGCCACCTTGTTGCCAGCGGGCAGCGGCAGACGCCGTGCAGGCAAAACGGTGCGGCTGCTCCATCGTGGGGCAAAACAGAAGGCGCGGCGCATTAAAATGGTGCATGCCAAGGCGGGCGCTTGCGGCGGGCAGCAGGCAGCCAGCGGTTTTGCAAAAGTGTTGCGAATTGCGATGGCTGGCGAGTCGGCGGCAACAGAAATTTAGGGACAGCTTCCTCAGGGATGCCGCCTTTTAGCGGGCATTTCTTGCTCGGGTGCTGGAACACCCTGTCACGACTGAAATTCTGCTTTACAGCTCATGGCTTGCCGCCTGGGGAGGCCTCGGGAAGAATTGACGCGCTGCGGGCTTTGTCTGCGGCAATGGTGGGGGCCGCGGCAATCGGTGTCCGCCATGCCAGGGGAGTTGGCCTAGGGCGGCCAGCTCCGGATCGCTTTCCCCGGCGATTCTGTTTTTCTCCTGTGCTTTAGAAGGCGGCGCCGCTTGCGGGCCGCTTTTTTTTGTTGCAGCAGGGCAAACAGCTAAAAAACGCCGGCTGCGTGGCCGGCGCGGCAATGATCAGGCTTGCCAGGCGGGCTCAGCAATGGGTTTTGAGTGCAATCCCAGGGTCGAGCAATACCTCGGCGGGCGGATGCTCGGGGAGTTCGAGCAGCTTGCGGGCGGCCATGTGATCGAGCGGTGCGTTGATAGATTCAACGCACACCAGCCGGCCGTCCAGGAAATGCAAAATGGACAGGCTGCCGGGTTTGGCGCCCGGACGCAGACGGCGTTGCGTGCCTGCGGGGGCCAGGCCCGCTATCTGCAGGCGCAGCGCGCCTTGATCTGACCAGAACCAGGGCAGGGCGGTGTATTCGGCAGGTGCGCCAGAAAGGACGGCGGCGAGTGTACGCGCTTGGTCGTTGGCGTTTTGCACCGATTCGAGGCGCAGGGGCCGGCCCTCTCGTGCATAGGGAAAGGCTGAACAGTCGCCGATGGCGTAGATGTGGGGCAGGGACGTGCGCATCAGGCTATCGACGATGATGCCATTGTCTACCGCCAGGCCGGCGGCCTCGGCCAGCCGCGTCTCCGGTACGGCCCCGATGCCTGCGACCAGAACCTCGACAGGATGGGTCTGCCCGTTGGCGTGCAGCGCCGTGACCAGACCGCCGGCAAGCTCGAAGCCTTCCACATGCGCATTCAGATGCAGCGTGACACCTGCGGCTTCCAGATTGGCGCGGATGTGTTCGGATGCTTCTTGCGAGGTGGAGCGGGCTAGCAAGCGGGGCTGGCTTTCAAATACGGTGACCGCCTTGCCCAGTGCGGCGGCGGTGGCCGCGATTTCCAGGCCGATGAAGCCGCCGCCCAGCACGGTGACGTGCTGGGCGGCTTGCAGGGCGACGCGCAGCGCCCGCGCGTCTGCGGCGTTGCGCAGATAGTGCAGATTGGCGGGGGCGGGCTCCAGCGCGGCGATGCGACGGGGGCGTGCGCCAGTGGCCAGCACCAGCTCGTCATAGGCGACGACATCGCCGCAGCCCAGTGTGACGGTGCGCGCAGCCGGGTCAATGGCTATGGCCGTCTTGCCCAGCAGCAGGCGCACACCTGCCTCCTCATAGGCGTTGGCCGGACGCAGCGGATTGAGCTCGGCCTCCTCGTCCTTGATAAAGGTCTTGGACAGGGGCGGCCGATGATAGGGCAAATGGGCCTCTTCGCTGATCAGCGTGATGGCCGCCCCTGTCAGGCCGCTGCAAAGCTGTGCTGCGGCGTGTCCGCCGCCGATGATGACGATGTTGCGCATGGGTGTTCCGTGAGTCCTTGTCTTGTCAGATCTGCGCCGCGGTGGTCCGCCGCAGCTTGCGCCCTGGTCAGGCGCGCTGATGTTGCGGCTGCGAACTCGGCGCCTGCCCGGCCTCGCGGACAGGGGCCAGCGCGGTACGCACCATGGCAAGCCCGCCTGGCCACGGGCCTGCGCAGAGGTATCGATAAGGCCGCTTACGTGCGCAGCACGCCTGACACGCTGCTTTACCTAAGCCGCGAACTCTACCTGAAACCCCGCGTTGACGTTGATTTTCCGGCGCGGGTCCGGTCCGCCTTTGATGACGTCGGCCTGGTGACCGCCGCACGGCGCCAGCGCGGCCCGCTTTTTTTTCCATCCCAGACTACACTTAGCTTATGACTATTTTAGCGAGGGCATCATGAATCGCACCCAATGGATGGAAGACATCCAAAAAAACCTCTCGGATCTCATCGCCCGCAGCCCTGCTGCCGACGTCGAGCGCAATGTGCGCGCCATGCTCACGCAGGGCTTTGCGCGGCTGGATCTGATCACCCGTGAAGAATTCGACGTGCAGGCCGATCTGCTGGCCCGCGCACGCACGCGCATCGACCAGTTGTCGGCGCAGGTGCAGCAACTCGAAGAGCGCGTCAATGCCCTGATCAACGATCAGTCCAAAGACTGAGTTCCCAGGGTCTGCAGAGGCAGCGCCGGATCAGCTTGTCCGGCGTTTCGATCGCCGCGCAAGGCGGGTGCCTGTGACACGACAAGCGCGCACAACGCGCCAGGCAAATTCCGGGCGTATCCCGGATGCTTCACCTTCCTGCTTGGTTTGATGCGAGCTTGATCAAGAGTCCGGCTGATCACAGGGACTATCCCCAAGGGGCCGCCCTGTCACCCTGGCCGGTCTTTTTCCACGGCGGCACGCATACTGAGGGCCTTGCTTTTACGCCCTTGCCTCATGACCTTAGCCGTGCTTTCCAGCCGCGCCCTCCTGGGTTTGCAGACGCTTGCCGTGCGTGTCGAAGCCCATCTGGGGCCGGGCCTGCCCGCCTTTACTGTAGTGGGCCTGCCTGATCTCGAAGTCCGCGAAAGCCGAGAGCGGGTCAGGGCGGCCATTATTAACAGCGGCTTCGAGTTTCCGTCGGGCGGGCGTATCACCATTAATCTGTCGCCGGCCGATCTGCCCAAGGCTTCCTCGCGCTTCGATCTGCCCATTGCCCTGTGCCTGCTCATGGCCTCGGGGCAGATTGCCCTGTTGCCGCCCGATGACAATCTGGTGCTGGCCGGTGAGCTGTCCCTGTCCGGTGCCTTGGTGCCGGTGGCCGACCCGCTGGCGCTCGCCTTGGGTGTGGCAGGTGCGCAGTGCAAGGCGGCGCAGCGCAAGCCGATACTGATTCTTCCCGAAGAAAGCGCCGCCCAGGCCGCACGGGTGCCCGGCCTGTCTGTCTTGTCGGCGCGTTGCCTGGCCGAAGTGGCCGCCCATCTTGCCGGGCAGGCGCCGTTGCCGTCTGCCCAGGCGCCGGCCCGGCCGCTCGCGCCGCCAGGCCTCTGTCTGTCAGAGGTGCGAGGACAGCCGGGGGCGCGGCGGGCGCTGGAAATCGCGGCGGCAGGGGGGCACAGCATGCTTATGTGCGGGCCGCCAGGGGCCGGTAAGAGTATGTTGGCGCAGCGTCTGCCGGGCCTGCTGCCCGAACTCGACGATAGGGCTGCGCTGGAGGCGGCCGCCATTGCCCGGCTGGCAGGCGGCGATGAGCCGCCCTTTGGCGTGCCGCCTTTCCGTGCGCCGCATCATGGCGCAACCGCCGCCGCCCTGATTGGCGGCGGCTCACCGCCCCGGCCCGGTGAAATCTCGCGCGCCCATCAGGGCGTGCTGTTTCTCGATGAGCTGCCCGAGTTCGAGCGCCGTGCTTTGCAGGCGCTGCGCGAGCCGATGGAATCCGGCGAGGTGGTCATTGCGCGGGCCGCCGCCAGTCTGCGCTATCCGGCGCGTTTCCAGTTGGTGGCTGCCATGAATCCCTGCCCTTGCGGCTGGCGCGGCCATCCTACGCGTGTGCACCGGATCAGGTGGCCCGTTATGTCGACCGCATCGGCGGTCCCTTACGCGACCGCATCGATCTGCACCTGTGGTTGCCTCCCGTTGACCCCGATTGCCTGGCCGGCCCGCCCGGCGAGGCTTCCGCCACCGTGCGGCAGCGCGTTATCGCCTGCCGGCAGCGGCAATGGCGGCGTCAGGGCGGGCTGAACGGGCAGCTGCCCGTCTCGGCACTGGCCCGCCACGCCGCGCTCGACGACAAAACTGGGCGATGGTTCGGGCAAGCCATGCGCCACCTGGGCAGCTCGGCTCGGGCTAGCCACCGCGTGCTGCGCATCGCTCGCAGCGTGGCCGATCTCGCTGCAGAGGAGGCCATCGCGCAAACCCATTTGGCCGAAGCCTTGCAGTATCGGGCGGCTGCGGAAGGCTCGGCGTTGCGGCGCTAGCTCGGGGGCGGGATAGGGCGGCGCTGCCTGGGCGCGCGCGGCTGTGGTCGGGCGCTTACCAGGGCGTGTGGGGCAGGCGAGTGCGTTTTCCGGGCGCCAAATTGGCATGCTACTCGACAAGCCAACAGAAATCGCCATATAATCAAAGGCTTTCCCACATTTGTCAGGCAGCTTTGCTGGCGGACAAGGCGTAGGGGAAAGACGTGGTTCAGAAAGTAGTAAGTAAGAAAGTAAGCAAAAAGTAAGTAGTGCAAAAGAGAAGTGGCGCGGGTATGCCAAGTGTTGGCCGAATCCTCTTGGGCGGTTGACCACCTGTTGCCATGAATATCAACAAATTGTTTTAGGAATCATCATGCCCAAGATGAAGACCAAGAAAAGCGCTGCCAAGCGTTTTCAGGTCCGCGGCAGCGGCTCCATCAAGCGCGGTCAGGCGTTCAAGCGTCATATCCTGACCAAGAAGACCACCAAGAACAAGCGCCAGCTGCGCGGTTCGGCTGCGGTCCATGAAACCAACATCGCCTCCGTCAAGGCGATGATGCCTTTCGCTTGATAAGGGAGATTTACTATGCCTCGCGTTAAACGTGGCGTTACCGCCCGCGCTCGTCACAAGAAAGTCATTGCCGCCGCCAAGGGTTACCGTGGCCGCCGTGGCAATGTGTTCCGTATCGCCAAGCAGGCGGTCATGCGTGCTGGTCAGTACGCCTACCGTGACCGCCGCAACAAGAAGCGCACCTTCCGCGCTCTGTGGATCACCCGTATCAACGCCGCTGTGCGTGAACAGGGCCTGAGCTACAGCGTGTTCATCGCCGGTCTGAAGAAGGCTGCGATCGAACTCGACCGCAAGGTGCTGGCCGATCTGGCCGTGCGTGACAAGGCTGGCTTTGCCGCTATCGTGCAACAAGCCAAGGCTGCGTTGGCTGCCTGATCGCGTTCATTCTCGCGGATCGCTGCAAACGGGGCTCGATGGGCCCCGTTTGCGTTTTGAAGGCTTATTCTCATGACTTTACCGGTTGACGACCTGGTTTCCCAGGCTCAAGAACGATTCGCCGCCGCGACTGATGCGGCCGCGCTGGAAAACGCCAAAGCGCGTTTCCTGGGCAAAGAGGGCGCGCTGACCCTCCTGCTCAAAGGGCTGGCGCAGCTCGATCCGGTTGCCAAGCGCGAAGCCGGCGGCCGTATCAATCAGGCCAAGCAAAAGGTCGAGGAACTGCTCAATGCCCGCCGCGCCGAACTCGCGCAGGCCGAGCTTGATGCCCGCCTGGCCTCGGAAACCATCGATGTCACCTTGCCCGGCCGCGGACGCGCCGCAGGCGGCATTCATCCGGTGATCCGCACCTGGGAACGGGTTGAAGCCATCTTCCGCTCGATCGGCTTCGATGTGGCCGATGGCCCCGAAGTTGAAAACGACTGGACCAATTTCACCGCGCTGAACAATCCGCTGGACCATCCAGCGCGGTCTATGCAGGACACCTTCTACGTCGATATGCAAGACGCCGAGGGCCTGCCGCTGCTGCTGCGCACGCACACTAGCCCCATGCAGGTGCGCTATGCGCGCATGCACAAGCCGCCGATCAAGGTCATCGCCCCGGGGCGGACCTATCGTGTGGATAGCGACGCCACGCACTCTCCCATGTTTCACCAGGTCGAGGGTCTGTGGATCGCCGAAGACATTTCTTTCGCGGATTTGAAAGGCGTCTATACCGACTTCCTGCGCTGCTTTTTTGAAAGCGACGACCTGGTCGTGCGTTTCCGCCCTTCATTCTTCCCCTTTACCGAACCGTCGGCCGAAATCGACATGATGTTCACCTCCGGACCCAATCGTGGCCGCTGGCTGGAAATCTCGGGGTCGGGTCAAGTGCATCCCCAAGTGGTGCGCAACTTCGGCCTGGACCCGGAACGCTATATCGGCTTTGCCTTCGGCTCCGGGCTGGAGCGTCTGACCATGCTGCGTTATGGCGTGAACGACCTGCGCCAGTTCTACGAAGGCGATTTGCGCTTCCTGCGCCAGTTCAACGAATAAAGACGGCTGATCATGCAATTTTCCGAATCCTGGCTGCGCACGCTGGTCAATCCGGCCATTGGTACCGAAGAACTCGCGCATCAGCTCACGATGGCGGGTCTGGAAGTCGAAGAAACCCAGACCGCCGCGCCGCCTTTCAGCGGCGTGGTCGTAGCGCGCATCGTCGAGGCCGCAGCACACCCTGACGCAGACAAACTGCGCGTTTGCAAGGTCGATGATGGCAGCGGCGAGCTGCTGCAAATCGTTTGCGGAGCGCCCAATGCGGCCGCTGGCCTGCTGGTGCCCTTGGCACGGGTGGGAGCGCAACTGCCGGGCAACATCAAGATCGGCGTAGCCAAAATGCGGGGCGTCGCCTCGTCGGGCATGTTGTGTTCAGCTCGGGAATTGGGTTTGTCGCAAGACCACGGCGGTCTGCTGGAATTGCCCGATCGCTTTACGCCGGGCACGGATATCCGGCAGGCGCTCGACCTCGATGACACGCTCTTCGTTCTCAAGCTCACGCCCAACCGCGCCGACTGCCTTTCCATTCTGGGGGTCGCCCGCGAAGTCGCTGCCTTGACGGGCGCGCCGCTCAACGCGCCTCAGGCCCAGGCCGTACCGGTGCAGATCGATGCCCGCCTGCCGGTGCGCATTGAGGCGCCCGAGCTATGCGGCCGCTTTGCCGGCCGTGTGATCCGGGGCGTCAATGCCCGCGCCGCCACGCCAGACTGGATGAAGACGCGCCTGGAGCGGGCCGGTCAGCGTTCGGTGTCCGCCTTGGTGGATATCTCCAACTACGTCATGCTCGAAGTCGGCCGTCCTTCGCATGTCTTCGATCTGGACAAGATCGACGGCGACTTGACCGTGCGCTGGGCGCGCAAGGGCGAGAAACTCGAGCTTCTGAGCGGCACGCATATCGAACTCGACGAAAAAGTCGGCGTCATCACGGCGGGCGATGTGGTGGAAAGCCTGGCCGGCATCATGGGCGGCGAAGCCACCTCGGTCACGCTCGACACCCAGAACATCTATCTTGAGGCGGCTTTTTGGTGGCCCGGCGCGATCGCCGGCCGCGCCCGACGCTACAAGTTCAGCTCCGAAGCCAGCCACCGTTTCGAACGCGGTGTGGACTTCGGCAACATCCCCGAACATATCGAACTCATCACCGCGCTGATTCTGGATATCTGCGGCGGTCAGGCGGGTCCCATCGATGACCAGATCGTAAATCTGCCGGCGCGTCCGCCGGTGCGCATGCGTCTGGCGCGCTGTCACCGCGTGCTGGGCGTGCCCGTGTCGCATGACGAGGTGGCGCAGATCTTCACCCGTCTTGGTCTGGTCTTCACGACCGAGGGCGATGATTTCATCGTCACGCCACCCTCCTATCGTTTCGACATCGAGATCGAAGAGGACCTCATCGAAGAGGTTGCCCGCATTTACGGTTTCGAGCGCATTCCGAGCGAGCCGCCCGTGGCGCGCGCCAGCATGCACGCGCAAGCCGAAGTACGCCGCGGGCCGCATGCGCTGCGTCGCGCGGTTGCCGCACGTGACTACCAGGAAGTGGTGAACTACAGCTTTGTTGAAGCCGACTGGGAGCGCGATTACGCCGGCAACCAACATCCTGTGCGCCTGCTCAACCCGATCGCCAGCCATCTGTCGGTCATGCGCTCCAGCCTGATCGCGGGTCTGGTGGCCATCATCCGTCACAACGCCAACCGTAAGCAGTCGCGGGTGCGTTTGTTCGAGCTGGGCCGAGTGTTTATGCGCGATGCGCAGTTGGCCGATGGCCCGCTCGAAGTCGCGGGTGTGCGCCAGCCGCTTAAGCTGGCTGGCGCTGCTTGGGGCCCCGCCAACGAAGAGCAGTGGGGCGAACCGACCCGTGCGGTGGATTTCTACGACGTCAAGATGGACGTGGAAAGCCTGTTCGGCATTCGCGCCAGCGAACTGCGTTTCGTGGCCGACCGCCATCCCGCGCTGCACCCCGGACGTGCGGCTCGCATCGAGCTTGCCGGCCAGACCGTGGGCTGGGTGGGCGAGTTGCATCCGCAATGGGCGCGTCAGGCCGATCTGGCTCAGGCGCCCGTGGTGTTTGAAATCGACGCAGGCGTGCTGTCCGAAGGGCAGTTGCCGGTTGTGCGCGAACTGTCGCGCCAGCCGCTTGTCCAGCGAGACCTGGCTTTGTGGGTTGACGAGTCCGTCAGTCTTCAGGCTATGCTTGATACGGTTGCCTCGTTGATCAAGGCCGATCCGCAACTGGCTGTCGTGCAGGACGTGCGTCTGTTCGATGTCTGGCGCGACAAGCCCCAGCAAGGGGTCGCTGCCGAGAAAAGCCTTGCCTTCCGCTTCTGGCTTCAGGACAGCGCTGTGACCCTGGACGAGGCGCGAGTGTCAGACTGCATCAGCCGTATCAGGGATGCTTTGATCAGCGCGCATGGTGCGCGCCAGCGGGTTTGATCATGGGAAACGCTATGCTTGCCGAACCGCGCACCTTAACGAAGGCTGAGCTGGCCGAACTGCTCTTTGAGCGGGTCGGCCTGAACAAGCGCGAAGCCAAGGACATCGTGGATACCTTCTTCGAAGAAATCCGCGAAGCTCTGGCGCGTGGCGATTCGGTCAAACTCTCCGGTTTCGGAAATTTCCAGGTCCGCGACAAACCGCCGCGTCCTGGGCGCAATCCCAAAACCGGCGAGACCATTCCTATCGCTGCGAGACGAGTGGTGACCTTTCATGCCAGCCAGAAATTAAAGAGCACGGTCGAGCAAAGCGGCAATCCCGCCGAGGTCTCTGATGACGAAGCGGCGGAGTGATACGCTTTGTCGGTAATTGTTAACGGTCCCTGACGTTACGCGGCATAAAATTCATCCATGACTAAAACTGAATCGACTGTCACGCTACCGCCCATTCCCGCCAAACGTTACTTCACCATCGGCGAGGTCAGTGAGCTGTGTGGTGTGAAGCCCCATGTGCTGCGGTACTGGGAACAGGAATTCACTCAACTCAAACCTGTCAAACGGCGCGGTAACCGCCGCTATTACCAGCATCACGAAGTGCTGCTGATCCGCCGCATCCGTTCCTTGCTCTACGAGCAGGGCTTTACGATCAGCGGCGCGCGCAACCGGCTGGGAGGCGATGCGTCCAGCACCGAGGCCTCGGCGGTGCGTCTGTCCGCGGCGGAGTTGCAGGCGCTGCGCAATGAGCTGCACGATATCTCAGCCAGCCTGGCCGCCAGCCTCTAAGCCTCGCCGGCTGGCCGCAGCCATGGATGACCCCGCCCACACCGGCGGGGTTTTTTCTTGTCTGCATCAAGCCATATCTGCCTCGTAGGCCGGTAGGGATTTGGCGCTCATCCAGGATCGTGGGCGAGTATCCCTTAGCCAGTTGGCGATATTGCTTCATCCTATCGGGCGGGCCAAACGGCGTTACGGGGGCGATGCAGGCGGTCAAGCCTGAAATTTGCGCAAGAACTGCGCAATGGCCGCAGATAGGGGTCGATATCTTGCTCAATTAATGAGCGGTCTATAAAAAATAATGCCAATTTCATGAAAAAAGTGACGTTGCAGGTGCAAAACCAAAATTTTCCTGCTATAGTTACGTTCTCTTTCGGGGCGTAGCGCAGCCTGGTAGCGCACTTGCATGGGGTGCAAGGGGTCGCGAGTTCGAATCCCGCCGTCCCGACCAGAAAGATCGAGGGGCCAGTGATGAAAATCACTGGCCCCTTTCCTATGTGCGTGATTTTTGCCTGATTTCAGATACTGAGCCGCGCTTTAGCAGCGTGAGGGCAGGACCTGGGGCCTGCGCTATCGGCTAAGTCTTTGCAGGCTTGTCTTCGGTTGATCTGCCCCACATTTCGGCGTTTTGCCCTGCGGCAGTGCTCTCGCAAAGGCATCCATACCCTTTGACCTGCGGGTCAATGTGCCAGAGCCCGCTTCGGAGCGGAAGGCCGGTGGTGGTGCCCTCGTTTATTACCTCGTTCTCGATAGGCATGACTTCCGTTTTTGGTCGTGCTATTGCCTTTCGGGGGTTCTTGTTCAGATTCGGCTACCCGGTGCAGATAAAGGTGGTGCTTAATCGGTGCTACAGTTCGCCGCTTTTGATCGAGGAGAAAAAACAATGGGGGCAAGAATAGTGGCGGTTTCAGCTGCAATAGCCATGTTCATAACGGTAGGAAGTGCGCAGGCTCGCGGGCTAAATACGTGTGAAGCTGAGATCAAAGCCATCAACAAATTTTTAGCCGATAGCGGCGTGGCGCAGATTGAATCGATTGCGTCGCTAGCGCGTACCGTTCGGCATATTGGAAAGTTAGGGAGACTGCCTTCGGTGTACATAACCTCCGATGAAGCGAAGCGACTTGGCTGGTCCGGGAAAAGCTCTGAGTCCCTGTGGGGGATTAAGCTCACGGACCAGAAGTGGATCGGCGGCGATGTTTATCGCAACCCATCGCTTCCCGGTAATGAAAAGTGGTACAGCGCAGATTTAGATGTTGTGAAAGGCTATCGGAGTTCCAAGCGGCTTGTTTACAACCTGCGCAGCCGCCAGATGTTTATTAGCACAGACCTCTATGCGCACTTTGTTGAGATGGATGCCTGCGATTGAAGGCAACGCTACCTCGGGCCAGGTCTCGTGTTCTATTCATGAGCCGGGGCTGTCACCTGGTCATAGTCACGCCGTATACGACGTAGCTGGAATCCTGCGCAATCTCGGCAGCTTTCGCGCTAGATCCGCGGCCTGTTCAAGATTCCGTGATCGATTGGCGGCTCCATCTGCCCGCGCGCGCTTTGCTAAGCCTTGCTAAGGTGGTAGCGGATGCTGCGGGATGGGCTGACCCGTTGAATGGGCTTCTGGGCTATGTGCAGGCGTTGGGCGCGCCCGAATAGCGGGGCTGACGGGCGAGCCTGCCTAAGATGGCTTGAGCAAATCGGCGCTTGTCTAGCGCAAATAACAAAGCCCCGCACAAGGCGGGACTTTGGCCTCCGATACGACTCTCGACACTATCGGACTTTCGCGTAGGGGTGACACAGCTCGCCCTACAGGCCCAGAAAGTGTAGACCAATATTCAGGCGCTTCATAGCGCCGCGCTGAAAGGCGGACGCACCGATGGCGATACGCCAAGTGTTACGCCGGCTTCCCTGAAGTCGAGCTCTGCGCCGATTTCCCGCATCTTTGCCAGGACGGCTTCTATTTCTGACTCTGGCAGCGTCAAGCGATGCCAGAAGGAAGCGCATCAGTGCGCTCATTTCCCGGGACGACGCGCCACCTCTGTACTTTCGCTAGGGACGATGGCCAGAAACTGCGGACAGGTCAGCAAGATCGTGGCACGTCATGGCCAGATCAGTGTTCAGCCGTATCAGGTCAGCGGTGCTCGGTGCGATGTCGTTGCGAAAGCCTTTCATGGCGACCCCCCGCTTTCGCGGGGGCCAGTTTTGTTAGAGGAAGAGTTTCGTGATGTTTTTTATTGCGGTGGAGAATGCTGTGCCGATTACCGGGGGATGCCAGCGGGTCTAGATGGTGATCTGCACGGTGTCGTGCCATCAACTTTGCCGTTTCCTCCTCAACCGTTACCCGTTAGCTGCAGTTATTTTTTTCGTTTGAACTTGTCGGGCCTCGAAGTGTGCGCCGTTTTTGGAGTTTGTTACGACAAAGCAATCATGCATGGTCGAGTTTCAGGACCAGATGGCTCGGTTTGAGCTGAGCTTCAGTGCTCTTTAAGGTGTTCTGCTGGCGCTGCGTGCTGCAAAGCTCAATACAAAAAGAAAAATCCGTGCAAAAGTGCAGAGTTTTTGTTGGCTGCTCCTTTGATTTTTAGCCTGTATTTAAGTGAGTGGAAATATATTCGAGTAATTTTTAGAGTCAATCGACTGTTGGAGATGAGTATGCGCCTGCTGTTGAGTATGTTTGTTTTCTTAAGCCTTACGTTGTCACAGGTGGTTCAGGCTGACTTGGCAACGGATCTTCAGGCCTGTGCGGTGCGACAGGCGAATGAAGCGAGGCTTAAATGTTATGACTCGCTGGCGCGAAGCCAGTCATCAGTTTCTCCGGCTGCATCGGGAGGGGCGCAGCCTTCGATAGGCAAGAAGCCTACATCTCCTTCTGACGCCACCTCATCCTCCTGCTCTTGTGGCTCTGGTTCAGTATGTACGGGGCCGCGGGGAGGGCGGTATTGCGTTACGAGTGGCGGTAACAAGCGATATGTGAAATGAGCGAGATAGAGGGCTAAATATCTGTTGTGTTTAAAGCGCCACCTAACCTGGCCTCATGCTCGCGGGGTAACCCATGTCCTGGGTGATTCCCAGCACTCGCGCGTTTTGGTGCTTGGCCGTCCAACATTTAGTGTCGTATTTCCTCTTCATGCTCACATCAGATTCTTCGATTCTGGCGTGAGCAGATTTTCTTTGGGTCCATACATCTTGTCGCAGCTTGGCCCGGTCCATGATCAGTCGGCCAGGGTGCTTGTATCGCTGTCCCTGTGGTCGTCCAAAATGCGCGAGGCGCCTAGTCAATGGCAGGTCCGCAAGTTGCCATGGTGGCAATGTGCGTAGAGAGAGCGTCAATAAGTGAGTGTGGCGGGCGTCTCTGTGATGGGGGCGTGGGTTGGTGAGCAGAGGTGTCTACAGGTATTAGTCCGGCCTGATGCTATTTGTGTGTCATCTACAATCCTGGTCCAAGCCGGCAATAAGCAGCCCGGCAAGCCAGACTTAAGTAACAATGACGCGCCGAACCTCAGCCCCACGACGTACTTCCCGATCCGCCAATAAGCCCAAGGGCTTTCTCCGGGCTTTGATCGTTTCTTCTTTGGTCAGTTTTGGCGCCGCGACTTATGCGCTGGCGCCCGAGCTCGGGATCTCGCCTGCCGAGGTGTTGCACCGCCTGGGCTGGTCCACGTCGACACAGACGGCCCCCCTTGCTGCGCCTGTCGGGGAGATGGTGCAGACCCGGTTCGCTGACTGTCCGCAGTTTTTCCCGCAGGGCCAAACGCCGCTGGTGCCCGCCAGCAAGGGGCTGCGCGAGCTGTGTTTTTCCGCCTTCGCCATTTTGCACAACGGTCAGACCAAGACGCCGGTGGTGGTGGTCGAGCGTCTGAATCGTGACAGTTTGCAGCAGGCGCAGGGCATGGCGCGTACCGACAAGTTCTACGCCGAGGCGCGTTTGCCGAGCGCAGAGCGTGCGGAACTAAATGACTATCGAGGTTCGGGGTACTCGCGCGGGCATATGGCGCCTGCGGGCGATATGGCGACCAAGGAAGCTATGGCGCAGAGTTTTTCTCTGGCCAATATGGTGCCCCAGGATCAGAAGCACAACGCCGGCCCCTGGAGCCGCGTCGAGCAGGACACCCGCCGTTATGCGATGCGCGCTGGCGGGGATGTCTATGTGTTTACCGGGCCGGTATATCGGGATAAGCCCAAGACCATAGGTGGTTCGGGCGTGGCGGTGCCAAGCGAGATCTTCAAGCTGGTATACGACGCCACGACGGGTCGCTCCTGGGTGCATTGGCAGGCCAATAGCCCCGATGTGAGCAAGGTTCCCGATCCGATCAGCTATGAAGAGTTTGTAAAACGGACCGGGATGCGTCTGCTGCCCAAGGGCTGAGCCGCCCCGGGCGGGCTTCAGTCCTTGTTGTGCGGGCGGCTTTGTTCAGGCTGCCCCAGTTGCTCCCCGCGATGGGCCTGACTTCAACGCGGCCGCTTGGGCTGTTGCGCCGCAGACTGATTCTGCTTCTCCAGCAGCCTAGGCAGTACCGGGATGGCGCCGGACCACCGAGGCTGGGACGGGTCAGCTTACGACATGCAGATAATGGCGGTGGCGCTCGTACTGGTCGAGGATATCGCCGATGACTTCAGCGCGGCTCCAGCCCATGATGTCGTAGTCCTGCCCGCCTTCACCGAGGTGAACCTCGGCCCGGAAGTAGCGGCGCTCTTCTTCGTCGAGCGCGTCCTCCGGCGTCAGGCTGGGGCGGATTTCTGCTACGGGAATGACGGAGTAGCTGAAGTCGAGGTATTCCCCGTGGTGGGCGACATGCAGACTGACCTGGCCCTCAGCGCCGTCTTCCACTTTGCAGACATAGCCTTCTTTGCCGAGTTCTTCGGCGACATCGTCCATGGCGGGGCGCGCCACATCGGAAATGAAACGCTGCACGTGGGCACGGCGCGGCATCATGACCATGTTGCGAATGCGGCGCTGCCAGTTTTCGGCATTGGGGCGCACCGCGCCCCGGCTGGTGCGATGGTAGCGCAAACGCCGTTTGGCGCTGTCCAGCCTCAGCGCCTTAATTAGCCCGTAAACGGACACCAGAATGACGATGGAGAAGGGCAGGGCGCTGGCGATGGTGGCCGTTTGCAGGGCTTTGAGCCCGTCCGCCAGCAGCAGGGCGATGGCGAGCGCGCCCATTAGCACTGACCAGAACACACGTTGCCAGACAGGCGCGTTATCTTTGCCCGATGCCAGCATGTCCACGACCAGGGCGCCCGTGTCTGCGGAGGTGACGAAGAAGATCAGCACCATGATCACGCAGAAAAAGGAGATCACGCTCGTCCATGGGAACTGCTCTAGGAAGACGAATAGCGCCAGCGAGCTGTCGGCGCGTATGGCCTGGCCGAAGTCAGACATCCCGCCGGTGAGGATATGGTAGATGGCGCTGTCGCCGAACACCGTCATCCACAGAAAGGTGAAGCCCGTAGGCATCAGCAGCATGCCGGCCAGGAATTGCCGGATGGTGCGCCCACGCGAAATACGCGCTACGAATACGCCGACAAAGGGCGACCAGGATATCCACCAGCCCCAGTAGAACAGCGTCCAGCCGCCGATCCAGTCGGTTTTCTCGTAGGCGTACAGGTTGAAGGTGCGGGCGACAATGCCCGAGAGATAAACCCCGACGTTTTCAACAAAGGCTTGCAGCAGAAAGACGGTGGGGCCCGTAAACAGCACGAATAGCAGCAGCAGAACTGCCATGACCATATTGGCTTCGGACAGATAGCGAACGCCCTTGTTCAGGCCGCTGGCGGCCGAGAGCGTGGCCATGCCGCAGGCGATCACGATGAGCACGATCTGCACCGGCGTGCTGATGGGCAGGCCAAACAGATAGTTCAGGCCTGCGTTCATCTGCGCCACGCCCAGGCCGAGCGAGGTGGCTACGCCCAGCACCGTGCCGATGATGGCGAAGATATCGACCGCGTGGCCGATGGGGCCGTAGATGCGGTCGCCCAAGATGGGGTAGAGCGCCGAACGCAGGGTGAGCGGCAGACCGTGGCGGAAAGAAAAGTACGCCAGGATGAGCGCCACGGCCGCATAGACCGCCCAACCGTGCAGGCCCCAGTGGAAAAAGGTGATGCTCATTGCTTCGCGCGCGGCTTCCGGCGTGCCGCCCTCACCCAGCGGCGGATCGAGAAAATGCATGACCGGTTCGGCCACGCCGAAGAACATCAGACCGATACCCATGCCGGCTGCGAAGAGCATGGCGTACCAGGTGGGGTCGCGATAGTCCGGCTGGCTGTGGTCCGGGCCAAGCTTGATGTCGCCGTAGCGGCTGAACGCGATCAGCACCATCGTGACGAGCACCGTGGCCACGGCCAGCATATAAAACCAACTGGCATTGCCGAAAATCCAGGCTTGTACCGCGCCGAAGACGCGTTGCGCATGGCCTGGCGTAATGACAGCGAACAACACGAGGGCCAGGATGATGGCCCCCGATGTAAAGAAAACGGGCTTAATGATCTGAATGCGCGCCTGTTGTGTCATATGCCCTCCCGGAGCCTTGTATCCCGATTATTACCTTAGCTAACCCTAGGGGGTCACTATGCGCACCAAAGCAAAGGCCTTGCGTCATTCATGCCTCGCCGAACGCGGATCGAATTTTGCATGTCTTAGGTCTTTCGATGTGTCTGGTTTTTAAGCGCTACCCCGTTCGCTCTGCGGCCGGGCGCGGACGGTAGGCCGCCTAGGGTGTGTTGAAGGCAGGCCAGGGGGAGCTTGGGAAAGGAAGGCGCTGCGGGTCAGCCCAGGCCGTCGTTGTAGCCGCCGGCCAAATAGCGCGGCAAACCCTCGTGGCTGGTCAGCACGGCACGGGCTTCATCGCTCGTGAAGGGCAGGCCGAACTCGGAAGAAAGACCTGCGAGGGTGTCGAGCACCGCCATGACGCTGCAGCCTTCGAAGGGCCGAAGCCGTTCGGCCACGACGGGATTGGTGTCGGAAAGGTGTAGCAAGCGCAGTACGTTGATCTTGCTCATGTCATCCCCTTGAAGGGCCGAGCGGAGGGTCTCTGCCGTTTGTCTGATGCTACCGCGAAACCTTTTTTTGTGCAGCCCCCGACGCGCTTCAAGCTTCGGGCGGCGTGATGGGATCGCGGCCTGCCGCTTCCAGATAGGCATTGACGGCCAGGTTGAGCTGGCCGAGCGCATGACCGGTGAGCGGCCGGTCGGCGCGCGGCGCGATCAGGCCGGCGGCGATGGTCTCGAACGCTGCGCCGAAACGGGCGCGGGTGTCGGGGTCTTGTGCTTCGATGAGGCAGTGCAGGGCGGACTCGGCCGTTGCGGTCTTGGCGGCCAATTCCTGGATGGCTTGAGCGAAAGCGACGAGGACTTCTTGATTTTCCATGTGATTTCCAGAGCTAAACCGGCAGTGTAGGCGATTGCCCGGGCAGCTTCAGCGCAAGGGCACGGCCGTGGTGTAGAGCACTTGCTTGAGCGCGAAGCTGGAACGAATGCTGGCCACACCAGGAATGCGGGTGATGCGTTCGACGATCAGGCGCTCCAGCGCATCGACGTCTTCGACCAGGGCTCGCACCAGATAATCGGCATCGCCCGACATGAGATAACACTCCATGATTTCCGGCAGTACGGCGATTTCGCGCTCAAAAACATCGAGCGTGGCTTTGCGCTGCTTATCGAGCGAGATCTGAATGAATACATTGACCTTCAAGCCCAGCTTGCGGGCATTGAGCAGGGTGACGCGTCGGTCGATAAGGCCGTCGTTTTCCAGTTTTCGCACCCGCGCCAGGCAGGGGGAGGGGGAAAGGTTGACGCGCTGGGCCAACTCGACATTGGACAGGCGCGCATCGCGCTGCAATTCGTTCAAAATCCGGATGTCTGTGGCGTCTAGCGTGATGTCAGGCATGATTGGATGGTTGTTGTTTAAAAAACAGCTCGAACATGCTGCCATCATAGCGGATGGCCGCGTATTGCAGCAGCTCCGAACAGGGGGCCGCCGATAGACTGTCGCTCGTTCACCGCTTCTTTCCGAGGCGGGTTTCGGCAGTCTGGATTCATGCATCAGTTTCAATCGGCCCGCAAGCTTCTTCCCCTGATTTGCGCGGTGTTCGTGTGGGGGGGGAATTGGCCGATCATGAAATTGGGCCTGGCTCACATGAGCCCGCTGTGGCTGGCGGCCTGCCGTTTTGGTTCGGCGACGCTGGTGAGCCTGTTAGTACTGGGCGCGCTGGGCCGTTTGCGCCGCCCGAGCGCAGCGCAATGGCCGCTGGTCGCCGGCGTGGGTTTGTTGCAGATGGCCGCTTTCACCGCCCTTGCTCTCTGGGCTTTGCAATATGTGCCGCCCGGACGCGCCTCCATCATTGCCTATGCGACTTCTGTCTGGGTCATTCCCCTGTCGGCATTGTGGCTCAAGGAGCGTTTGTCAGCCGTCCAATGGCTGGCCACCTTGTTGAGCTATGCCGGTATCGGCATGATTGTGGCACCCGCCTTCAGCCCATGGCAGCCGCAGTTGGTCGTGGGACTGGGTATGTTGCTGGGCGCCTCCTTCGCTTGGGCTTGCAATATCGTGCAACTGCGCGCGGGGCGCTCCGTCAGGCTGGGTGTAGAGATGATTCCCTGGCAGACCGGCCTGGCTTGCCTGCCTCTTATCGCGTTGGCCTGGCTGCGCGATGGCGCGCCGGTGTTTCTGGCGCAGCCCGAGGTCTGGCCCTTGATTGCCTACACGGGGCCGCTGGCCACCGCCTTGACCTTTATCGTGGTGCTGACCATGACGCAGCGCATGCCCCCTGTGGCGACGTCAATCGCCATGCTCTGCGTGCCGCTGATCGGTCTGGTGGTGTCGTCCTGGGTGTTTAAGGAGCGCCTGTCTGCCGATTTGCTCTGGGGGCTGGTCTTTATTGGCGCCAGTGTGATGGTGTCGGCCTTAGGAGAAAAATGCCTCCCTCGACTGACGGGTTTTTTTGTGCGGGCGCAAGAATGACAAAATGTTTCTGCAAAGGCACGAGAGTATTCGCGCTTTCATTCGGGGTTTCGTAGTAGTACGAGTTACAGCTGGTGCCATTTTTTGCTTCGCAGAATGCCTGGGCGCCAAGTCAGGGTGCGGGAGTTTGTATAAGGTTAAGGGCATATCAACCCTGGCACGGAGACTTCCCATGTTTAACGCTCGCTTCAAACGCATCGGCATGGCCGCCGCGACGGTGGCTTTGGCAGGCCTGGTCTTTTCCGGCTGCACCGCGACCAATGCACAGGACAGCGGTTCGGCGCAAAGCCAACGCCAGCAGATCGATGCCGGCGCTGATGCAACGCTGTCGCGGCTGTATGAGGCTTCGCCAGATGCGCGCGCGCTGGTTCGGGAAGCCAAGGGTGTGCTGGTGTTCCCCTCGGTGGTGAGCGCGGGCTTTATCGTCGGAGCGCAATACGGCAAGGGGGTGTTGCGCGTCGGCGGGGTAGATACGGCCTACTACAGCACGGCAGGCGGCTCGGTCGGTTTTCAGGCGGGGGCGCAATCCAAGGCTATCGTCGTGCTCTTCATGACACAGGATGCCTTGAACAAATTCCGCAACAGTGACGGCTGGACCGCCGGCGTTGACGCCTTTGTTGCGGTCGCTACGATCGGCGCGAATGGTCATATCGACACCCGTACTGCGCAACAGCCGGTGATCGGCTTTGTGCTGAATAACGCGGGCCTGATGGCGGGCATCTCGCTCGAAGGCACCAAGATCAACAAGCTCAATCTCTAAGCCTTTCTGCAGGGCTTGATACTCAACCACGACAAGGAGCGCACGATGGCGAACGATACGGTGGCCGGCAAGGTCAAGGAGTTGGCAGGACGCGGTGAGGAGGCTTTGGGTGTGGTGGCCGAGGACGTCGGTTTGCGCGCCAGGGGTCTGGCGCGGCAGGTCGAAGGCAAGATCCAGGGTGTTGCCGGCTGCGTGAGCGACAGCTATGACGACGTGGCCGATACCGTGCAGTCGGTGGTGCGCCGCCACCCTGTGGGTTCGCTGCTCGTCGTGGGGGCGCTCGCCTATCTGCTGGGCCGCGTTGCCGGGTCGATCCAGCGACGTCACTGATTGCCCGCCTGCCTGCCTGCGCATCCGCCGCAGGCAGGCATGCCCGCCGGGTTCAATTACCCCGGTAGGTGGAGAAGCCATAAGGGCTTAGCAAAAGCGGGATGTGATAGTGCTTGACCGAACCGTCTACAGAGAAGATGACGGGCACTTCGGGAAAGAAGGTTTTGCCTTGATGCTCGGCAAACCATTTTCCGGTCTTGAATGTGACTTTGTAGGTGCCTGGTTCCAGGCTGGCCCCGGCAGGAAACAGCGCCGAGATGCGGCCAACCTCGTTGGTGACGCCCGAGGACAACAGCTTCCATTGCTGCTCGCCTTGGGCTTTTTCCAGCGTGACGGCGACGCCCGACGAAGGCAGTCCGGTTTCAAGATTCAGCACATGGACGCTGAGCGGATTGCCCTCGGCCATGGCTTGGCCGGCAATCAACAGGCTGGCGCTCAAAACAGAAGCACGGATCAGAGCGATGGTTTTCATGGTGATTCCTGTGTCATGAGTTGGGAAGGAGTTTCGCAATCGCGCGCAGCGCGCATTGATCGTCAGCGTCGGCGCTGCCCGTGCCGGCGACGCCAATGGCGCCGATGACTTGTCCCTGAACCTTGAGGGGCAGACCACCGCCCAGCAAGAGCAGTTCTGGCAGCGTCACGAGGTTTTGCGCCGTGGGCGTGGTTCGCGCACGTTCCGCAAGCTCGCTTGTTTTGGTCTTGGTCGATAGCGCGGTATAGGCTTTGCGCTGGGCCGCCAAGCTGTTGTGCGGTCCGATATTGTCGGCGCGTTGCAGGGCCACCAGATTGCCGCCACGGTCCACGACGGCAACCACGGCATCGCGTCCTTGCGCCTGGCATTGGCGCAGCGTTTCGTTGATGAGATCTTGCGCCAGCGCCAGGGATACCTCTTGCTGCTGTAGTACTGGCGGGGCCGCGAGGGTGGGTAGGCTGACCAGGCCAAGCAGGCAAATGAACAGTTTTAAAGGCATGTGCTCTCCTATCTACACCTTGCACATGCATAAGATAAGCTGTAGGGGCGCTCACCCAAATGGCAGGAAAATGACAATTCTGTAATCCCGACGGCCTAGACTGCGCGCTAGATTGTTTCTCTTTCCGGAGGGAGAGCAGGAGGGCGCGTGCGGATATTGATCGTCGAGGATGAGCCTAAGACAGCCGACTATCTTGCAGGGGGGCTGGCTGAGTCCGGCTATGCCGTGACTGTAGCCCGTGACGGCCGCAGCGCTCAGCATTGTTTTGAATCGGCGCTTTTTGATCTGGTGCTGCTTGATGTGATGCTGCCCGGCATGGATGGGTGGGAAGTCTTGCGTGTCATCCGACGCAGGGCCAGCACGCCAGTTTTGTTTTTGAGTGCGCGTGACAGTGTCCAGGATCGTGTCAAAGGTCTGGAGCTGGGGGGTGACGACTATCTGATTAAGCCGTTTTCCTACGCTGAATTGCTGGCGCGTGTCCGATCTTTGTTGCGTAGGGGGCCTGTGCAGTGCCAGGATGTCCTGCGCCTCGGCGATCTGGAGATGGTCGTCGGTCGCTTTGAGGTACGCCGTGCTGGCCGCTTGATCCGTCTGACTGCCAAAGAGTTTGTCTTGCTGCGCTTATTGTTGGAGCGTCAGGGCGAGGTGCTGACGCGCACCATGATTGCCTCGCATGTATGGTTGATGAACTTTGATTGCGACACGAATGTCGTGGATGTCGCGATCCGGCGCTTGCGCATGAAAATTGACGAGCCCTATCCCGACCGGCTCATTCATACCGTTCGGGGGATGGGCTATCGGCTGGCATTGTGCGAATGAGGCCGCGTTCGCTACGTCTGCATCTGAGCCTGGCGTTCGCCTTGCTCAGTCTGGTGGTGTTGGGGGGTCTGGGGGCCTATCTCTACTATGGCTTGGCGCGGCAACTCGCAGCCAGCGATGACCAGGCGCTGGAGCGGCGTCTGGCGCGCATGGACGGCCTGCTGCAGGACGCGGAAAGCCTGGATTTGCTGCGCAAGCGGCCCCTGATTTTCGACAGCATGATGGGTCGCCGCGACAGCGTGCTGTGGGTGCTGGGTATCTCGGGTGAGGTGCTGCTGACCATTAATGGCCGAGGCTTGCCTACCCCCGATTTGTCTGCGATCGGCGCCATGGTGGGTTTCCGTACCGATATCGTTGGTGCGAGGCATTTGCGGCTGGCTTGGCGTCCCAGGTCCAAAGGCGCGGGGATGCTGGTTGCGGCTCTGGATCTTCAGGAACGCGATGCCATGCTCGCGATGTATCGCCAACGCTTGCTGGTTGCGCTTCTGGCGGGAGGCGTGGTGGCTTTTGCTCTGGCCTACGCACTGAGCTGGCGGGGGTTGAGGGGTCTGCGCGTGTTGGCAGGCAAGGTGTCAGGCATCAACGTGACTGGCTTGCGCGAGCGTTTGCATGACGATGATGCCTACCTGGAACTGGGCCAGATGGCCCGCGCGCTGGATGGCATGCTGGACCGTTTGCAGGAAGGTTTCGAACGCTTGTCGCGCTACTCGGAGGACCTGGCTCATGAGTTGCGCACTCCCTTGAGCATTTTGATGGGGCAGACGCAGCGCACGGTGCAGCGGCCCCGCGAGGCGGCGGTCTACGAGGAGGTGCTGCTGTCGCATCTGGAAGAGTATGAACGCCTGAACCGCTTGATTGACGGCATGCTGTTTTTGGCGCGGGTGCGTGCCTGTGAATCCGCACCGGATTGTGCCCTGGTGGATATGTGTCAGTTGTCGCAGCAGCTATGCGCGTATTTCGAGGGCATGGCCCAGGAGCGGGGAATGGTCCTGCGCTACCTTGTCGCCTGCGATGTCCGTGCCGACAGTGTCTTGCTGCGGCGGGCCTTGGCGAATTTGCTGGCGAACGCCATTCGCTATGGTGAGGCGGGAACAGAGGTGGTGTTATCCGTCCAGTGCCGCGGGCAGGGGGCGGAAATATCGGTTCACAGCAAGGGGGAGGCGATCGCTCGGGAAGACTTGTCACGCATTTTCGAGCGCTTTTATCGTTGCGATCCGTCGCGCGCCGGGTCTCGGGAGGGTAGCGGCCTGGGCTTGGCCATTGTTCGTGCGATTGCCGAGCAGCATGGCGGCCGAGTCTGGGCGACGAGTGATGAGGCCGGTACGGTTATTTTTCTGTATCTGCCGGGGGCTTCGATGCCTCTCAAGACCGGCGCGATACCCGAGAAAAGATCAGACAATCTGTCGGGGGTGTGATAAAAAACTAAGCATGGCGGCGCAGGGCTTATGTTCGTATCGATAGCGGCCTTGATGAATGGCCGGCTCTTTACCGCTAGGCAAGGCCCGGGGAGACAGAAGCGAACCTGTTCTTGTAGAGGACAGCCGGCATGCCGCGCTTGCGCTGTTTCGCAAGCTGAGCGATGACGGGGAATCGAGCAGATACGAGTTATTGGGCCGCACTTTCCCGGAGCATGATATGGTCTGCTCTTTCCATAGTGAGGTTTGCGTCAACATGGCAAGGCATCAGTTTCAACAGGGCGAGCTGGCGTATTGGTTGCAGATCATCGCCGAACAGGGCGCGCAAGCGCAGGTGCCCGAGAGTTTCGCCGATGCTTTGCTGACCCTGCGTTGCGTCGAACGCGCTGCCGATGGCCAACTGCTAATCACTGAGAAAGGAAGGCTGGCATTGCATATGGAAGGGCCGGGGGCGATTCACCGCCATTAGGCGCGCCAATGGAACAGGCTGTTGCGCTGAATAAAAGATTGAACTTGTAAGAAACAGGGCAGTCGAACTACTAAAGGCGGGGATTAGTCTGATTAACCCCCCGCTCTTTGTTGACAAGACGGCCATCCGGCCGACTTGAGCGCACTGGGAGGACGCCATGCAGCTTCGCGACCAGGAAGTACTGATAGATCTGTCCACCGCAGCGATGGACACGGGCGGGTACGGTGTTTTGCTGACTGTCACGGCCGAGGGCGGAACTGAGATCGACGCCGCGTTTTCTTACCTCGGCACATGTGCCTCGCTCGATGAGGCGCGTGATCGCGCAGAGTCGTTCGCACAAGATTGGTTACGCGAAAACGTCTATCGTTAAACTTGACGCTTGTCGACATCCGGGCCAGCCGCTAATAGGCTGGCCCCTGTCTTTTAGTATGACGCAGCTTGCCGCGGGACTTGAGTTATGCTGCCGTTTGACCGCAACGTGCCTATTCTAGCCAGCAGGTATGTCTCTCTCCGCACTCGCTGAAATCCAATCCGCTTTGCGCCAGCATTTTGACGATGTGGTGCTGCCCCTGTGGCGCAGCACCGGGTTCAATACTGAGCTTGACCTGCCTTTCGAGGCCTTGACCGAGGCGGGGCCTTTGCCGGTCACGCGTTATCGGGCGATGGCCTGTGCCCGTCAGGTGTTTGTTTATGCGCGCACGCCAGGGGGCGAGCAGCATGCTGGCCGATTGTTCGACGCCTTGCGCACTTACTTTCGCAATCCTTCGGGCGGCTGGTACTACAGCGTCGACGCCGACGGCCAGCCACTGGATGCCACGCAAGATCTTTACACCCACGCGTTTGTGCTCTTGGCCTGTGCGGCATGGTTCGAGCGTACGAGGCGTGCCGATGCGCACAAGCTTTTGCTGGCCACCGCACGCGATATCGAAGGCCGGTTTCGTGACCGCGATGGTCTGTATATCGCTGCCCGCGACGAGCAGGGCCGGACAGTACGTGGCCCGGAACAGAATCCCGTCATGCACCTGACCGAGGCCTATCTTGCCGCGGCCTGTCTGGTGGAGCCGGCTTGGTTTGCCGAGCGGCTGCGCGATCTGGCGCGGCAGGTTTTTGATGTTTATGTCGATCCCGAGACGCATTGCGTGTTGGAACTGCCCAGCGGACAGCCGGGTAACCGCATCGAGCCTGGCCATCAATTCGAGTGGTACGCCTTGCTGGATAGTGCTCCCGAGGTTTTTGACGGCCTGGAGCTGGCATCGGCCGCGCCGCTTGCAGCGGCTTGGGGGCAAGCGCATGGGGTGTCGCCGCAAAGTTGCGGCGTTTGCGCTGCGCTGGCGCCGGATGGCTCGGTGCTGGATGCGCAGGAGCGGATCTGGGCTCAGACCGAATACGCGCGCTACCTAGGGCTGATCCACAGCCCGCAACGGCTGCGGCAGTTACAGGCGCTTCGTGAGCGCTTTCTGCATGCGGGAGGGTGGCATGAGGTGTTGAGCCCGGAGGGCAAGGTGCTGCGGGCCGATATGCCGAGCACGACACCCTATCATCTCTGGACGGGCTATCTCGGCTAAAGCCCGCGTTGTCGATGCGTCGTGATTCCAGCGCATGGGCTTGTGACCGCCTTGCCTTTAGCCGACGTTGTCGTCCACGGGCCGAATCTTGCCAGAAGGTAGCCAGTAGACAGCGTTGTCCCGCTCTTCTACTTGCAGCGCGGTCAGTCGGCTGTTTCGGCAGGCACCGCCTGCGCAAACCCCTGTGTCGGGGTGGTAGGTGGCGCCGTGGCGCGCGCACATGATGAGATCGCCTGCCCGTGTGAAAAAGCTGCTCTCCCAATCCATTTCTACCCCCACGTGGGTGCAGCGGTTGAGATAGCCATATACCTTGTTTTGATAGCGCACGAAAAAAACTGTCGTGCGGCCCGAGCCGTCGGTGACGGGCAGTTTTACGCCCAGGCCGCCATTGCTCAGGGCGGGGGCATCGCAAACATAGACGGCAGACGACATGCGGGTTTCCAAGGAAGACGGGCGCTCATTTTGCCACGGGCGCCTGCGCGGCGGGGGGCTGCGCAAAGCCCGAGTCTTCGTTGTGCGAGTCCGGAGCCTTTTCGGTCGGGCGGCGTGCCGATGGCAATCAGGAAGCTAGCCTGGCCAACCAGAGCATTATCCCGTTAACGGCTATCTGACGCCGGATCTGGATGTGGCCGGCTTACGCAGTAGCGGGCAGGCTGCCCGGGTCAGTTGACTGGCTTCTGATCCCGAGCTACTGCGTAGGTGGGCGGACCGCTCAGGCCGACTTTTTCGACGTGCCGGCTTCCAGGATGGACACGATGGAAAACAGCGTGAAGCACACCGCGCCCAGGCCCGTCAGAATGCGCGAGGCGATGAAATAGTTCGGGTCGGTTACGTTGGCCTCCGCCAGGAAGGCGGCGCAGAACAGGCAGGCCAGACAAGTGAGCACCGGGATCAGCGGGACGCGGTTGGCCAGCTTGCTTTCGCGCCGCCAGACCAGGGCCAAAAGCAAGACCTTGGAGACAATGCTGTAGCAAATCATGCCCAGGCCGACCAGCACGATGCCGGGAGCCAGGCGGTAGCCTTGCGTGCCGGTCGAGAGAACGTAGATGCCCAGCAAGAGGGCGGCGGTGCCCATCACCAGCACCCACGCCGTCCAGTACCAACGCTCTTTTTCGTCAAAGAGGTTGCGAGTCTGACGGGCGACGGTGGCGACCAGGGCGATCAGGCTGGCGCAGACCATGGCGATGCCTATTAGTACATGGCCCGCCACCACGTTTTCCATGGTGTCCTGGTCGGCGAGCAAACTGCCACCCCAGATGGCCCCGATTAGGGTGCAGACCAAGGGCACGGCCATCAGGATGAGCGCCGCGCCGCGCGAATAAGCCGCCGCAGGGACGCCGCTAGCGTGTGTGCCGGCGGAGTTTTTGGGAATCAGGGTGAAGCGCACCGAAGCGGCCGCGACCGTGGCGACGCAGGCCGCAATCATGCCCACGCCGAACACGACATGCCCGGACACGAAGGCGTCGGCAGGGCGGGGAATGCTGGTGATCGACAAGCCCCAGCCCATGGTCAGGGCAGCCAGGGCATAGCCGCTGAAGGGCAGAAGGAATAGCCAGGAACGGTTGAAATTTCCTAGTAGCTGCAAAATGATTACGCTAGCCGTCGTGAACAAGGCGTAGCAAATGGCAGTCAAGGAAATCAGGACATGACCGGCCGTGTAGCCGCCTGGGTTGGTGCTGTCGCGCAGCACGAGCAATCCGAGGCACAGGCAAATCACACCCATGACCAGAGGGATTAGTCTGAAGAGCACGCTGATGCCGTAATTCATGACCTCACCTATTAAATCGTTGCAGGCGCAGCGTTCATTTGGTAACGCTACGTTATCGGTTCGAA
This sequence comes from Bordetella avium, assembly GCF_034424645.1. Classification (NCBI taxonomy): domain Bacteria; kingdom Pseudomonadati; phylum Pseudomonadota; class Betaproteobacteria; order Burkholderiales; family Alcaligenaceae; genus Bordetella; species Bordetella avium. The sequence continues at coordinate 1,641,048 of NZ_CP139969.1, forward strand.
AGATTTTAGAGGTCTTTATTTCGAAAAACGACTGATGGTAGCGGCCTTAAGCGTATACCCCCATAGTTTCGGACAGGTCAGATAGCAGGCGGCATGAATTTTTACGCCTTGCCGTGCACAGGCCGACAAGCCCTTGCCGCGATCCGTGGAGCGCAGCGGGGGCTGGGCTGCTAGCTTTGGGGCTGCCGCAGCCAGTGCCAGCCCATGACAAGCAAAAGCCAGGATAGGGCGATCCAGGAGGCCCAGTGCCAAATGCCGGTGCCCAGCAGCGCCGAGAGCAGGCCGAAGAGGGTCAGCAGGCCAAGATAGAGCGGTGCGCGCCAGACAAACCAGAAGTGCGGGCGCGGGTTCATGTGGGCGTCCTTTGGGTTTGGTGTTTGCGCAGCAGCTCGGCCACCCGGGCATCGTTTGTTTTACGGCGTGCGATCCAGAGATAGAGGCCGCTGGCGAGCACCACGATGGCGATCAGATCGAGCAGTGCCCAGATGATCTTCAAAGGCAGGCCGCCGTAATCGCCAAAATGCAGGGGCCGGGAGAGTTCCAGCATGGTCAGATACCAGGGCATGGCGGCGACCGTGGTGAGTTCGCCGCTGACGGCATCAACCAACACGGGGGTATGCAGTTTGGAGGTGAGGGGGGTGTCGCCCCGCATCCAGACAGTGAAATGCTGAGGGCTACCGTACAGATTGCCGGGGTAGGCGATATTGGTGATGGTATTGCCGGGCAGCGCCTGGGCAGCGGCTTCGGCGACGGCTTGGGGCGAGGCGACTTGCTGTGGAACCGGCTTGCCTCGATAGGGTTCGAGCAGCGAGGTCAGCGTATTGAGCTGCCATAGGCGGAACAGCGGCGTAGACAATTCGTTGATCACGCCGGTGAAACCGACGACAAGCGCCCAGACCAGGGTGACGATACCGAGGAGGTTGTGCAGATCTAGCCATTTGATACGGGACGAACGTCCGGCGCGCACCGTGCCGAACTCGAGTTTTTTCATGAAGGGGCCGTAGAGCACAGCGCCTGAGATGAGGGCGATGCAGAACAACAGGCCCATGAAGCCGAGAAACAGTTCGCCGCCCAGCCCTGCGTACAGGTCGGTATGCAGCGCCAGCATGATGCCGGTGAACGAGAAACGATCGGCGCTGTAGAGCGGGCCGTCGCGCAGCAATTCGGCGCTGCGGCTGTCGAGGCGCACCGCGTGGCCGAGCTCCGCGGATTTTTGTGGGTCGGGTGTCATGCCGACGTAGACCTGTTCGGGCGCTTCGGGATCGAAGTAGATATAGTCGATCCGCTCGTTGGGGTAGAGCGCCTGGGCGGTTGCGGCGAGCTGGTCCGCGCTGGCGCGCGGTGTGCCGGCAGGGAGTTCTGCGGCGGGCTTGCCCTCATTGAGCCAGTCATCGATCTCGTGATGAAAGATTAGCGGCAGCCCCGTCACACAGATAATGAGCAGGAACAGTGTGCAGACCAGGCTGGTCCATTTGTGGACCCAATACCAAGTTTTGATTTTTGCGGCGGAGGTCATGGCGCGGATGGGAGTTCCGGCAGGTCATCGGAATGGAAAGCTCGCATGATGCTGCGAATGGTATTTATTCTCAACATCATAGTGCAATATCGCTGCCCGCAACACCGTCAAAGTGCTTTAATTCTGCTTATGTCTTCTTGCGTTTCCCTTGGCCCGGATGGCGTATTGCGCCTGCCGCGCAATCTGCGCGGCAGGGATTTCGCCGTGGGCGATATTCACGGCCATTTTTGCCGCTTGCAGCAGGCGCTAGACGAGATGGGCTTTGAGTCGGGGCGTGACCGCCTGTTTTCGGTGGGCGACCTCATTGACCGCGGGCCGGACAGCCTGGCGGCGGCCGTCTGGCTGCAAGCCCCGTGGTTTTTTGCGGTGCAGGGCAATCATGAAGATATGGCGATCCGCCATGTGCGCAGTGGCATGTTGGATCAGAACATCTGGCGGCGTAATGGCGGAGGCTGGTTTCTGGATTTGCCGCCTGAACGGCAGCGCGTCCTGGCTCAATGCTATGAGGCCTTGCCGGTCTTGATCGAGGTGGCCACTCAGGCCGGGCCGGTGGTGTTGGTCCATGCCGACAGCCCGGTGCAGGATTGGTCTTGCTTAGTGGCGTTGACCCCGGAGGACCGCGCACGGGCGCAATGGTCTCGTGAACGTTTGCAGACCCATAACACGGCGGGTGTCGCCAATGTGCGGGCGGTTGTTACTGGGCACACGGTGGTGCCTGAGCCGCTGGTTTTGGGCAATGTCTATCATATTGATACGGCTGGTTGGCAGGATGAGGGGTATTTCACCCTGCTGGCGCTGGACAGCCTATCTGCTTGGCCACGCCCGGTCCGGGTGGGCGGATCTTGATCGGCGTTCAGAGGGGTTGAGGGGGCAGCGCCCTGGGCTGGCTGACGGCGCCGACGTTGGTCGTTGGCTTGACGGTCGGCGGTGCCGCGGACAGGGGCGGCGCGGCCGGCACAGGAATGCTTAACGAGGAGTCCGGCGTCTGTCCTGGCTGGCGCACACGTGTGTTGCTGTCCTCTGAGGGGCGGTAGTTGTTCAGGAAGTCGGAGAGCGCGTCCCCCGTGCTCAGGTCTAGGGCGGCGATGGATTGCCCTGGCGGGAATTCACTGAAATAGTAGTTGCCCTTATCCGCAATCAGGCCTTGTGGCATGGGCGCGCGCGGTGTCTGCGCCACGCCTTTGAGCATGGGGGTGGCATAGTCTAGCCAGGTGGTCAGGGCCAGCCCGCTACCGAACTCATTGGTGCCGAGGCTGCGAGGCTGATCGAAGCCCATCCAGACTGTCGTGACCATGTCGCGGTTATAGCCAGAAAACCAGACATCTACCGCGCCGTTAGTGGTGCCCGTCTTGCCCGCGAGGTCATTGCGCTTGAGCGTGCGATAGACGCGCGCGGCCGTGCCTTTGACCGTGGTGTCGTGCATGATGTCATCGATCACCCAGGCCGTGCGTGGGTCGATCGCACGGGCGCTTTCGTCTCCAGCCACCAGAGGCTTGGCCTGCATGAGTACCTTGCCCGAGGAGTCCGTCACGCGATCGATCAAATAGGGATTGAGCAGATAGCCGCCGTTGGCGAACACGCTATAGGCATTAGCCACCTGCAATGGGGTGGCTGAGCCGGCCCCGAGGGCGATCGGCAGCACGGCGGGCCAGCGTTTGCTGTCAAAGCCAAAGCGCGAGAGATAGTCCTGGCCGTACTGCGGCGTGATGGCCTGTAGCAGACGGATCGACACCATGTTTTTGGAACGGTAAAGCCCTTCGCGCAGGGTCAGCATGGGCTCGTAGCGGTCGCCGTCGTTCTTGGGCTGCCAGTCACGCGAGCCGGTTTGCGCGGCGGTCTGCATGAACGGTTGGTCGGAGATCTGCGTGCCTGGTGTGAAGCCGCGCTCCAGCGCCGCTGCGTAGATAAAGGGCTTGATCGTCGAGCCCGGCTGGCGCCAGGCCTGCGTGACGCGGTTAAAGGAACCGCGGTAGTAATCGAAGCCGCCGATCATGGCGCGTATGGCGCCGTCCTGGGGGTTAAGCGATACCAGCGCGGCTTGCAGGGCGGGCATATTGATGATTTCCCAGCTATCGCCGTTCTGGTGGATGTAGACCACTGAGCCTCGCTGCAGACGCTGTTGGGCGCTGGCCTTGGGGTTGAGGGCGCGCGCCACCACCGCCAGCGCTTTTTTGTCGTTGATGGTGATGATGTCGTTGCCGCTGCGCGCTACCTTGATTTCAGTGGGGCTGGCCGAGAGCACGACGGCGGCATAAAGGCCATCGCTGTCAGGGTGTTCTTCCTGAACGCCGTCGAGGATTTCGTCCAGTTCTTCGCGCGGTACATCCGCCGGCAGATCGACCTGGCCCTCGGGGCCAGGGTAGGGCGCACGCCGGGTGTAGTCGAGCACGCCCTCGCGTACAGCGTTATAGGCCGCTTCCTGGGCCTTGGAGTCGATGGTGGTATAGACATCGAAGCCATGCGTATAGGCGTCTTCCTGGAAAACGCCGTACATGAGTTGGCGCACCAGTTCGGCGGGGTACTCGCCGTGCACCTTGAAGCCGCGTTCGGGCCCGCCTTCGGCGCCGCGCACCACGATTTTTTCGGCGCGTGCGGCTTCGACCTGTTGCGGCGTGAGGTAGCCCAGGGCCTGCATGCGGCTCAGCACATAACCCTGGCGGGCCTTGGCGCGGCTGAAGTTGGACAGGGGATTGGAGCGCGAGGGGGCCTTGGGAATGCCGGCCAGCATGGCCGCTTCGGCCGGCGTGATGTCAGCCAGCGGCTTGCCGAAATAGGTCCGGGCGGCCGCGGCGAAACCGTAGGCGCGGTGGCCCAGGTAAATCTGGTTCATGTAGAGCTCAAGAATTTGATCCTTGGTGAGCTCGGATTCAATTTTGTAGGTCAGCAGCAGTTCGTAGAACTTGCGCGAATAGGTTTTCTCTGAGGAAAGATAGAAGTTACGCGCCACCTGCATAGTGATGGTGCTGGCGCCTTGTGTTTTGGACATTTTGACCAGGTTGGTCAGGCCAGCCCGCAGCACGCCCGTCCAATCGATGCCGCTGTGCGTATAGAAGCGATCGTCTTCGGCAGCCAGCACGGCGTCACGCATGACTTTGGGGATTTCGTCAAACCGCAGCACGTTGCGATGCTCTTCGCCGAACTCGCCGATCAAGACCTTGTCGGCGGTGTAGACGCGCAGCGGCACCCTGGGGCGATAGTCCGTCATGGCGTGCAGTTCGGGCAGACTGGGCCAGGCCAGCGCGATGGCCAGTCCCAGGGTGATGGCCCCGCAGACGGCAAGACCGCCGGCCGCGACGGCGGCCTGCAGGAGGATGCGGCGAATGCGGCCGGTCTTGGCCGGGCGGTCAGAGGGTTGTGGTGCGTGATTCATCGGAGCCGATTCTATGGCAGAACTGTATAGACCGGTCTGATGGTGCAAAGGTTTCCGTAACCAAACATGGCGGGCGAGCCCGCCATGTCAAGTCTGTCCCTGATTCAAGGCGGGACAGTCGTCAAGGTTTCAGATGTTGGACGAAGAATTTTTCCATGGCGTCGTAGAACTCGAATTTGTTCTCTTCGTTGTGGAAACCGTGCCCTTCGTTGTCTTTCACCATGTATTCCACCTCGACACCCCGGCGTCGCAAAGCCTCGACGACCTGGTCGCTTTCGGCTTTGTTCACGCGGGGGTCTTTGGCGCCCTGGGCGATAAAGAGCGGCGTTTTGATGCGGTCAACGTGCAGGGCTGGCGAGGTGGCTGTCAGACGGTCCTTGTCTTGTACCGGGTCGCCGACCATGTCTTGCATCTTTGCGAGCATGGGCTTCCAGTAGGGCGGAATGGTCTGCATGAAGGTAAAGAGGTTGGACACCCCAACGTAATCGACTGCGGCAGCGTACAGATCCGGTGTGAAAGTAATACCCGCCAGCGTGGCATAGCCGCCATAGCTGCCGCCGTAGATGCCGATGCGCTTGGGATCGGCGATGCCCTGGTCGATCAGCCATTTGACGCCATCCGTGATGTCATCCTGCATGGCCAGGCCCCATTGGCCGAAGCTGGCTTCCCAAAATTTGCGGCCATAGCCGGTGGAGCCTCGGAAATTCATCTGCAATATGCAGAAGCCCCGGTTGGCGAGGAATTGCACTTCGGGGTTATAGCCCCAACCGTCGCGCGCCCAGGGGCCGCCGTGCGGGTTCACAATGCACGCCAGGTTTTTGGGGTCCCGCCCTTTAGGCAGGGTCAGATAACCGTGGATGGTCAGGCCGTCACGGGCGGTGTATTGGATGGGCTGGACCGTGGCCATGTCGGCCTCGGGCAGAGAGGGATTGATATCGGCCAGCTTGTGCAGCGTGTCTTTTCGGGCGTCGTACAGGTAGCGGGCGCCCGGCGTGCGGTCGTTGTAGGCGGCGACGATGAAGCGATCTTCGTCCAAGTTCCAGCTTTGCACGCTGACCTCATAGCCCGGCAGATGACCTTGCAGATCGTCGAACAGCTTGCGGGTGTCTTCGTCGAAGAAACGGTGCTGCGGCTTGTCGGTCTGGTAGGCGGCCAGTGTGAGTACCTTGCGCTTGCGCGAGAAGCCGGCGCCATCGAGGTCTACCGTGTCGGCTTCGAAGATTTTTTCTTCGACGTCGGGCTGGGCCGGGTCGATCACGACCAGCGCCTGGCGATCGCGGCCCCGGTTGGACAGGGCGTAGAGCTTTTTGTCGTCGAAGGTGAAAAAAGCAGGACTGACGCTGGTGCGGTAGTCGGTGGTGATCAAGGGACGGAAGGGTGAGGCTTCGTCGTCTCGGTAGAGCAGGGTGGTGTTCAGGCCGTCGCTGACGATAGCCGCCCGTACACGGCCCGCATGGTCGGTCTGCCAGCCGACCACATTGCCTGGATTCTGGGCGACCTGCGTGGATTGACCGGTGCGCACGTTGACTCGGTAGACGTCAAAGACCTGCGGGTCACGCTGGTTGTGCGAGATGAGAACATGGTCGGGATCATCGGCCAGTTCGTCGATGATGTCAGCACGAACGCCGTCAAAGGGGGTGAGATCGGTAATTTTTCCGCTGATAGTGTCGACCGCCACGACGTGGAAATTCTCATCGCCGCCGAAGTCCTTCTGATAGAGGACGGTATCCCCGCCTTTCCAGAAGAAGTTGCTGATATCACGCGCGGTTTCGGTAGTCAGTTTGCGCGCTTCGCCCTGCGGGCGCCCATCGGCGAGCGCCTGCACATAGATATTCATGCGCGGCGGATGGCCATCAACGCTGACTGGCTGCATAAAGCCCAGCGTCTGGCCGTCATCGGCCAAGCGGAAAAAACCGCGCTCGGGATTGCGGAAGAAATCTTTCAGAGGGTATTGGCGCGGCGGCTGGGCCGAGGCGCCTAGCGCGGTGCCGATCATGCCTGCTGTCAGCAGGGCGCGGGTTAGCATTTTGAACACAATTACCTCCGTCATCTTGCGCCGCCGGGAACGGCGGCGACAGGCACCGTGCAGGCGCCAGAGGCTTTCGATCATGCCACAGGATTTTGGCAGGTGTCGAACCGGTCTGAATGCGGGATAATGCGGCGCAGTTTCTCGGAGGAATCATGTTCAAAGCCATCTCTCTCGCCAGCCTTGTCCTGGCTCTGGCTGGATGCGCGGTCGGCACCGGCCCCAATGACGGCGCCGTATCCGGCGAGGTGCAGGCTCAGGTGCCCCTTAAGGCAGCCTATGACGCCGCCGTCGCACAGGCGCAGCGCTGCTTGGTCGGGCAGGGGGGCTATCGCGTGGAGGGGCAGCTCAATGAGACGACGGCCGTGATGCGCGTGCTTCCCCCCTTTGGCAGCAATGAAATGGCACGGGTGGAAATCAAATCCACCGGCCCGCAGTCTTCGACCGCCCATATCAATATGTGGGGGCGCAGCATCTGGAACAGCGATGCCGTGCGCGCCATGAAAGACGCCATTACCTATGGCCTGCCGTCTTGTGTGGCTTATATGCCGGGTTCGCCGCAGCCCAAGGAAGAGGTCTGGAAGCTGCCCCGGCCGCGCTGATCCCGGCTTAGTCGCTGCCCGGCCGCTGCCGGACCAGCTTGAAGGTGGCCGACGCCTTGGCCACCAGTTCGCGGATTTCGCCCTCGCAGAAGGCGATGGAACTGCCTTTGCGCAGACAGCGGGCCTCGATCACCAGATCGCCCATGCCGGGCGTCATAAAGCTGGTGCTCATGTCTATCGTCGCCATGCCCAGATCAAGCCGATCACCGCGCGCGGCTGCGCTCAGGGTGAAATCCAGCACCGCCATCATCGTGCCGCCATGGACGTGGCCGCGGCTGTTGGTCAGTTCTCGCCGCCAGGGCAGGCGGCAGCGCGCCACGCCGTTTTCGGCAGACTCAGGGATGAGGCCCAGGTAATCCATCAGAGGAATGCTGAGGCCGAAGTAATCGTGTGTTGTCTCGTTCATGCTTATGGTTAGGTGCCGCGTGGGGCCTAGAATGTAGCGCGAAAAGCTGGCCGGGCCTGGACTTTGCATGGCCGGCAACGGGCCGGGGCTGCGCGGCGGGGCGACTCGGGTCATAATAGCGATACCGTATATTTATCCAGTAGTTTGTCTGGGCCAGGGCGCCGCCATGCCGTCAGAAATCCGAAAAATCGTGCATATCGACATGGATGCGTTTTATGCATCCGTCGAGCAGCGCGACCGCCCCGAGTTACGCGGCCAGCCGGTCGTGGTGGCCTGGACGGGCGCGCGTTCGGTGGTGTGCGCGGCCTCTTATGAAGCGCGGCACTTCGGCGTGCATTCCGCCATGGCCGTGTCGCGGGCTCAGCGGCTCTGTCCGGACGCGGTGTATGTGCCGCCGGATTTCAACCGTTATCGGGCGGTGTCGCGCCAGGTACGCGAGATTTTTTCGCGCCATACCGACTTGATCGAGCCGCTGTCGCTCGACGAGGCTTACCTGGATGTTACGGTCAACAAGTTGGGTTTGCCCTCGGCGACCGCAGTCGCCGAGGCCATCCGTGCCCAGATCCAGCGCGAAACCGGCCTGACGGCTTCAGCAGGGGTGGCGCCGAATAAATTTCTGGCCAAGATCGCTTCTGACTGGAACAAGCCCGACGGTCTGTTCGTGCTGCGGCCGGCCAAGGTGCTGGAGTTTCTCCAGCCGCTGCCGGTGCGCAAGGTGCCTGGCGTGGGCCGGGTAACGCAGGCCCGGCTGGAGTCCTTGGGCATTCACACCGTCGGTGATCTGGCCACGTGCGCGCCAGCCGAGCTGGAGCATCACTTCGGTCGGCACGGCTTGCGGCTCCATGAGCTGGCGCGGGGCCTGGACGAGCGCGAGGTGCAGCCCGATCAGCCGCTGCAGCAGGTGTCCGCCGAGAATACTTTTGAGCGCGATCTGCGCCTGGCCGACCTGGGTGAGGCGCTGGACCGCCTTGCGGCGCGGGTGTGGGAGCAGGCGCGCAAAAAAGGCCAGTTGGGGCGAACGGCAGTGCTCAAGCTCAAAACCGATCGTTTCCGTTTGCTTACACGCAGCCTCACACTGTCGCAGCCGCCGTCGTCGGCCGAAGAGCTGGCGGCGATTGCGCGCCGCCTATGCGCGCGCGTGGATTTGCCGGCGCATACACGCTACCGGCTGGCGGGGGTCGGCATGAGCAATTTCACCGACCCCGCTCAAAGCGCGCGCCAGCCTGATTTGTTTGGCGGCGCTTTCTAGCCGGCTCAGGACAGACGGGCCTTGACCTGTTGCGACAACTGCGACATGTCGGCGCGGCCTGCCAGGGCAGCCTTGAGAATCGCCATCACCTTGCCCATGACAGCAGGGCCGGTCACACCCTGAGCCTGCACCTCAGCCAGGGCGGCGGCAATGGCGGCTTCGACCTCTTCTGCGCTGGCGGCTTGAGGCAGGAACTCTTGCAGCACCAACAGTTCGGCCTTTTCCTGTTCTGCGGTTTCCGTGCGGCCGGCGGCCTCGAAGGCGGCGATGGATTCACGCCGCTGCTTGACCTGTTTTTCGATGATGGCGGTGATCTCGGCGTCGCTGACGTCGCGGCGCTCATCGACTTCTTTCTGCTTGACCGCGGCCAGCAGAAAACGCAGGGTGGCCAGGCGGGCGCTGTCTTTGGCGCGCATGGCCTGTTTCTGGGCGTCGAGTAATGCGGTCTTGAGCGAGTCGGTGCTCATGGCGGGGTCCTTGAGGGTTGCAGCAAAGCCCGTGTTTTAACCGCCCGCCTGGTAGCGGTGCAAGTCAGTTTTAAAGGTGTAAAATAAATACATCTTTAACCGATCTATCCCGTGTTTTACGAGGAGTCCTCCATGTTGTCCGCAAGCGTCCGAGAACTGGTCAAATCCAGCGCGCCTGTCCTGAAAACCCAGGGCGAAGCCCTCACGCGTCATTTTTATACCCGCATGTTAAGTGGCAACCCGGAACTCAAGCAGGTGTTCAACCTGGGGCATCAGCACAACGGCCAGCAGCAGCAGGCCTTGGCGCTGGCGGTAGCGGCCTACGCCGAGCATATCGATGACCCATCCGTGCTAGCTCCGGTGCTTGAACGGGTGGCGCACAAGCACGTCAGCTTAGGGATTAGGCCGGAGCATTACGCCATCGTCGGCAGGCATTTGCTGGCCTCGATCCGCGAGGTTTTGGGCGAGGCGGCCAGTGACGCGCTGATCGAGGCCTGGGCGGCGGCTTATGGACAATTGGCCGATGTGCTGATTGGCATGGAGTCGGCGCGCTATGCCGCTTCGGCCGCTCAGCCTGGCGGCTGGACGGGCTGGCGCGGCTTCAAGGTGGTGGGCAAGGTCGTGGAGAGTGCGGAAATCACCTCGTTCTATCTCCGCCCGGCCGATGGCGGCCCGCTGCCCAGCTTTCTGCCGGGTCAATATCTGTCGGTGCGTCTCTATCTGCCCGAGCTGGGCCTGATGCAGCCGCGCCAATACAGTCTGTCGGATGCGCCGGGCAAGGACAGCCTGCGCATTTCAGTCAAGCGCGAAGCGGGCGGCGCCGGCCCGGCCGGGCAGGTGTCGACGCATTTGCACGATCACATCGAGGAGGGGGATGTGCTGGATGTGGCGCCGCCGCAGGGCGAGTTTGTGCTCGACACGAAGGCGACCACACCGGTCGTGCTGATTTCCGGGGGGGTGGGTATCACGCCGATGATGGCCATGCTCAATACGGTGCTGGGGTGTCAGACAGCCGGTGAGCCGGCGCGTGAGCTGCGCTTTGTGCACGCCTGCCGCGAAAAAGCGGTGCATGCCATGCGCGATGCGGTCAACGTGGCTGTGGCGCGATATGCCAATGTGCGCCGGCATGTGTTTTACGAGCGGGTGGCGGCATCGGACCGTCCGGGCGTGGACTACGATTACGAGGGCCGTATAGACTGGCGGCGCATTGCCGCCGATGTGATCTTGCCCGATGCCGATTATTATCTCTGCGGCCCGCTACCCTTCATGCGTGAGCAGTTCGATGCCCTGAGCGCGCTGGGCGTGCCGGCAGGGCGCATCCATGCCGAAGCGTTCGGCACGGGCGGGCCCGGCTGCTAAGGCCGTCGACATTTTTACACCCGCCATGCAACTGACCCGATTCACCGATTTTGGCCTGCGCGTCCTGATGTATCTGACGCAATGCCGCGACCGCGAAAAAACCGTGACGATCCCTGAGATCGCCGAACGCTTTGCGATTTCACGCAATCATCTGGTGAAGGTGGTCCATTTCATGTCGCAGCAGGGCTGGGTTGCCGCCACCCGGGGCAAGGGGGGCGGGCTGGCGCTGGCCCGTCCGGCCGCAAGCTATCGCTTGGGCGATCTGCTGAGGGTGCTGGAACACCAGGGCAGCCTGGTGGACTGCGCCGAACCGCCCTGTGCGCTGCAAGGTGTGTGCCGGCTGGCCGGCGTGCTCAATGACAGCCTGCGGGGGTTTTACGACAGCTTGAATCAGCACAGCCTGGCCGAATTGGTAGGCCTGCCCACGTCAGAGGCCCTCATCCGCCTGCACCGGGCGGCTTGAAGCGGCTGGGGCGCTCAGGCCCAACCTTAGGTTATGGCTGCCCGCCAGATAGGCATTTGCGGCGGGCGCACCCCGTTCGCAGAATGACGCTTTGTCTTGAGCGGGTAACAAGGTTATGCGGGTATGTGTGATGGGCGCCGGGGTCATCGGCGTTACCACGGCCTACTTTCTGGCGCGCGAAGGCCATGAGGTCGTGTTGATCGATAGCGAGTCCCGTCCGGCCGAGGTGTCCAGCCACGCCAATGGCGGTCAGCTCAGTTATAGCTATGTCGCACCCTTGGCCGGGCCGGGCGTGCTGCCTAGCGTGCCGGGTTGGCTGTTGCATGCGGATTCGCCTCTGCGTTTTCGACCGCGTCTCGATCCGCACCAATGGCGCTGGTGTTTGCAGTTCGCGCTGGCCTGCAACGCCGGTACGGCGCGGCGCTCGACGGCCGAGTTGCAAACGCTGTCTTATCTGAGCCGCGATGTGCTGCACCGCCTGCTTGATGAAGAAAACATCGAATTCGGTCATCTGCGCAACGGTAAGTTGATCGCCTACCGCAGCCCCGAGCTCTTGGACAAGGCGCGCAAGCTGGCGGAGTATCAGGCCAGCCTCGGCGCCGAGCAGCGCGTGCTGGATGCCGCCGAGACCCTGGCCTTGGAACCGGCATTGGCGGGCATGGGAAGCAGCCTGGCAGGCGCGGTCTATACCCCCAGCGAAGAGGCAGGCGATTGTCACCAGTTCACGGTGTCTTTGTTCGAGCGTTTGCAGCGTTTCAGCAATGTCGAATGCCTGATGAGCACCACGGTCTCGGGCTTGCGGCGCGAGGGTCGGCGCGTGGTGGCGCTGCATAGCAAGCAGGGTGATATTCGCGCTGACACGGTCGTGCTGGCGACGGGGGTGGGTACGCGAGCCTTGCTCAAGCCCCTGGGTCAGGACGTGCCGCTATATCCCTTGAAGGGCTATAGCTTGACGGTACCCGTGGAGCCTGGTGTAGGGCCCTCGATCAGCGTGACCGACTATGAACGCCGCATCGTCTATGCCCGCGTGGGCCAGGCGCTGCGCATGGCGGCTATGGTGGATATCGGCAGCCATGACCGCGGTATCGATCCGGCGCGTATCGCCCTGCTCAAGCGGCAGGTTGCCGAGACGTTCCCCTCGCTGGATCTGAGTCAGGCCGAGCCTTGGGCGGGGTTGCGGCCGGCAACGCCGACCGGCAAGCCGCTCATCGGTCGGGCTCGCGTGGCCGATAATCTCTGGCTCAATATCGGCCAGGGCGCGCTGGGCTTTACGATGGCCTGCGGCAGTGCGGCGCTTCTGAACTCGCTGATGAACAATCTGGAGCCGCCCATCGATCCTCGGCCGTTCCAGCCCTGAGCATCAATGGAAGTCGCGGCTGCGCGCGGACAGGCCATCCTCATCGAGCCGGCGCAGCAGCGGCGACAGATCCACCAGCCGCTGCGCTACCAGATTGCGCACATTGTCGATGTTCTGCCAGGTGCCGTAGACCCCGAGCAACACGGCGCTCAATAGTTCGCGACGCTGGCGCTCCATTAGCTCTTTGCGTACCACCACATGGACCGGGCCGGTCTCATCTTCGATGGTGACGAAGATCGTGCCTTTGGCCGTTTGCGGCCGCTGGCGCACGGTGACGATGCCGCAGGCCCGCGCCAGCCGGCGGTCGGGATAGGTGTTGAGCACGCTGGCCGGTTCGAAACGGCGCTCGGCCAGTTCGGCGCGCAACAATGACAAGGGATGGCGGCGCAGGCTCAAGCCCAGGCTCTCGTAATCGGCCACGACAGTCTGGCCTTCGCTGGGCGCGGGCAGGGCAGGGTGCTCGGTTTCGATCACGGGCGCCTCATGCAGCAGGTCGCGGCGATACACGCCGCTTGCGGCCTGCCAGCGCGCCTGCCGCCGGTGGCCGGCCAGAGGCCGCAAAGCATCGGCGGCGGCCAGGGCATCGAGTTCCTGACGGTTCAGGCGCGCGCGCCGGCCCAGGTCGGCGACATCGCGGTAAGGCTGTTCACGGTGCGCGGCTGCGATGCGTTCCCCGGCCTCTTGTTTGAGTCCCCGGATTTGATTCAAGCCCAGGCGGACAGCGGGACGCGATTGGCCGGGCAGTGTTTCGAATCCCGCCTCCCAGCGACTGCGCGTGATATCCACCGGCAGCACGACGACCCCGTGGCGGCGGGCGTCTTGCACCAATTGCGCGGGCGCATAAAACCCCATGGGCTGTGAGTTCAGCAAGGCCGCCAGAAAGGCCTCGGGCTCGTGGCATTTGATCCAGGCGCTGGCATAGGCAAGCTGCGCGAAGCTGGCGGCGTGGCTTTCGGGAAAGCCGTATTCGCCAAAACCTTCGATCTGGCGGAACAGGGCTTCGGCGAAGTCCAGGCCATAACCGTGAGCCAGCAGGCCGCCGATCAGTTTGAGACGGAATTTATCGACCCCGCCTTTGCGCCGCCAGGCCGCCATCGAGCGGCGCAGCTGGTCAGCCTCGCCGGGAGTGAAGCCGGCGGCCTCCACGGCGATCTGCATGACCTGCTCTTGGAAGATGGGCACGCCCTGGGTACGTTCCAGTACTTTTTCGATCGCCTTGCCGGGATAGCTGATGGGCTCTTTGCCCTGGCGCCGGCGCAGATAGGGATGCACCATGCCCCCCTGGATGGGGCCGGGGCGCACGATGGCGACCTGCACCACCAGATCGTAATAGGCGCGGGGCTGCAAGCGCGGCAGCATGCTCATTTGCGCGCGCGATTCGATTTGGAACACGCCGACGGTGTCGGCGCGGCAAATCATGTCGTAGGTGGCGCGGTCATCGGGCGGAATCTGATGCAGAGCCAGGGGCTGGGCGCGCCGCTGGCTGACCAGCTCAAGCGCGCGCCGCAGCGCTGACAGCATGCCTAGCGCCAGCACGTCCACCTTGAGCAGACCTAGGGCATCGAGATCATCTTTATCCCATTGCACGACACTGCGGTCCTCCATGGTTGCATTTTCAATCGGCACCAGGCGCGACAGTTTCCCGCGCGAAATCACGAAGCCACCCGGATGTTGGGACAGATGGCGCGGAAAGCCGATCAGGGTTTCGGCAAGAATGGCCCACTGCCGCGCCACCCGCGAGCCGGGGTCGAGCCCGCATTGGCCCAGGGTGCGCAGCATTTCTTTCTTGCCGTCCCACCACTGATGGGCGCGCGCCACAGCGTCGATGAGGGCTTGATCCAGGCCCAGAGCGCGTCCGGTGTCGCGCAGCACACTGCGCGGCCGGTACGAGATCACCACGGCCGTGAGCGCGGCGCGCGGGCGGCCGTATTTGCGATAAATGTATTGAATGACTTCTTCGCGGCGCTGGTGTTCGAAATCGACGTCGATGTCGGGCGGTTCGTTGCGTTCTTTGCTGATGAAGCGTTCGAACAGCGCATTGCCATTGCTGGGATCGACCGCCGTGATGCCCAGACAGAAGCAGACCGCCGAATTGGCCGCCGAACCCCGCCCTTGGCAAAGAATGCCGGCGCTGCGGGCAAAGCGCACGATGTCGTGTACGGTCAGAAAATAGGCTTCGTAGCGCAGCTCGATGATAAGGGCCAGTTCCTTTTCGATGAGCTTGCGAACCTGTGCCGGAATGCCATCAGGAAAGCGCGCGGCCGCGCCTTCATAGGTGGCGCGGCGCAGATAAGATGCGGGGGTTTCACCCGCTGGTACGATCTCGTCGGGATATTCGTAGCAGATTTCATCGAGAGAGAAGGTGCAGCGCTCAGCGATGGCCAGGGTTTGATGCAGCGCCGAAGCGGGGTAGAGGCCGGCCAGACGCAGCCGCGAACGCAGGTGGCGTTCGGCGTTGGCGGCCAGATCGTAGCCGCACTCGGCAACGCTGCGCCCGCTGCGGATCGCCGCCAAGGTATCGTGCAGCGGTTTACGTGAGCGCACATGCATCTGCGCCTGGCTGATGGCGGCCAGCGGCAGATTGGCCGCTTGCGCGGCAGCCTGCACGGCGGCGCGGTGCAGGTCATCACGAGAGCGCTGCAATTGCGCCAGGCCCACCCAGGCCCGCCCTGGAAAGTGACGGGCCAGCCATTGCGCTTGCGCGGCCATTTCGGCGGGCGCCTGGCCATAGGCCGGTGTGAGAATAGCCAGGCAACCCGGCACGCCGCCTTCCGGGCCTTGGGCGGTCAGATCGGCCGGGCGCAGCAGATACTGGCCTTTCACGGCGCGGGTTCGGCCCAGGGTGATCAGTTCGGCCAGATTGCCATAGCCTTCTTTGTCACAGGCCAGCAATACCAGCTCGATGGGGGTATGCGTCCCGTTGTCCAAACGCAGGCGGCTGCCGATCAAGAGTTTCAGCCCAGGATGCTTGCCTGCCTCGACATGGGCGCGCACCACCCCGGCCAGCGAGCATTCGTCGGTGATTGCCAATGCGGCATAGCCCAGTTTTGCGGCGCGCTCGACCAACTCTTCGGGATGCGAAGCGCCGGTCAGGAAGCTGAAGTTGGATTGACAATCCAGTTCGGCATAGCCGGGTAGCAGGGCAGACATCATGGCCATGTTGTCTCAGGCGTACAGCCCGTGAAGAAACCAATGTTCGCCATGCTCGCGATACAGCCAGTAGCGGGCGCCCGCCTCGTCTTCGGCCACAAAATAATCGCGCTGGGTAAGCGTGGCGTCCCACCAGCCGCTTTCGATGCGTTCGGGCCCCCGCAGCAGGCGTAGCGGCTGGCCCTGATAAATCGGGCGATGGCCCCGCTCTTGCAGGGCGCGGGCGGGCTCGACCAGCCAGAACGGACGGTCCAGCGGCCCGGCAGGCGGAGTGTCGCGCAGACGTAGGCCCTGATGTGCGGGCTGCCACTGATTGGCGACTTCGGGGCGGTGATCCGCTTGAGGATAGGCCTGCCGCACAGCAGCCGGGCCCAGACGCGCCGCCAGCAGATCCAGCAGGCGGGCATGGTCGGCGGCATTGCCGCCTGGCTCGGGGAATAATGTCTGGCTGGCGACGACGGGCGTTTCGGTTTCCTGTGCCGACAAAACCACGGCAATGACTGGCGCAGCCAGTTCAAAACGCGCCAGGCGCTCGCGCAACAAGCCCAGGAGGTGGCTGTTATGCCAGATCGGTTCAGCCATGGCCAGTGTGAGCAAGGAGGGCTCGCGGGCGCGGCGGCCGCGTTCGTGTTCCAGGGACAGCGTCATGCTGCGCACAGCGCGGCGGCGGGCATGCAGCCAGCCGCTTAATTGTTCGGTCAGGCGTGCAGCCACGCTCATCAGGGCGTCGGCCTGCTCAACGTAGTCCATGAATTCGATGCGAGCGGCAAAGCGCGGCGGCGGTTCGTGCCAGCGGTGCGCTTCATTGGCTAGGCCATAGGCGCGGTCCAGCGCCAGCAGCAAGGCCGTGCCGGCGCGGCGTTGTAAACCGCCCCTGGGCAGGGCACGTGTGTCGGCCAAGGTAGCGCAGCCCAGGCCTTGCAGCCAGGAGGCCTGCGAGGCGGCTTCGGCTAGCAGGGTCAGGGGCAGGCGGTCCAGCCGCCGGATCAGGCTGTCCATATGCAGGGCGGGCGGCGCTTTGCCCAGCGCCAGCAGCCAGGCGCCCTGCGCGGTGGGCGCCATACCCAGCCGGGCACTCAGGTTCAGCGCGGCCAGCGTGGCGCGCACCCGCCTGGCCAGGGCGCGCGGACCTCGAAACAGTTGCAGGCTGGCGCCCACGTCGAGCAGCAGCGCATCGGGTTCGCGCAAAGCCAGTTGCGGGGTGTATTGCAGCAGCGCCAGCGCAGCCTCGTGGAGGCGGCTTGTTTCGGCAGCGGGATCGCGGACCTGCAACTCGGCGTCGGGCGCCAGGGCCAGGGCGCTGGCGCGCCGCATGCCGGGCGTCAGGCCCCGCGCGCGTGCGGCGGGCGATAGTGCGGCGATGCGTTCCTGTTCGATGACGGCGCAGCAGCGTTCCGGCTCATGCCACCGGGTATGCGTGCTGTCCAGCGACAGGTGATGAAGATGAATGGCGATCCAGAGTCGCATGGGCAGCTAGAGCGATGGCTTGGACAGGTGCGTCGAAAGACAGAAAGACCGGGTTTTCGCACACCGGGCCACGGCGTTTGAGAATCTGCACCGACAGACCGTCCTGAGCGGGGGCTAGGGCCAGGCGCAAAGGCGCGGGTGAGGCGCCGTGCGCCGCCTGGGCCGGGCGCAACACGAAAAACAGCGTGTCGCTGGCCTGGGCGGCCAAATGCAGCCGGCGCAAAGACTCGGGCCGCACTTGCGGCAGCCAGCACAACAACGCCGTGCAACTGGCGTGTTTGAGCACCTGTTCGGTAGCCCAGAGCGTGTCGGCCAGTTTGGCGGGCGCGATCCAGAGCAGGCGTTCGGGCGCGATGCGCCATTGCCGCCAGGCCGCGATATGTGGCGTGAAAGGGGGCTGCACCAGCGCGACCGGGCGGCTGTCTTGCTGGCCGCGCAAGGCCGTGGACAGCAGACGTAATTCGCCACTGCCCGGATGGGGCAAGAGCAATTCGGTCAGGCTGCCCACCGGCCAGCCGCCCTCGGGCAATTGGGCCGATAAGTCGGCATAGCCCGTGGGGACGACGCGTGCGCTGGCCCGAGCCAGTTGCGTGGCCCTCCAGAGGGCGGGGTGGATATGTTCGGGTGCGGGCATGGCCGGAATAGCGGAAATATACTGTATTAATATACAGTAGATCATACCGGAAATTTCCCAGCGCCCCTAGGCGGCAAGTCGTGCGTCAGAGGGCTGGACCTGCGTCGGCTGCCGTTTGCTGCGCGTGAAAACCTGACAGCGCCTAGAATGCAAGCAGGGCGGGCCAGACCCGCCATCTCACCGGATACGCATCATGAGTACAACCATTACTACCGCTATTGAGCTGTTGCCCGAACCCGAAATCGAAATCAAGCAGCTCTTTATTCTGTTGCATGGCGTCGGCGGCACGCCCGCCAGCTTGGAGAATCTGGCCCAGGCCTTGCGCCAGGCCTTTCCGGCTTCGGCTGTGCTGATTCCTGCGGGCGCCCAGCCGTTTGACGGCGGCGGCGAGGGCCGTCAGTGGTTCTCTATTCGTGGCGTGACCGAAACCAACCGTCCTGAGCGGGTGGCCGCCGCCTTGCCGTCCCTGGTGAGCTATATCCAGGCTCAGCAGCAGCGTTTGGGCCTGTTGCAGTCGGACACCGCCCTAGCCGGTTTCTCGCAAGGCGCCATCATGGCCTTGGAGGCTGTGCAGGCCCATGATGGGCTGGCCGGTCGGGTCATGGCGTTTTCAGGCCGCTACGCCAGCTTGCCCAAGGCGCCGCCGCAATACACCACCATCCATATCCTGCATGGCGCGGCCGACCCGGTGATTGAGGCCGTGCATGCCCAGGCTGCCCAGGCCCGGCTTGCCGAACTGCATGGCGATGCCACGATTGATATCGCCAGCTCGGTGGGCCATGAGTTGCATCCGGCGCTTATTGAGCGTGCCATCGTGCGCCTCAAAACCTGTGTGCCTTTGCGCAGTTGGGAGGCTGCGCTCGGCCTGAATCAGACGCCGCCCGAAGGCAGTTCCGTACATTGAGATCAAGGCATGGCGGGCGCCGGGTCTTCCCAGCCCCCGCCCAGCGTAAGAAACAGTTCGATCTGATCGTCGGACAGAGCCGCTTGCGACGCCGCCAGTGCGCTTTCATTGCCAGCCAGCGTGCGTTCGGCATCCAGCACGCTCAGATAGTCGGTCTTGCCTATCTGGAAGAGTTGGCGCGCCTGTCGGGCGGCCAGGACGCTTTGGTCGCGCGCGGCGCGCAGGGCGCTGTCGCGGTCCAGTTGCCGGGCATAGCTGACTAGGGCGCTTTCGGTTTCGCGCAGCGCATTGAGCACCGTACCGTCAAAGCGCGCCAAGGCCGCCTTGGTGGATGCTTCGGCTTGGGCAATACGGGCCTGCGCCGCGCCAGTATTGGGCAGCGTCCAGGTGATCAAAGGCCCGATGCTCCAGCTTAAGGTGCCGCGATCGCCAAAGCGCGTGGCGGGACCGCCCGAGGCCCCCGACAAACCTAATGAAATCTTGGGGTAAAGATCCGCTGTGGCCACGCCGACGCGAGCGGTGGCCGCCGCCAGGCTGCGCTCGGCCTGACGGATATCCGGGCGCCGGCGCAGCAGCGCCGCGCCGTCGCCCACCGGAATGGCTTGCGTCAGGCGCGGTGCCTGCGCGCATTGCATCAGCTTTTGCGGCAACTCAGCGGGCAGCCGCCCCGTGAGGGCGGCCAATCGATAAAACGCGCTGCGTTGCCGCGCCTCGAAAGGCGGCAGTTCGGCCTGCAATTGCGCGAGCTGGCTGCTGGCGCGAGATAGATCCAGCGCGGTGCCGCGTCCGGCGTTTTGCAGGCGTTGAACCGCATTGACCGACTCTTGTTGCACAGCGACCGATCGCCGCGCCGAGGCCAGTTGCATCCCTGCCGAGCACAGGTCCGCATAGGCACGGGCGGTCTCGGCTGCGACGGTCACACGGGTGGCGTCATAGGCTGCCTGCGCTGCCTGGGCATCGTCGCGTGCGGCTTCGATGGCGCGGCGGATTTGCCCGAACAAATCAATCTGATAGGAAATGCTGGCGCCGGCAGCGTATGACCAGCGGTCTTGCGGACGGACATCGGGTTGCAGTTCCTGGACGCCGGAGACATGGCCGAAAGTCGGTGCAGCGTTCACCCCCACCGTTGGCAACTGCTGCGCCTGAGCTTCGCGCGTCATGGCCTGGGCGCGTTCCAGATTGGCTGCCGCTGCGCGCAGATCGGTATTGGCCGTGAAGGCGGATGTTATCAATTGATCGAGCACCGGGTCTTTATACAGCCGCCACCAGTGCGGCGGCAGTTCATTTGATTGATAGCGATGCGCGTCGGCCTGGGCGAAGGGGGCTTGGGCTGCCGCGCGTTGCGCCACGGCGTCTGCGGGCAGGCGGTAGTCCCTGCCCACGGCGCCGCAACCCGCCAGCGCGAGCGCCAATGTCAGCGAAGTCAGGGTGCGAATGGGCATGGCGTCGAGTCCAGAAAAGAGGGGGGAATCAGTGCTTGGCGGAGGCGGTATCGATGGCCACGGTCGCGGTCTGGCCGGCCACCAGCCTTAGGTCGTCGGGAGCCTGATCTATCTTCACGCGTACCGGAATGCGCTGGGCCAGACGCACCCAGTTGAAAGTCGGGTTGACGTTGGGCAGCAGGTTGGCGCTGGTGCTGCGATCGCGATCGGCAATCCCCATCGCTACGCTTTCCACATGGCCCTGGATTTGTCGAGAATCGCCCATCAGGGTCACCAGAACCGGGTCTCCTTCGTGGATGCGGGGCAGTTTGGTTTCTTCGAAATAGCCTTCGATGTAGAAGGAGCCGGCATCCACCAGGGCCATGACGGCTCGGCCGGCGTTGGCATAAGATCCCACGCGCAGATCAAGATTGGTGACGCGGCCATCGCTTGCCGCTACCACGCGGCTGCGCTCCAGGTTCAGGCGGGCCAGATTCAATTGCACCTCGGCCTGCGCCAGCGCGGCCTCGCTTTGATGCAGGCGGGTCTCGCTTTGCTCCCGTATTTCGGCTGAAACCAGCTGGCCCAGCGCACGATTGCGTTTGACATCGCGCGCAGCCTGGTCGCGCGCCACCTGCTGGGCCTGCAAGGCGGCCTCGGCCTGATCAAAGGCCAGTTGAAAGCGTGCGCGGTCGATCTCAAACAGCGTATCGCCTGCCTTGACGCTCTGGTTATCGCGTACGGGCACGGCGGTAACCAGGCCGGACACATCAGGCGCCACCTGCACGATATTGGCCTTCACCCGGCCGTCACGCGTCCAGGGCTCAAGCTCGTAATGCACCCAAAGCTGCCAACCGGCAAACAGCGCCGCGAGAATGGCCAGCGCGGTGACTGCGTACTTGCCCAGCGCGGCCGGGCGGAGCGAGTTGGGAAGTTTCATACTGCTATCCCTGAAAAAAATATGGGGAAATCAAAAAAACGCCATACAGCAGCACGACCGTCAGCGCGAGGTCGAACAGCGCCGGATGCCACACAAAACGGTAAAGACCCGCGCGCGCCAGCAGGCGCCGCAACATCCAGCTCAGGCCCAGCGCTGGCAGGGCCAGCACCAGCAGCCAGGGAAAATAAACGCCGTAGAAGTTGAATTCGCCAATCATGGTGCTCAGGCCTCCTGGAACACAGGGCGGTAGACCTGGGCATCCGGATAAAAGGCGCGGCGGATGCCCACCAAGGCCACCACGGCACGCTCCCGGGCCGTTTCGCCAGCGTCCGGCGTGGCGCATACGCTTTGCAAGGCGCGGTCGATGCGGGCCAGCAGATCGGCCGGACGCGCTTTGCTTTTACCGGCCAGACGCGCTTCAAAACAGTCCGCCAGGCCGCGCAGCACCGGCTCAATGGCCGCATCTGCTACCGGCATATGAGGCCGGGCGCGTTGCAATTCGGCGATGTCTTTGCCCACGCGCAGATCCTTCAATGCGTCACTGGCGAATTGATCGTCCTGGCGCTGCGTGATGGCCAGCCGTGGTTGCAGCAGGCCGATGCGGTCCAGCAGGCGTGCCGCAAAGGCCTGCCGGTTCAGGACGCGCTGACCGCGGGCCAGCGTGGCGAGTTCTTTCCAGTTGGCGCTTTGCAGACGGCGAGCGCTCCATTCCACGCTTACCGAACGGAAAATGGCGGTGATGATGGCCGCCAGCGCCACGCCGATACATTGCGCCAGCGTCGTATCCAGAAAGGACACGATGTCGGCGGTATGGGTGTCATGCAGGGCCAGGGTGCCGCTCAAGCCGAAAAACACCGCCATGGCCTTGCCTACCGAGGCTGGCCGTGTGAGCAGGATGCCGACCACAAAGGCGACCGGAAACAGCGTCAGCGCCAGCATTTCAAACGAGTGCAGCGCCGGCATGATGCCCAGCAGATACAAGGCCGACAGCGGGATCGACGCAATGGTGTATTTCAAAAACTGCATGATGCCGGGCACCGGGTCGTCCTGCGCGGCGAAAAAACAGCTCGCAATAGCCGCCATTAGCGCTGCGGTCGCGCCATTGGTCCAGGCCGTGCCGATCCAGAACAGGCAGCAGACGGAAATCGCCAGGCCTGCGCCCAGCGCCGATAGCAGGGCCAGTTGATGATCGCGGTGCAGGGCCGGACCGCGTGTCAGGCGGCGCGGCGCCGGACGCGGACGGCCTTGCAGGCCGTCCCGGATGTCTAGCCGCACGACCAGGCAGGCGTCATAGCTTTCCACCAGTTCGCGCAGTCGGGTCAGCAGGCTGGCCAGCAAGGCCTCGTTCCAGCTCGATTCCGCACGCATGGGCGGCGTCAGCGCCACCAGCCGGGCGCGCAACTGCGCAGCCTGTTCGCGGGTGGCGCTGGCACTGTTGTCCATCCACGCTGAAATATCATCCATCACGGCGCGTACCGGCGCCGGCAGCTCACGGCCGCTGGCCGCCAGCGCCTGTAGCCGGTCCTCGATGGCCGACACGGTCGGCGTGATGGCGACGATGTGATCTTGCATGGCTCGCAGCGCATTCGCTGTCCAGCGGATATTGCCCGTGTCAAAAGGCACGTGCGTGGCCATCAAGCGCAGTTGCGTGATGTCGTTGGCCAATGTGCGGCGGTCTTTGGCCTCTTTGCCGCCCAGGCCCAGTGTCTTGAGCACTTCCTGCACCCAAATGCGGGCGTCGCGTACCGTGGCGTCCAGCCGGCTCATCAAGGGCCGCCCGATGCCGCGCGGCAGCACCAGGCTATGTGCCAGCGTGGCGCAGATGATGCCAAGGCTGATTTCCTCCACCCGCGCCAGCGCCGTGTCAAATACGGTGGCCGGGTCGCTGACGCTGGGAAAGCCGATCATCGCGGCCGTATAGCCCGCCAGCATAAAAAGGTAGGAGCGCGGTGTGCGGTCCAGCAAGGCCACATAGAGGCAGATGCCCACCCACAACACCATCACCAGTGTCATCAGCACGGGATAGTTGGCCAGCCGGGGCACGGTATAGACCGTCATCGCTGAGCCGAAGAAGGTCCCGCCCAGGCGGTAAACTGCCTTGGAGCGCACCGCGCCGGACCAGGGTTGCGACACAATATAGGCGGTCGTCATGGCCCAGAACGGTCTTGGCAGGCCGATGCTGTAAGAGAGATATAAAGCGGCCATGGCGCCCATAAAACTCTTTAGCGAGAATAGCGCTTCTTCCAGCGTAGGCGGTTTCATGGCTTGAAACCCGCCGCGGCGGACTCACGGCCCAAGGCAGTCTTCAACTGTTCCAGCACGCTCAGGCAAACCGTCAAATCTTCCTGTGGCACGTCCTTAAACAGTTGGCGGCGTAACTGCACCAGCACTGCTTCGACCTGCTCGCACAGCGCCTTGCCCGAGGCGGTCAGATGTATCGTCTTGGCTCGCCGATCTTGGGTGGCTTCGCGCCGCTCCATCAGACCGGCCGCTACCAACTGATCCAGCACCCGTACCAGCGACGGGCCTTCCACACCCAGCGCTTCGGCCAGCGCGCCCTGGCGCACACCGTCACCCAGGCGGCCAGTCAGAATCACCGGCCAGGCCGTGGCCTGTGACAAACCAAAATCCACCAGGGCCTTGTCGGCCGCGCTGCGGTAGGCCCGCGACAACACCATGAGGTTCGCGGTCATGTTCATGAGCTGAGAGTCGGTGGGCGTGTTCATGGGAATCCATCACAAGCTATTAAGTAGGAAGCTAATAGATAGCTTACACTAGTATTGCTAGGGATTCTACTTATATCAATGGCTTGCTAATAATTGCGCCGCACGGAGGCCCGTCTCGTCGAGGCGGTAGCCGCCGTCTTGAACGCACAGGGTGGGCCGCACCCGGCCGCTAAGGCCGGACGGACTATCCGCAAGAAAAGGGGGAGGGCCTTGCCGAAGAGAAATCAGTGGCCGTCGCAATCCGCCCAGCAGTTGGGCGTTTCGTAGAGTCGAACGCGTGACAGGCGCAGTGCATTGCCGTAGGCGCTCTGATAGTGCGGCGCGAGCCGCGCAAAAATAATGGCGGCCAGGTTTTCAGCCGTCGGGATACGGTCCAACACTACCGTCTTGTGCCCGGGCAGGGTGGCCAGAAACTCCCGCACGGCAGTATCGCCCTCATAGACCAGAAAAGCATGGTCCCAGACGTCCACGATATGTGTCTTGGCAATGTGTTTGATTTCCGAGAAATCCATCACCATCCCCGTGTCGGACTGGCCGGGCGCCTCGACAACATCGCCGCTCAAGGTGATCTCTAGCACATAGCGATGGCCGTGTAGATTGCGGCATTGGCTACGGTGGTCGGGAATGCGGTGGCCGGCGTCGAACTCCAGCTTGCGGGTGACAGCAATCACGGGCGAACCCCGCAGATAAAACGAACAATCATGGAATGCCTATGTATTTATGGGTCTGCACACTCAAGCGCCATTGCGGATGCGCCATGCAGTACTGCACTGCCGCCTCGGTATGCGCGCGGCGCAATGGGCTATCCAGCGGCTGCAAAAAAAAGTGCTCGAAATCCAGCCCGGCAAAGGCTTCGGGCGGCGCTTCGACCTGAGGGAACACCAGCTTGAGCTCCTGGCCACGGGTTTGCACCACCGGTGCGCGGCCTTTGGGACTGACACAGATCCAATCCACGCCCGCTGGCACAGGCAGCGTGCCATTGGTTTCGATGGCGATCGTGAAACCCTGGGCATGCACGGCGTCGATCAAGGCTTCATCCAACTGGAGCAAAGGCTCGCCGCCCGTGAACACCACATAACGCCCGGCCCTGTCCGGGCCCCAGGTGCGGGCAATCGTGTCGGCCAGGGCTTGCGCGTCACGGAACTTGCCTCCGCCCTCGCCATCGCTACCGACAAAATCGGTGTCACAGAAGGTGCAGGCCGCTGCCGCGCGATCGCTTTCGCGGCCCGACCATAGGTTGCAGCCGGAAAAACGGCAAAAGACCGCCGCCCGGCCCGCCTGGGCGCCTTCGCCCTGCAGCGTCTTGAAAATTTCTTTGGCGGAGTAAGTCATGAACAGCCGGCCGGAAGCGCCGGTTGGGGGGAGAGACATGGCATTTTAGCGGGTGTTGGACCCGTCCAACTCCTCCCCGCCCGGTCTCTCAACGACAGGATGCCAGACAATCCCAGACCGCATCGGCTACTACCGCTGGCGCAATCGCGTCCATGTGTTTATCTCCGACGGGTTCGATGACGTGCAACCAGGGGGCGTAACGCATTGCGGGTGTAGCGCCGAAAAGCCCGATCGTGGGCACACCATGGGCGACTGCGATATGCATGCCCATACTATCGTTGGAAGCAAACACGGTGCAACGCGCGATGAGCGCCTGGCTATCGCAGATTTCCGCGTCCTGTTGCGTCGCGTCCAGCACGGTGATGGTATCTGGCAGCAGGGCACGGATATCCTGCGCAATATGCGCGACATCGCTGCCGCCGATCAACAAGAAGCTGAGTCCGGCGTCGCGCTCGTGCAGCAGCCGAGCGACCTCGGCAAACCCCTGGCTGCTGTAACGCTTATAAGGCTGAGAGCCGTTCAAACCGAATCCGACGATACGGGGCATCTTCCCGAGTAACTGCTCTGCCTTGGCCTTAGCCGAGGGTTTGCAAAATAATGCAGGGTAACGGGGTTCAAACCGATATCCGGCCTTGGCAAACACTAAAGGCAACCAGGTATAGGTATCTGGATGTGGCGTTCCCTTGCGACGCACCCAAGTCCGATGCGTGAGCAGGGCCGCGAGATGCGGCTGGTGGTAACGTACGAAACCCACACGCTGAGGAATCCCCGCCAGGCGGGCCGCCAAGGCCACATGGTTGCGAAACGAGAATAAAAACAGTGCGTCGTAGTTCTTGCTCTTCAGTACTTGCTGCAGATCTGAGATGCGCTTCCAGCCGCGTGACTGATGCACGGCTTGGAGTGATACCACCTCTCGCACATAGGGCTGAGCGCGAAATAGCTCCAGTGCCGGCTCGGCTTGAGTCATCAGCAAGGACACTTTGCCGCCGGTTTGTTCCGCCAGGGCCTGGGCGAACATCATGCCGAGCACGCCGTCACCAATGCCGCCAGAAAGATAAATGGCGCAATTGCGCGCAGCAGTACGAGAGCCGGGAGACGGTTTGAACATGATGTTTGATGAAGAAGGTGTTCGCTATCGATTGAAAATTTTTGGACCGCAGATTCTCTTGCGCGAGACTAACGGAGACCTTGTTGTCTCGATATATATCAGAAAGTTTGCAAGATTATCTATTCCTCACATCAGCCGCGCAGCCCATGCGTCTGCCTAGCCCAGGTCATAAGCCTGTGGCTGAAAATATGAGCATCAGGACATTGGTTCGGGTGTTCCCTGTAAGGGCGGGCAGGCCATGGGAGGCGCGTGTTACCGGCAGACCGCTCGCAATGGCTCGGACGATAGCCCATTCCCCTTAGGGCTGGCTAGCTTTTAGTGCTTGGGAAACCAGCCTTGAGCGCAGATTTTTTGCTCGCGCTTTATGCTCCTGCCCCGGCGCCCTCCTGCAAACTTTCTTTTTCTATGCGCTGGCTTCATCACAGCCCAATTGATCGATTTAAAAAACTATGCTCCACATCAAAGACTCCCTTTACCTCGATGAACGCGAGCTGGACTTTGGAATGATCCGTGCCCAGGGTGCAGGGGGACAAAATGTCAATAAGGTGTCGAGCGCGGTGCATCTGCGCTTCGACGTGCCCGCATCGTCTTTGCCCGATGCGGTCAAGCAGGCCGTACTGGCCTTGCCCGATAGCCGCCTGTCCAAAGAAGGGGTATTGGTCATCAAGGCGCAGGCCTTTCGCAGCCAGGACAAAAATCGCGCCGACGCCATCGAACGCCTCTTGGCGGTGTTGCGGCAAGCCCTGTTCAAAGACCCGCCGCGCCGCGCGACGCGGCCCACCAGGGCCTCGCAGCGCCGCCGCGTGCAGCGTAAAGTGCAGCGCGGCGACGTCAAGCGCTTGCGAGGGCGGGTGGGGCAGGAGTGAGCCGGGTCACCTTGGACAGGCCCGCGACGCTCATCCACCCCACGCCGGTCTGCAATCCGAAATCGAGGTCAGCAAGGGCTGGCGCCTGACGGCTTCAGGCGGTGTTTCGGATCCGTATTGAGTGCGCGGCCCTTGCAGGCGGGCCAGCTCTCCGGCGCGCTTCAGTGCGCCAGAGCGGGATAGCTGAACAAGGCCAGATGCAGGGTGTTCAGCAGCAGATGGGCCAGCACGGCGGCGGCGAGGCCGCCGCGATGAAACGCCCAGCCGTAGAAAAGGCCGGCGAGCGCGGCTAATCCGATGAGGGCAGGCCCCCCCGCGAAATGCGCCAGGCCGAATAGCAGCGCGGCGAGGAGGCAGGCTGGTGCAGGCCCCAGGCGCAGGGCAAGCCCGCGTTGAATATAAGCGCGGAAAAACGCCTCTTCTGCCATGGTGACGAGCAGGGCATTATTAAGCAGCCATGGCCATCCCTGGCTTGGCCAGCCCGGTGACCAGGCGAGCGCGCCCAGCACCCAGGCCAGCCCCAGGCAGCAGATGGCCGCCGCGATACCGGCTTGCAGCCCGGTGCGCAGGCTGTCCTGCCAGCCAAAGCGCAGAAAAGGGGGCGCCATGACCAGCAGCACCCACCAGGCGATCAGGGGTTTATCGAGGTTGAAATAAAGACGCATCGGCGTGGAGCCGGGTTTGAGCGCGGTGCTGTCGATGATGAGCGGGTTATGGAAACCAGGCAGCAGATGTAAGGCCAGGGCGATGGCCGTGATGATGAAGATCAGGTGGCCGAGCCAGGCCTGCCTTGTGCCGCGCACCAGCCATCCGCTGGCAATCAGGAGAGCAAAGGCCAGTAGCGACGGCAGTGTGAGCGCGCTCTGTGCTGCCGCGAGGCCCAGGCCGCAGATCAGCAGCGCCAGCCCGGCTTTGCGCGCCGCCGGCCACCACAAGAGCGCGTAAGCGCAGAAGATGAATATCCAGGTCAGGGAGTCGGTCATGCAGCGCCTCGTTGAATGCGCGGATTGTAAGCATGGCATGCATCGCCCGCTTAGCGGCCTACAAATACGCGTGAAATCCGAGAGGCGGGATGCTAAGGTCGCGCAGGGCCGGCGTGTGGCTGGCCGAGGGGAGAGGCATGATACATATCGTGGCGTTGATGGTGGCGGCTGCCTTGCTGCCTTTGGTGGCATCGATTTCTAGCAAGTTGGGGGGCGAGGGGTTCGACAACCGTGAGCCGCGGCTTTGGCTGCAAGCGCAGAAGGGCTGGCGCGCGCGCGCCAATGCGGCGCAGGCTAACAGTTATGAGGCGCTGCCTTTCTTCTATGCGGCGGTGCTGTTCGCCCTGTATGCGCAGGCGCCCCTGGCGCATCTGGCGGTGCTGATGGGGGCCTGGGTGACCGTGCGCCTGGTGTATCTGGCGCTGTATGTGGGCGGTTATGGCAGCCTGCGCTCACTGAGCTGGGTGGCGGCATTCGCGCTCAACCTGCTGATCCTGTATGCCGGGCTGCAGGCTGCCGGGGGGTAGCGGGGGCAGTGCCCCCGGCACAGCCCTGCTGATATCTCGACAGCCCAGCCGGGTCGTGCCGGCAGCTGTCAGGGCCGGGCCGGCCTCGTGGCTTAACGCCACTCGAAGATGGCGCGCGCGGTGCCCGATTTGCCGATCGTGACGCGGGTGGATTTTTCGGCGCCATTGGAGCTGGCTTTCACGGTGTAGCTGCCCGCCGGCAGATTGGCCAGCAGGAAGGGCCCTTGCGCCACGGTCTTGAGAACGGACTGGCCCTTGGCATTGACGATATCGACCGGGATGTCGGCCAGGTATTCGCCAACGCCGCCTGGGCCGCGCTGGACGAAGGTGAGCATCAGGCGGTACTTGCTGGCGGCGGCCTTGATGGCGCCCGATTGGCCGTCGCCGATACCGCCCGACAAGAATTGAACGTCGCCCTGTTGCTGGGTCTGGGGCAGCAGAGGCAAGTCCTGTGCCAGCGCTGCGCCGCTGACCGTCATCGCGCCGGCCATCAGCAATGCGGCGAGCAGCGAACGTTCGTGGATTTTCTTCATGACAGACACTCCTTACCAGGGAAATGGGGAAACGATAAGGATTGCGCAGGCCTGCGCAATCCTCTCGGGCGATGCTACGACATAATGCTTGGCTCTGGAAGCTGACCCGGGCTGGATGCCCTGATACGGATCAACTTACGGTGCCTGGCAGATGAAAATGCAACGCGGTTTCGCCTGTCAAGCGGGCGGCGGAATCGAAACGCCGCTCGACCAGTTCGCCCTGGCCATTGGCCCGCCATAGCAAAACGGTGGAGCAGCGCGTGCCGTAGTCGGCGCTGACGATAAAGGGGCTGCTCAACAGACGTTCGCGCTCCCGCGGCAGACCGGTGTCCGGCAGCGAGGCATCCTCGGCAACCGTGCGATCGCCAAGCGCGGCGAACAGGGCGGGCAGATCCAGCCCATGTTCGAATGTTTGCCTAACGGCATGTTTGAGCCGCAGTGACTTGGGCCAGGGGCTGTCCAGCAGATGGTTGGACAGCGCATAAAGTCCGTCCTTCAGCAGGCGCGGTTCGCCGCCACGATTGCCGTAGTACCAGGCGTCTTGCCTGTCGCCCACGATAAGGTTGAAGCCGTTGTAACGCCCGCCCTCGCGAGCCACGCTGGCGATGTAATCGCGCGCGGGCAAATCGCCGGCCAGAAAGTGTTCGGCCAGCTTGCCGCGCGAGGGGGCGTCAGGCAGGTGCCGGCCCACTTCGCGGTAGTTGGTGAGGATGGCGTAATGGCCATTGCGGGCTGCGCCCATCCAGGTTCCGCCCGCCAGCAGGTCGCGGCCCGCATAGATGCCGCTGGGCCAGGCCGCAGCCGGTGCTGCGGGCCGGGCGTGGAACTCGTCGCGATTCGCTGCGATCAGCACCGGCAGGCCGGGCAGGGCGTTCAGGGCAAGGACGGCCAGGCACATGTCAGTCGGCTGTTCGCACGAAACGGGCCAGCTCGGGCTGCGCGATGCGGAAATAATCTTCGGTGCGCATGATGATGGAGGCGTCGAGGCGGCCGGCGTTGAACACGATCTCGTCGTGGCGCTGTCGCAGCGATGGGTCCACGATGAGATGCAGCTCGGTGTTGAATGAGAAAGGCGGGATGGCGCCGATCTCGCAGCCGGTCAGTTCGCGAGCCAGTTCGTGGGTGGCCAACGCGGCCTTTTTACCGCCCGCTGCTAAGGCGATCGCATCCAGGTCGGCCTGGCCGTCGGCCGGGAACACCGCCAGCACGTGTTTGCGTTGCTTGGCGCTGATTTTTACGCGGCAGACCAGCGCCTTGGCGCCCTGGCTGACTTCGGTGCCGCGTATCGCGGCCACTTCGACGGATTTGCCGGCGGCGGGATGACGCAAAAGGCGAAAATCGGCCGCCTGCGCGCTCAGCAGGTTTTGCAGTTGCTGGAAAACGTCCATGAAATCAGGAAGGGCGTGGCAAAGCGTCATCATACGCCCGCGGCTTCGCTTGGCCGCGGGCGTAGGCGGTTCAGGCCAGTTTGAAACTCTCGGCGATGGCCTGGAAGTCAGCCAGCGTGCGGGTTTGCCAATCGGCATCATGGCCGAGCTCTTCGGCCAGAATGCGGGCGACCTCCGGCGCGGCTGCCTGAGCAGCGGCGGCATCCAGGAACAGCGCGCGATTACGGCGCGCCAGCACGTCTTCGACCGTGCGGGCGAGTTCGTAGCGGGCCGCATAACGCACATGGGCTTCGCTCAGGCCGCTGGCCTGCACGAGAATGCGGTCGGCGCCTGGTAAGGCCCGCAGAACAGGCAGATCGGTGCCGTAGTAACTGTCGGGCGTGCCCTGCGGCGCCAGCAGGCCGGCGCCCGGAGCCGGCGCACCGTGCAAGGGCAGTTCGGCGCTGCGGCAGGCAGCTTGCGGCAAGAGGCGTTTTTCGATGGCGGTATCGACCACATCCTGCGCCATACGCCGGTAGGTGGTCCATTTGCCGCCGGTAACGGTGATGAGGCCGCTCTGTGCAACCAGAATCGTGTGCTCGCGCGACAGCGATTTGGTGGAGGCATCTCCACTGGCTTTGACCAGCGGGCGCAGGCCGGCCCAGACGCTGGTGACATCGGCACGCGTGGGTTGGCGCGTAAGATAGCGGCCGGCCGTTTCCAGAATGAAATCGACCTCGCCCGGTAAGGGGCGCGGATCGGTCGGCAGATCCTGGCGGGCCGTGTCGGTCGTGCCAACGATGGTGTGGCCGTTCCAGGGCACCATGAAGAGCACTCGGCCATCGTCCGTCTTGGGCACCAGAATGGCGTCATCGCCGGGCAGGAAATCGCGCGGCAGGGTCAGGTGCACGCCCTGGCTGGGGGAGACGATGGCCTGCGCGGCCGGATCATCCATGCGGCGCACGGCGTCCACCCAAACACCCGTGGCGTTGACGACGCATTTGGCATGCAGCGTGTGGCGTGCCCCGCTAAGGGTGTCTTCGGTTTCCACCCCATCAATCTTGCCTTGCGCATCGCGGGTCAGGCCGGTGACGCGCACATAGTTGACAGCCGTTCCGCCCAGATCGAACAGCGTGCGCATGAGCGCCACCGCAAGGCGGGCGTCATCGAATTGGCCATCGTAATAGAGCACGCCGCCACGCAGGCGCTTGCCCTGCACCACGGGCGCCAGCGTGCTGGCGTGACGCAGCGTTTCTATGCGCGACAGCAGGCGGCTGGAGGCCAGATTGAGTTTTCCGGCCAGCAGGTCGTACATCTTCAGGCCGATGCCGTAGAAGGGCTGGTCGAGCAGTGTGTAGGCGGGCACGACAAAGCCCAGAGGCCAGGCCAGATGGGGGGCATTGCGGCTGAGCAGGCCTCGCTCGTGCAGGGCTTCGCGCACCAGGCTGATGTTGCCCTGGGCCAGATAGCGCACCCCGCCGTGAACCAGCTTGGTCGCTTTGCTCGAGGTGCCTTTGGCGAAGTCCGCAGCTTCGATGAGCAGCGTGCGAAAGCCGCGCGCCGCCGCGTCAACAGCGGTGCCCAGGCCGGTTGCGCCGCCGCCGATGACGATGACGTCCCAGGAGTCGGCCGCATCCATGCGGGCCAGCAGGTCGGCGCGGGGGGGCATGGCGGCAGAGGTGGTGGAGTTCATGGTGTAGGGAGAGAAAGGAAAAGCGTGTTCAGGAAGCCGACACATGCACGCCCGCATCGTGCAGGACCTGGGCCAACTGAGGCGCGGGTTCGGCGTCGGTGAAAAAACGGCTGATGCGGGAGATGGGGGCCAGTTCGACCATGGCCTGGCGCTGGAACTTACTGCTGTCGGCGGCCAGCCAGACTTCGCGTGACTGTTCGATGATCGTGCGGGCCACGAGCACTTCGCGGAAATCGTAGTCGCGTAGCGTACCGTCGGCTTCGATGCCGGAAATGCCGATCAGGCCGATATCGACCTTGAACTGTCGGATGAAATCGATGGTGGCTTCGCCGGTGATGCCGCGATCGCGCGAGCGCACGACGCCGCCGGCCACAATGACCTCGCAATCCGGGTTATCCGACAAAATGTCGGCCACATGCAGATTATTGGTGATGACACGCAGCCCGCGATGCTGTAGCAGCGCACGCGCAATGGCCTCGGTGGTGGTGCCGATATTGATCAGCAGCGAGCAGCCATCAGGAACCTGTCGCGCCACGGCTTCGGCGATGCGCCGTTTGCCTTCGGCATGCAGGCCCTGGCGCTGGCGATAGGTGATGTTCTCGATGGTGGATGGTTCACTGCGCACACCGCCATGAAAGCGCGACAGCATCCCCGCCTCGGCAAGCAGATTGACGTCCCGCCGCACGGTTTGCAGCGTGACGTCGAAGGCGCGCGCCAATTCCTCGATGGAGGCCGATCCCTGGGAGCGGACCTGTTCGAGCAAAGCGCTTTGGCGTGGATTCAGTGTCATGGTCTTATGATAAAACAACAAAATCGAAAATCAACAATCCCAAGAGAAAATTCTTTTGTTTTCTTTTTTGCAAAAATTCGAACAAGATCGCGTCGTGTTTAGGCAAAAAAAGGGGCGGATTTTAGGTCCGTCCCCTGTGGGTGAGCTTAGCCGGCTTGCGTTCAGTCGCCGTGGGTCCATTCGACTCGGGCGCCGACCGAGCAAAGGTTTTCCACGAAATTCGGATGCGCGCGGCGGATGGGCAGCGCATTGGTGATCTCGGAGCGGCCCTCGATGCTGGCCGCCAGCATCAACAGTGCAATGGCGACGCGGATGATGTAGGGGCTTTCGACCTTGGCTGGGCTGAGCGGCAGGCCGCCAAAGGTGATGAGGCGGTGCGGGTCCGACAGAAAAACGTGTGCGCCAAATTTCGAGAGTTCGACCGACCAGCCCATCGCGCCGTCGTAGACTTTGTTCCAGAACATGGCGCTACCCTCGGCGCGTACGCCGAGCGCGATGAAAATAGGCAGCAGATCGACGGGGAGATAGGGCCAGGGCGCCGCCTCGACCTTGGTCAGGATGTTTTGCGTGAAGGGGCGGCGTACGCGCAGCGGTCCATCGCTGTGGGCCTGCGACCAGCCATCGCGATGCTCCACCTCGACACCGAATTTGGCGAAAGTGCGGTCGATCAGCGGGAACTGCGCGGGCGCGGAGTTTTTGACAATGATCGAGCCGCCAGTGATAGCGCCGAGCGCGAGAAAGGTGGCGATTTCGTGAAAGTCTTCATCGAAACGGAACTCGCCGCCCTTCAGTTTTCGGCCGCCCTCGATGCGCAGATGCGAGGTGCCGATGCCTTCGATGGGCACGCCCAGCATTTCCAGAAAGCGGCAAAACTCTTGGACATGCGGCTCGGAGGCTGCATTGACCAGGGTAGATACCCCTGCGGCTGACGCGGCGCAAAGCGCAAAATTTTCGGTGGTCGTGACCGAGGCGTAATCCAGCCAATGCTGGTTAGCGCGCATCTGGCCATCGGCACGTGCAATCAAAGAGTCAGGGGCTCGCTCGACGCGGGCGCCAAAGCGCTCGAAGACTTCGACGTGGGGATCGATCTCGCGCACGCCCAGCGTGCAGCCCTTGACGTCATTTTCCAGGCGCGCCACGCCGAAACGCGCCAGCAGCGGGGGCACGAGCATGATGGACGAGCGCATTTCTTCGGGCAGATGATGCTGTGCCGGATCGAAGCAGGTGTCGCGATGGTGCAGCTCGAGCACGCCGGTGGCGTAATCGACGGACACCTCGCTGCCTAGCATGCGGAAGATGTCGAGGATTTTCTTGACGTCCGTGATTTCCGGCACGCCGATCAGCCGCAGCGGTTGATCCGTGAGGAGCGTGGCGCAAAGGATGGGCAGAACGGCGTTTTTGTTGGCTGAAGGGACGATTTTTCCGCTTAGCGGCGTACCGCCGTGGACGATGAGATTGGACATTGTTCTCGGATAAAAAAGGCAGGCCCGGATCAGGGGAACTCAGGCAGCGCGATCTCGGCGTGACCCGGGAGCACCCAGCGGGCGCATTCCCGGGTGGCGTCGATACAGCCGCCCTCCGCGTAAACCCCTTGTGGGTCACGGATGCGCAGCATGCGCTCGAGCACGGCTTGCCGGGCCGCGGGATCGGCTTGGGTTTCGCGGACCCGGGCTTCGACGATATCTTCGTTGATAAAAAGCTTGCCCCCGGCGTCGACCTGAGCGCCGTCGCGCCAATGGAAGATTTCCAGGCATTTGTGCGTCAGCGTATAAGGCTGATCGCGTTTCCAGAAATTATTGAACAGACCCGACCCCAGGTAAAACACCCAAGAGCCCTCATAGCCTTCGACATTCGAGGAGTGGGCGTCGGGGTTGCGGAACCAAAGGCGGTCGCCCGGGACATAAAAGCGGGGCGGCAGGGGCGCGTCCATCGAGCCGTATTCACGCAAAAAGGCTTCATGAAAGCGGCCCGACATCACGGCTCGGGTTTCCCATTGGCGCTGCAGGCGCGTGTACAGCGCCGGATGGCTATCGCGCACTTCCAGCGCAATCCCGAGCACGGTCACGTATTCGGTTGCCCGGTAGCAAGAGAAGGAGTAAGTCTGGCCAGAGACCTGCGGCTGGGTGGCGAGGGTCAGGCCATCGATGAGCGAGCGGCCTGGCACGATGGTGAAGCCGGTCGCTTCATCGTAGGCCCAGTAATCGGCAGGCCGTTCGGCCTTTTCCGTGTCGAAGGCCAGCGCGGTGCGCGTTGCCGCGCGCACGATGTTGCGCCGGATGCGCAGGGCCGCTTCCAGCTCGGCCACATCAGGAAAGGGAAAGGCGACGGGACAAGCCAGCATGGCCAGCACGATTTCCGTTTCAAGGGCAGCATCGCTGCCAGCGGTATCCAGCTTCAGGTCGTGAACCAGGCCGGTCGTGTCACCTTGAGGCAGATGCTGCCGGGCGAAATCAGGCAGGGCTTGGATGCAGACGGCGCCATCGGGCGCGAGGCGGCTCGTGGCATAGGCTTGTAAATCGCGCGAGTACAGAAACGCCTGCGCCTGGCTCAAGGCGGCGGGCGAGCTGGGGAAAATGCGGATGCCGCCCGCATCTCGGAAGGAAGAGACATCATTGTGCTGCATGGATAACGCACCTGGGTGACAAACGCCGGCCGGGCGGCGGGAGCAGACAGGGCGAAGCGCCTTGTCTGTCCGTCAAGCATAAATCAGGAGGGCTGATCCGTGTGGGGCGGAGTCGGCGGTGTTTGATGCTCCGCGCGGGCCATCCAGGCGATGAGCGAGGAGCGCATGGCTTCTTCGACCGACATATTGATGGGTACGACCCATTCGGTGGGCACGAAAACGGTATAGCCGCCGATCATATACCCCATGGGCAGATAGACCGCCACCCGTTCGCCGGGCAGAAACCCCGCAGGCAAGCCTTCCATGCCGCGCCGGGTCACCAGACCGACCAGCTCCAGGGCCTGACCGGGTATGCGCAATATGACCACCTGCTGCGAAGTGGCCTTGGACCCGGACGAAAAATAGTCGGCAAAACTCTTAATCGACGAGTAGATGCTCTTGATGACTGGCAGGTTGGTAAAAGGCATTTCCACCAACAGCAGCAGCCGCTGGACTCTTTCTTTGGAAACCAGATAGCCGATGGCCAGAATGACGAGTATGCCCAACAGCAGGCCCAGGCCAGGTATATAGAAGTCGCCGATAAAAGGGCGAACGAAAGTCAGCGCGATGGCTTCCGTCCACGCCAGGAAAACAAAGAGCAGATAGAGCGTGAGCGCGATCGGCAAAATCGTGATCAGCCCGAGAAAGAAATAGCGGTAAAGGCGTCGGGTCATAAAAAAGCTCCGGGCGGGCGGTTTGCCTGCCCATGTCAGGCGCCAATGGTACAAAAAAAACCCCCCACGCTGCGCGCGCTTGGCGCGCTTGCTGCCCCCCGAGGGGGCGCTACCCGCCTTGGGGCGGCCCGGCGGCGGGGCAAACCCCCACGCTGCGCGCGCTTGGCGCGCTTGCTGCCCCCCGAGGGGGGCGCTGCCCGCCTCGGGACGGCTCGGCGGCGGGGCAAGCCCCCCACGCTGCGTGCGCCCGGGGCGCTTGCTGCCCCCGAGGGCGCGCGTCGTGGGATGTTTTGCCGCCATCACCAAGGGAGAGGACGGATGCGGCGTGTTTGCTGGGTGTTCAATGCGGGGGTCAGGGATCGAGGGGCAGGTAGAGGGATTCCTTGATTTCTTCCATGACGACGTAGCTGTGCGATTCGGCGGATGCGGGCAGGCGCTTGAGAATCTCGCCCAGCAGGCGGCGGTACTCGGCCATTTCCGTCAGGCGGGCCTTGACCAGATAGTCAAAGTCGCCAGACACCAGATGGCATTCCATCACTTCGGGCACGTACATCAGCTCTTTTTTGACTTTATCGAAGACATCGCCCGATTTGGCGGACAGCCGGATTTCGAGAAAGACCAGCAGGTTTTTGCCCAGTGCCACCGGGTTGAGGCGCGCGTGGTAGCCGGCGATCACGCCATCGCGTTCCAGGCGTTTGACGCGCTCGGAGCAGGGCGTGGCCGACAGGTTGACCTGTTCGGCCAGTTCGGTGATGGATATACGCCCGTTGCGTTGCAGTATGTCGAGGATTTTGCGGTCGGTGCGGTCGAGTTCACGCATTTCACTTAGGCGAGGCAAAAACAAAGGGATAAGAAGTGAAAATCTGATATCAATCTAAAGATTTTAGTGATTTTCACTGCTAACGGGGTTTTACACTACCCGGATTCTTGGAGTTCGAGCGAGATCACGGGGATCCTCATGCATATCATCGTTCTGGGCAGCGGCGTTATCGGCACCACAACCGCTTTTTATCTGGCTCGGCAGGGGGCGCAGGTCACCGTGTTGGACCGCCAGCCCGGACCCGCCGACGAGACCAGTTACGCCAATGCCGGTCAGGTGTCGCCGGGCTATTCCACGCCTTGGGCAGCGCCTGGCATCCCGCTCAAGGCCTTGAAATGGCTGTTCCAGAAACATGCGCCGCTGGCTCTTCGAGCCGACGGCAGCCTGTGGCAATGGCGCTGGATGGCGGCCATGCTGGCCAATTGCACGGCAGACCGCTATACCGTCAACAAAGAACGCATGTTGCGCCTGGCCGAATACAGCCGCGATTGCCTACGCGAGCTGCGTGACAGCACCGGCATTCAGTACGAACAGCGCACCCAGGGCACATTGCAGCTTTTCCGCACCGAGGCGCAACTCGAGGCGGCGCGGCGCGATATCGCCGTGCTTGAAGAGGTGGGCGTGCCTTACGAAGTGCTGGACCGCGATGCGCTGCCGGGCGCCGAGCCTGCCCTGGCGCGTTCGCTGCACAAGTTGGCTGGCGGCTTGCGCCTGCCCAATGACGAAACGGGCGATTGTCGCCTGTTTACGCGCGCGCTGGCCGAAGCCGCCGCGAATCTGGGTGCACGTTTTCACTT
This sequence comes from Bordetella avium, assembly GCF_034424645.1. Classification (NCBI taxonomy): domain Bacteria; kingdom Pseudomonadati; phylum Pseudomonadota; class Betaproteobacteria; order Burkholderiales; family Alcaligenaceae; genus Bordetella; species Bordetella avium. The sequence continues at coordinate 1,679,257 of NZ_CP139969.1, forward strand.
CAATCAGGCAGTCGAAGGCATGGTGCTGGAGAATGGCCGCGTGACGGGCGTGCGGGTCGGCGGCGAGCCTATGCAGGCCGACGCTTATGTGGCGGCCTTCGGCAGCTACACGCGCGGCTTCCTCGGCCCGCTCGGTCTGGATCTGCCGGTTTATCCGGTCAAGGGCTATTCGCTCACTATTCCCATGCGCGACGCGCAGGCCTCGCCTGTTTCGACGGTTTTGGATGAAACCTACAAGATCGCGATTACCCGTTTCGACCAGCGCATCCGCGTGGGGGGCATGGCGGAACTGGCCGGTTTCGATCTGACGCTGCGTCCGCAGCGCCGCGCCACGCTCGAAATGGTGGTGCAGGATCTCTTCCCTGGGTGCGGAGATGTGGCTGCGGCCGAGTTCTGGACAGGCCTGCGTCCCATGACACCGGACAGTACGCCCATCGTTGGCGCCACCCGTTATGACAATCTCTTCCTGAATACCGGTCATGGCACCCTGGGTTGGACCATGGCCTGCGGCTCCGGCAAGCTCATGGCGGACATCGTGATGGGCCATCAGCCGGCCATCCGCGCCGACGACCTGGCGTTGTCGCGTTACCAGGGCAAAGCTTCGCCTGCAGGCGGGTTGGACCTGAAGCAGGGCCGCGCCTGACGCGTTCATCCTGAGGCGGGGCTTGTGCCACAATCCGGCCATGAGCTCCCGTCCGCCTTCTTTTCTGCATACTGCCGATTGGCAGATCGGCCGGCAATACGGCCAATTCGATGACGACGATGCCGCAGTGCTGGCCGAGGCCAGGCTGGAGGCCGTCGCGCGCCTGGCCGCGATCGCCCGCGAGCGCGGCGTGTGCGCCGTGCTGGTGGCCGGCGATGTGTTCGACACACAGGCGGTTTCGGACCGCCTGATTAGAAGACTCTTCGGTGCGCTGGAGGGCTATGCCGGGCCCTGGGTCATGATTCCTGGCAATCATGATGCCGCGCTGGCCGAGAGTGTGTGGACCCGCGCGCGCAAACTCGCTTGCATTCCGGCCAATGTGCATCTGGCGCTGGAGCCTGGCGTCGTGCTCTTGCCTGAGTTGGCGGTGCTGGCTGCGCCGCTCACGCAACGGCACACCTATGACGACGTCACACGGGGGTTCGACAGCCTTGAAACGCCGGCCGGGTTGCCGCGTGTCGGCTTGGCCCATGGCAGCGTGACGGGCCGTTTGCCCGACTCGGCCGATGCGGCCAATCCGATTGCCCCTGACCGCGCCGACACGGCCCGCCTGGACTATCTGGCGCTGGGTGATTGGCACGGCTGCCTGCGCGTGACAGACCGCTGTTGGTATGCGGGCACGCCCGAGACCGACCGTTTTCGCGGCAATGAGCCGGGCTATGCGCTGCACGTTCGGCTGGGCGGCGCGCAGCCCGAAGTCGAGGCGGTGCGGGTCGGGCGTTACCGCTGGCAGGCCTGGGATGTCGACCTGGAATTGCCGGCCGATGCCGAGATGCTGGAGGCCCGTTTGCAGACGCTGCAGGCCGATGACGTCTTGCGCCTGACGCTGCGCGGTCGTGTGTCGCTTGCCGCTTGGGAGCGTTTGACGCAGTCTATAGGCCGAGCCGAAGCGCATTTGCGCGCCTTGCGCCTGGAGCCGGATGCCTTGAGCCTGGAGCCCGACGACGCCGATTTCTCCCTGCTGGACGGCGGCGGTTATCTGAGTGATGTGGCGGCGCGCTTGCGTGCCATGCAGGCCGACCCGCAAACCGCGCCGGTAGCCCGGGAAGCTATGCAGCTCTTACTTCGCATGGCGCGTGAGGAGGGCGGGGCATGAGGCTGCATCGCATCGCTTTGCAAGAGTTCCGTAAATTCCGTGAGCCGGTTGTGCTCGATGGTCTGGATGCCGGGCTCAACATCATCGCCGGGCCGAACGAGGCCGGGAAATCGACTTACGCGATGGCCTTGCGAGCCGCGTTTCTCGAGCGCTACAACACCAGCAAGGTGGCGGACTTGGCCCCTTATGGCATGGCGGGCGCGCGTCCGACCGTCTGCATCGAGTTCGAGCATGGCGGGCGCCACTATGCGCTGCAAAAGCATTTTTTACATAAGGCCCGTTGCGAGCTGCGGATCGACGGCAGCCGTCTGGAGGGTGAAGAGGCCGAGCAGACGCTGGCGCGCTTGTTGGGCTTCGAGATTCCGGGGCGGGGGCAGAGCAAGCCCGAGCATGCAGGGGTGCCCGGACTGCTGTGGATCACTCAAGGCAGTGGGCAGGATATTGCCGAACCCGCGCGCCACGCCGATGGGCAAGTGCGGGAGGCGCTTACGCAGATCAGCGGCGAACTGGCCAGCACGGACGGTGATCGTCTTTTTGCCCAGGTGCAGGAGGCCCGCGCCGCCCTGCTGGATGCCCGGGGCGGCAAGCCCAAGGGCGTGTACAAGGCTGCCGAGGAGGCCTATGTCCGTTTGGGAGAGGCGCGTGAGGCCCTGTTGCGCGAACGCGCCGAGCTGGATGCCGATGTAGACCGGCTGGCGCAGTGGCGCGCCGAGTACGAGCGCGCCGAGCGCGAAGCGCCTTGGGTCGCCCTGGAGCAGCAGGCCGCCCAGGCCCGCGCCCAACTCCAGGCCTTGGCCATCGAACAAGAGCGGGTCCAGCGCCTTCGCCAAGAGGCCAATGAGGCTGCGAGGCTGGCCCAGGCGTTGCGGGATCAGGCGGCTCGCGATCGGCGCGACGAAGAAGAGTTACGCCACCTGCATGCCCAGTCGCAGGCGGCGGCGCGTGAGTTGGCCCAGCATAACGACACAGGCGCCCGCATGGCTCAAGCCCGCGTGCATGCCGAGGCGGCGTTGCAAAGCGCCCGCGCGGCGCTTGAGGCCGTGCAGGAACAGCAGCGTCTGCGACAGGCCCGCGACTGGCTGCGGCAAGCGTGTGCGGAAGAAGAGCGCCTGGGCGCGGCGCTGGCGGCGGTGCAGACGGGCGAATCCCAGGTGGCGGCTTTGCTGGCTGAGTGGCAGGAGGTGCGCATTGATGCCCAGGCGGTGACGGCATTGCGCCAGCTGCAGCGCGAAGAAGAGGCGCTGCGTCTGCGTCTGGAGGCAGGCGCCACCCGCATTCGCCATCTGCTTGACGCCGGTGTGAGCCTGTCCTTGGGGCAGCAAATGCTGCAAGGAGAGGGGGAGACGCTCTTGGCCGAGGCGGCCGAGTTGTCTTTGCCGGGTTTGGGCCGGCTCATTATTGAGCCGGGTGGCCAGGATCTGCCGGCCTTAAGGCGTGAGCGTGCCGAGGTCCAGGCCCGTCTGGAGCAAGGGCTGACAGCATTGGCTGCCGGCAGCCTGGCTCAGGCCGAAGCACGGTTGGCGCATGCTACACAACTCGAGCGTGAGCTGGCGCAGGCGAAGCAGGCGCTTCATGCCCTGGCCCCTCAAGGGGGGGCTGCCTTGCAGGCCGCTTTGGCTCAAGCGCGGCAAACCCGCGAACGCCTGCAAGCACAACTGCATGGCGCCGACCTGGGCGGCGAGGCCGATCTGGATGCGCGCCTGCCTGCGGCCAAGGATGCCGTACAGCGGACGACGGCGGCGGCGCAGGCCGCCGAGCGGCAGGCGCGCGAGGCGGATGCCGGCCAGGCTCAGGCGTCCAGCCGGGCAGCCTTGCTGCAGGAGCAGTATCAGAGCCGCCAGTCGGCGTTTGACGACGCTGCGCAGGCAGCGCGCCGGGCGCTGCGGGCGGCGCAATTCGCCCAGGCCGAACAAACCGAGCAGGAGCGTGCGCTGCAGGCGCGCGAGGCCGAGTCGGCCCTGGCCGCGCATCGGCCGGAGTTGCTGAAACAGGATGCCGAGCGCTATGCGCGCTCTGCCGAACTGGCGCGGCAGGCCCAGCAAGAACGCCATGCCCGCTTATTGAGCCTGCAAGGCAAGCTGGAGCAGGCCGGGGCGCAGGCCGTTGGCGAGCGGCTGGCCGAAACCGAGGCCGCCTGGCAGCGGGCTGGCCGCTTGCGAGCCGACTATGAACGCCGCGCCGCAGCATTGGATTTGCTCTGGCGTCTGCTTGGCGAGCAGCGTGACACCGCAACCCGGCGTCTGCTGCGGCCTTTGTCTGAGCGTTTGGCGCATTATCTGGCGCTGTTGTTTCCCGGTGCAGACCTGAGTCTGGATGAGCAGTTGCAGCCCCTGGCCTTGGTCCGAGGGGGAACGCATGACGCGCTGGAGGCCTTAAGTTTCGGCACTCGTGAGCAACTGGGCTTGCTGGCGCGCCTGGCCTATGCTGACCTGCTGCGCGAGGCGGGCCGGCCTACCTTGCTGGTGCTCGATGACGCGCTGGTGCATGCCGACAGCAGGCGGCGCGATCTGGTCAAACGGGCCTTGTTCGACGCCGCGACCCGCCATCAAATCCTGCTGTTCACCTGTCACGCCGACGCCTGGCAAGACATGGGTGTCGTCCTGCGCGAGTTGCCCTGATATTTCCCGATTTCTGGCGCCGGGCGGTCTGGGTCGTAAAGACCGCCCCTGCAAGTTAAGCGAAGAAGACAGCAAAATGGATAAATATCGCGGCGCAGCAAATTTCTGCGATTGCGTTATCAATCTGCAAGTATCCTCGCGGTACGTGCTGTGAATCGTGCGAAACTTACAATAATCTGATATTTTTCGTCTGAGTCTCCTGGCCGATTTTGCCAGCAACCCCTTCCGTACTACCCAATCGGTGCGCCCGCCGCCCGGTTGGACTTGTTGTCTTTCAAGACGGCGGTTAGCGCTGATGGGTCGCGTCAGGGCCGATCGCCAACTTGGCTTCAGGCTTTTCTGTCGCGTTCCGTGGCAGGGTTGAGCCGGACCTATCCCGGAGCGCCATGTCGCTAATACTCATACTCGCTCTGCCCTTTGTTGGCAGTCTGTGCGCAGCGTTGTTGCCTGCCAATGCCCGTAATGCCGAGGCCTGGCTGGCAGGTCTCGTTGCATTGGGTTCCACCTTGCTGGTAGCCAGCCTCTATCCCCAGATCGCGGCGGGAGAGGTGATACGCGTCGATATTCCCTGGGCTCCCGCCTTGGGCTTGCAGTTCGCGTTGCGCATGGACGGCTTTGCCTGGCTGTTTTCTCTGATTGTGTCGCTCATAGGCACGCTGGTTGTGCTCTATGCGCGCTACTACATGTCACCGCAAGACCCGGTGCCGCGCTTTTTCTCGTTTTTCCAAGCCTTTATGGCCGCCATGCTGGGCGTGGTGCTGTCGGGCAACCTGATCCAGCTTGTCCTGTTCTGGGAAATGACCAGCCTGGCATCCTTCATGCTGATCGCCTATTGGCACCACCGCGCCGACGCGCGGCGCGGCGCACGCATGGCTCTGACCGTCACCGGCGCAGGCGGACTCTGCCTGTTGGGCGGGGTGTTGCTGCTGGGCCATATCGTCGGCAGCTATGACATGGATGTGGTGCTGCGTGCGGGCGACATCGTGCGCGCCCACCCCTGGTATCCGGCTGCGCTGGCCCTGGTGGCCCTGGGCGCGCTCACCAAGAGCGCGCAATTCCCGTTCCAGTTTTGGCTGCCCAATGCGATGGCGGCGCCTACGCCGGTGTCGGCCTATTTGCATTCGGCCACGATGGTGAAGGCCGGCGTGTTTCTGCTGGCGCGTTTCTGGCCACTCCTGGCCGGCACCGATGCCTGGTTCTGGATCATTGGCGGTGCGGGCTTGATCTCGCTGGTTTTGGGCGCGTATGCCGCTATTTTCCAGCAAGATATGAAAGGGGTGCTGGCGTACTCCACCATCAGTCATTTGGGTTTGATCACGCTGCTGCTGGGCCTGAATAGTCCGCTGGCCCTGGTGGCGGCGGTCTTTCACATGGTCAATCACGCTATTTTCAAGGCCTCGCTGTTCATGGCCGCCGGCATCGTGGACCACGAAACCGGCACCCGCGATATCAGTCGCCTGAGCGGCCTGTACTCGGCCATGCCGCTTACCGCCACCATGGCCATGGTGGCGGCCGCGTCCATGGCGGGCGTGCCGCTGCTCAATGGCTTTCTGTCCAAGGAAATGTTCTTCGCCGAAACCACCTTCATCACCGGCGACCGCTTCCTGGAGTATGGCTTGCCGCTGATGGCCACTATCGCGGGCGCCTTTAGCGTGGCCTATTCGCTGCGCTTTATCGTGCAGGTGTTTTTCGGCCCACCGGCGACGGATCTGCCGCGCGCGCCGCATGAGCCGCCGCGCTGGATGCTGTTGCCCAGTGCCTTGCTGGTATTGCTGTGCCTGGTGATCGGCGTATTGCCCGGACTGACTGTCGGGCCGGTTTTGCACATCGCCGCACAGAGCATTCTGGGTCCAGGCATGCCGCAGTTCAGCCTGGCTGTCTGGCATGGCTTCAATCTGCCGCTGGTTATGAGTCTGGTCGCGATGTCGGCCGGGGTGTTGTTGTATCTGGTCCTGCGCGCTCATCAGGCGGCCAATCCGGGTAAAGTGCCCTTTATTTACCGCCTGGACGGGCGGCGCACTTTTGAGTATCTGCTCGAAGTCAGTGCCATGGGCGCGCGTTGGCTGCTGCGCCGGGCGTCTTCGCCGCGCCTGCAGGTGCAGATGCTAGTCATTGTGAGCGCCACGCTGTTGGTTGCCTGGATGCCCTTGCGGGTGTCCGGCTGGCTAGATGGCATGGGGCCGCGTACGCCCGCCGATCCCGTCTTTTTGATTCTGTGGCTGGCTGGCGGCGCCTGCGCACTGGGCGCGGCCTATCAGGCCAAATACCATCGGCTGGCTTCGCTCACGCTGTCGGGCGGCGCGGGCATCGTCACCTGCCTGACCTTTGTGTGGTTTTCCGCTCCCGATCTGGCCCTGACTCAATTGGCCGTGGAGGTCGTGACGGTGGTGCTGTTGCTGTTGGGGTTGCGCTGGCTGCCGCGCCGTATCGTGAGCGAAAGCGACGATGAACGTCCGGACTGGAAGGCGCGCGCCCGGCGCACGCGCGATTTGGGCCTGGCGGCGCTGGCGGGCATCTCCATGAGCGCCATCACCTATGCCATGCTGACCCGCCCGGTGGGCGACACGATTTCGTCGTTTTTCGTCGAGCAGGCTCTGCCTGAGGGGGGCGGCACCAATGTCGTGAATGTGCTGCTGGTGGATTTCCGGGGCTTCGACACCCTGGGTGAAATCACTGTGCTTGGCATTGTGGCGCTGACGGTCTATGCACTGTTGCGCCGTTTTCGGCCGGCTCAGGAAAGTATCGAAATGCCGCGTCAGCAGCGTGAGCAGGATGGTTTGGAGCCCGGTCAGCCGCCAGCCAGTCCCGATGTCAAAGCCCCGCTGCCTCAGGGTGTCATGCGGATTCCGGCCGTGCTGGTGCGTCTGCTCTTGCCAGTGGCAGTGCTGATCTCGGTCTATTTGCTGTTGCGTGGCCATAATCTGCCGGGCGGCGGTTTCGTCGGCGGCCTGGTCATGGCGACCTCGGTCATTCTGCAATACATGGTGGGCGGGGTGTACTGGGTCGAGTCGCGCAGCCGCCTGAATCCGCAGCGCTGGGTCGGTCTGGGCCTGTTGGCGGCGGGGGCGGCTGCCATGTCGTCCTGGTTCGCTTTACGGCCCTTCATGTCCGCGCTGGCCTGGGATGTCCACGTGCCGCTGATCGGCGAGGTTCATCTCTCCAGCGTGTTGTTGTTCGATCTGGGCGTTTATATGTTGGTCGTGGGCGCAACGGTACTGGTGCTGGTCGCCCTGGCGCACCAATCCTTGCGCGCCCAGCGCAAGCTGGTGTCCGAGGCGCAGGCCGAGGCCGAGGCCGCGATGAAAGGAGTTTGAGATGGAATGGATATACGCAGTCGCCGTCGGCGTGCTGGTAGGTTCAGGCGTGTGGCTGCTGCTGCGGCCACGAACCTTCCAGGTCATCATGGGCCTGTCGCTCATTTCCTATGCCGTCAATCTCTTCATTTTCGGCATGGGGCGTCTGACGGTGGGGCGTCCTCCGGTGGTCGACCCGCTGGCGCCGCCAGACCCCGGCGCCTACGCGGACCCTTTGCCGCAGGCGCTGGTTCTGACCGCCATCGTTATCGGCTTTGCGACGACGGCCTTGTTTCTTGTGGTGCTGTTGGCCTCGCGCGGCTTCAGGGGCACCGACCACGTTGACGGCCGGGAGCCCGAATCTTGATCGATTGGCAGCAACATCTCCCTATCTATCCCATAGCGGTACCGTTGGTGGCTGGCGCCCTTATGCTGCTGCTGGCGGATACGCGGCGGCGCGAGCGGGCTTTTATCGCAGTTGCTTCCACCCTGGTGCAACTGCTCAGCGCCATCGCGCTGCTGGCCTTGGCGGCGGGCGCCTATGACATCTGGCCTGATGGCATTGGTGTCTATCTGCCCGGCGACTGGCCTGCACCGTTTGGCATCGTGCTGGTGGTCGACCGTCTCGCGGCCATCATGCTCACACTCACGGCGACGCTGGGTCTGGCGACGCTCGTCTATTCGCTGGCTCGCTGGGACCGGGCGGGCGTGCATTTTCATTCGCTGTTCCAGTTCCTGCTCATGGGCCTCAATGGCGCCTTCCTGACGGGCGATCTGTTCAATCTCTTCGTGTTCTTCGAGGTGCTGCTGGCGGCATCCTATGGTTTGCTGCTGCATGGTTCGGGCGGCGCCCGCGTGAGCGCAGGTCTGCAATACATTGCCGTCAATCTCGTTGCGTCCTTCCTGCTTCTGATCAGTATCGCGCTGATTTACGGGGTGACTGGGACACTGAATATGGCGGACCTGGCGGTGCGCGCCGGCCAACTCGTAGGTAGCGACCGCCGTCTGTTCGAGGCCGGGGCCGCCATTCTGGGCGTGGCCTTTTTGGTCAAGGCGGGGGCCTGGCCGCTGAACTTCTGGCTGGTCAGCGGCTACGGGTCGGCTTGCCCGCCCGTAGCGGCCATGTTCTCCATCATGACCAAGGTCGGTATTTATTCGCTGTTGCGCATTGGATCTTTGCTGCTGCCTACAGGCGCGCCCGCGGCCTTCAGCCTGGATTGGATGTTCGCCGTAGGGCTGGCCACGCTGATTTTCGGCGGGGTGGGGATTCTGGCGTCGCAGCAACTCGAGAAATTGGTGGGCTATTGCGTCATCGTTTCCGCCGGAACCCTGCTCACCGCATTAGGTATGCCAGGCGTCACCTTGACCGGACCCGCGCTGTTTTATCTGATCAGCTCGGTGCTGGGGACCTCGGCCTTCTTCCTGTTGGTGGAGCTCATCGAGCGCACGCGCAGCTTCGGGGCGAATGTGCTGGCTGTCACGATGGACAATTTCGACCTCGATGATCCCGCCTCGCGTTCCGACGATGTGGTGGGCGTTGCCATTCCGGCCGCGATGGCCTTTCTCGGTCTGGCCTTTGTTGCCTGCGCTTTGCTGGTGACGGGGTTGCCGCCCTTGTCGGGTTTCGTGGCCAAGTTTTCGCTGCTTTCGGCGGCCGTGTCGGCGGCCAATACCTCGGCGCCGCCCATGGATGCCTGGTTGCTGGTGGCGGGGGTATTGCTGTCGGGTCTGGCGGGTCTGATCGCGTTGGGGCGCACGGGCATCCGCGTTTTCTGGAGCAGCGAAGACCGCAGCACTCCCCGTTTGCGCTTGCTGGAGGCCGGCCCGGTTGCCGTGCTGATTCTGCTTTGCGTTGCCCTTGCTGCGGGCGCGGGTCCGGTCTCGGCCTATTTGGACGCTGCGGCGCAATCGCTGGATGCGCCGGCCGACTATGTCAATGCGGTGCTGTCCAAGCAGCCTGTGCGTGTGTTGGGGGGAGGGCACTGAGATGCGTGACGTTTTCAGCAAAATGCTCTTGCCGCTGGGTATGTTTTTCCTCTGGCTCTTGCTCAACCAATCGCTTTCGCTGGGCCAGATAGCTTTTGGCGCGGCTTTGGCCATCTGGTTGGGCTGGGCCTCCACGCGTCTGCGGCCTTTGAAGTCCAGGCCGCGCCGCTTTTACCTGCTGCCTGGCCTGTTTTGCCGGGTGCTGATAGACATCATTCGTTCCAACTGGGCGGTCACGCTGCTGATCTGGCGTCCCCGCGCCGAGATGTCACCCGGTTTTCTGACGATTCCCCTGACGATGCGCGATCCCCATGGCATCGCCATGCTGGCCTGCATCCTGACCTACACGCCCGGCACGGTGCTGGTCGATATTTCGGATAGCAAAGGCCTGACCCTGCACGTGCTGGACCTGCAGAACGAGGACGAATGGGTAGCGCTGGTCAAGGGGCGCTATGAGCGCACGTTGATGGAGGTATTCGAATAATGGACGTTCTGTTGTATTGGTCCGCGTCGTTCGCGCTGATTTGTTTCGCCGTGGGGCTGGGCTGCGCGGTGATTCGTGTGTTGCGCGGCCCCACCGCCCAGGATCGTGTGCTGGGACTGGACGCGGTTTATATCCAGGCCATGCTCATCATGCTGGTGTTCGGTATCCGCGTCGGCACCGGCGTGTATTTCGACATTGCGCTTTTGATTGCGCTGTTCGGCTTTGTCGGCTCAACCGCAATGGCCAAGTTTCTGCTGCGCGGGGAAGTGATCGAACCATGATTCCCGCTGACATCCCCTGGTGGATCGCCGTGCCGGCCAGCCTGTTGTTGATCGCAGGCGGCATGCTGGCCCTGACCGGTGCGGTCGGCCTGCTGCGTTTCGGGCATTTTTATGCACGCATCCATGCCCCGACGCTGGCCAATACCCTGGGCGCTTGCAGCGTGCTGCTGGCCTCCATGCTGGTCTTTTCTTACCAAGCCTCGCGGCCGGTATTTCATGAAGTCGTCATCGTCATCCTGCTGGTATTGACGTCGCCAGTCACCGGAATGTTGCTGATGCGCGCCGCCGTCTATCGCAATCGGGATGCTGAGGTCGGACCCAATAGCCCGCATAACAGCAGCGAGCCATGATGATCGGCCCAGCGGCCCGGCACTATAGCGCAGCGACGCTCGTGCTATGTTGCTAGCTGGCGCCTGAAACGCGCGACGGATTTTTGCATTCTGACGGGAGAAAACCATGAGGTATGCCATCGCCATGAGCCGTGTTTCCCTGCGCGCCGCGCTGCGCGCGTTGCTCTTGCTAGGCGCTGCGGCGTGGACCGCCGCGCATGCGGCGCCCGATGACTCTCCTGGCGCGGTCTATCAACGCGAAGTGGCGCGCTGCAACGCGGGCCTAGACGCCGGTGACCGGCAGGCCTGTCTGCGCGAGGCGGCGGCAGCACGGGAGGCGGCCAAGAACCAGGGGCTGAGCAATGGCAGCGGCGATTTCGCACGTAATCGCACGCGGCGCTGCGACAGCCTGCCCGACACGCAGCGCCGGGACTGCCTGACGCAGATGAATAACCCTGCGGTAACGACTACACGGGGCAGCGTGTCCAGCGGCGCAATCTTGCGTGAAACCGTCATACCCATCCCCGCCGGGGCGTCGGGCTCCGCGCCCTGATGGCCTGGCACGCCAGCAGCCTGCTTGCAGCGTCCCTCGCCGCATTCAGGCAAAATGTTGGCTTGCCCACTTGAGTCCTCTCTGAATGTCCGACGTCATTGCCCTGGTATTCGACTTCGACGACACGCTGGCCCCGGACAGCACGACCGGCTTTCTGGAGAGCATAGGCGTCGATACGGCCTCGTTCTGGAAAGATGCGGTCGATCCCTTGCTCTCGCAAGGCGATTGGGACCCGGTGCCCGCCTATCTGTATCAGATGATAGCGCTATCGCGTCGTGGCACGCATGGCGCCATCACGCGTGAGCGCTTACAGCAGTGGGGCGCGCGGCTGCCGCTGCACAAGGGCGTCACCACCCTGTTCGATCGGCTGCGTGATGCCGTGCGCGCCGCGCATCCCCGCATCCAGCTGGAGTTCTATCTCATTTCCAGCGGTATCGGCGATATCGTGCGTGCGACGCCTATCGCAGCCGCCTTCACCGATATCTGGGCTTCGGAATTTATTTACGATGAGATGGGCGGTATCTGTTTCCCGCGCCGCATTGTCAGTTTTACCGACAAGACGCGCTACCTGTTTCACATCCAGAAAGGCCTGGTCGGCCCGGAGTTTCGCAACAAACCCTTCGAAGTCAACCGCAAGGTGCCTGGCGATCGGCTGCGCGTCCCCTTTGATCAGATGGTTTTCGTGGGTGACGGCTACACGGATATTCCCTGTTTTTCCCTGATCCGTCGTGCGGGCGGCTATGCCTTCGGCGTCTGGGACCCCAATCACCGTGACAAACGCAGCCGTGCCTGGGGTTTTGTCGAAGACGGCCGGGTGTCCAATCTTAATTTCGCCCGCTACGACGAAGAGGCCGAGCTGTATCAATTGCTGGAGGCGGCCCTCGTGAGTCTGGCGGGCAGTGTGTCCTTGAAGTCGAGGGCTTATGGTGGTTGACGCCGACGAAATCTATATGCACATGGCGCTCGAGCAGGCCCGCCTGGCTTACGATCAGGGCGAGGTGCCGGTCGGCGCCGTGGTGGTCGATGGCGAGGGCAGGGTGCTGGGGGCGGGTTACAACCGCACCATCCTCGATTCCGATCCCACGGCGCACGCTGAAGTCATGGCCTTGAGAGCAGCGAGCCGCCATCTGGCCAACTACCGCCTGCCCGGCTTGACGCTCTATGTCACGCTGGAGCCCTGTGTCATGTGCATCGGCGCCATGTTGCATGCGCGCCTGACACGCGTGGTATTCGGTGCGCATGATCCAAAAACCGGTGCCTGCGGCAGCGTTCTCGATGTCGGCGCGGTTGCCCAACTCAATCATCACACTACGGTCGTGGGGGGGGTGCTCGCGCCGCCCTGCGGCGATCTGCTGCGGGCGTTCTTTCGCGAACGTCGCAAAAAGGAAATTCCGGCATGAAGAAAAATATCCCCCACGAGCACGACCATACTTGCAGCGCGGCATGCACCCACCAGCCTGAGGCGGCAACTGGCATTTATCTGATTTCGCCTTCATCGGCCGTGAGTGATCCGCAGACGGTGGAGCGGGCCCGCGAGCGCCTCGCGGCCGAAGGTTTCAAAACGGCGGTAGACCGGGCCGCGCTGGCCGTTCATCAGCGTTTTGCCGGCACCGACAAACAGCGTTTGGCCGGCTTGGCGCGCGCGCTCAAGCAAAAGCAGCCCATCGTGATGGCCACCCGTGGCGGCTATGGCCTGTCGCGCCTCTTACCGCATATCGACTGGAAGGCGGTGGCCGACAGCGGCAAGCGTTTTGTCGGCATGAGCGACTTTACGGCCTTCAACCTGGCTCTGCTGGCGCAGACAGGGGCGGTGAGCTATACCGGTGCGACCGCTGTGCGGGATTTCGGCGGTAAGCGCGCCGATGAACTGACCGTGGCGTTGTTCGGTGAAATCATGCGCGGTGAGCTGGAAATCCTCAGTTTTGAAACCCAGGATGCTGATCCGGTCGATGCGCGTGGTGTGCTGTGGGGCGGTAATCTCGCCACCATGATGTCCCTCATGGGCACCCCTTACTTTCCCAAGGTGCGCGGCGGCATCCTGGTGCTGGAAGACGTGGCCGAGCATCCTTACCGCATCGAGCGCATGTTGGCCCAGCTCTTGATGGCCGGTGTTTTGCAGCGTCAGAAAGCCATCGTGCTAGGCACTTTCACCGAATACAAGCTGGCCGCGCACGATGGCGGCTATGACTTGTCTGAGGTTATTAAATGGCTGCGCCGTGAAGCCAAGGTGCCTGTCATCACGGGCCTGCCTTACGGTCATGGCGATACCAAGGCCACCTTGCCCATAGGCAAAAAGGTTGGCCTGGCCACCGAGCGCGGCCTCGCCCATCTGGTGATCGACGAGCACCACCACTAAGCGCCTTGGTCCGGTTGGCGCCTGGCCCTCAGGGCCGGGTGTCGCGGGCCTTTCGTCTCGGGCGGGAGCGAAAATTCATCGGGCTTGGTACACTACCGGGTTTACCCCTCTCGCTTATGGCCTTTTTTAGGCCATGATGCCTCTTCGCCCGTTACGGGTGTCCAGTCGTTCGCAGCCAGCACCAGTCTAATCAGCCACCGTGATCTCTACCGCCAATCTCACCATTCAGTTTGGGCCCAAACCGCTTTTCGAGAACGTCAGCGTCAAGTTCGGCGAAGGTAACCGGTACGGCCTGATCGGGGCCAACGGTTCGGGTAAGTCCACCTTCATGAAGATCATCGGTGGCGACCTCGAAGCCTCCGCCGGTAATGTATCCCTGGACCCAGGCGTGCGCCTGGGCAAGCTGCGCCAGGATCAGTTCGCATTTGAAGATGTGCGCGTGCTCGATGTGGTCATGATGGGCCACACCGAGATGTGGGGCGCCATGTCCGAGCGTGACGCCATCTACGCCAATCCCGAAGCGACCGAAGACGACTACATGCGCGCGGCCGAGCTTGAAGCCAAGTTCGCCGAGTACGACGGTTATACCGCCGAGGCGCGCGCGGGCGAATTGTTGCTGGGTTTGGAAATCGGCGTCGATCAGCACAATCTGCTGATGCGCGAAGTCGCGCCGGGCTGGAAACTGCGCGTCCTGCTGGCGCAGGCGCTGTTCTCCAATCCCGATGTGCTGCTGCTGGATGAGCCGACCAACAACCTGGACATCAACACCATCCGCTGGCTGGAAAACGTGCTCAACGGTTATCAGAGCACCATGATCATCATCAGCCATGATCGTCACTTCCTGAACCAGGTTTGCACCCACATGGCCGATGTGGATTACGGTGACATCCGCATCTATCCCGGCAACTACGACGATTACATGCTGGCCTCGACCCAGGCCCGTGAGCGTCTGACGGCCAATAACGCCAAGGCCAAGGAACGCATCACCGAATTGCAGGACTTCGTTCGCCGCTTTGCCGCCAACAAGTCCAAGTCACGCCAGGCCACGTCGCGTCTCAAGCAGATCGACCGCATCAAGGCGGAGCAGGTCGTGGTCAAGCCGTCGTCGCGCCAGAACCCCTACATCCGCTTCGAGCAAAACAAGGTCATGCACCGTCAAGCGGTCACGCTCGAGCGCCTGAGCAAGAGCTATGATGCGCCCGTCATCCGTGATTTTTCGGCGATGGTCGAAGCCGGCGAAAAAATCGCCATCATCGGCGCCAACGGTGTCGGCAAGACGACCCTGCTGCGTTTATTGGCCGGGGACGTCGCGCCCGACTCGGGTTCGGTGAAGTGGTCGGACAACGCAGATATCGGTTACATGGCTCAGGATGTTTCCGATCAATTCCTGCAAACCGATATCAATCTGTTTGACTGGATGGCGAATTACCGCCAGCCCGGCGATGACGATCAGGCCATTCGTTCGGCACTGGGCCGTCTGCTGTTCTCCAGCGATGACTTGCCCAAGGCGCCCAAAGTGCTGTCGGGCGGCGAAAAAAACCGCATGACTTTTGGTCGTTTGATGCTGGGCCGCCACAACGTGTTGTTGCTGGACGAGCCCACCAATCACCTCGATATGGAGTCCATCGAATCGCTGCAATTTGCGTTAGAGAAGTTCGAGGGGACCTTGGTGTTTGTCTCGCATGACCGCGAGTTCGTATCGGGGCTGGCCACGCGCGTGATTGAAATCCTGCCCTCTGGCGAGATCGTCGATTACCGCGGCGGCTATGAAGACTACCTCGCATCGCGCGGTATCGAAAGCTGAATCCTTTCCGGGGTGAGCGCCCCGGTGTGGTCCAGACGGCACGGTGACCCCGTGCCGTTTTGTATTTTTATAACTAAAAGTTTTTAAAAAATTAGATAAATATCGTTTGGATTTATATAGCGGATTGCTAGATTAGGCGCTTATCTGTCTGGCACCCGCATTCATGAATCTGACCTTCGATCACGTCTACAAGCAATTCGGCGACCTGCGTGTCGTCGATGGCTTCAGCAGTGAATTCACGTCTGGCGAACTCGTGGCTCTGGTCGGACCTTCGGGCTGCGGCAAATCCACCTTGCTGCATTTGGCTGCCGGTCTTGAACAGGCAAATCAGGGGCGTGTGCTGGCAGATGGTCTGCCCGTGAGCGGGCCGCATCCCAGTCGCACGCTGGTCTTTCAGGAACATGCGCTCTATCCCTGGCTGACCCTGCGTGACAACGTTGCGCTGGCGCTGGAATTTCAGAAAACCCCCAAGCGCGAGGCCCGCGCTGGCGCACAGGCCTGGCTGGACCGCGTCGGACTGGGTGGTTTTGAAGCCTATTACCCGCACCAGGTTTCGGGCGGAATGCGCCAACGCGCCGCGCTGGCGCGGGCGTTTATCGCCCAGCCGCAAACCTTGTTGATGGACGAGCCCTTCGGCGCCCTGGATGCCTTGACCCGTCTGAGTCTCCAGGATGTGCTGCGGCAGTTGATCCTCGAGGAAAAACCCACGGTGCTGCTCGTTACCCACGACGTCGATGAGGCTTTGTTCCTGGCCGACCGTATTGTGGTCTTCTCGCCCCGTCCGGCGCGGGTATTGCGTGAGTTCAACCTCGCGCATCGCAGCAAAACCCATGATTTGTCGGGTCTGGTCGACGAAAAACGCGAAATTTTGCGCCTTTTGGGCATTGCCGTGGGTCAAGACCACGTCGCTCAGGCGGCGTAAGCCCGTGCCCTGTAACTGGAGCTCCATCATGAAATTCAAGCAATGGCTAACCCTGCCGCTGGCCGCAGCGCTTCTGGCAGCCGCGCCCGCCATGGCGGCCGAAAAATTCCGCGTAGGCTATCTGCGTGTCATGGATGATGCGCAGGCCATCGTCGCTCAAGAGGGCGGTTTTTACAAAAACGCCGGTCTGGACACCGAACTCATTGAATTCAAGTCAGGCACAGACCTCATCAAGGCCATCGTCGGCGGTCAGCTCGATATTGGTGTGCTGGGCTTCACCAATGCCGTAGCCTGGGCTTCCAAGGGGGCGGATCTGAAGGTGGTCGGCGGTGCGCAACAGGGTTACCACTCCCTGCTGGTGCGTGACGACTCGGGCATCAAGGACATTGCCGGCCTGAAGGGCAAGACGCTGGCCTCGCAGGCCGAAGGCAGCACGGCCGACGTGGTGCTCAAGGGCGTGGTGCTCAAGGAAGGCAAGCTGGGTGAGGGCGATGTCAACGTCATGGGTGTGAGCCCGGCGGTGGCGGTGCAATCACTGGTCGGCAAGCGGGTGGACGCGGCCTTTCTGTTTGAACCCTATGACCGTATTGCGCAGTTGGTGGCGCCGGTCAAGCAGATTTATGAGGTCGGCCAGGCCTGGCCTTTCCCCTGCATGGTGGTGATCACCTCGGGCGACACGCTGAACAAACGCAAGGATGATGTCTGGAAGGCCCTGGATGCCCAAAGGGCGGCCATTGATCTGTTGCAACAGCGGCCGGATGAGGCCTCTAAGCTGATCGCTTCTTACTTTATCGCCGAACCCACGCTCAAAACCCTGACGCGCGGTGAACTGCCGCGAGAAACAGTCATTAGCGAGGCGATCCGCACCCAGGTGTTCACGCCGGCCCTGACCGACAAGGACACCCGACGCATGCAGGAAATCGCCGATATTCTGCAGGCCCAGGGCTCGCTCAAGACCCGTGATGGCAAGCCTTATGACGTGTCTTCCATCGTTGATCTGTCCTGGCAAGAGGCTCGTAAGCTTTGAACTCACGTGTCACGGGTATGCGCAAGCACCTTGCGGGGGGGCTTGGCGTGCTTTTCATCCTCTTGATTTGGCAGGTCGCGGCCTGGATACTTCCCGACTTTCTCATGCCCGGCGTGCCCACGGTGCTGCATCGTCTGACCGAGGAAGTCGGCAAACCCAGCTTCCATCAGTCGCTGACCGGCACCTTGATGCGCCTTGGCGCAGGCTATGGGCTGGCGCTGCTGGCGGGTATAGGCTTTGGCCTGATCGCCGCCTTGCTGTTCTTCTTCCGTGAAGTGCTGCGCAGCGCCATTGTCATTTTGCAGTCCATCCCTTCTATTGCCTGGGTGCCGCTCTTTCTCATCGTGATGGGTTTCGGCAATACGCCCATTATTGTCGTGGTGGCGCTGTCGGCCTTCTTCCCGGCGGCCCTCAGTGTGATGAACGCGACCGAATCGGTGCAGCGTGTGCACGTATCGGCGGCTCGCGTGATGGGCGCCACGCCCTGGGGTTTGGTCAAGCGCGTTTATCTGCCGGCCGTCATGCCGGAACTGATCACCGGCGCGCAACTGGCTTTCGGCAACGCCTGGCGTGCACTGATCTCGGCGGAAATGCTGATCGGCTTTGGCAAAGGCCTGGGTCGTTCGCTGTCTTACTCGGGTGAGATTGCCGATATGACCGGCGTCATGACTAATATTTTGGTCATCGCCGTACTGGCCGCGTTGATTGATCAGCTCGTACTCGAAAAGCTCAAGCAGCGCTTGCTGCGCTACCAATACGTATGAGACGGCTCATTACGGGATTGCTGCTTTGTCTTGCCGCCGCGCCTTGGGCGGCTCAGGCGGATGTGGCGTTCTCCCAGGCCCGGGCGCGCGGCGAGCTACGCGTGGGCATACCGGCCCAGACGGCGGACTTGCCTGCGGGCGCGAAAGTCCGCACGCCCGAGCGTCTCGATATGCCGGTGGCGGCCAAGCTGGCCGAGCGGCTCGGTCTGCCCTTGGTGCTGGTTGTGGTGCCGGCTGAGCAGGCCAGCGAGGCGTTGGCCCAGGGGCGCGCCGACGTCGTGCTAGCCGATCGTGTCGATACCGCGCCGATGGGACCGTATTGGGTAGGCAGCGGTTATAGCGGCCAGCCCAAAGCCGTCATCCGCAACGACACCCCCCTGCGCCAATGGTCGGAAGTGGCCGGCAAGCGTGTTTGCATGGCGCAAAGCAACAACCGAGCCGAGGCGCTGGCCCGGCGTTATGGCGCCACTGTGCAAACCTATGCCGCCCCATCCGATGCCTTGGTGGGCGTTCGCGAAGGCCGTTGCGATATCGGTCTGATCGACGATAGTGTGTGGGCGCCGCTGATGCGTTTGCCGGAGTGGCGCAAGTTTGCGTTTTCTCTGCCGGCAGAGGGAGGCCGGGCCGAACTGGGCTGGCTGGCTGCGCCGGCCGAGGCCGATTGGCTAAGGCTGGAGATGCGCGCCTGGCGGGCGACGGGTTTTTGGACGGCGCTGGCAAATAAATGGGCTCGCGACCTAGCCTTCGATGTGTATCTGGACCAGGAAGTGGCCGACTGCCATGGCTGAAGCGCCGGTACAATCCGGGGGTATGCTCCAGACTCTCGCCGCCGCCTGCTCCTTCGAAGAAGACATCAAGAAAAGCCGTTTTGCCGCGCATGCCGCGCCGGTGGCAAGCGTGGCCGAGGCGATGGCGTTTTTCGCGGCCCACACGGTGGCCGAGGCGACCCATAATTGCTGGGCTTATCGCATCGGCAACGAATATCGCTACAACGATGATGGCGAGCCAGGAGGCACGGCCGGGCGGCCGATCTTGCAGGCCATAGACGGCCAGGGTCTGGACCGCGTGGCGGTGCTGGTGGTGCGTTGGTTCGGGGGAATCAAGCTGGGGGCGGGCGGTCTGGTGCGCGCTTACGGCGGTTGCGCCGCAAATTGCCTGCGCGCCGGGATGTATCTAGACATTATTCCGATGGTGCGTGTGCGCTGCCGCTGCGGTTTCGCCGAGCTGGCCTTGTTGCGCGCTCGACTCGGGTCGGCGGGCGCCGTTGTGCTCGATGAGGTGTTCGATGAGCTGGGGGTGGCGCTGACGCTGGAAATGCCAGCCGCAGTGCAAGCCGAATTGGCTCGCGCCGCCGCCAACATTACCCGGGGGCAATCCGGGTGGGAAGCGCTGCCGCAGGCCGCGCTTGACTGATCTCAGGCCTGTTCGCCTTCGGGCTTTTCGCGAGCTTGTGCGATGTCGCGGTGAACCTGGGCCATATCGACTTCTTTGACCTTGGTCAGCAATTCTTCGAGCTGGCCCGCGCTCAGGGCGCCGGCTTGCGAGAATAGCAGCACTTTTTCGCGGAAGACCATCAGGGTCGGAATGGAACGGATGCCCAGCGCACCGGCCAGTTCCTGTTCGACGTCAGTGTTGACCTTGGCGAAGGTGACGTCGGGGTGCTTTTCTGCGGCCTGTTCAAATACCGGAGCAAAGCCACGGCAGGGGCCGCACCAGGGGGCCCAGAAATCGATAATCAGCGTGCCATCAGGCTTGATGGCTTCCTGGAAAGAATCTTTGCTAAGTTCGACGATGCTCATGGCGTAGTCCTTGCCGGGTGACGGCGGTAAGGGCGAGTGTTACCCAGTTTGCGCGATTCAGGACCGCGATTCAAGTGCGGGTCCGCCAAACGCGGACCCCGCGTGTTGTGTTCAGACAGGACGGCCGACGCCAGCCTGCTTCAGGGAAGCCACGATCTCATAAGAGCGCAGCCGGTCTTCATGGCGATAGAAATCTGAAACAATCATGACCTCATCGGCCTCGGTGCGTGCGATCAGGTCTTCCAGTTTGCGTTTTACCGTATCGGGGCCGCCCACGATGGCCGCCGCAAGCTTCTGCTCGACGGCTGCGCGCTCCCATTCGTTCCAGTGCCCGTCCATGGTTTCGACGGGGGGGTGCAATGGCAGGCGATGGCCGCGCACAAGAGACAGAAACTTGAGTTGTTGGGTCGTGGACAGGAACTGCGCTTCTTCATCGGTGGGGGCCGCGACCACGGGCACGCCTATCATGGCGTGCGGGCGCGGTAGGGCGGCCGACGGCTTGAACAGGTGGCGGTACAGGCGCATGGCGGCCATGCCTTCGGGCGAGAAGTGTCCTGCGAACGAGAAGGGCAGGCCCAGTTCGGCAGCCATGCGGGCCGAAAAATCGCTCGAACCCAACAGCCAGATCGGCACGTTCAGTCCGGCGCCAGGGATGGCGCGCACGGTCTGGCCGGGACGCTCGGGCCCCAGCAGGGCGCGCAGCTCTTCGACCAGTGCCGGAAACTCCAGCCCGCTGCGCGGGCTGCGCCGCAAAGCATGCTGTGTTGCGCCATCGCTGCCGGGCGCGCGGCCCAGGCCCAGGTCGATGCGGCCCGGGTAGAGGCTTTCCAGCGTGCCGAACTGTTCGGCGATGATGAGCGGCGCGTGGTTGGGCAGCATGATGCCGCCCGAGCCGACGCGCAGGGTATGGGTTTTGCCGGCCACCAGGCCGATCAGTACGGCGGTGGCGCTGCTGGCCACGCCGGTGATGTTGTGATGTTCGGCCAGCCAGAAGCGCTGATAGCCCAGCCGCTCGACATGCTGCGCCAGATCCACCGTGTTGCGGAACGCGTCAGCGGCCGTGCGGCCCTGAACGATGGGGGCAAGGTCAAGGACCGAAAAGGGAATGGCGGCCAAGGGGCTCATGGATACAGACTCCGTCGTCATGCTGACGCGGCGTCAGCCATGGAAAGATGGTTTGCTATCCACGAAGTGTATCGGCCTTTTCGAGCCAGGGTCCGAGCAACCTTGCCGCCGGTCGGGTCGATAGTTTGCCTATATCGACCCGATGCCGCCTGCTTAGGTGGGGAAGAAGGCGTAGCGGATCACGAAGAGCGCCGCCACCAGCCAGGTCGCCGGATGCACTTCGCGCAGGCGACCCGTGAAGGTCTTGAGCACGACGTAGCTGATGAAGCCGAAGGCCAGGCCGTTGGCGATCGAGTAGGTAAAGGGCATCACCAGGGCCGTCAAGGCCGCTGGCGTGGCTTCCGACACCTCGTTCCAATCGATCTCGATCAGTTCGCGCATCATCAGGCCGGCCACGTAGAGCAGGGCAGGCGCTGTGGCGTAGGCGGGCACGGAACTGGCCAGCGGCGAAATGAACAGGGCGGCCAGGAACAGCAAGGCCACGACCAGCGCCGTCATGCCGGTGCGTCCGCCAGCCTGTACGCCCGAGGCGCTTTCGACGAAGGCGGTGGTGCTGCTGGTGCCAAGCACGGAGCCGGCCACGATGGCGGTACTGTCGGCGAACAGCGCGCGGCCCAGATTGTTGGGACGGTCCTCGGGGACCAGGCCGGCGCGTTTGGCCACACCCATCAGCGTGCCAGTGGCATCGAAGACCTCAACCAGCACAAACACCAGGATCACGTTCACCAGACCGGTGTGCAGCGCGCCCATGATGTCCAGTTTCATAAAGGTCGGCGCGAGGCTGGGCGGGGCGGAGAACACGCCTCGGAATTCGTTATAGCCCAAGGCCATCGACAACACCGTCACGACCAGAATGCCGATCAGGATGGCTCCGCGCACGCGCAGGGCGTCCAGTACGGCAATGATGAAAAAGCCCAGGATCGCGAACAGGGGGCCGTGGCCCCGCAGATCGCCCAAGGCGACCTTGGTGGCGGGGTTCGCCACGACGATGCCGGCGCTCGACAGCGCGATGATGGCCAGAAACAGGCCGATACCGGCTGCAATGGCGCTGCGCAATGAATGCGGAATGCCGCGGATCAGCCAGGCGCGAATACCGGAAATGGTCAGAATGAGGAAGATAATGCCCGAAATGAACACCGCGCCCAGCGCCTGTTCCCAGCTATAACCCATGGCCTTGACCACGGTAAAGGCGAAAAAGGCGTTCAGACCCATGCCCGGCGCCATGCCGATAGGCCAGTTCGCCACCAGCGCCATGATCAGCGAGCCCAGTGCGGCAGCCAGACAGGTCGCCACAAAAATGGCGTCGCGGTCCATGCCGGTCGCAGACAGAATGTCCGGGTTGACGAAGATGATGTATGACATCGTCAGGAAGGTCGTCAGCCCGGCCACCACCTCTGTTTTTGGCGTGGTGCCATGCTCACGCAGTTTGAATAGCTTCTCCAGCATTAGTATCCCCGGCTGTATATGCAGCGCTGTATAGTCAAAGAAAAAAACGCGGCTTGCCGCGTGCGGGCGTATTTTCGCACCGTGTAAACTCCAGAGCCATGATTATTCTCGGTTTTGAAAGCTCCTGCGACGAAACGGGCGTCGCTGCCGTTTGTACGCAACGCGGCCTGCTGGCCCACGCGCTGCATTCCCAGATCGCCATGCATCAGGAATACGGCGGTGTCGTGCCAGAGCTGGCCTCGCGTGACCACATCCGCCGTATCGTCCCCCTTACCCGCGAAGTGCTGGCGCAGGCCGGTCTGCGCCGCGAAGATGTCGGCGCCGTGGCCTATACCGCCGGGCCTGGGCTGGCTGGCGCGCTGCTGGTTGGCGCCAGCGTGGCGCAGTCTTTGGCCTGGTCATTGGGCCTGCCGGCCATTGCCATCCACCATCTGGAAGGACATCTGTTGTCTCCGCTGTTGGCTGACCCGCGCCCCGAATTCCCCTTCGTGGCCCTGCTGGTGTCGGGCGGTCATACCCAATTGATGCGGGTGGACGGCGTGGGCCGTTATGTCTTGCTGGGCGAAACACTGGACGATGCCGCTGGCGAGGCTTTTGATAAATCCGCCAAGCTGATGGGGCTGGGCTATCCGGGCGGCCCGGCGCTATCGCGTCTGGCCGAGCAGGGCGACGCCAGCCGTTTCGATCTGCCCCGGCCCATGTTGCACAGTGGTGATCTGGATTTCAGTTTCAGCGGTCTCAAGACCGCCGTGTTGACGCGGGTCAAGGCCGCCACGCGCGAGGGTGCGCTGGACGAGCAGGCCCGGGCCGATCTGGCCGCCGCAACGCAGGCCGCCATTATTGAAGTGCTGGCGGCCAAATCCATCCGTGCACTCAAGCAGACTGGCCTGAAGCGGCTTGTGGTGGCGGGCGGCGTAGGGGCCAACAGCCTGCTGCGCCAGCGTCTGGCCGAGGTGTTGCCGCGCATGAAAGCCACTGCCTATTTCCCGCCGCTTTCGCTGTGCACCGACAACGGCGCCATGATCGCCTTTGCCGCCGCCGAGCGCGTCAAGGCCGGTCTGGCCAATCTCGAACAGGGTGATCACGCCTTCACTGTGCGCCCACGTTGGGATCTGGCGGAACTGGAGAGGGGCTGAGCCCTTGAACGCTCATGCCAGAGCAGGCCTCACGCCGCGACGGGCGGCGCGGCGGCTTCGAGCCCTGGACCTCGGTGCGTGCGGCAGACGGTGCTTTGTGGTTTAGCCCGCTTTTCGCGCTGTGCTGCAGGTTTGAAGTCCGGCCTGCCCGTTCAGGCTTTTTTGCTGCCGATGCGGCTTTCCTTGCCTTTGATCAGGCGGTCGATATTGGCGCTGTGCCGATAAAAAAGCAGGGCGCTCACGCCGACCAGCGCCGCCGCTGTCGGCGCGTTCAAGGGCCAGATCGTGCCGCCGCCGAAAAAGTAATACACGGGGGCGAGAAAGGCGGCCACCAATGCCGCTAGCGACGAATAGCGCGTTACCACGGCGACCAGAAGCCAGGTCGCCACGGTCGCCAGCGCCAGCCAGGGGCTGACCGCAAACAGAACGCCCAGCGCCGTCGCCACCCCCTTGCCGCCCTTGAAGCCCAGGGAAACGGGATAAAGATGGCCCAGAAACACGGCAATCAGCACCAGGCCGTAGCCCAAGGACGACAGGCCGGGCGCAAGCTTGAGCGCCAGCCAGAGCGCGAACCAGCCTTTGGCGGCATCGCCCAGCAGCGTGAGGGCGGCGGCGGTTTTATTGCCCGTACGCAGCACGTTGGTGGCGCCTGGATTTTTCGATCCATAGCTGCGCGGATCTTTCAAGCCCATCAGCTTGCTGACGACGACGGCGAACGGCACGCAGCCGATAAGATAGGCCAGCACGATCAGGAGCGCTGCGAACAGCGGCGAGGGCTCGGTCAGAATCATGGCGTATCGGATGTCCTCTGCTAGACGGCGCGCGTGCGCGCCGCATATTGTTGTGGCTGGCGATTCTACCCCGCTCACGCGCCCTGTCCACTCGTTATTGCGCCGATTGTCACCGCGCTGACGGTACAATCCCAGCCTGCCGGCCGTCGGGCCGTTTCACGGAGAAATGATGCGTATTCTGGTTTCCAACGACGATGGCTATAACGCCCCTGGGCTGGAGGCGCTGGTCGAGGCCTTGTCGGATCTGGGTGAGTTGACCGTGGTCGCGCCAGAAACCAACCATAGCGGCGCATCCAATTCGCTTACCCTTAACCGGCCTCTGTCGGTGCGTCAGGCCGCCAACGGTTTCCTTTACGTCAATGGCACGCCTACCGATTGCGTTCACGTTGCCCTGACCGGCCTGATGGACACCCGACCCGATCTGGTGGTGTCAGGGATCAATAATGGCGCCAACCTGGGGGATGACACGCTTTATTCCGGTACGGTGGCGGCCGCGAGCGAAGCGCATTTGTTCGGCATTCCCGCCATCGCTTTTTCGCTGGTCGATAAGGGTTGGGAGCATCTCGAATCCGCCGCGCGCGCGGCGCGCCGCATCGTCGAGCGCCAGATCGCTGCGCCCTTGGGCGTGCCAGCCCTGCTCAACGTCAATATTCCCAACCGTCGCTACGAAGATCTGCGCGGTGTGCGTGTCACGCGCCTGGGCAAGCGTCATCCCGCCGAGCCCGTCGTGCGCACTACCACGCCCTACGGCGACACGGTGTACTGGATTGGTCCGGTCGGCCTGGCGGCCGACGCCACGCCAGGTACGGATTTTCATGCCATTGCCGATGGCGCGGTTTCCCTCACGCCACTCCGGCTGGACCTGACACAATATGCTCAGCTTGAGCAACTGGGCCAATGGGCGGACCCGCTATGCGCAAACCTGTAGGTTCGAAAGACGGTTCTGGCGTTTATTCGCGGCAGGGCTTGGATGGCTACACGCCGGCTAACAGCAATACCCGCATCTCCACCGCGACCCTGCCGCGTCCCGAGCCCCTCAGGCCGGCGGCCAGCTCGGCCAATCTGGGCCTGAATTCCGACCGCTTGCGCCTGGCCATGGTGCAGCGTTTGCGTCAGATGGGCATCACCGATGACCGTGTGCTCGACGCGATGGCCGCAGTGCCTCGCCATACTTTCGTCGATGAGGCCCTGGCGAGCCGCGCCTACGAAGATGCCGCCTTGCCCATCGGCCATTCTCAAACCATTTCTCAGCCCTGGGTCGTGGCGCGCATGATTGCTGCCGTCTGCGAGGCGAGGGCGCCGTCTCGCGTGCTTGAGGTCGGCGCGGGTTGCGGCTATCAGGCCGCCGTGCTCGCCCAGTTTGTGCGCGAGGTGCACTCCATTGAGCGCATACGCGGCCTGTACGAGTTGGCCCGCGCCAATCTGCGCGCCTTGCGGCTTTCCACACGTGTGCGCCTGATCTACGGCGATGGCACACAGGGCGTACCCGGCGTCGCCCCATTCGATGCTATTGTTGTGGCAGCCGCCGGCCTGGCCATTCCCCAGGCGCTTCTGAACCAATTGGCGCCGGGCGGCCGGCTGATCGCGCCCGAGGGCTCGACCAGCCAACGACTGGTATTGATAGAACGAACTGGCACCGCAAGCTGGAAGCGCATGGAGCTTGAGGCCGTGCGGTTCGTTCCTTTGAAGGCAGGAATACAATCTTGAGCAAACAGGAGATTCGTATGCTCAACGGGCAGTCCCTACTGGCCGTTTTTTTCGCGGTTCCCCAGCGGCCCTTGAGGCTGGCCGGTGTGCTTGGCTTGCTTGCCCTGGCTGGCTGTGCCTCCAAAGGTCCGCGAGCACCCGTGGTCGACCT
Source organism: Bordetella avium (assembly GCF_034424645.1). Classification (NCBI taxonomy): domain Bacteria; kingdom Pseudomonadati; phylum Pseudomonadota; class Betaproteobacteria; order Burkholderiales; family Alcaligenaceae; genus Bordetella; species Bordetella avium. The sequence goes on from NZ_CP139969.1 coordinate 1,705,628, forward strand.
CACCAATCAGCCCGCCGCCGCCACAGCCGCACCTGCACAGGGCTCCTATGTGGTCAAGCCTGGCGACACGCTGTACAAAATCGCGCGCTCGAACAATGTCGATATCGACACGATCAAGCGTCTTAACAGCCTGTCCGACCCGAATCAGATCCACGTCGGCCAGGTGTTGAAACTGAGTGGCGGCACCGTGGTCGCCTCTTCGGGGGCGCAAGCGATTACCGGCGGCAGAATTCCCGCCAAGCCGCTGGAACCGGTCGAAAGCAGCCCTGAGCCGGTTTCGTCCGAGCCTACGCCGGCTCCCTCTACGCCGCCGCCTGCTGAGATCAAACAGCCTGCACGCGCCGCAGACGCCAACGTGATCAGTTGGGGCTGGCCTTCGCATGGCCAGATCATCCAGACCTTCAACAGCAGCAGCAAAGGCATCGACTTCGCCGGTAATCCGGGCGATGCCGTTCTGGCCGCAGCCGATGGCAAGGTCATGTATAGCGGCAATGGGGTGCGAGGCTTGGGTAATCTGATCATCATTAATCACCAAAACGGCTTCATTACGGCCTATGCCCACAACCGGACGCTGCTCGTAAAAACTGGCCAGGACGTCAAACGCGGCGCCAAGGTCGCCGAGTTGGGCCAGTCCGACGCCTCCTCGCCCAAGCTGCACTTCGAGATCCGCCGTCAGGGCACTCCCGTTGACCCCATGCAGTATTTGCCCGCGCGATGACGCCCACTCTGGTTTTCGATCTGGAAACCCTGCCCGATGTGGCCGGCCTGCGCCGGCTGCATGGCTGGGGCGCGGATATCAACGACCTCGAAGTCGCCGAACGTGCTTTCGCCGCCCGGCGCGAGGCGGTTGGTCATGACTTTCTGCCGCTGCATCTGCATCGCGTTGCCGTCATCGGCTGCGTGTTCCGCGACGATCAGGGCTTTCGCGTCAAGACGCTGGGCCAGCCCGATGATCCCGAATCCGCGCTCCTGGCGGGCTTTTTCAAAACGATCGAGCGTTACACGCCGCGTCTGGTCAGTTGGAACGGCTCGGGCTTTGACTTGCCGGTGCTGCACTACCGTAGCCTTATTCATGGCGTGCCGGCGCCCCGCTACTGGGATTGGGGCGACGAAGACCGCGACTTCAAATACAACAACTACCTCAGCCGTTACCACACACGCCATATCGACCTGATGGACGTGCTGGCCAAGTACAACGGCCGGGCCAATGCGCCGCTCGACGATCTGGCCAAACTCTGCGGGTTTCCCGGCAAACTCGGCATGGATGGCAGTAAAGTCTGGGAAGCCTGGAACCAAGGCCAGGCAGATGCCGTGCGCGCCTATTGCGAAACCGACGTCGTCAACACCTGGCTGGTTTATTGCCGCTTCCGTTTTCTGCGTGGCGAGCTTGACCAGACATCGTATGACGCCGAGATTTCTTTGGTGCGCGACACGCTGGCCGCCAGCGATGCGACCCACTGGAAAGAATATCTGGCTGCCTGGGACGCCGCCTGACTCCCGGCAATCAACTGAAACAACACAGGCTGTCAGCGAAACCCGTATGAAACCGGACGACTCGCATAATGGCTTCGCTTGCTACTTTTTCAGGAGATAAATCATGTCCCGCACCCTTGTTCGTAATTCGCTGGCCGCTCTGGCCATGGCAATCGCTGCTGGCGTGGCTGTCGCTCCGGCGACGGCGGCGCCTGGTGGGCCGGTCCATGCCGGTAATCATCGTGGTCCCATGATGGATGATGGGATCTGGATTCCCGGCATCGGCCCGCTGTCCAAAGTCCAGGTTGACGGGCTCAAGCTCGATGCTAAGCAGCAGGCGCTGTTCGACAAGGCGCATGCGGCTTCGCAAGCCGCTATGCAGCATCACCGCGAAGCCGGCCGTGCCCGTCAGGAACTGCTTGATGCGCAGATTAAGGCTGGCAAGCTCGATCCCCGCGCCCTGGAGGCCGATGCAGACAAGCGCCACGCCCAATTCGAAGCGCAGCGCGTGCAGGTGCGCGATCAATGGTTGGCAGTTTGGGACAGCCTGAATGATGGTCAGCGCGCTCAGGTCACTCAGCTCGTCAAAGAACGCCAGGACCGCCAGCACGAGCGCCGTGACCATCAGCGTCGCTAGCCCGGCGTCCAAACCCAGCCCAAACAGCCCGGCTAAGCGTGTCGGCCCGCCCTCTCCATGAGGGCGGCTGCCTCGGCGGTGTTCCGGGCGGGGAGGGCGCGGGCTGGCTTACAATGCCCGGCTGCCTTACAAACTGGACGCTTGCGAGATGGTCGACGAAGTTCTGAAAATCGAATCCCTGGACCTGGAAGCCAGGGGTATTGCCCGCCGCGATGGCAAAGTCGTGTTCGTCGAGGGCGCCTTGCCCGGGGAGCGGGTGTACGCCGCCACGGTGCGCCGCAAACCCTCTTATGAGATCGCGCGCGTGGAGACGGTGCTCACGCCCTCGTCACAACGCGTTGAGCCGCGCTGCCCCCACTTCGGCGTATGTGGCGGCTGTGCCATGCAGCATCTGGAGCCCACCTCGCAGGTGGCCATCAAGCAGCGTGCGCTCGAAGACACTTTCTGGCATGTGGGCAAGATCCGGCCTCAGCGCGTCTTGCCGCCGCTGCACGGCCCGACATGGGGCTATCGCTATCGCGCTCGCCTGTCGGTGCGTGTGGTGCCCAAGAAGGGTGGCGTGCTGGTGGGCTTTCACGAACGCAAAAGCAGCTATGTGGCCGACATGCGTGAATGCCATGTGCTGCCGCGCCATGTGAGCGATCTGCTTTTGCCCTTGCGCGCCATGATCGCAGCCCTGTCGCGTCCCGAGCGTATACCGCAGATCGAAGTGGCGCTAGGCGAGGGGGTGACCGCCTTGGTGCTGCGCCATATCGAGCCGCTCAACGATCATGACATCACGGTTCTGCGCGATTTTGCGGCCCGCCATAACGTGCAATGGTGGTTGCAGTCCAAGGGGCCTGATACGGTGCATCCGCTCGATCCCGCCCATGGCGATACTCTGGCTTACACCATGCCCGAGTTCGGTTTACGCATGCCGTATCGGCCGACCGACTTCACCCAGGTGAATCACGCGATCAATCGTTCGATGGTGTCGCGTGCGCTGAAGTTATTGGAAGTTCAGCCCACTGACCGCGTGGCGGATCTGTTCTGCGGCCTAGGCAACTTCACGCTGCCGCTGGCCACGCAGGGTCGCGAAGCCGTGGGTGTCGAGGGCAGCAAAGCGCTGACTGATCGCGCCCTGGAAGCGGCGGCTCGCCATGGCCTCGAAGGCCGCACCCGTTTCGCAACGCTGAATCTGTTTGAGGTCGATGTATCCTGGCTGCGCGGCCTGGGCTATTTCGACCGCATGCTGATCGATCCGCCGCGCGAGGGGGCGCACGCCGTGGCGCAGGCGCTGTCCCAGCTCACGCCCGCTGAGCGCCCTCGCCGCATTGTGTACGTGTCCTGTAATCCGGCAACCCTCGCTCGCGATGCCGCTATCATGGTCCATGAAGGCGGCTACGTGTTAAAGGCGGCCGGCGTCATCAATATGTTCCCGCATACCGGCCACGTCGAGTCTATCGCCGTGTTCGAGTCGCTAGCCGATGACGAAGTGCTGCATGTGCAGCAGCAGGCTCGCCTCAAGGCAGAGCTGGCTGCGCAGGAGGCGGCCGAAGCAACGGCCCAGGCCGGCGCTGCCAGCGAACAGCCTGCTTAAGCAGGAAGCTGGCTCAGGCCGGCGATGATGGGGCAGTCTGGCCTGCCATCGCCATGACAATGGCGGGCCAGATGCTTGAGCGTATCGGCCATTTCTCGCAGTTCGTCGGCCTTGCGCTCCAGTTCGGCCACATGTTGTAGCGCTATGCGTTTGACATCGGCGCTCGCGCGGCTGCGGTCGCGCCACAAGGCTAGCAGCTCTTGCATCTGTTCTACCGAAAACCCCAGATTGCGTGCGCGCCGGATGAACTGCAATGTGTGCAGATCGTCTTCGCCATAGCGGCGGTAGCCGGCTTCGCTACGCGAAACCGCATGGATCAGGCCTATGCTCTCGTAATAGCGGATCATCTTGGCCGAAATGCCGCTGGCTCGCGCGGCTTCACCGATATTCATGGCTGTATTCCCTTGCACGCTGGGTTGTTTGGCGCCGGACCTTGTCCGGCATGGACGGCACGACCGCCACCTGACTCGGCTCTTTGCCGCCCGCCTGGCGCCGTTTCCATGGTGGATCTGGGTGGCTTGCGGCGCATCGCGCTGCTGTGCCAACCTAGGATGCATGACGCCCAGGTCGCGTCGTTAATAGCGGAGCCAATAGTGGAGCCAGTAGCGGAGTCAATACGGCCGCTAGCAAACTAAAACCGCCTCATGAGAGCGGCTTCCTGATAGTCTGCTGTAGCCAGTGTCATCTTTCCAGTTGGGGGAGGATCGGGCTTCATTCTATGCTTGACCTTACCATCATGGGAAGCCTTAAGCTGGGTTCACGGTGGCTGTTGGCCGCCATTTTCCAGGAGTTCAACATGAGCGTCGTTTTCACTGTTTCCGATATGACTTGCGGTCATTGTGCCAAGACCATTACGCAGGCTGTGCAGGCCGCTGTGCCTGGTGCAGAAGTCAGTGTGGATCTTTCTGCGCATCGTGTCTCGGTCAATCCGTCCGAAGCTGCGGCAGCCATTGAGGCTGCGATCCGTAACGCTGGCTATGATCCAAAGAAAATAAATTGATAGCTAGCCGGCGATTGGAATTTACTATCAATTAATTAAAATAATTGAATTGGATTCTTTGATAGTGAAAGTTTATAGTTTTGCTTTCGGTGGCGCTGACGGCAGCGCCACCAAGACAGAAACTTTGAACTACCCCAGTACCCGGAGAGCGAGATGCTGCAAAATCGTGAAGGCCAACGTGTTCCCAACGTAATGTTTCCCGTGCGTGAGGAGAACAACTGGAAGAAAGTTGGCACTGACGATATATTCAAGAACAAGACGGTCGTGGTCTTTTCCTTGCCCGGCGCATTCACGCCTACCTGCTCCTCAACGCATTTGCCACGCTACAACGAACTTGCGCCGACCTTCTTTGCCCACGGTGTGGATGCCATCGTCTGCGTATCGGTGAATGACAGCTTCGTCATGAACGAGTGGGCGAAAGATCAGGAGTCCACCCACATCACTCTGCTGCCCGACGGTAATGGCGAATTCACTGCCGGCATGGGCATGCTGGTTGACAAAAGTGATTTGGGTTTCGGCAAGCGTAGTTGGCGCTATTCCATGCTGGTCGAAGACGGTGTGGTGCGCAAAATGTTCATCGAGCCTGAAAAAGAAGGCGATCCTTTCGAAGTGTCGGATGCGGATACGATGCTGGCGCATATTGCGCCCGCTGCCAAAAAGCCGGATCAGGTTGTGGTGTTTTCCAAGGCCGGCTGCCCCTTCTGCATCGAAGCGAAAGCCTTGCTGGATGAGCGCGGTTACGATCCCATCGACATTCCGCTGGAGCACAAAGTGCGCAGCCGCGTGATCGGCGCGGTGTCGGGTGCAGGGACGGCGCCTCAGATCTTCATCAACGGCAAGCTCATCGGCGGCCTTGATCACTTGAAGGCGCACTTCGCCTGATTTGCCGGGCAGCCGCCTGCCACTGGACCGCTGCCGCCAGACTGGCGGCAGCACGCGCCTCAGAGAGTACACATGAAGATCCTGCATACCGATATTGCTATCATCGGCGCCGGCACCGCCGGCCTGGCCGCCTACCGCGCCGCGCGCGCAGCGGGCAAGCAAGCCCTCATCATCGAAGGCGGTCCTTACGGCACGACCTGCGCCCGTGTGGGTTGCATGCCTTCCAAATTGCTGATCGCTGCGGCGGAGGCCGCGCATGCGGCTCAAAATACCAGTGCGTTCGGCGTGCATATCGGCGGGCCGGTAAGCGTGGACGGCCAGGCCGTCATGGCGCGGGTCAAGCGCGAGCGCGACCGTTTTGTGGGCTTTGTGGTCGAAGGAGTCGAACATCTGCCCGCCCAAGACAAGTTGCACGGGTATGCCCGCTTTCTAAGCGATACCGTGCTGCGGGTCGATGACCATACCGAGGTGCATGCCTGCCGCGTGGTCATCGCCTCGGGCTCGCGTCCCGCGATTCCGGCGCCGTTTCTTGCCTTAGGCGATCGCCTCGTCGTCAATGACGATGTGTTCGCCTGGGACAGCCTGCCGGGCCGCGTGGCGGTGTTCGGCCCCGGCGTTATCGGTCTTGAGTTGGGCCAGGCTTTGGCCCGTCTTGGTGTGCATGTACGCGTGTTTGGCGTCAGCGGCAGCCTGGCCGGCATAAGCGATCCCGCCGTGCGCCAGGCCGCCCGTAAAGTATTCCAGTCCGAGTTTTACCTCGATCCCGATGCCCGCGTTCTTGAGACTCGCCGTATCGGTGACGAAGTCGAAATCCGTTACATCACGCTCGATAACACCGAGTGCGTGGAGCGGTTTGACTATGCACTGGTGGCGACCGGCCGGCGTCCCAACGTCGATAAACTGGGGTTGGAAAACACGACGCTCGAGCTCGATGCGCGGGGTGTGCCGCACTTTGACCGTCTCACCATGCAGGCCGGACAGTCCGCCATCTTCATCGCCGGTGATGCCAATGCCGATGCGCCGCTGTTGCACGAAGCAGCCGACGAGGGCCGCATCGCAGGTGACAACGCGGCGCGCTATCCGGACATACGCCCGGGCTTACGGCGCGCGCCGCTGGCTGTGGTTTTCTCTGATCCGCAGATCGCACTGGTCGGCACGTCTTATGCGCGTCTGCGCCCTGGCGAGTTCGTCACCGGAGCGGTGGACTTCAGCGATCAGGGGCGCTCGCGTGTTATGCGCAAGAATCGCGGTCTCCTGCACGTTTATGCCGAAATCGGCAGCGGCCGATTCCTGGGCGCCGAAATGATTGGTCCGAGCGCCGAGCATATCGGTCACCTGCTGGCTTGGGCTGCTCAACAGGAATTGACCGTGGCGCGCATGCTCGAAATGCCGTTCTACCATCCGGTTATCGAGGAGGGGCTGCGCACCGCCTTACGCGATGCGGCAAGCCGTCTGGCCGCTGCCTGAGTCCGGTCAGGCCGGGTTCTCGACGTATTGCAGCGAGAAGCCGGCCCGGTCATCCTGGGCCAGTTCGCGAGCCAGAAAAGGCATGGCTTCTTTCAAGGCTGCGTTAAGCGTCCACGGCGGATTGATCAGCAGCATGCCGCTGCCATGCAAGCCGAAACCATTGGCTGCCGGACGCTTGACGGTCAGGCTAGCATGCAGCCAACTCTTGACCGGCAGGCGTTCTAGCTGGCGCGTCATGTCGGCGACTTCGCGGCGCTGCACGAGCGGATACCACACCGCATAGGTGCCGGTCGAAAAGCGCTTGATGCCTTCCTTGACGGCAGTGAGCGTGCGGCGATAGTCCTGCTTATCCTCATAAGAAGGGTCAATCAGGACCAGTCCTCGGCGCGTCGGGGGAGGCAACAGTGCCTTCAAGCCTTCGAAGCCATCGCTTGCGTACACCGTCGCCTGCCGCAGGGAGAGGCGATCGCGCTGTTCAAGATTGCCAACCAAGACCTCGGATTCGCTCGGATGCATTTCGAACATCCGCAGACGGTCGCGGTCGCGCAGCGCGTCCAGCGTCAGCCAGGGCGAGCCGGGATAATGACGCAGCTCACCATTCGGGTTGTAGTCCTGTACCCGGCGAATATAGTCGGCCAGAATCGGCGGCAAGTCATTGCGAGACCACAGGCGTGCAACACCATCGGCGTACTCGGCGTTCTTATTGGCCCAATCGCCGTCCAGGGCGTACAGGCCTGCGCCGGCATGGGTGTCCACCACCCAGTAAGGCGCATCCTTGCGGTTCATGTAATCCAGCGTATGGACCAAGATGGCGTGCTTCAGAACGTCGGCATGGTTGCCGGCGTGAAAAGCGTGGCGATAACTGAACACGGCGTCCCTTTACATCGCTGGCCGGATGTCGGCCAGCTTATCCGTAAAAATGCCGTCCACGCCCCAGTCCAGCAGCTCACGTGCGCGCGTCGGGTCGTTCACGGTCCAGGTCGCGATGCGATAGCCGGCCGCGTGAACCGCGTTGATCAGTTCCGGTGTGGCGTCTTTCTGGTTGATGTTGAGGGCGACGCACTCGTATTTTTTCAAACGCTCCAGCCAATCGGCGGGTACTTTCTCGACCAGCAAGGCACGCGGTAAATGCGGTGCGACGCGCTGTGCTTCGGCCAGCGCCGGCTCTTCAAATGAAGACAGCAGGGGCGGTACGTCGGCGTCTTTCCAGTATTCCGCGCACAGGCGGGCAACCTCGGCGCCGGTTTCGGCTTCGCGGCCGGGGCAGGGCTTGATCTCCACATTGCAGGCGATGCCATTGGCAAGGGTGTAACGCGCGACTGATACAAAACTCGCCATGGGCTCGCCCGCATACGCCGGCGAATGCCAGCTTCCTGCATCCAGCAGCGACAATTCCGCGAACGTCTTGTCCTTGGCGGGGCCGTGGCCGTTGCTGGTGCGGTCGACATCGTCGTCATGCAACAAGATGGCGATATTGTCGCGGCTCAGTTTGACGTCGAATTCGAACATCGTGAAACCGTGGGCGGCGCCGACATGCATGGCGGCCAGGGTATTTTCAGGGGCCAGATGGCCGCCGCCACGGTGAGCAATATAGGGGGAATAGGGCCAGGCCGGCAGGGGAGACGTCATGTGCGAGACCTCAATAACGGATGCGCGTCGGAAACATTGTGAAAACGCTGGCTTTCACGGCTTGCAAGGATACTCTTTAATCATACGGGCGGTCTGGCTGACAGAGCAGTAGGCAGGGCCTCCGGAGATGGTAAACTCCGGCGACTGGCCCGGCGCGTTTTCACGCGTGGGGTCCGGGCGAGCGTCCGGGCGAATAGGTTTCGCCCTTTTTTATGCGTTTGGCTTGGCACGGGGCCGCGCCAATCTGGCAACAGGAAATACATGTTTGAATTTATTCGCACCCATCGGCGTTGGATGCAGTTCATCTTGCTGGTTCTGGTCGTGCCATCGTTCGCGATTGTTGGCGTGCAGGGCTATAGCAGCTTCGTCAATACCGAGGTTGAGCTCGCCAATATCGGAGGGCAGGGAATTACGCAGCCGCAGTTTGACGCCGCCCACCGCAACCAGTTGGAGCAATTCCGCCAGCGCATGGGCAGCCAGTTCGACCCGGCCGTCATCGACACCCCGGCGCTGCGCGAGCAGCTGCTCAACCAGTTGATCGATCAGCGTTTGCTGCTCATGGTTGCGGCCGATAACCGCTTTTCGGTCTCAGATGAAACGCTGCGCAACACGATTGCCGCGATTCCGCAGGTGCAAGATGATGGCCGCTTCTCGCCAGAACGCTATCGTCAGGTGCTGGCTGCTCAAGGTTTGTCACCCACCTCTTTTGAAAACGGTTTGCGCCGCGATCTGGCCGTGGCCCGCGTGCTCGAGCCGATTGGCTTGTCCGCCCGCGTGCCGCAAGAAGTGGTCAACAATGTCGAGCAAGCCCTGACCCAGAAGCGCACCATTCAGTTGCGCAGCTTCCTGGCGGCGGACTACCGCTCCAAAGTCAATGTCAGCCCTCAAGACATTCAGGCCTGGTACGACGCCAACAAAGAATCGTTGCGCATCCCTGAGCAAGTGCAGGCGCAATATCTGGTGCTCGACGAAGCCGCCGCGACGCAGGGCGTACAGGTCAAAGACGAGGATATCGCCAGCTACTACGAACAAAACAAGAACCGCTTCGGCACCCCCGAGCAACGCCGGGCCAGCCACATCCTGATCGAAGCCCCCGCTTCCGGCGAGGCGCGCGACAAGGCGCGAGCCAAGGCCGAAGCGATCGCCCGCGAGGCGGCGGCCAATCCGGCCAGCTTTGCTGAACTTGCCAAGAAGGACTCGCAAGACGCCGGTTCCGCCGCGCGCGGCGGTGATCTGGGTTGGATCGCCGCCAATTCGGTGCCGCCTTCGGTGCAACAGGCCATTGACGGGCTGCCCAAGGATGGCGTGTCAGGTGTGGTTGAAAGCCCCTTTGGCTTCCATATCATCAAGGTCACCGACATCAAGCCTGCGCAAATCAAACCGCTGGCGGAAGTCAAAGAACAAATCACCAACGAAATTCGCAAGCAGCTCGCTTCGGCCCGTTTTGCCGAAATGGCCACCAAGTTGCAAAGCGCCGTCTACGATCAGCGCGACAGCCTGCAACCTGCCGCGGACGCCCTGGGCCTTAAACTGCGCACGGCTGCCGGCATCAGCCGTAGCGGCCTGTTGCCGGCCGATCAGGCGGGCGCGGGTTCCGCCGCAGCAAGCCCGGATGCCGCCTTGCTGGATAATCCCCGCGTACGCCAGGCCTTGTTCGCCAACGACGTGCTGCGTGAAAAGCAAAACACGGGTGTGATCGAACTGGCGCCTGACACCCTGCTGGCTTTGCGAGTGGCTGTGCTCGAACCGTCGCATATTCCCCCGCTCGACAAGGTCAAAGACAGCATTCGTGCCCGCTTGCTCGATGAACGTTCGGCTCAGGCGGCTCGCCAGGCCGGCGAAGAAGCCCTCAAGGCTTCGCAAGCCCAGGATAGCGATCAGGGTTTCTCGGCGCCCCAAACCGTTTCGCGCCAGGACAGTGGCAACCTACCGCGTTCGCTGCTCGAGGCGGTGATGCGTCTGGATGCCGCCAAACTGCCGGCCTATACCGGTGTGGCATCGGGTAGTGACTACGTCGTGCTGCGTCTGGACAAGGTCGAAGCGGGCCAAGCTGATCCTCAGGCGGCCGCCACGCTTGCCAGCCAGTTGGGTAGCGCCTGGGGGGAGGCTGAAGATCAAGCCGTGCTGAAGATGCTGCGCGAGGCCTACAAGGTGCAAGTGCTGCCTGCTGCCGGCCTCGCCATCAAGGGGGATCAGCCTCCGGCCTGATCTGATAGCAAGGGCTGAAGGCCCGGCCATACATTGTTCAACAATGCGGGCTGGGCCATTTCATTGGGGTGTATCCCATCGGCCTGAAAGAGCGCCCGGTCTGTTGCGATTCCTTCCATCAGGAAGGGCACCAGCCGGGCCTTTTCTTTTTCCGCCACATTCTGGAACACCTTGGCGAAACGCTCGGTGTAATCGCGGCCATAGTTGGGCGGTATCTGCATACCCACGATCAGCACTTTGGCGCCTGCCGATTTGGCCTGTTGCGTCATGGCGCTCAGATTGTCTTGCGTCATGTTCAGGGGCAGGCCGCGCAGGGCGTCATTGGAGCCTAGTTCCAGCACCACCACCGCGGGTTGGTGCTGAGTCAGCAAAGCAGGCAGACGCGCCTTGCCGCCGCTGGTGGTGTCGCCGCTGATGCTCGCATTGACCACCCGATAATTCGGGTATTGTTCTGACACGCGCTGCGCCAGAAGCGGCACCCAGCCCGCGCCCCGTTTCAGGCCATATTCGGCAGAAAGACTGTCGCCGACCACCAGGATGGTATGGGAACCCTGGGTAGCAGATGCAGTCTGAGCTTGAGCCGGCGGCAGCATCGCCAGGCTGAACAGCGATACTGACAAAACACGGAAAAATAAACGCATGGATAGCAGGAACGCGATAGAAGTGGTTGGTTTGAGCAAGCGGGTGGCCGATGCCTCAGGTGAGCTCATCCTACTCGATGGCCTTGATTTTACGGTCAGGGCTGGCGAGGCTGTCGCTATTACGGGCAGCTCGGGTTCGGGTAAGTCCACCCTCTTGGGACTGCTGGCCGGGTTGGACGTTCCTTCACAGGGCAAAATTCATCTCGCTGGACAAGATTTATTCTCGCTCGATGAAGACGGGCGGGCCCGATTGCGCGCCCGTCATTTGGGCTTTGTCTTTCAGTCTTTCCAATTGCTGCCCAACTTAACGGCGCTCGAAAATGTCATGCTGCCCATGGAACTGGCGGGTCGCGCTGAGATCCGCCGTGCGGCGCAAGCCATGCTGGAGCGTGTCGGGCTGGGCACACGCCTGCATCATTATCCACGCACCCTCTCGGGCGGCGAACAGCAGCGCGTTTCTCTGGCGAGGGCCTTCGTAGTCGAGCCGGATCTGCTCTTTGCCGATGAGCCGACTGGCAGCCTAGACGTGGCGACCGGCCAGACCATCATCGACCTCATGTTCGAGCTACAGCGTGAGCGCGGCGCCACCCTGGTGTTGGTGACCCACGACCCTGGCCTGGCCCGGCGTTGCGACCGCCAGCTAGTCTTGGCCGCCGGCCGATTGCAAACCTGAGCGGCCCGCTACCACCCTGGGAGCGCGCCGCAGGCTCAGGCCAGACACGGCAGAGCCGACGTGGTTCTTACGCGGATATTCTCTGCCGATAATCTCTCGCACTCGATCAATTCCGGCTGAAAATGATGGCTTAGGCTGCGGATGTTGATCTCTTCTCGATCCATAGTTTGCGATCAACTGGGTAAGCGCTATTTACCATGCGGGTGCGCCAGAGAGATGGATTGTCTGTCTGAGGCTATTCATCAAATCTAAATAGAGAAAATTCCTACATATCTCATAGAAGTTGTGGCATGTTGCGCTGCACGAATATTTCCTACAGTCACAGTACTTCATGTCCGGACTGTCAGAAATAGTGGATGCACCGATACCCCGGACGTTCTATAATCGTTAGCACGGGTGCAAAACGTGAACGCTTCGCTTTATCGACTTGTATTCAGCAAGATACTGGGAATGTATGTTCCGATTGCTGAAATCAAAACCGCCGGGCGCAAAAAAAGCACTCGCGCACGCCGAAAATTAGGGGGGGTGCCTAGGGCCTGTCAATTATCTTCGGCGATTCTTCTTGCCTTTGCCATACCGGACTTTGCTGCGGCAGAGGTTGTCGCTGCTAATAACAAAAGCGCGGTGATCGAGGCCCGTACCGGCGTGCCTGTTATTAATATTGCCGCACCCAACGCGCAGGGGCTTTCACATACCCAGTTGCAGCAGTTGAACGTAATGCGGCCCGGCGTTGTATTCAACAATAGCCTGCACGACGGGCAGTCCCATATTGCGGGCAGAGTCCTGGCCAATCCGAATCTCAGCGGTCATGCCGCCAAGTCTATTCTGGCAGAGGTGACGGGCACCAGTCCCAGTTCTTTGGCCGGCACGCTGGAGGTCTTTGGCAATAAGGCGGATCTCATCGTCGCCAATCCGAATGGCATTACTGTCAATGGCTTGACCACCCTGAACGCCGGTAGCTTGACGCTGACGACCGGCGTTCCCACCGTACGGGGGGGCTCGGTATCGCTTGCCGTCGACAAAGGTAGGCTCACTGTGGGCGATGAAGGCGTCAACACGGATGGCCTGAAAACGTTTGACATGGTCGCCAAACTGATCCAAATTGATGGCGCTATCGGCAGCTCCGGCCAGAAGTCCGACATCAAGGCCATCGCGGGCACTTCGGTTTTTGACACCGCTACGCGTACCCATACAGCGAAAACACGGGTTGCCCGCGCTGCGGCTCAGGATGGTGGCGGGTACGCCATCGATGGCAGCGCTGCTGGCGCCATGCACGGCAAGGCAATCACCCTGATCGCCACGGATGCAGGCCTGGGCGTGCGCCAGCCTGGCAGTTTGAGCTCAGAGAACGACATCAGTGTTCAGGCTGACGGCAATATTCAAGTCGGCAAGACTCAGGGCAAAAATATCAGCACCGTATCGGGTGCGGCCGCTTCGGTTGGCACAGCAGTCGCGCGGCAGAATCTGACGCTCAAGGCGCAATCCGGGCTCTCGATTGATGCTTTCAATGTTAAGGGGGATGCCAATCTCCAGACTGTCTCGGGAGTGTTGTGGCTGGGGCCAGAGACTGGCGCAGTCAGCGATGGAAAGTCTTCTACAGGCGGGCGGCTCAGTGTCGCGGCGAGCGACGGCGGTGTTGTCGTCAGCCGCTACATCGACACCGATTCCCTCGAGCTCAAAGCCTCAAATGTGCACATTAACCACGCCTTGATTGACGTGAAGGGCTCTGAACAGCAACCTGCCACCATCGACGTGAGCGGTAGTATAACGATGGCTGGTACGCTGAGTGCGGTACGTGTCGACGGCGAGACCATCAATAATGCGTCGATTACGCTGGAGAATGGGGTCCCTGTTGTACGGGATGGCCTGACGGGCCAAGCGTTGCCGGGGGCGGAGATCAGCTCCGACGCGGGGATCCGTGCGCACCAGGGTGATATTCAACTGAAAGCGGGCAGCCTTCACAACAACGGGGGCATGCTGCTGAGCGCGCACGGTCTTGAGGTCAAGGCCACCAGTCTGATCGAGAACAAGGGGATTCTGCGGACAAAGAATAAATTGGCGCTGAGCGGGCAGAACATCGATAACGCCTTTGCGGTGCTGTCGGATCAGGATGTCCAGCTGCTGGCGGCGGGCAAGTTCTCTAATACCGGGACCGTCCTGGCGGATAAAGGGGCTTTGCTTATCGGTGCGAATGCGTCCATCAACAACCAGGGTGTGTTGAACGCAGGGGGCCGTCTCACGCTGGGCGGCCTCGCTGCCGACGCAGGTCAAGAGGGGAGCCCCGATATTGTTTCCGCCGGTAGGATTCTGAGTGATGGGCTTACCGTAAGCGGGCGGCAGTTCGACAATCAGGGCAAGCTTACTGTTCGAGGCGGTGGCGTCAGCATTAAGGTGGAAGACGCCCTGCGCAGCACGGGTGAGGTGCAGGTCGGCGTCGGCAGTGACGTGCAAGCCACGGCCAACACGATTCATCTTGGCGGCAAATTCGTTAGTCTCAGTAAGGTTAGCCTGAGCGCTGCAGGCGATACGGATATTGATGGCAAGGGGCGGGTTTCGGTCAAGCAATTGTCCTTGTCGACCCATAATCTGCATAACACGGGTTCGGTCTCCATTAGTGGCGCAGGCAATATTCAAGCCCGTGGGTCGGTGGAAAATCTGGGCAAGCTGCAAGGCGTCAATCTCACGCTGGAGGCGCAGCATCTGGACAATAAGGGCTCCTCGGCCGTATTGCGAGGCACACGTTCGCTGGACGCCACAGTGAAAGGCGATGTGAACAATGAAGGCCGCGTCGAAAGCCAGGCCCTGGTTGTCCAAGCCCAAAACCTGCGCAACCAGGCCGAGGCTACGATCATCGGCAACAAGGGCGCCACGCTGAAGGTAGCCGAACAGTTTAGGAATGGCGGCACCATCCGCTCCAATGCCGGTCTGACCGTGAGCGCAGGCTCGCTCGATAACCTGCTCGGCGCCAAACTTCAGGCCGACACCGCCACCTTCGATGTGCGGGATCAGATGCGCAATGCAGGCGAAGTATTGGTCAAGCAGCAACTGAGCGTCAAAGCAGCTGAGCTTGACAATGCCGAGAGCGGCAGCATCAGCGCCAGCGATGCTGGGCTCAATGCAAGTGCGCTGAATAATGCCGGCAAAATTGCGGCTGTAAATGATATCGTTTCCAACATTGGTGATTATCGCAATACCGGCCATATCAGCGCAGGTGCGAATGCCAGTTTCACGGTCACCAATACTGATGGCCTTGAAATCGATCCCGAACGCAAGGCCGCCGTAGCCAATGGTACGCTGACCTATGAGGCCCGTTCCCTGCGTGTGCGCGATGCCATCCAGAACCCGGGCAATATCGTATTGAAAGCCACTCAGGGCGATATCGATAACGATAACCAGATTGTCACGCCGCAAAATCTGACGCTGACTGCTCAGGGCGATATTATCAATGAGGCCGGGGCCCTGATGTGGGCCGGCCAGAATATCAGCTTGTCTGGCCGGAATATCAACAATGAGCGTGACGCCTGGATCATGACGCAGGATGGCGACATCACGCTCCAAGGATCAAACCGGGTTCGGAATCGCGTGGGCCGCATTGACGCCGGCAACAACCTGGTGATCGATGCGCCACGCACCGAGAACCTTTCCGAGTTGTCGGGAGAGGTTGGCGGTTTTAGCCCCGACAAGCCGGAAAACGTTGTTACACAAAAGAATCTGGGGCATTGGCGTGTGGGTCGTTGGGTGCGAACGAAAATCGATGACTTCTCTGTTCGCCGCCCGATGTCAACCCTCAGTGTCAAACAGGGGCTCATGCTCGCTAGCGGCGATATTCATCTCAATCAACATGAGCAAAAGGGGCAGGGCAGCCAGATCTATAACGAGGGCATTGTGCTGGCCGGCAAAGTGCTGAAAGCCGACGGGTCTACCGATAACCGTTCCTTGTCCAAGCCATTAAATGTCATTGACTTTTTCAAGCAGAACGTGGGTGGCCATTATGTGACCAGCGTCGTGGATTCCTTAGCGCTGGCGAACGTCGATGAGCGTGCATTCCCCAGCCTGTACGATCTGCTGGACTTCGTGTTTTCCGACCCGAATTGGTGGGTGACGCTTTTTGTTGCCTATGGCTACCATCCCGCTGACGTCGCTACGGTGTTGATGTCTGCGGATATGACCCATGCGCCCGAGTTCAACAAAATGCTCAACCATGTGATGGGCTCTGATTGGCGTGCTCTTGACGCCACCCAGCGCCATGTGCGCTGGACCGAGGCCAAGGCGGGCAAGCGTGCGGCGATGGACTTTTACCCTGATGCGCAAACCGTCATGGCGGGCCGCAAGGGCGTGGAAATCACGGGCGGGAAAATCATGCTGGGCGGCAACGCTACCCAGTCCGCCTCCGAAGCGCAGCTCACCGCAGCGCAGCGTGGCCACGCCAATATCGGCAAGGCCGATGTGGCCATCGTTACCGGTACGCTGGATGCGGTATTCGCGTCAGGCGATGGCATGTCCTATGTCGGCAAGGATGACCTGATCTCCCAAGATCCCGTGTTGCAGGAGTTGCTGGGTAACCGCTTCGTCTTCGGGCGCGCGCCCGACAAGCTCGCCGCGCAGGCGAGCGAGGCGAGCGGCGATGCACTGCCTAAGCCTTATTACGAAACTCGCCTGGCCTATATCGATCAGGGCCAGTTTTACGGCTCCTCGTATTTCTTCCAGCAAGTGGGTTACCAGCCGCATCAAGGCGTGCGCGTATTGGGTGACAATTATTTTGACACCCAGATGATTCAACGCGAGCGCGCGCGTTTGTTGGCAGGCGCCGAAGGGCGTGACATCCTGCAAGGCGCATCGCTGGTCAAGGCAATGATGGATAACGCCGCGGCTCAGGCCGGTGCGCTGGGCTTGAAGGTGGGTGAGGCGCTGACCGAGAAACAAATCAGCGGTCTTGAAAACGATATAGTCTGGTATGTCTGGGCCAATATCGAGGGTAAGCCCGTTATGGTGCCGCGCGTCTATCTGGCCAAACAGAGCAAGAAAGCAGCAGAAGACAGCCGCAAGCGCGGCGGCGCGGTGATCGCCTCCGCTGGCGCTATCAATGCGAAAACCAACGGCGCCGATGTTGCCGTGTATAACGCGGTTTTCATGGGCGACGCCGGGGTGCATGTCGATGCGCGCGGCGCTGGCGCGGACAGCGGCAACATCGCTTTCACGAGCACCGGTGGTGTGCTGGGCGGTGCTTTCAGCAAAGAAAACGTGGATTTGCACGGCCAAAATATTCGTATCTCTGGCGGCGCGATCAATGCCAAGCGCGTCACGCTGGATGCCAAAGACAAGCTGGAAATCATCGTCGGCATGACACACGACGATAAGGGCAGGTTGGTTCGAGACTTAAGGGCTGATCAAGTTAACGGCCAGCAAAGCGTCAATTTAAGCGCCAAGGCGATCACCACCGAAGGCGCAACGATCGCCTCGCAAGGCAGTGTCTCTCTCAAGGCTGACAATGTCCATCTCGGCGACGTAAAAGAGGTCGGATCGGAGTATAGGCACACCGTGCATAATGGTTTGGGTGAATTTTTCTCCTTCCTGTCTCAAACCAATACCATAGAGAAAAGCGCTCAGGCCAACTCGGCGGGTACCGATATCAGTACCAAGGCCCTCAAAATTAATACAACAGGTGATCTGACGGTCACCGGAGGCAATGTCCAGGCCACAAACAGCGATATCGATGTTGGTGGCAATCTGAAGCTGGAGGCGGGTAAGAACGATAGCTACCACGACTTCAAGGAAGACAAGAGGCAGATCTTGGTGGGCATGGATGTTGGCGCCGGCGGGTATTCGGCCAGCGCTGGCTTTGACACTGAAGATGGCCTGCAAACCTATGCCGGGCGCGCAGGCCCCAATAGTGGTGGCGCGACGTTTAACCTCGGCGCTTCCATTTCTTCAGAAAAGGAAACCCGGCAGGCCGAGACCTATAGCAATGGCGTGTTCAATGTTGGCAATGGCTTGATCAAAGTCGGCAGCATGGCGGATATCGGCGGTGCCGATATTAATAACCACCGGGCCGGCGACGATCAAAGTCAGCAACAGGATGGCGGGCTGAGCCTTACGGCGAATGAAATCAAAACCACCAAGTACGTAGATAAGGAAAAGCGCGATTATTCCAAGGTCGGCTTCTCTGTCGGGTATCAGGCCTATGCCAAATCGTCACTCCTCACGACGTCTTCAAGATTTGGCGACATGATTGCCCAGACCGTGGATGATCCCAAACGGAAGGTGGACCCGGCGCTGGCCGCTGCCATGGCGGCGACTGAAGCGACTCAACTACTTTTTGACGATACCGTGTCAGCGGGAGAGCATGTCGGTGCCGACGTTTTTTGGCAGCGTCAATCCTCGACCCACACGAAAGAGAACACCCAGCGTATCGGCGGCAATGTTTCATTCAATGCCACAAAGGGCGATATCGATCTGGTCGGAACTCAGTTCTCCGGAGGGAATAAGGTGGAGCTTGATGCCAGGGGCGACGTGTCCTTGCGCGCAGCCAAGTCCACGACAACCTCTAGCGGCGAGGATCATCGCGTGGGTCTGGACGTGGGCAGAAGTTATGGCGTCAATGCGCCACTCCGTTCAGCCGGCGCTGGCATATGGGCGACGCTCTCGGGGACGCATCTGGTCAGCCACGAAAACTCGACGACCTATGAGAACGCCACCCTTGGGGCGCAGAATATCGACATCAAAGCCGGTAAGAACCTGGGCTTGATTGGCGCCACGGTGAAAGCGGATCACAGCGCAAACGTGGTGGTCGGTGGGGATACGACGATAAAAAGCCTGCAGAATGACATCAAGCGCGAGGCCAATGGTGGCAACTGGGCGGTTGGTGCAGTGATAAGTGTTAATAGCAATACGCTGGTCTCTGCCTCAGCCTCACTCGGTGGCTCGGCTGAACATCACCACGACAACGCCCGCGTCGTAACGCAACAGGCCGGTATCACGGCGGGTGGCCCGCTTACCCTGAAGACCGGAGGCAGTCTGGGCATGACGGGCTCCCATTTAGTGTCGTCCACCAAAGAAGGACATATTGGCGTGGGTGGCAGCATTAATGCCACGAAACTGCACGACAAAATCGATAAGGATGGAGGCAAGGGTGGTGCGAATTTTGCAGTTAATCCAACCACTGGCCTGCCCATGGTCAACTTTGAATATGGCCGTGATGCACGCGATCACGTCGAGTCCACAAATAATGTGGTCATTAACGTCGGTACCAAAGCGCGCGGCGGCGTTCATGGAAGTGTCAGTACTGATCCCAGCAAAGAAGTCGTCGTAACCCGGGAGGAGTATTACGCTGGCGGTGAGTCGGTGTTGTCGGTTCCGACGTCTAAGCCGAAATTTCTGATGAGAGAGCGGAAGAATAAGATTGATCCGCCGCCGCCGCCGCCACCGCCACCGCCACCGCCACCGCCACCGCCGAAGGTGAAGAAGGTCGATCCTCCGCCGCCACCGCCGCCGCCGCCACCGCCGAAGGTGAAGAAGGTCGATCCTCCGCCGCCACCGCCGCCGCCGCCGCCGCCGAAGGTGAAGAAGGTCGATCCTCCGCCGCCACCGCCGCCGCCGCCGCCGAAGGTGAAGAAGGTCGATCCTCCGCCGCCGCCGCCGCCGCCGCCGCCGAAGGTGAAGAAGGTCGATCCTCCGCCGCCACCGCCGCCGCCGCCACCGCCGAAGGTGAAGAAGGTCGATCCTCCGCCGCCACCGCCGCCGCCGCCGCCGCCGAAGGTGAAGAAGGTCGATCCTCCGCCGCCACCGCCGCCGCCGCCGCCGAAGGTGAAGAAGGTCGATCCTCCGCCGCCGCCGCCGCCGCCGCCGCCGAAGGTGAAGAAGGTCGATCCTCCGCCGCCGCCGCCGCCGCCGCCGCCGCCGAAGGTGAAGAAGGTCGATCCTCCGCCGCCACCGCCGCCGCCGCCGCCGAAGGTGAAGAAGGTCGATCCGCCGCCGAAGGACGAGGTGGATGGTCCGAAGCCTGCGCCTAAACCCAAGGCTCAGCCCAGGCCCTCTCCATCGACGGCCCGTTATGAGGTGCAGAAGCAGGTGAAGGACTTGCAGGGTAAGGTTTCTGCGATGAACTTGATGAAAGATGGTCCAGGAGGGAAGTTACAAAAACCTGTAACGCTTACCGTGGTTGGCCCGGATGGTCCAACAACTGTCGTGCTGAAGAAGCGCGGAGATGTGATGAAGTTAGATGGCTTCTTGATGATGTCTAGCCCCGCTCAGGGGGCCAAGCAGGAGCTGCGTCTTAAGATTATTGATGAGGGAGGTCAGAACTACCGGGTTACCTATCGCTCGGTCAAGTAGTTGCAGTCCGCTCTGAGGCAGAGGGTCGGCTTAGCAGGCTGATCC
Source organism: Bordetella avium (assembly GCF_034424645.1). NCBI lineage: Bacteria > Pseudomonadati > Pseudomonadota > Betaproteobacteria > Burkholderiales > Alcaligenaceae > Bordetella > Bordetella avium. The sequence continues at coordinate 1,726,193 of NZ_CP139969.1, forward strand.
TGCTGTGCAGGGTTAAGGCCTGAGTTTCGGTATGGCGCCGAACTCAGGCCTTGTTTTTGTCTATACCGAAGCGAAAAGTGTCAAGAAGTCGTTATCGGTTTGAAAGGTTTGCGCATGCTCAGAAAATAATCAGCATCCCCCTTCGGTGCTAAGCATCGAATGTGTTTGCCACAACGCAGGAAATTCAAATAACTATGCGTTTTGTGTTGTGGCCCATGCGGGACATTTCTTCCTGGAGCGTTAGCCAGATGCTTAACGAGCCAAAGAAGTGGCCGCGCTTTATAGTCCTGCCGTTAGGAATAATCCTACGTCCATCGGGGCTTTGGCTGATATTTTGCATTGGTAGATATCAATAGGATTCTGTTTAACGCATATATGCACTTTGGTATCAGGAAGTTCTGAATAGAGCACTATTTTTCTTGATACTTTATGTGCGTTTTTGCGTGGAATTCTTATTGTTAAGTCTCTACAAATACCATGCATACGATCAAAAAAACCTTATTCTTCATCGGCATGATTGGCGTCTTTGGGGCCGCCCATGCGGCAGACGGCACGATCACTATTCGCGGTGAAATCGTTGACAGCACATGTCTGATCCAGGGCGCGCAGCCGCCCGCCAATATCGATGTGCGACTTCCGAAGATATCTACTTCGGCAGTCAAGAATGTGGGTGACACCGCAGGTGCGACGGTGTTCGACATCAGGCTTACGCAATGTCCCGCCACGCTGAATAACAACGATGTCCATATTTATTTTGAGCCTGGCCATACGACGGACTTCGCCACCGGCACTTTGATTCCTTACAAGCTTGCCTCAGCAGATTCCGTCATTCCTGCCGCAGGCGCCGCCGCTACCGAGGCAGACAATCTGCGCATCGAGATCGCAGGTCTTGATGGGGTGCAGATTCCGATGGGTGCGGTAGCCGCTGATCAGCAATTGGCCGGCAATACCTTCCGAGTGACGGATAACAGCGCCATCGCGCGATTTCTCGCGCGATACAAGCGAACATCGACTGGTGCTATCGCCGCAGGTCGTGTTGGAACCTCGGTGCAATTCTCTGTCATGTACCCCTGAGGCGTAACAGGGATGGCCTGCGGCCTCTCCGCCCTTTTTTGATCCCGTCCTGCCTGACGCGAATTTCGGGGTTTCCCCTCTGGAAACCCCGGCGAGAGGCTGTGGGCGACTTTCTTTGGATTCCCATCATGAAAACCCCATCCTGGGGCGCGTTATCCAAGCCCGGAACCTCTGGGTTCCGAGCGGTTCGCTCCCGAACAAAGCATGTTTTGTTCTCTCTCGGCCTGGTATTTCTTGCCACCGGTTTTGCTCAGGATGCTCAAGCCAGTTTGGTGATCGAAGGCACACGCGTTGTCTACCGTGAGGGTGCGCCGGAAGTCGTTGTCAAGATGACCAATGATGGCAGTGTGCCATCCCTGATGCAGGCCTGGCTGGATGATGGTCGGGCCGACGCGACGCCCGATCAAATGGAGGTGCCCTTTTTTCTGACGCCGCCCTTGGCTCGCATCGAGCCGGGCAAGGGGCAAACCTTGCGCATTTTCCATACGGCAGGCGGCGAGGCCCTGCCCAAGGATAGAGAGTCGATTTTTTGGCTGAATGTGCTGGATGTGCCGCCCAAGCCGCAGGGTGATCAGGATGCTGGCGCGATTTTGCAAATCAGTGTGCGTTCGCGCCTGAAGTTCTTCTATCGGCCCAAGGGCTTATCCGGTACGGCCGATGCCGCGCCAGCCGACCTGACTTTCAAGCTGGCAGGCGCCGGCAAGCTCGAGGTCAGCAATCCCACGCCCTATTACGTGAACCTGAGCGAACTGAATTTCGGTGGCTCCAAGGAGGCGCCGAGCCAACGCTTTCCCGCTTTGATGATCGCACCTTTTTCGAGCGCCAAGCTCGATATCGGCAAGTCCGCGCCGACTCAAATGCGCTACGCCGCCATTAGCGATCTGGGCGCTATTCAGCATTACGAGAAAGACGTCGGTAAGTAAAAGGCAAGAGGCGTGTTACCCATGTTTATCCCCCATAAGCCCAAACTGCTGCGTCTGGCCTTGAGCGCCGCCTTTTTGTCGTGGGGGGGCGCACAGGCGAGTACCGATCCGCAGGCGAGCACAGAGCAATACGCTGACCTGCAATTCAACCCCATGATGTTGTGGGGGTCGGCCAGCAAAACGGATTTGACGCGCTTTTCTCGGCGCAATGTGCTGCAGCCTGGCGTGCATCGCGTTGAGGTGCAGCTCAATGACCAGCGTGCGCTGTCCATGACCGTGAGTTTTCTGCCCGCCAAGCAAGCGGAGGGCAAGGCCGAGAACGCGCGCGCCTGTTTTTCGCAAGAGCAGCTCGAGACGCTAGGTATCAATATCAAGGTGCTGAGTCCGGCCTTGCAGGCACGACTGTCTGCCGGAGATTGCGTCGGTGTGACCGAGATATATCCCGACAGTCTGGAGAACTTTGATTACTCGACCAGCCAGTTAGCCATCAGCGTGCCGCAGGCTTATGTGCTGAGAAAGCGGCTGCGCGATGTTTCCCCGGACCAGTGGCAGACGGGTATCACGGCATTTCGCAGCAATTACAGCTATAGCTATCACCGGGCCGATTACGGATCGGGAAGGTTTCAATCGCTGTCGGCTTTGTTCAACAGCGGATTGAATGTGGGTGGCTGGTATTTGCGCAATAGCGCCTTCCTGAACCACAGCGACGGCAAGACCCTGTTCCGGTCGCAACGCACCTGGCTGCAGACCGATGTGCCCGCCTGGCGTGCCCGCGTGGTGATGGGCGATATCTATGCCGGCTCTGAGTACTTTAGTACTTATGGCATGCGCGGCGCTTTGCTTTCCACCGATCCGGCGATGCTGCCCTATTCGGAGCGTCTTTACCGGCCTACCGTGCGGGGCGTTGCGTCCACGCAGGCAACCGTCAAGATCATGCAGGCCAATAGTGTCATCTATCAGGGCCAGGTTGCGCCCGGCCCGTTCGCGATCGACGACTATTCGCCGGTGGGCTACGGCGGCGATCTGCATGTCACGGTGACCGAGGCCGATGGTTCGGTGCAGCGCTTTAGCGTGCCTTTCGGCAATGCCGTGCGCCTGATTCGTCCCGGTACGGTGCAGTACTCGGTGGGTGCCGGGCGCTATAAGGGCGGTTATCGGGGCGGACCGGAGCCCTTGCTTATGCAGGCGACCGGCCGCTGGGGCGTATCAGATGGTTTCAATCTCTATGGCGGGGGGCTAGTCGCTGGCCAGAATTACGCCGCTGTCGTGATGGGCGCTGCGTTCAATACGGCTTGGGGGGCTTTCAGCCTCGACTCGACCTCGGCGAGGACCAGGCCTGTCCAGGGGCGCCAGTACTTCGGCAATAGCTATCGCCTGTCTTATAGCAAGACCCTGGAGCCCACCGGCACGGTCCTGCGTCTCGCGACCTTGCGCTACTCGTCCGAACGGTTCTGGACGTTGTCCGATGCGCTGTCCAGCGGATCAGGCGAGTGGCGGATGGGCCGGCCCCGAGGCGAATTCAGTTTGGCGCTTAACCAGCCCTTGGGTCGTTACGGCAGCCTCTATCTCTCGGGTTCGGTGCGCGACTACTGGGGCTCTTCTGCCAGAAGGATGCAGTGGACGCTCAACTACGGCACGCAGATCAATGGCGTGGGCCTGTCCTTGGAGGCCAGCACCAACAGCGGCTCCAAGTATGGACAGCAGCGTCAGTTCATGCTGAATCTTGCCATTCCCTTGTCGCGCTTCAATGGCACGATCCGAACGAGCGTGCAGCAGCAGACGGGCGGCCATCGCGTGGAGCGCGTGGGTTATGACGCCGTTCTGGGCGAGGACCGCGCGCTGTCTTATGGCGTCGACGTCTCGCGCAGCGACCGCGAGATGAGCTACGGCATGAACGCTTCCTACGCAGGGCGCTACGGACGTGTTGGTGGCACCTTGTCTCAGCAGGCGCAGAACACCCAGCTGTCGGTCAACGGCAGCGGCGGCTTGCTGGTGCATAAAGGGGGCATCACGCTGGGGCAGACGCTCTCTGAGAGCGTCGGCCTGATCGAGGCGCGCGATGCGGGCGGGGCCAGCATCGGCAATATGGCCAATGCCAGCCTGAATGACGACGGCTACGGCCTGGTGTCTTTGTCGCCGTATTCCCTTAACGAAGTGCAGATCTCCCCCGAGAACCTCTCGCTAGACGTGGAGCTGCAATCCACGGTCGAAGAGGCGATCCCGCGCGCCGGCGCTGTGGTGCCCCTGGTGTTCTCCACCCGCCGTGAGCAGTCTGCCCTGCTAGTGGTGGGCAAGCCCTATCGCTCACGTTTTCCCTTCGGCACGGCCATTACAGACGCCGAAGGGAAAACGCTGGGCACGGCGGGGCAGGGGGGACGCGCCTTGCTGCGCGGCTTGCCCAGCCAGGGCGTGCTCAAGGCCGTGTTGAGCGACGGCACGGTATGCCGCACGCCTTATGAACTGGGCGATGACAAAAAAACAGGTCTGGGTGGTTTGCCCTCGATTTCCTTGCGCTGCGAGAACACAAAATGAATATCTTATTCCTTATAAAACGATGCGGGCGAACCTGGGCATGGTTCTGCCTGAGCCTGCTGATGTTAGGCATGTTGGGTGCGCGCGGCGCGCATGCCCAGGTGACGAACCCCGATATCCAGGAGTCCCGTTGCACGCCGCTTAGCATCCCGAGTCCGTCCGGAACGCCGATCCGCAGCACGCCGGGCTCGAAAGTCGGGGAGCTGTTCAGTCATGTCACGGTCGGCACCGTCTACGTCAATTGTTATATCCAGGTAGCGGAGCCCTCGTCCCTCTATGATGAGTTCCAGTCCGGTCTTAACGACGTTACGCTGGTGCTTCGGCCCGGGGCGGGTTTCACCATGGACCCCGCGACATCGACCTTGATCATTCCGCAACTGGAGAACTACGGATTCGGCCTGCACATCGCGGATTCGAAAGGGGGCGCTTTGCCTATCGACTCCGAGGGCAAGGGCGGATGGGTGCTCGGAACGGTTGAGTATCTTACGGATGTTAATCCCATCCCTATGGCTGTAGAGGCAGGCAAGATTGCCATCAGTTATCAACCTATTCAAACACGACCGGCTGTGCGTGTGGGCACGGGGCGGATAGGCAATTACAACGACTTGATGGTTGTGCAGTTGGTGCTCAACTACGGCGAGCCCGGTGCCGTTGTGCTGGCCGAAACTCCCGTTTCATTTGATTTGACCGCGAGCCTGCGCTTTCGCGTAGAAGGTTGCTCGTACAACAACATCGTTAAGCGTCTGGCGAATGCGCGCCGTGCGGATTTCACTGGCATCGGCACGGTATTGGCGGACTCGCCATTTGACCTGGCGCTCGAGTGTTATGGAGACGGCCCGGTCAATCTATCCATCAAGCCGGGCTTTCCTTACGACTCCGTGCCCGGTGTCGGGCTTGGCGACGCGGCAGATACGCGCGGCGTCGGCATCCAGCTGATGGATGGCTCAAGCGGCGAGCACCCCTGGGATTTCTCTCAACGCCGAGATCTGAAAAGCCAGCTGGTCGCTGACAGCTACAGCCATATCTCCGTGCCATTGCGCGCCCGCTACTACCAAACCAAACGGGACGTCACGACCGGTCCGATTGAAGTCATTTACACCGTCACTCTGAACTATGACTAAGCCCTTCTACGCGATGTCCCGGCGTGCGCTGCAGTGCGCCTTCCTATGTCTTCTACCCTGGCTGGCCTATGCTCAGCCGCGCGCTGCGTCTGCGGTCGTGCCGCCACCCGAATTGTCTGGCCAGCAGCCGCTCACGCCGGGCCAGCGCGACCTCAATATTCAGCAAAATCGCATGGAGCGCGAGCTTCAGCAGCAGCGCATCGACCGCGCCTTGAATCAGCAACCCGGCACAGATCTCAGGCTGCCAGCCCCGCCGCAAGCACCGCATTTGAAAGAGGAAGGCCATACCGTGTCCTTGAGCGGCGTTGACCTGGACTTTGGCCCGGTGGCGCCGCTGTTCGATGTCGACACCCTGGTGAAATCTTATTTGAACCGACCCCTGAACAACCGTGGTGTGTTCGAGGTGGTGCGTAGCCTGAGCGCGAAACTCTATGAGCAGGGCTATGTGACATCGAATATCGCCCTGGATAACCCCGCCGTGGTCGACGGTCGTCTAAAGCTGCGTGTCAATTGGGGCAGGATCAAAGGTTGGCGCATCAACGGCAAACCCCTCGAAGGTTGGCGTGAAAGCGCGATGGTGGGCTGGGCCATGCCGAATTGGCGCAATGCCATCCTGAATATCCGCGATATGGATCAGGCCATCGAAAATTTGAACAATGGGTTCAAACAGGTGACAGTGACCGTGGCGCCAGCCGAGGACTACGGTTATTCGTATCTGGACCTTACTGTGGTGCGTAACGATTGGCTGCGTTTTTCCTTGGGGCGCGATAATTCAGGGCAGGACTCGTCTGGTCTCGGTCGCGATAAATACAATCTTTCTGTCTCGGCGGGAGATTTGCTGGGAATTAACGATACGCTCACGATGTTGACTAGCCAGCGGCATTATTCCGATGCGGCCAATTATGGTGAGAAATCCTATGACATGGCCTGGCGTGTGCCTCTCGGATATACCCGGTTCGATGTGCAAGCGGGTTTTAGCAACTATAAAAGCCTGCTCAAAGGGCCGGGGTATTCCTATCCCTCGACAGGCAATTCGCGCAAACTCAGCGTACGTTTGACTCGAACGCTCTACCGCGACGCGACTTCCCAGTTCAGCGTGTATGGTGTTTTGAAAACCCAGCAAAACAAGAACTATCTCGCGAATACCCTGTTGGCGGTCAATAGCAAGCACTATAGCGATGGCACGCTGGGCATTCAGTGGAGCAAGCAGCAGGGCCGGTACGCGCTGTTTGCAGACCTGTCCTGGAATCGTGGTCTGGGCATCAACAACGGGCAGTACGCGGCATTCAATCAGTACGAGGCCATCGGCAATGTGTCGCGTGTGAATGGCACGGCCTCATGGCAGGCCAATTTCGCGCCCGCCGACCGCATTATCAGCGTGCAGTCGCAGTTCGGTTTCCAGCAGTCGCGCCAGATGCTGTTGAATAGCTATCAACTGACGCTGGGAGATGAATACACGGTGCGAGGCTTCAACCGTTCTACATTGCAAAGCGGCGACAAGGGGATGTATCTCACCAATACGGTCAGCATGCCCTTTACCCAGCCGTGGTGGGGAGGGGTGCGCTTGGCGCCGTTCCTGGGGCTGGATGGCGGCCTGCTCAAGCAAAACAGCCCTGGCGCACGGTCGGTACGTATGGCGAGCTGGGCTACCGGTCTGCGGATCAACACCTCTCATTGGAGTATGTCGGCCACTTATTCCAAGGCCTTGGTGACGCAGGCGGGGCTATCTAAAAAGCCTGTGTGGTACATCAATACCTCAATTTTCTTTTGATCGGGCATGCTTCGCCATGACATCCTAGCCGGGACGGTCTTGATTGACGAAGCCTGTTCCAGGCTGGGCTGGAGGCCAGCCCGGGCAGACCCTACCCGAATTGCTTGTGTAGCCAGGAAAGGGATGCGTTAACATCCCTTCAAGCCAACCCGTGCGCCAGGCGGGCCGGCGCAACAATGCGGCTCGCCGGAGAGTCCGGATGCCGCCTATGGAACCATAGGGAGAAATCCATGATCAAGACGAAAGTCGCTGCGGTGCTGATAGGCTTTTCCACTGCGATGTCGGGTTCGATGGCAGTAGCCCAGGATAAAGAGCTGATCGTTGCGACCGATACGGCGTTTGTGCCGTTCGAGTTCAAGCAAGGCAATACCTATACGGGTTTTGATATTGACCTGTGGTCCGCCATCGCCAAGGAACTCAAGCTGAAGTACAAGCTGCAACCCATGGATTTCAACGGCATTATTCCGGGCTTGCAGACCAAGAACATCGATGCGGCCCTGGCTGGCATCACCATTCGCGATGATCGCAAAAAGGTGATCGACTTCTCCGATCCCTACTATGAAAGCGGGCTGGCTATTCTGGTCGCAGACAACAATAACAGCATCAAGAACGCCAAGGACCTCTCCGGAAAGACGGTTGCCGTCAAGACGGGCACCGCCACGGTGGATTACCTCAAGAGCCAGGTGCCCGATGCCAAGCTCAAACTTTTTCCCAATATCGACAACGCCTATCTGGAGCTGGCGACGGGTCGCGTGGATGCTGCCGTGCATGACACGCCTAACGTCCAGTATTACGCCAATACCGCCGGCAAGGGCCGCGTGAAGGTCGTGGGCACGGTCAAGAGCGGCGATTATTACGGGATCGCCTTCCCCAAAGGAAGCCCGATGGTTGCCGAGGTGAACAAGGCCTTGGCTACCCTAAAGGCTAACGGCGAATACGAGAAGATTTACGCCAAGTGGTTTGGCAAGCAGCCCTAAGATGGCTAAGGTGTAAAGGACAGGGTGGCCGCAGCGCGGGTTGACTCGCGGGCGGCCATCTTTTGCCTGAAGGGGGAAGCGTGAATTTTGATGTAGCCGTAATCTGGGATGCCTTGCCCAATTTGCTTGAGGGCACAATCATGACCGTCAAGATCACCTTCTGGGGCTTGGTCGGCGGTTTTATTCTGGGAGCGCTGGCCGGTGTGGCCCGTGCTTACGGGCCTCGGGCGGTCGCGATCATTGCGCAGATTTATGTCGCGATTATTCGCGGCACGCCGATAGTCGTGCAGGTCATGTTTATCTATTTTGCCCTGCCCCTCATGATCCCGGGGATGCGGGTCGAGGCGGAGTCGGCCGCCATCGTGACGCTGATGATCAATTCGGGCGCCTACATCGCTGAAATCGTGCGCGGTTCTTTGCTGTCGGTGGCCCGAGGGCTGAAAGAAGCTGGCCAGGCCATGGGCTTGCCGTTTTGGAAGATTCTCTGTCATATCATCGGGCCGGTCGCCTTCCGGCGCATGATTCCTTCGCTGGGCAATCAGTGCATCATCAGCTTGAAGGATTCTTCGCTGTTTATCGTGATTGGTGTCGCAGAGCTCACACGTCAGGGCCAGGAAATCATGGCGAGCAATTTCCGTGCCGTTGAAATCTGGTCGGCGGTGGCGATTGTTTATTTGATTCTTACGGGTTTGATGGCGTTGGGCCTGCGTCTGCTGGAAAAGAGGATGCGCATACTATGAGCATGGTTGAATTCAAAGACGTCATCAAGCGCTTTGGTGATGCGACGGTGCTCAATGGCATCACGGTCAATATCGATGCGGGTGAGGTCGTCGTGGTGGTCGGGCCTTCCGGTTCCGGCAAATCCACCTTTCTACGTTGCATCAATGTGCTGGAAACCATCGATGGCGGGGATCTGCGCGTGGATGGTTTTAGCGTGCGGGGCTCTGAGGAAGATGTGCGCACCATCCGGCGCGAGGCGGGCATGGTGTTCCAGCAGTTCAATCTGTTTCCGCAGATGACGGCCTTGGAGAACGTCATGTTCGGTCCAGTGCATACGCGCGGTCTCAGCCGTGAGGCAGCGCGCCAGATGGCGCGTGAACTGCTGGGCAAAGTGGGCTTGTCTGAGCGGATGAATCACTATCCTTCCGAGCTTTCCGGTGGCCAGCAACAGCGCGTGGCGATTGCCCGCGCCTTGGCGATCAAACCCAAGCTGATGCTGTTTGATGAACCGACCTCGGCACTTGACCCGGAATTGCGTCATGAGGTGTTGAAGGTGATGCGCGATCTGGCCGAAGAAGGGATGACGATGGTGGTGGTGACCCACGAAATGGAGTTCGCGCGCAAGGTGGGCAGCCGTTTGCTGTTTATCGATGGCGGCAAGCTGGCCCATGATGGTCCGCCCGAGGCGCTTTTGAATGATCCGCCCAGCCAGCGACTGAAAGATTTTCTACAGCACGTGGCCTGATAAGGCCGGGGCGCCCGTCGCAGGGCAGGGTGTTTGGCGGAGCCTCAACCTTTGACGCGAACGATTTTCTGCACCTGCGGTACGTGCCGGATAGCGCGTATGACCTGAGCCAGGTGCTTGCGGTTGTCGACCTGCACGGTGAGATGTAAGGCCACGGTGGAGACGGCGTCATCATGCATCGTGACGTGCACGATATTGGCGTCGGCGGCCGTGACTTCGGCGGCGATGCGCCCCAGCACGCCGCGTTCGTTACGCGTGACGATGTCCAGGCGGGTGGGCAGATGCTTGGCGGTTTGCTTGTCCCAGGCGACCGTTACCCAGCGTTCGGGTTCGCGCAGCCGCTGGCGCATGGCGACCGGGCAGTCTGCCGTATGCACGACCAAGCCATGGCCCAGTCTCATCCCGGCGATGATAGGATCGCCGGGCAGCGGCCCGCAGCAGGGTGCCAATTGCACCGCCTGGCCTTCATTGCCTTGGATCAGGATAGGTGCGGCGCGGGCCGATGTGATTTCATCGACATCGGCCGCCGTGGTGGCGAGCAGGTCATTCTCGGGCGCGAAACGGCGCGCCACGACAGCGGCCAGGCGTTTGCCCAGGCCGATGTCGGCCAGGATTTCATCGCGTGAGCTGGCGCCGGTGCTGCGTGCCAGCTTGCTCCAGGCAGGATCATCGGCCGCTGGCATGGGCATGTGTAATTCTTGCAGGGTCTGGGACAGCAGGCGCTCGCCAAAGGCGACCGATTCTTCGTAACGGACGGTGCGCAGAAAGTGGCGGATTTCAGAGCGGGCGCGGCCGGTGCGCACGTAGTTGAGCCACTGCGCATTGGGGCGCGAGGCCGGCGAGGTGATGATCTCGACCGTGTCGCCGCTGGCCAGCTCGGTGCGCAGCGGCACGAATTCGTTGTTGACCTTGGCAGCTACAGCCTGGTTGCCGATATCGGTATGGATGGCATAGGCCAGATCGACCGGCGTGGCGCCTCGGGGCAGGGAAATGATTTTGCCGCGCGGGGTGAACACATAGACGGCGTCAGGGAAGAGATCCACCTTGACGTGTTCGAGGAACTCGCCCGAGTCGCCGGTTTGGCTTTGGATGTCGAGCAACGACTGCAACCATTGATGGGTGCGTTTTTGCAGATCATTGAGCGTCAGATCGGCGTCTTTGTACAGCCAGTGCGAGGCCACGCCTTCTTCGGCGATATGGTGCATGTCACGTGTGCGGACCTGGAACTCGACGGGGGTGCCGTAAGGGCCGACCAGCGTCGTGTGCAAGGACTGATAGCCGTTGATTTTTGGAATGGCGATGTAGTCTTTGAATTTGCCAGGAACGGGGCGGTATAGCTGATGCAGCGTGCCCAATGCCAGATAGCACTCCGGCAGCGTGTGCACCACCACGCGAAAGCCGTAGATATCCAGAACCTCGGAAAAGCTCTTTTTCTGGTCCGCCATTTTGCGGTAGATGCCGTAGAGCGTTTTCTCGCGGCCGGAAACCTCGGCCTCGATGCCGGCGGCGGGCAGGGCGGCCCGCACGGCATCCTGAATTTTGCCGATGACTTCGCGCCGATTGCCGCGCGCGGCCAGCACCGCCTTGTAAAGCACTTGATAGCGATTGGGGTGCATGGCTGCGAAGCACAGGTCTTGCAGCTCGCGAAACAGCAGGTTCAGACCCAGTCGGTGAGCAATGGGCGCGTAGATCTCGAGCGTTTCGCGGGCAATGCGCCGTCGCTTCTCGGCGCTGACCGCATCCAGCGTGCGCATATTGTGCAGACGGTCGGCCAGCTTGATGAGAATGACGCGCACGTCGCGCGCCATCGCCAGCAGCATTTTGCGGAAACTCTCGGCTTGCTGCTCCGCCTTGGTGGCGAAGTCCAGCCGCTCGAGTTTGGACAGACCGTCAACCAACTCCGCGACTTCGGGACTGAAGCGCTCGGCTAGCTCTTGTTTGCTGACACCCTGGTCTTCGATGACATCGTGCAGCAGGGCCGCCGACAGGGCATGCACGTCCAGTTTCCAGCCTGCACAGATCTCGGTGACGGCAATGGGATGAGAAATATAGGGCTCGCCGGAAGCCCGGAACTGGCCCAAATGGGCCTGGTCTGCGAAGCGATAGGCTTCGCGCACACGCTCGACCTCTTTGGGGTCGAGATAGGTGCTGATGATTTCGGTCAGGGGGGCCAGCGATGCGATCGGAGGACTTTCCGGAGCACCGCCGCCGCCGTCGGCCAGCGTCTTTTTGCTGTTTCGCCGCCCTAGGCGAGACCCGGCTCGCAGCGCGGCGAGCAGACCCGAAGAGGCATACTTCAACCCGGGAAAAGCCATGCTAGCCGCCTCCCCGGCCCGAATCAGGTCGGGACTTTACGGAGCATTTCCAGGCCGGTGAGGCCCGAGGCGATTTCGCGCAAGGCGGTCACGGTCGGCTTGTCCTTGCTGTCCAGGCGCGGGGCATGGCCCTGGGCCAGCTCGCGGGCGCGGTAGGTCGCGGCCAGCGTGAGCTTGAATCGGTTGGGGATCTGGTTCAGACAATCTTCGACAGTGATACGGGCCATGGAGAAATACCTGGGTGCGAAAAGAGGGGGTTCAGTGCGATGCGGGGATGCCGAGCTGGGCGAACAATTCGGCGTTGCGCACGGCCTGAGACGAGAAACGCAGCCGAGCGGCGCTGATGATCTGCGTCAGTTCCGACAGGGCTAAGCTAAATTCTTGATTAATAATAACATATTCGCATTCTGGCGCGTGGGCGATTTCGCCGCCCGCAGCGAGCAAACGGCGCGAAATCACTTGCTCGGAATCCTGGCCGCGCGCTTTTAAGCGCTCCTGCAAGGCTTCGATGGATGGCGGCAAGATAAAGATGCCAATGGCTTCAGGGTAGCGCTGCTTGACCTGGCGCGCGCCTTGCCAGTCGATTTCGAGCAGGACGTCCTGGCCTGCGGCAGTGGCCGCGTCGATGCGCCCGCGTGGGGTGCCGTAGAAATTGCCGTGCACCTCGGCCCATTCCAGCAGGTTGTTGGCCTCGCGCTGGGCGAGGAAGGCTTCTTTGGTCACGAAATGATAGTCGCGGCCGTCCTGCTCGCCGGGGCGCGGCGCTCGCGTTGTGCTGGATATAGACAGCACGATGGAGGGGTCTCGGTCGAGCAAAGCGCGAACCAGGCTGGATTTGCCGGCGCCGCTGGGGGCCACGACCATGAATACATTGCCGGAATGAGCAGACATGAGGAAAAAAACGCACGGTGTGAGAGGCGAAGCATAGCAAAAGAGGCGGCTTGCGCGCCAATTTTCCCTACTTTCGGTCCGACATAAGGCTTTGCGGTAGGATTCTCGCGTTACAGATAAATGCGGGAGAGCACGATGCAGTCAATCCTCACGCCCGGGTCGCGGGTAGCGCTGGTGACCGGCGCGGGTACTGGCATTGGCCGGGCAGTTGCGCTGGAGTTTCTGGCGCAGGGCTATAAGGTGGTGCTGGCCGGGCGGCGCCGTGAGCCCTTGGAGCAGACGCGTATTTCGGCGGGCGCAGATGGCGCGCGTGCGCTGGTGGTGCCTGCCGACGTCACGCAGGAAGCCCAAGTGCGTGCCTTGTTCGACGAGGCGCAACGAGAGTACGGCCGCTTGGATGTGCTCTTTAACAATGCCGGACGCGGTGCGCCAGCGGTCCCGATTGAAGACCTGCCGGTGGAAGTCTGGCGTTCGGTGGTGGACACCAATCTCACCGGCATGTTTTTGTGCGCGCAAGCCGCGATCCGCCTGATGAAGGCGCAAAGCCCGCGAGGAGGGCGCATCATTAATAATGGTTCGATCTCGTCTCATACCCCGCGCCCGAACTCGATCGCGTATACCGCGACCAAGCATGCGGTAACCGGCTTGACTAAGTCGATTTCGCTCGATTGCCGTGCCTATGACATCGCCTGCGGGCAAATCGATATCGGCAATGCGGCGACCGATATGACCGAGCGCATGGCGCAGGGGGTGTTGCAGGCCGATGGCAGCACGCGCGCAGAACCGCGTATGGATGTGGCGCATGTAGCGCAGGCGGTGGCCGCCATGGCGCAATTGCCTTTGGACACCAATGTGCAGTTCATGACCATTATGGCGACCACCATGCCTTTTGTGGGGCGGGGCTAATCCCAGGGGGCGAAACCGCCCGACGGGCGGCTTCGCGTCTTGCTGCGTAGGACTTAGCGCAGGTGCGCCAGCATTTGGGTGGGAGCGTCTTTGAGATAGCTGCGGGCGCCGACATAGCGTTTGGCCCAGTAGCGATTATCGAGTTTGTCGATGCGGACATGCGAGCCGCGCGAGGGAGCGTGGACAAACTGGTTACGTCCGATATAGATGCCGACGTGCGAGGTGACGCCGCGCCGGTGCGTCGCGAAAAACACCAGATCGCCAGGACGCAACTGCTGGCGGCTCACACTATGGCCCGATTGGCGCTGGGCGCGTGAGGTGCGCGGCAGGTCGATGCCGGCCGTTTCGCGGAACACGAAGAGCGCCAGGCCGCTGCAGTCGAAGCCATCGAGGTCATCGCCGCCCCAGATATAGGGCGTGCCGATCTTGGCGAGACCGGCCTGCACGATGCGGTCGCGCAGTGTGGGCACGGTGGGCTCGTTGCTGAGGCGCAGCCCTTGAAGGCTGCCCATCGCAATGGGCGGTAGTGAAGCTTGCGCCGCACCGAAAAAACAGAGCGCCAGTAATGGGGCGCAGAAAATCGAGAATAGGGTGGGTCTGAGTCGGCGTACTTTTCGCGTAGATGGAGTCATGCGGGCACTTTCGGACAGCAAAGTGTGGGCGGATGGCTTCAGGAACGGCTAGCAGTTCCTGGCGTTAAGCCGATGGCAAAAGCGCAACCTTACCAGCGGGAGGGATAATAGGTTATGAAATAGTGTTTCATTATATTTTCCATCTTTCAGCGAGAATCTAGGCTTGCAATATGGCCTACAGGCCGATGCGGCATAATCGGCGCAGCGTGCCGCCTTGGCCGCGCAGGAAAATCAGATGAGCGCAGTGTATTCAGCAGCCACTCTTTACCGGCCGGACCCCGTGCCCTTCGAGCGTTTCGACGATGCGCAAGCGGCGGTCGAGCGCCTGACCCAGATTTATGACCGCAATACGGACTTTTTGCGTCAGGCCTTTCGGGATGTCTTGCATGGACGTGATCTGGACGGCCGTGTGCGCGCGTATTACCCCGCCGTGCGGATTTCGGTGCAGACCTATGATCCCATCGATTCACGTCTGTCTTATGGACATGTCGCCGAACCGGGCCGTTATCAGACCACCATCACACAGCCGGCCCTGTTTACGGACTATCTGATCGAGCAAATCGGGCTTTTATTGCAGAACCACGGGGTGCCCGTGGAGGTCGGCGAATCGGACATGCCGATTCCCTTGCATTTTGCATTTCCGGAAGGAACCTATGTCGAGGGTGAGCATCTGGAAAGCCTGAAGCGGCCGCTGCGAGATCTGTTCGATGTGCCTGATCTTGCCGTCACGGACGACGCCATCGTCAATGGTTCCTGGCGGGGCCGCGATGGCGAGCCGAATCCGCTTGCGCCGTTCACGGCCACGCGGGTCGATTACTCGCTGCATCGCTTGCAGCACTATTCGGCCACCGCGCCTTCGCACTTTCAGAATTTCGTGTTGTTCACGAATTATCAGTTTTATGTCGATGAATTTTGCGCCCGGGCCCGCGCGCTGATGGCCCAGGGCGGCGGTGATTACGATGCGCTGGTCGAGCCGGGTAACCGCATCACCCGGCGGGGTGAAGTGGCCGCGCCGCCCGATCCCTCGCAGCGTTTGCCGCAAATGCCGGCCTATCATTTGATCCGACCGAATCATTCGGGCATCACCTTGGTGAACATTGGGGTAGGACCCTCGAACGCCAAGACGATTACCGACCATATCGCCGTGCTGCGCCCGCATGCCTGGCTGATGTTGGGTCATTGCGCTGGCCTGCGCGATTCGCAGCGTCTGGGCGATTATGTGTTGGCGCATGGCTATGTGCGCGATGACCATGTGTTGGATGCCGATTTGCCCACCTGGGTGCCGGTGCCGGCGCTGGCGGAGGTGCAGGTGGCGCTAGAGCAGGCCGTTCAGGAGGTGGCCGGGCTGTCGGGCTGGGATCTGAAACGCATTATGCGCACCGGGACGGTGGCCACGATAGACAACCGCAATTGGGAGTTGCGCGACCAGGGCGAGCTGGTGCAGCGCTTCGCGCAGTCGCGTGCGATTGCGCTGGACATGGAGTCGGCCACGATCGCGGCGAATGGCTTCCGTTTCCGGGTGCCCTATGGCACGCTGTTGTGCGTGTCCGATAAGCCCTTGCATGGCGAACTCAAGCTGCCGTGCATGGCCAGCGCCTTTTATCGCCGTCAGGTGAATCAGCATCTGGAGATCGGAATCAAAGCGCTGGAGTTATTGCGTGAGATGGCGCCCGAACGCTTGCATTCGCGCAAGCTGCGCTCGTTCACGGAAACGGCGTTTCAATAGGCTGTCTATGTCGGCGTAATAATCGAAGACCATACTCCGGCTTCTGTACTCAATCCGGGAAGAGGGATATGTTCGTGTTGCGCTCTGGAATTCGCTATCGCCGCGCTTTGGCCGCGTTCGCCGTTTTGGCCTTGCCCCTCGCGCTGGCCGCCTGCGGTGGCGGGGATCATGAGGATGATAAGCCGGCGGCCGCCTCTTCCGGGCGTAATAGCGCTTATCTGGCAGCCCAGGCCGGCGACGTGATCGGCGTGCGTATCGAGGAGCTGAACCCGACGCAGGGCGCGATCGGTTACGACCAGATCTATTACAAGCTGGGCCGCTGGCAGGGCGACTTCAGCCGTCCGACCTGGCCTCGGAACTCGATGCCGTACCTGGATTATCTGAATCGCACCATCGGCAAGAAATTTGACGACTATTGCGAAGATACCGGACGCAGCGCCCGTGCCCAGCCTTTTGCCTCTGTTCAGGAGGCGGAGCGTGCGCGGCTGGATGATCCGTCTACATTCACCTGCCTGGATGAGCCCGGCGCCCATCCCGAGGCGCTGAAAACCGTGGTGGTGGGTTGGGACGGCAATCTTTATCTGACGGATGGCCACCATTCTTTCTCGGCGCTGCGCGAGATCGCTGACGGCGGCCCCAAGCTGAAGGTCTGGGTCAAGGTGGACGCCAATTACAGCCATATCCCGACGCGCGAGGCCTTCTGGCAACGCCTGGTTGACGAGCGCAAGGCCTGGCTGCGCGATGGCGATAATCAGCCCATCACGGTAGACCAGTTACCCAAACGGCTAGGGCTGGCCCATGCTGAAGAGCCGGGTGGCATGCAGGATGATCCGTATCGCTCGCTGGTCTATTTCACCCGCGATGTGGCGTACTCCAATGGCGGACTGCCGGAGTTTGCCGAGTTTCTTTGGGGGGATTGGCTGCGTCGGCAGACCGCCAATGGCAGCCTTGCGCCGCTGTCTAACTACAAGACCGGCCCGTCCGCGCCGCTTGCCAGCGTGCTGGCGGAGAGCACACTGAAAAAAGACCTGAGCGTGGCGGGCAGCAATGATAGTTATGCGGCCTTGGTGCGGGACGCCGCCCTGCGCATGAATACGCTGGCCGGTGGCGATGCCGTGTTCGGCGATACGACGGCTCGGCAATTAGGCCATTTCACGCTCTTGGCGGGGCAGGAGGCCGGCACGCCGACCAAGGCGGCACGCGATGCGTTGGAGGAGCTGCCGCGCATGGACGTCAAGAGCGATGGTTCGCCGCGCACGGGCGGCAAACTGCGCTATTCGGCGAGCTACCGCCATTGCGGCAAGCCGGCGCCTGGCACTTGCTGGGGATGGTGACGCGCGGCCGCCTTGAGCTTGCGCGGCGGGGCTTGGCCTCCCGTTTTTGACCAGGAAAGGCCGGCGCCACGGCCTGTCGGATATATGGAATTATTACGTTGTAATAATATTGCGAGGAAACGGCGCCTATAGGTCTTGGTAGAAGTACTGTGAAAGGATATGCAAGACTATGAGCGTATGAGATGCAAATAGGGATGTAAGTCCCCTAATTTGGCATAATCTTAATAGTTTGTCGCAGTCATCCCCGCCGATATGTCCTTTCAGCTTCCCGTTCTTGACTCGTTGCTGCGCGCTCCCGTCTTGCTGATCGAGGACGAGCCCTTGCTTTGTAAGCGTTTGGAGCAAGTGTTGCTGCGCCTGGGCTATGCCCCGTCCGCGCTGAGGTTCGCGGGTTCGCTGGCGCAGGCGCGCACCGAGTTGGCACGGCAAACGGTCGCCCTGGCGCTGGTCGATCTAGGTTTGCCTGATGGCAGCGGTGTGGATCTGATTGCCGAGATGCGCGCTGCCGATTCCGAGATGGCGATTTTGGTGATTTCCGGCTGGACTTCGGAAGAGGCGATCCTGGCGGCTTTGCGCGCCGGCGCCTGTGGCTATGTGCTCAAAGAGCGTGATGATCTGGAGGTGAGTATCGCCATCCGCAGCGTGCTGAGCGGTGGAGCGCCCATCGATCCCTTCCTGGCGCGGCGCCTCTTGCATGAGTTCCGTATTCCGCTGGTGGGACAAGCCGACAATACGGGGCCGCTGAGCCCGCGCGAGGCGCAAATTTTGCGTCTGGTGGCGTCGGGCCTGGGCAATCGCGAGATCGCGGAGCAATTGCATTTGTCGCGTTATACGGTCGAGCGCCACGTCAAGCACGTCTACCGCAAACTGCTTGTGTCTTCCCGAACCCAGGCGATTCATGCCGCAAGGGTGCGCGGGCTGCTGGATTGAAAACGCTGCTGGCGTTGTGCTGTCTGCTGAGTTGCCTGGTGTCGGCCCGGGTGTTGGCGGCTTCCGAGTGTAGTGCAGACATCCTGCGGGTAGCAGCCGCGCAGGCCGCCGAGGGTCAGATGCCCAGCCAGCTACAGACCTGGCAAACCGTGACCCTGCCCGATGCGTGGCGTAGCCGCTGGCCGGATTATCGCGGCAGTGTGTGGTACCGCATCGAATGGCAATCGCATTGTGGGGCGGCGCTGGGGCTGTTGCTGCCTGCAATCAAGATGGCGGGCGAGGTCTACAGCAACGACGACCTGCTTTGGCGCGACGCGAGCCTGGTCGAGCCCTTGTCGCGTAGCTGGAATATGCCGCGGTATTGGGTATTGCCCGCCTCCTCGCTGCATAAGGGTGTCAATACCCTGTGGGTGAGGGTGGTCGGGCGCGCGGACTTCGGTGCAGGGTTGGGGCCAGTGCATATCGGGCCGGCAGCGCAGATCCAGGCTTTGTACGATGACACATTCTGGCGCCAACGCAGCCGCTATATTCTGAATTTGGTGGTGTCGCTGTCGCTGAGCGGCCTGTTTTTCTGCGTCTGGGTCGTGCGGCGCTCTCAGCGCGACTATGGCTGGTACGCCTTTTGCACCCTGTGCTGGGCGCTGTTTGTGGCCAATGTGTTGATGACGTCGCCCTGGCCTTTCGCAGATTCTGCGATGGCGCTGCGAGCCAACACCATGGCCCTCGTGTTGTACGTCGCCGGTTTTTGCATGTTCACCTGGCGTTTCGGCGGCCAATCCTTGCCCCGCATCGAACGCGCTCTCTGGGCCTGTAACCTGGGGCTTTTGGCCTTGTTGGCCCTGGCGCCGGACGCTTATCTGGTCCCGGCCGTAGTCGCCAGCGTGGTCCTGCCTTCCTTCGTGTTCTTTGCCAACTGTATTCAGTTTCCCTTTCATGCCTGGAAAACCCGCGAACCTGATCATCTGATCATGGCCGCCTGTTTGCTGGTGTTTCTGGTGGCGGGTGTGCATGATTTTCTGTCCGCGTTCGGCTTGATCCAGACCGATACGGTTTACACCCCCTTCACCAGCATTGCGGCGACACTGTCGATGGCGGCCGTGTTGGGGATGCGTATCTCTCGCAATATCTCCAAGGTCGAGCGGTTTAACCAGGAGTTGGCGCAGAGCGTGCAACAGGCTCGCGCCGAGCTGCGCGCTTCGCTGGCCCTGGAGCATTCGCTGGCCTTGGCCAATGCCCGTCTACAAGATCGTTTGCAATTGGCCCATGACTTGCATGACGGGCCGGGCGGATCGGTGGTCCGCATGATGGCCCTGGTGGAGCAGACCGACGAGCCTTTGCGTAGCCAGCAGGTGCTCTCCATTTTGAGGCAGATCCGGGATGATTTGCGGCAAACCATAGATAGCGGGGCCAGTGAAGACATGCCGGTGCCCGCATCGCCCGGGGAGTGGATTGCGCCCCTGCGACACCGCTTCACGGTGCTCTTCGAGGCCTTGGATATTGCCGTGTCCTGGGAGATTGCCTCAGCCTGGGCACAGCGGCCGGACGCAAAACAATGCCTGGCCTTGACCCGCTTGCTCGAAGAGTCCCTGACCAATGTGGTCAAACACAGCCAGGCAAACAAGGTGAAAGTGGTGTTGCGGCATACGGCCGAGCAGGGTCTGATGTTGAGTGTGGAAGACGATGGCGTCGGCTTTGATGTGCAGGCCGTGTTGCAGTCTGGGCTGAGCGTGGGCATGCGCAGTATGCAGGCCCGTATCGCCCGCGTGGGCGGATTTTTGGAGCTGGCTTCGCGACCCGGACATACCCTGCTGACGGCAAGCCTACCCCCTGTGCGCTGAAAATTTCAAATATGCCGGTAAGTGTCTAGTTATTACGTTCAACCTCTTTGAAATACCCAGTTTCAGGCATAGCGAGCATTGGCAGAATTCAGTCTAATTGTTTCGATTTCTAGCATCTGACTTCGATGCTCCCACGTCCCGCGTTTCCGAAAGAACCATTACGGCTTTTGGCGTCGGCTCGGGACCGGTAGCGTTTGCGGATGTTTATAAGAATTGGTAACAGTTTCAAGGAGGAATGCTCGCAATGTCCGCAACCGTTTTTTATGAACGCGCCGTGGCCCTGGATCGTGCCGCACACCAAGACACCAAAATTCAGATTCAACCCGATCACTACGCCTTTGCCCGCGAGACCAATGCTTTGCCGATCGCGGCGAGCGAGTTCGCTGATGCGGGGCGTCATTACCCCATTGTTTTCGTGGGTGATGAGCAGGGTCATTTCCATGTGGCCGTGCTGCTGGGGCTGGAAGATCGCTCCAACCTGTTTGTGACGCCGGACGGTTTGTGGAAGGCCGATACCTATGTGCCGGCTTTTGCCCGCCGCTATCCCTTTGTTCTGGGCACGACCTCGGAGGCGGACCGCCTTGCGGTGTGCATCGATGAGTCCTATCCGGGGATCAACAATGCTGAGGGTGTGGCCCTGTTCGAGGACGGCAAGGAAACCGCTTATCTGAACCAGATGATGGAGTTCCTGCGCGTGTTCCAAGGCGAGATGGAGCTGACTAAACAGATGGCGCAGCGTCTGAACGAGCTGGGCCTGTTGGTGGCTAAGACCATCACGATCTCCCAAGCGGGCGGTGATCGCTACCTGAGCGGTTTCTGGGTCGTGGACGATCAGAAGTTTGCGGGTATTGACGATGCGCGCGTGCTGGAGCTGCATCGCTCGGGCATTTTGCGTCTGATCGAGTTGCATCGCGCCTCCCTGGGCAATGTGGCGCGTCTAGCTGCCATGCTCGACGAACAGCGCCGCCAAACGGCGCAGCAAGCGGCTGAGCCCGAAGCATCGGTGGCCTGAGGGCGGCCGATATGCAAGCTGCGACGCCCGAGGCGGCTGCCGGCGACATCCACATCCCCCTGCATACCCTGCGGGGGGAGCGGCGTTTTTGGGCGGATCGTTTGCTGTCCGTCTTCAAGGGCAAGCAGATCGACGGCGTCGAGTGGTCGATGAAGTTCTCGCTAACCGGGCTGGTGGGCAACCGCTTTCTGCTCGGGGTGCAACGCGAGCACTGGGGCCGACTGGATTTCTCCACGCTGCCGCGAGATCTGGCGGTTCCGCAGAGCTTGTGGATGCGCATCCTGCAAGACATGGAGCAGGCGCGCGCCATGTTCTTTGCCTATGAGCCGGATGCCCAGGGGGGCGATACCTATCGCATTTACCTGGAGTTCATGCCCGCGCCCGAGGCCTTGCGGCAATTTGGCGTGCTGCCATTGGGCTGTGGGTATAAGTGGCGGCCTGCCGATTCCGGCGTGGCGGCCGTCACGGGCTATCGCATGCGCTACCTGGACAGCGCCGAAGCATTCGACGCCTATTTGCAAGCCCATCTGGCCCGTCTGACCCGACCGGCGCTGCGCGACATGGCCTGCGATGTCATTGCCCGTGCGGCGGCGGTGGCCGATCCCAGACATTTCATGTTTCTAGAAGTCGACGAAGCCGAGACCCGGCGAGACTCTTTCACGGTGACCTTTCGCGGCGCGGATCTGCCGCTACGCGGTTTCATTCCCGATTTGCTGCGTTTGGCCGCTAGCCTGGCGCTGCCGGCAAGCGAGGTATTGGGATTTCTCGTGCCCGACGAACCGCGCAGCTTGTATAGCCTGGCTGCGGGCACGGGGCGGGATGGCCATGAGTTCCTGACTGTCTACTATGACTGACAACAATCTCTTTGTACGGCCTGCCCGTACGGTCTTGCTGATGGGCGCCACGATCCTGGGCCTGGGCGCCTGCGCCTCGGGTGGATCGCATCTTGCCGAGGCGACGCCCACTCAGGTGCGGACCGATGCCTGGCTCTTGAAGACGGGGCTGTCCGGCCCTCAGGAGGACTCGGGCTTTGCCCAGCCGGCGCCGAGCGCGCGCATGGATCAGATCGAGCCGGTGCCCGCGCCGGTCTTCGATAGGCAGACGGCTTTTCCGGCGCCTGCGGCCTATGATGCCGATGACATGCCGGCGTATAACGCCGCCGAGCTGCCCGCGCAGACGGAGCCGATGACCTTGGATCAGGTCTATCTGATGGCTTTGCAGAACGATCCGCAGCTGCGCGGCGCCTACCAGGAGCTGCAAGCGGTGGGCTATGGCGTGACGGCCTCTCGGGCGGGACTCTTGCCTGGCGTGACCGGCGAGTACAACCGCGCTCAGGTCAAGCAGAATGTGGTCAATAGCGCCAACGCCGTGTATCAGGCCGGACAGGCCAATTGGACCGAGACCGGGTGGGCGCTGACGTTGACGCAGCCCATTTTCGATTTGGGTGCGTATCACAAGTGGCGCCAGGCGCAGGAAGCCGAGCGCAAAGAGGTGGCCAGCTATGCCTATGCTCAGCAGGATCTGATGCTGCGTACGGCGACCGCTTATCTGAGCATTCTGGCCTCCCAAGACCAGATCGACTTGACCGAGGCCGAGCGCGATACGACGCAAAAGCAGATGGAGCTGGTGCAGGCGCGCTATCACAGCGGACAGGAAACCGAGGTGGGCGTGAGCGAAGTGCAGGCCCGGCTGGACTTGCAGCAGGCCAATACCTTATTGGCCCGCCATGACTATCTGGACAAACAGCAGGCGCTGCAAGAGATTATCGGCTTTGGCAATGTGAAGTTGCGCCGCGTGCGTAAAGACCTGCCCATGAGCCTGCCGCAACCCAATGATGCGCAGCTTTGGCTGCGCACGGCGCTGGAGCAGAACTGGTATATCCGCGCTGCGGCGGCAGCGGTGGCGGTGGCGGAGAAGGAAGTCTCTGTACAGCGGGCTGGCTATTATCCCAGCGTCGCCTTGCGCGCCTCGACCGGACGCAATGAAACCGGCGGCAGTCTTTTCGGTGGCGGCAGCACGGTGGGCGATACCCGCGTTAGCGTCAATCTGAGCGTGCCTATTTTTCAGGGCGGTTACACCCAGGCCATGAGCCGGGCTGCGGCAAGCCGTTTGGGCGCGGCCTCGTCGGAGCTGAGCCTGGCCCGCCGCAAGGTGCAGCGCCAGGTGTTTTCTTCTTTCCAGAACATCGTGATCGGCATGGACCGCATCAAGGCGCTGGACAGTTCCGTGAAGTCGTTTGAACTGGCGCTCAAGCAGAAAGAAGAGGGTTTTCGGGCGGGCCTGAACGATATCGTCAGCGTGCTGGACGCCACCCGTAATTTGTACAACGCGAAGCGGCAGCAGGCCGAGGCGGGCTACAACTTCGTGCTCGATGGTTTGAAACTCAAGCAGGCGGCAGGCATGTTGAATGCGGCAGATATTGCGGCGATAAGCCAGCAAATCATGTAGCGCGCGCTGTCTGCGTGGCAAGAACAGGCCATCTTCAAAGATGGCACTACCTATTTTTGGCCGGGATGGCGCCGGCGACATTGAGTATTGGATAGCGACATGAGCATCAAGAAACTGGCACGCAAACTGTGGACTGGCGCTTCCTCTCGCGAGGTGCAGCAATCGCTGTTCCGCCGCCGGCCGCTGTTCGAGGCTCTTGAGCGGCGCTATCTGATGTCGGCCGAATTGGTATTGCCGCCTGCGCCGCAGGCCTCCGATGAGGCGCCTATCGTGGCGCCGGCCCATCCAGACCAGGCCCATCCTCAGGCGAAAAAGCCAAGCGCACCCGGGACCCATCCCTATCTGGTGGAGCGGGCGGCTTTCCAGCAGTCCGGGACACTTGGCGAGTCGATGTCCCTGGGCCAGTATGCTCAAGCCGCGCAGGCTGCCAAAGCCGGGTTGCCGGCCGAGCCAGGGCTGTCTGTAGCGGGCTATACCACGCAGTCGGCGCAAACGCCGGTGCGTCAGATTATTTTTGTTGACCCGTCCATCGACAATGCAGAGCAGATGGTGCAGGGGCTTTACAGCTTGCTGAGCGGCAAGACCGAGGGCTTGGGCGGGCTGGCCACACCGACGGGCGAGGGCCCGCAGTTGCAGGTCTTGCGCAGCCACGATACGGAAATCATTGTGTTGGACGGCCGTTACGACGGCGTGGACCAGATCACCCAGGTTTTGGCGCAGCATAAAGATTTGGCGGCCTTGCAGATCATGAGCCATGGCAGCGCGGGTTCGCTTTCGCTAGGTTCTGCCAGCCTGGGCGAAGGCGGGCTCGACGCTTACAAGAATCAGTTGCGCGCCTGGGGCGATGCGATGGCCGAGGGTGGCGATATTCTGCTTTATGGCTGTAATGTGGCGGCAGGCCGGGGAGGCGTGAAGTTTATCGACAGCCTGTCGGCCATTACGCGGGCGGATGTGGCCGCTGCCACGCATAGCGTGGGCAGCGCGGCACTGGGGGGCGATTGGCTGCTGGATTACCGTCATGGCAGCATCGAGGCCACGACGCTGACCGTGGCGCCTTGGGATGGCCTGATGGCGACCTCGACAGGCTTACAGACGGGCGGGTCCACCCTGACGGCCGTGGCAACGCATGACAAGCTGCTGGCCTATGGCAGCGACAATACCTTTGTCTTTAACAACAGCTCCACGGCCACGACGACGACCATTGAATTGCGTCAGGGCATGAAGCAGGAAAACGGCGTCTGGGTGCGCAATGCGGACGACGAGAACAGCAACAATACGCTGGATTTCTCGGCCATCAAGGGCAATGTCACGGCCATCATCAGCAATCAGGACAGCTACCAGATCCGCTACAGCACCGTTGATGGCAACAATAACTGGACCGAGCATACGGTCAATGTGGTGTTCAAGTCCGCCGATGGCAGCCAAAGCCTGAAGATAGGCGACAAGACCTTCAATCTGGTGGGCACGTCGCAAAGCGGCAAAACCCTGCTGGACTACAGCGGCTACGCCACGGGTGTGACGGTCGACCTTTCCGGGCCTACGGCGGGCGGCAATAGCCAAGAAGTGCCGCCGCCGACCGGCTTCGGCTATGTGCGGGCCATTGGCGCGATCAAGGGATCGGCGCAGGGCGGCAACCGTATCACGGTGGTGGGCGGCACCACGGTCACGATCACGACCGCGCAAGACATTATCAAAAGCAGCGGCGGCGGCAACACCTTCATCGTCGGCGCTAACACCTTCGGTTTTTCCCTGACCCAGCAGGCAGGCCAAAGCGGCAACACCCTGGACCTCTCCCAATTCGGCGCTGACATCACGGCTCGCGTGCTGACGCAGGGCGGGGTGACCGTTTACATGGGGGCGGGTGTCGACAGCACGGGAGCGCAGCGGAATTTTTCTGGCGCGACGGCCCTGGTCAGCAATCTGGATATCCAGATTTTCGTCGGGGTCGAGGGCAAGACCACGCTGGATTACTCGGCCTATGAGGCCAATGTGACCGTCAACCTGAATTATCAGGACGAGGCGACCGCGCTTTATGACGCCACGGGCATGGCGGGGGTGATGAATGTCAGCAACGTCATCGGCGCGGGGGGACTCTACAGCAATGATATTGTGGGCAGCCTGGGCGACAACATCATCACCGTGGCGCATAACCGGGGGGTGAACCGCATCGCCGGCGGTGGCGGCAACGACTTGATTTTCGGCAACGGCAGTCTGAGTGGCGGCAGTACGGAGTATGTCGGCGGCGTGAAAAGCGACGCCGTACTCACGGGCGGCGCCACCTCGGCCCTGCTGACCACGACGCCGCCGGGCGCCAGCACAGCCCAGACCGTCCGACTCTACGGTGTGAATGCCGTCACCCTACAAGACTATCGCACGATTAATAATCAGGCGGCGGCGGGCGCGCCGGATCATGCGCGCACCCTCGTGACGCTAGACGGCTCGGGCTATAGCGGCGACCTGACGCTGATTGGCAGCGCAGGCGACAACATCCTGCGCGGCGGTCTGGGCCACAACGTCTTTACGGGCTACCAAGGCGATAACGAGCTCTGGGCGCAGTCGGCGGCCAAAAGCAATACCCTCTCGGAAAAGGGCAACTGGAGTTTCCAGTTGAGCGAGACGGCGCTGACGGCGGTTTATGCGGGCGATGGCAGCCCGGTGGCGATTGCGCCGGTGTTGTCGAACCGTTTGTATGGCCGTTTCACGGATGCCGAGCTCAATGGCGGTTTGAATGCCAGCGCAATCGATGCCTCGGCTTTTCAGGGCAATACGGTGTTGGTCAGCGGCCTGATGGCAGCCGGGGTGATCAAGGCCGGCAGCGGCGCGGGCAGCCGGCATCAGATCATTCTGCTGGGTGGCAGCTATGACATCACCGGAGGTAGCGGGGCAGGGGCCAGCACGGAGCTGGTGGTGCTGGCCGACGGTCTGACCGGGGCGACAGACGAGGCGCTGCGCGCAGCCTTGCTCACCAGTCAGGGGGCGGGCTGGCTGGCGCTGCGAGATAGTGGCGGCGTGGGCGGCTGGGACGGCTGGATTCAGCGTGACGCGAGCGCGAGCAGCGGTTCTAACTACCGCAACATCACGTCCGCCAAGGTCTTGGGCGGCGAATACCGAAATTGGATCGACACCTCGGCCTTCAAGGGCGTGGTGACGATAGACGCCCATGCGGGCACGGACAACACCTTTGTCATCGGCAATACCCACGCCAGCAATGTGATCGGTTCGGCCGGCGAGAACCGGATTCTGGTCGCCACGGGCAATAATGATTTGCGTTTGAGCAATGGCGAACTGACCTTTACCCGCACGGGCGGGCAGGTGCTGGTCTCGACCTTCACCCGCGTCAAGGATTTTTCCATCACGGTGCAGGGCGACGGCCGCAAGGTGGACACGACGGGCTTTAGCGGCCTGACGACCCAGAGCTATTTGAAGGATTTGGGCTACCAGAGCAGCACGGGGCCGGCCTTGAGCGTAGTTTTCCCGAATGCAGGCAATGCCCGCGTGGATATCGGCCTGGAGGGTGTGAGCACCATTCAGGGCCTGCTTGATGCCATCAAGGCCGGCGTGATGGTGAACGCGGCCGGCCAGCCCATTCGCATCGCCGTGGAAGGCCCCAATGCGGGCAAGCCGCTGCCGGCTTCGGATACGAGCACGCGATGGGACTATCTTTATGCCTTGGAGGCGGGGCTGAGTGCCGATGGCCGCCTCGAGATCCGCTATAGCCAGGCCGCGCGCGATGCCGGTTATTCCGGGGCGTTCACCTTGATGCCCGGCATGCGTGCCAAGCTGAACGCCGATGGTACGGTGTCGTCGTCTACGGTCGTGTTGTCGCAGGCCGCCCATCAGTTGGGCCTGCTGGCGGGCAGTGAGCTGCAACGCAAGTCTGACGCCAATGGGGTGTTCCAGGGAGCGGTGCTGGCCATCGCGCACAACACGGAATTTATCCTGGCGGGCGCCAATGCGCAGATCCGTTCGGGCGGCGGTGAGAACACCTTCAGCATTCAGTACGGCACGGGAAACAACGAGACAGGAGGCGGCAACCGCATCATCGCCCTTGCGGGCGCGGTTAATCATCTGGTGGTCAACACGACTCGCGACGTCGTGCTGTCACCGTCGGTGGTGCGCTATGTCAGCGGCGGCGTGCAGGGCGGGATTGTGTATTTCGCGCCTGGAGTGATGACGGACGCCACCCTGATTGCGGTGAACGAAAGCGGGCGCGTGACTCTGGATGCCTCGACCTGGACGGCGCCGGTCAGCCTGGTCAGCTACGGCGGCAGCAATGTGCTCAAGGGTAATCGCAGCGACGTCAGCTTTGTGGTGCAACTGCCTGAGGCTGGCGCGGCGCAGGGCGTGGAGGTGTCGCTGGCGCAAGCGGGCGGCAGCAACAACCGCTTGCAGATGGTCAAGCAGCAAGATGGGCAGACCGTCACTACGCTGTCCAGCATGCTGGACAGCGGGGGCGCGCTGAACGGCATCGTGCTCGGCGCCAATACGGACGCCGTTGACTACATTTTTGATCTGGGCGACAAGGGGGTCGTGGACCGCAATATTGGTCTGGATGCGCCTGGCCGCAACGTGACGATTACCGGCAAGTCGTACACGGTCACGCATGACGTGACGGTGGATCGCGACCATACCCTGCGGCTGGAAGGGCAGTTTATTACCCTGGGCCAGGATAGCGGCGCCAATATTTTGCTGACGGCCGGGGCCATCCAGGTCGTGGCGCAAAGCTATCGCCCCTGGCGCAGTGCATTTGCCCAGATTTATACGGTCGAGGCCGACGTTACGGTCAAGAATGCGACCCTGTGGGCCACCGACGATGAGGGCGACGGGATCCGCATTGAGGCCACGCTGGATAGCGGCTCGTACCAGGCGGCGGACAAGGGGGAAAGCCAAAGCGGTTTTCTGGGCACCTTGCTGGATGGCAAGAACAAGGCGCTCGAGGCGCTGAAGACTTTTGCGGATGCGGCCAGTGCGATTGCGACCTGGGCCGGCGTGACATACAAGACGAATATCGACATCGGCGTCAATGCCAAGCTGGTTTCCAACAGCGATATTTCGGTCTTGGCGAGCAATACCGTAGAAATGGAACTCAGCCCCACCGTTGCCAAGGTGGCAGGGGTGGCGGTAGGGGTCTTGCAGAATGTTGCGCACATCACCCTCAATGGCTCCTTGACGGCGTCCAAGACGATTACCGTGGGCGCACACAACGAGCAGACCCTGACGATCGAGCTGACACCCGAGCATATGGGTGATGGGATTTCCCTGGGTAGCGCCGGCCGTCTGGATAGCGTGCCGGCAGTGATTGCCGTGGGTGTGAGCGTGGTGATCAGCGACGCCTCGGTTAACGTCGGCAGCACGGCCGTGCTGCAAACCGGCCTGCGCGCCGACATCGGCGCTGGCCCTATTGTGCTGGTCGAGAGCGGCGAGGGTGGAGATATCACCGTTTTCGCCAAAACCGACCATACGGTGACGATCACGCTTGAAGCCTCGGGGGAAATGGCCTCCAGTGACGATACCCAGGCCGTGGATGCGGACGATCCCGCCTCGACCGCCGAGAAGGGCCGCTATAACGCGAGCTATGCCAAGGTGGGTGTGGCCGTGGCGTTTGCCTATAACCAGATCAACACCTCCGTTCAGATGGACGGCAAGATTCAGGCCCGCGACGAAGGCAAGGTGATCGTGCAGGCCGAGACCGCCGATGGCGGCAGTGCGATATCGGTGCAGACCATTTTGGGCGGCAAGGCCGCCACCGGCAGCGATTACGCCGACCAGGTCAAGAACGAGAGCAAGTCTGCGGTGATGAGCAAGGTGACGGACCCGGCTGCCGGGGCCGCGCGCCAGGGGCTAGGCAAGGGCTCACAATTGGTGAAGGCCTTTTTCGGCGCCTTGCTGGAAGACAGCAATAGCCGCAGCTTTGGCGAGACGATGCGTGACGTCAAGGCCAAAAATCAGGCTAAAGAGATTGTGGCTTACGACGAGTCCGTCGAGAAAGAATCCGGCAAGTCATCGACGGAGTTCCAGGTCGGGGCGGCGCTTGGCATGGCCATGAGCACGCTCAGCACCACGGTGCATATTGGTGATACGGCGCGTATCAACACGGCGGGTGGCGATGTGGAGATTGGCGCGCTCACCTCGTACAGCACCCAGTTCACGGTGATGAGCGGGGTTGACGACGCGGCGATCAAAGAGAAGAGCGATTTTCTCAAAGAAAAGAATGGCTTGACCACGGATCAGGTCCAGCGCAATCCGGGCGGCGATGGTTCGGATTTGGGCGCCGCAGGCGCCGTGGTGATCAGCATCGAGAACGTCAAGACCCGGGCAGAGATCGCCGGCGGGGCCGTGGTGGTGAGCCGGGGCGGTGATATCTCTGTCTCCAGCCAGACGCTGAACCAGATCGACCCGGACGGTCTTTGGCTCTATAACCTGTACTCGCCGTTCAAGGATATCCAGGGCGCCTGGGACAAGGCCGATGGCAACCAGGAAAAGGCGGGCGTTGCGAAAGACGCCGGCCTCGAGTTTCTCAATAACTTGCAGGCCACCCTCACGAGCACCGGGGGGATTTCATCCAGTTTCAGCACCTGGGCCAGCGCGACCGCCAAAAGCAAAAAACTGGCGCTGTCCGGCGCCTTTACCATCGATGTGCAGGCGACCCAGACACAGGCCATCGTGTCGGGCGAGTTGGATACGCGGGCTGCCGCCGGGGATGGCGCGGTCAATGTGACCGCCCTGAACTCGACCCAGCGCATGAATCTGGTGGGCAACATCATCCTGCCGCAGATGGAGATAGGCGGCACGGGCTTTCTGAGCGAGGCGGGTCCGCGAGGCGAGGATCAAGGGCGTTTGTCGTACGGAAAGGAAATGGCCAAGGGCTTTTTGAAGCCCACGGTCAGCGGCTTTGACTATGGCAGTGGTTCCAAGGAAGGTTCTGCCATCGGCGTGTCGGTGTATGTCAAGGTGGCGACGCATGACACCCAGGCCCTGGTCAGCAACACGGCCCGTATTCGTTCGGGCGATCTGACTGTCGACGCCTCGAATGAATTGATCTCCGTGACGGTGGGCGCATCGGGCGGCCAGGCTAAGACCATGGCGGTCAACGGGGTGGTGTTGGTCAATGTGACCAGCGCCACCACCGTGGCGCAGGTCGGGCGGGGGGCGGTGGTGAATGCCTCGGGCAAGGCCGCTGTCGTGGCGAATGACGCGACCTGGGTAGGCACGGTCGCGGGCGCCGTGGCGCGCTCCGAGACGGTCGGCATCGGCATGAGTGTAGGCATCAATAGCATCACTCGGGACACCCAGGCCTTGATCGGCCAGCGTTTGGACGATAGCCGCGCGCAGACCGGCCCGGCCGGTGAGTTTTCGGCCGCAGAGCTGTTGATCAGCGCGCATAACAAGGGCTTTGTCGGCAATCTTGCGATCGGGATCGCGGGTCAGCACGTCGCCGCCGAGTTCGGATGATGCCGCATCGGGTGATGTCCTGTCGGTCAAGGCGCCTCCTAGCCAGGGAGGCGCGACGCCGGGAGCCGGGGCAAGCCCGGCCAACCCCGGCGAGGTCTCGTCGCTGTCTGACATCCTCAAGCAGATCGGAGCGTCGACCTCGACGTTGACGCAGGATGCCGGCGGCGGCAGTGGCGGCGCAGACAGCAAGCCGCAGTCCAAGACCGGTGTGGCGCTTGCCGGATCGGTCGCGGCGAACATAGTGAATGACTTTGCTCAGGCCTATGTCAATGCTGCGGGTCTTGCCCTCACCATTGGCGGCGCGGCCCGCATCGAAGCCCAGAATACGACGCATGCGCTAGCGCTTTCCGGTGCGATGGCGCAATCGAAATCCGATACGGCGCAGACCAATGTGGGCATCGCAGGCGCGTTCGGCATGAATGTGCTGAGCGGACAGGCGCGCGCCGAAGTGGCGTTGGCGGGCAGTTTGATCGTGGCGGGTGATCTGGCGCTGTCGGCGCGCCGCCAGGGGGTGGCCGCGACGCTGGCGGCCGGTCTGGCGGGAGCGAGCGGCCAGAAGGGCATCGCGGTGGCAGGGTCGGTCGCGCTGACCGTCGCGGACTACAGCAATATCGCCCGTTTGGGGAATGTGGCGACGATCAAGGCGCGTGATGTCCAGGTCACGGCCAAGGACAGCAGTGTGGTGGCGACGGTGGCCGGCTCTGGCGCGGTCTCCGAAGGCAAGGCGGGGGTAGGCGCCGCCGTGGCCGTGAATGTCAGCAATACACGGGTCGAGGCGGCCATCCGTCAGGCGACGGATCTGCTCTATACCGGCAAGGTGTCGGTGTCGGCCGAGTCCAGCCAGGTGATCGTGGGGTTTGCCGGGGCCTTGGGCAAGGCGAACGATGGCGCGGGCCTGGGCGGATCGGTGACGGTGAATGTGGTGGGCAACCGCATCGAAAGCTATATCCTGAACAGCAGTGTCCGCTATGGCGGCGCGCGGACCAGCGGTAGCGATGTGCATGTCGAGGCGCTGGACAAAACCACGCTGGTGGCGGTTACCGGCGCGGCGGGCGTGGGCAAGAAGGCGGGCGTGGGCATCGCCATCAGCTATAACCAGATTGCGAATGCGGTGTTGGCTGGTGTCCAGGGGTCGACCGTCAACACGGCCGGCGGCGGGCTGCTCAGCATTACCGCCGAGGACCGGTCCGCCCTGGGCGGCGGTGCGGTGGGCGTTGGCGTGGGGACGGGGCAGAGCGGCTTTGCCGGCGCCGGTTCGGTGCAGGTCAACCGCCTGCAATCGGCCGTGGCGGCCTATGTCCTGCCGCGCTACAGCAATAACACGGCAGTGCCCGGCAGCAGTGTCATTCAGGCGAATGCCGTGACGGTCCGCGCCACCGGAAACGCCACGCTGGTCGCCGTGACAGGCGGCGCCGCCATGACGCAGGGCGGCACGGCGGCGGTGGGCGCTTCGGTTAGCGTGAATGAATTCAGTTCACGCACCAGTGCTTTGATCGAGCACAGCAATATCGATGTGAAGGGCAAGGTGGACGTGTCGGCTCACGCCTCGCCGCTCATGGTATCGGTCGGCGCGGCTGGCGCACTGGCCAAGAAGTTCGCCCTGGCCGGGGCCGTCAATGTGAATATGATGCGCGGCGCGACCGAAGCGCGGATCTCCGACAGCACGGTCGCGGCGGGCCAGAGCGCGGGTTTTAACGGGCAAGCCGTGCGCGTCAATGCGTCGGATGCTTCGGCGCTTTACGCGATTACCGTGGCGGGCGCCGTCGCCCTGGAGGGCGCGGCGGCGGGCCTGGCGGTGGCCGTCAATATCATGGGCGGCAACACCGCTTTTGACCGCAGTCTGCTGAGTTTCGACGATAAGCAATTGGCGGACTCGGGCGCGCAGGTGCAGCTGGCCAATGTGGCTGAAAACGGCGATCCGGCGACCCACCCCAAGGTGACGGCCGCGATTGTGCGCAGCGATGTGCGCGCGACGCGCGGCGACGTGAATGTTTTCGCGGGCCTGGTCGATCCGCTGGCCGCAGGCGGCAACGCCCAGTTGAGCGGCGGCGATGTGCTGGCC
This sequence comes from Bordetella avium, assembly GCF_034424645.1. NCBI lineage: Bacteria > Pseudomonadati > Pseudomonadota > Betaproteobacteria > Burkholderiales > Alcaligenaceae > Bordetella > Bordetella avium. Next base: position 1,759,602 of record NZ_CP139969.1, read on the forward strand.
GTCAACGATGGTGATATCCGGATCAACCAGGGGGGCAGCAGCCTGGTTTTTGACGGGCTGGCTGCTGAGATCATCAATGGTAAGGACGTCAGCGGGAGCGCCGGGCTGCCTGGAGGGCAGAGCCCGGCAGGCGGCGAGTTCTCGGGTTGGCAGACCGGAGATGGCATTTACTTGAGCGCGGGCGCCGGCAATATCCGGCTCGCCGATGGCAGCAGCCTCAGTGCTGACCGCGTTTACTACATCATCCGGCGCACGGCGCCCGATGGCCAGGCCATCATCCAGCTGGCTGCTACGCAGGAAGACGCGCTGCGCGGCAAGGCCCTGGAATTCGCTGCCGTGCAGAATGTCTCGGGCATCCGCTTCGCTCATGTGCGCATGCAGGAAGCGAACACGGTGAATTTACAGCCCTTCCATGGCGCGGATGCCACGGTGGACCTGGACCAGGTCAATAACCGCCTGATTATCCATGCCCCGTTCGAGGGTTTGCAGGAAGGCGCCGCGATTATCTATAGCGGTTCTCTCGCGAATGGCAAACTCGAAGATGTTCTGGCTCATCGCATTGTGCGCCAGGGCCAGGATGTACTCGCAGTCGGCGTCAGTTATTACGTGAGCGGCCTGGTCAGGACGGTCGACGGCCAGGTGTCGTTCCAGTTGCGCGACGGCCAGGGTAAGGTGGTCGATCTCAGCGGTGCGACGGTCGGCGGCGAGCTACAGCGTTTCAGCGTGGACAATCCGGCGGGCGGCAAGCTCAGCGCGGACGGCAGTCTGACACTGCCCAAGGCCCACGGTCTCGCCAACGGCGACAAGGTGGTGATCAAGCTGGGCGCCAATGGCGTACTGACCGGTCTGAATGATGATCACGTCTATGTGGTGCAGGTCATCGACAGTGTGACGCTGCGCTTTAGCCATCTCGATGGCAGCGCGGTGAGCCTGGCCGAGCTGGGCTATGTCGCCGAGTTCAACACGACGACAGGGCGTTATAGCTACTACCGGACCGACGCCGAGGGCAACAAGCAGTTCGACGGACAGGGCAAGCCCATAGCGCTTAACCCCGATGCCTTGATTGGGATTACCCGGGTGCAGGTGGAGCGTCAAACCTCTGAGTCAAGGACCACGACCAAGAGCGACGGCACCGAGCAGACCACGATCACCCAAGGCCAGGCTCAGGACGCGACCTTGAGGGCGACGCAGATCCGAACCCAGGTGGCGGGAGAAAACAGTTTGCGCTTCGGCGCTGACCAGGGGCTGGCGACTGGGGATCTGGTGGTGTACCGCAGCCAGGGCCGTGTCGTCGATGGCCTGGTCGACGGGGAGCGTTATTACGTCATCAATGTCTCCGGCGACGGTGGCTTTGGCTATCGTCTGGCCTCCTCTTTGCAAAATGCCCGCGACGGCATCGCCATCGCGCTGGGCGCGGGCAGCGGCAGCGGCGGCATCAGCTTGCAGAAGGTGGTCAATCGCTTGGATAGCGGTGGCCTGATCACGCTGGATATCGCCGCGCTGACCCAGGGCCACAGTCTGACGAACAGCATGTTAAGCATTACCGTGGCCGGCGCGGGCGGGAAGTCCCTGGGCGGCGCGGGCGCGATTGGTGTGAACCTGTCACGCACTGAAGTCCAGGCAGTGATCGACAACACGGCTAGCGCGGCTCAGGTGAATGCCTCCTCGGGCCGCCTGTCTGTCTCGGCGCAGGATAGCAGCCGCATCGTGACGGCGACGGGCGCGCTGGGCGTGTCGCTCACGCAGGGCACGTCGGCGGCCATCGGTGCTTCTGTCGGCGTGGCCGATATCCGCAATGGCGTGAAGGCGGCCATCCGCGGCACCCAGCTTACGGCGCAGGCCGTGCAGGTCAGCGCCGAAGCGCGCGCCAGCATTTATAACGTGTCGGTCGGCCTGGCCGGCGGAGCGGGTGTGGCTGTTAGCGGTTCTTTGGCGGTTAACACCCTGCAGAACACGGTGCAGGCCAGCATCACGGATGCCACCATCCGCGCCACCACGGGCGATATCCGTATTCTGGCGCGGGATACGGCCAGCATATCGGCGCTGGCGGGCAATGTCGCGGTGTCGGCGGGAGGCCGCGTCGCGGCCGGCATGGCTTTTGCCGTCAATCGGGTGTTCGACACGGTGTATGCCGGCGCCTTGCGTTCTTCGCTGGTAGCGGCCGGGGATATTGTGCTGCAGTCCACTTTCGGTCGTCCCGACGATCTGCCACCCGGACTGGACGCGCAGATTGCGGCGATGGCCGTCAGCGGTGCGGTCGCTGTCGGCGGCTCGGGAGCCAATGTCGGGTTTGGCGGCTCGGCGGTGTTGAACTGGATAGCCAACACCATTACGGCGGAAGTGGGCGAAACAGCGGCCAACCAGGCGGTGAGCGCCGACCGTGACCTCTTGGTGCAGGCCAACGATAGCTCCACCATCAACAGCCTGGCTGGCGCGGTGGCCCTGGGATTGGGCAGCAGCGGGGCGAGCGTCGCGGTGGGCGCCAGCCTGGCGTACAACTATGTGGGCGGCTCGCCGCTGGGGGTGTCGCGGTCCCATGCTATCACAGCGCACATCCGGGATACCGAAGGCGCGGTGCGGGCCGAGCACGTTCAGGTGACATCGCTGTTCTCGGGCGCCATCCATAATGTGACCGTGGCGGGCAGCGTCGCTGTGGGCACGGTGGCGGTATCGGTGGGCGGTTCGGTGTCCATCAACCGCGTTAACAGCCGTAATGAAGCGGGCATCCGCAACGCCCGCCTGATCGAATCGCTGGCGCAGTCGGGCAGTGTGCCCGGCGTGGCGGTGCATGCGGGCGATGAGGGCTATGTATTGGCCGTCGCGGGAGGGCTGGGGGGCGCGGTGTCACCCGGTAGCGGCGTGGGCATTGCCGCCGGGGTGGCGGCCACCGACAACGAGGTGGCCAACCATACCCTGGCCTATATTCATGGCGCGGGCGCCGGCAATGCGGCCGGCACGACGCGGGTTCGTACCCAGACCGGCTTGGCCGTGGAAGCGATCAATGCGTCGCAAATCGTATCGGCCACGATAGGCGTGGCCACCTCGGTCGCCGCAGGGCAGGGCTTTGCGGGCGCGGGGGCGGGCGCTGGCAGCGGCAATACGATCGCGGGCTCGGTCGAGGCGAGCCTCACGCGGGTGGACATGCCATCGAGCGCTACCCTGAATCAGGGCGAGGTCCGGGTCAGCGCCGAAAACAGGAGCCGCATCGTGACCGTGGCAGGCGCCCTGGGCCTTGCGGTTTCTGCAGGCGGCGTGGGCGCCGGGGCCTCCATCGGCGTCTCGGTGGCCATCAGCCATATTGCGACGGTCGTGCGGGCCAAGGTAGAGGATGCGCAGCTACGCCTGAACGGCTCAGGGGTCCGTGTCAGCGCCTCGGATACGGCCAGCATCACGGCCATTGCCGTGGGCGGCGCGGTGGCCGTACAGGCCGGTGCAGGCGGGGTGGCGATTGCCGTGGGCACCAGTGTCGCGGTCAATAAGATTTTCAACACGGTTGAAGCTACGATATCCGGCAGCAGTGTCGCGACGGCCGGCGGCCAGGTGGTCGTCAACGCAACCCAGCAGGCCGATATCTTGGCGGTTGTGCTAGGCGCTTCGGTGGCCGTGTCGGCGGGCAGCAGCCTCAATGCGGCCATCGGGGGAGGCGGGGCGCTGGCGCGCAACGTGATTTCCGCCAGCGTGCATGCCCAGATCCATAACGCGGTTATCGATACGAGCGGCGCGGCTGGCGTGCCGGGGGCCTTGCTTGTCGAGGCACTGGGGCTATCGCGCATCAATGCCGTGGTGTTGGGCATGTCGGCCTCGGTGTCGGTCAGCCAATACGCGGCAGCCTCCGCGGCGATCGGTGTCGCAATGGCCGAAAACGTGATTGGCTATGACGTCGATGGCGCCGGACAGGTGGTGCCGCTAGACGCGGCGCGCGCGGCCAACGATATTGTGGCGGCTATCGATAATAGCCGCGTCATCGCCGGGGCGGTGACGGTCGACGCCCGCAACGTCCGCTTGAACGCCGATGGCTCGGTGGCGCGTCAGCAGACCATCGATGCGGTCGTGGTGGCAGGGGCCGTGGCGGTGTCGGTGGCTTATGCGCCGCCGGTGGTCGATGGCTTGGGCCTGTCTGTTTCAGGCGCGGGCGCCGGCGCGCGCGCGGTCAACAAAATACAGACCCGCATCGTTGCCCGTATCAGCGACCAGGGCCAGGCCTTGCCGTTCAAGGCGGGCAGCGTGTCGATCAAAGCCTTGGATCAAGCGGCCATCCACAGCACGATTGCCGCCGTGGCGGTCACGGCGGCTCTGTCGCTGGGCCTCTCGGCGGCTCTGTCGGTTGCGGCTTCTCTGGCGCAGAACGAGATCAACAACGCCGCCCTGGCCGCTATGGACGGGGTGAGTCTGGTCGGCACGCCTGCGGTGACGGTCAAGGCGGACAGCCAGGCGCGGATCACCACGGTGTCCGTGGCCGTGTCGGTCAGCGTCAGCGCCGGTCTGGGCGGCGCGTCGCTGGCAGGAGGCGGCGCCAATGCTTTTAACCTGATCGGCTCGTCGGCGACCGCGCTGGTCAATGGCGCCAGCATCAGCGGCAATGGCGGCAATGCGCTGGTCATCGACGCGCGCATGCAGGGCAATATCGAGGCGACCGTGGTCGTGGCCAGTGTGGGCTTTACCGCCGCCGGCGCCTCTTTGGCCATCGGCGCTTCGCTGGCTGAGAACGTGATCAGCGAGACGGCGGGCGCGCGAGCCGGTTTGACGCATAGCCGTTTGTCCAATCTGGGGGCGGTGTCTGTCGCCGCCAACAGCGTGCAGGGCTTGCAGGCCAAGGTGGGCGCTGGCGCGGTGGCGGTGGCCATGCAGGGGGTGGCCATCGCGGGCGCCGGCGCTTCGGCTTTCAATACTTCGCGCGCGCAGACTCAGGCCTATGTCGATGATGTGAAGCAGATTGATCCCAATGTGCGCGCTGCGGCCAGCCTTGCCGTCCGAGCGACAAACAGCTCGGTCTTGCAGGCGACGGCTATCGGCGCCAGCGCGGCGGGCACGGGTTCCAATCTGGCATTGTCGGTGGGGGCGGCGCTGGCGCGCAACAAGTCGCTGGGCGACGTCCGGGCCTCTGTCGATAACAGTATCTTGTCCTCAGGCGCGGGTGCGCAGATGGCGAGCCTGACGATATCGGCCAACAATGACAGCAAGCTGGATGCCAAAGCGGTCGGCGCTTCGCTGGCGATGTCGGTCACGGGCGGCTCGGTGGCGATCGGCGCCACCGATGTCAGCAATATCGCGGCGTCCCGCGTGCAGGCGCAGCTTGACGGCTCCATCATCTCGGTTTCGGATAGCCTGAGTGTCGCATCCGCCGAGACCACGAGCCTGAACAGCGTTGCCGTGGCGGCCTCGGTTGCGGGCTCGCTGGGCGGCGTGGCGCTGTCCGGCGCGGGGGCGGGCAGTCAGCAAGTGGTGGCCAATGAGGTAAGCAGCCGCGTGCTGGCCTCCAGTGTCCATGCCGGCACGGGGGTGTCGGTGACGGCCGATAACCATGCGGCGATTACGGCCGTGACGGGGGCGGTGTCGGCCAGCGTGAGCGGCGTGGGTCTGGGCGGGAGCATGGGCCTGTCCCTGGCCAGCAACCGCTTCGGCGCCTATGCCGGTGATGGGCTTGCGCGCCACAATGGCGCGCAAGCCTATATCCAGGACAGCCAGGTCGAGGTCAAAAAGGGCAATGTGAATGTCCTGGCAAGCTCGTCCGAGACGCTAAGCAGCGTGAATTTCGCGGGGGCGCTGGCAGTGGTCGGCGCCGGGGTGTCCGTGGCGGCATCGGGCGTGCAGGTCAGCAATCGCTTTGCGACACGGACCTCGGCTTATATTCAGGGCTCGACCGTGATGGCAGGCCTGGCTGACGCCGGTGGATCGCTCACCGTGCGCGCCAAAGACGATAGCAAAATCCTCAAGTCCACCGCCTATGGGGTGGCGGCATCCGTGGTGCTGGCGCCCGGCGCCGCCGTCGCGCTGGTTGTGTCGCTGGTCGACACGGTGGTCGAGAATGTGATCCAGGCCTATCTGGATACGGCAGGCGGCAAGCAGCTCGGCGCCTACGACACGCTGTCGGTGCAGGCTCTGGAAAATGTCGCGCTGCGCGATCTGGAGGCGGTGACCGCCTCGATCTCGCTTGCCAGCAGCCCGGCCGGGGCAATCAGCCTGTCGGGGGCGGGCGCCGGGGTGCGCGTCAGCAACAACACAAGCAATGAGGTCAGCGCCAGGATCACCGGCAACGGTCAGGTCGGTGCCTTGGGCCTGGTGTCGGTGTTGGCGGATACCAAAGTGCTGGCCAACATCGATCTGACCCAGGTCAGCATCGCCGTCGGCGCGATTGGCGCGGCCGTGGGGGTGGGGATTGCGGAGAATATCGCACGCGATAAGACAACGGCTAGGGTCGCTCAGGCTACCGTGTCGGCACCGGTTGTCGATGTCAATGCGCGAGTGGCTGTGGACTTCGGCCGCACCCAGACCGCCGGCGTGGCGGCAACCACGGGGCTGGCTGTCAATACCAATCTGGCCCTGGTTGATATCGCGACCCAGACGCTGGCCGAGGCGCGCGATGGCGCAGTCCTCAATGGCGTGCGGGTGACAGCGGGTCAGGATAGCAGCCCTGGCATGGTGAATGTCCATGCGCAGGGCAGTTACTTCGGCCGCGCCTACGCCAAGTCCATCACGGGCGGGGTGGTCGGCGTAGGCGTGATGAGCGCCGAGACGCGCTTGGGCGGCTCGCTCAAGGCGGTGGCCGACAACGCCAGCCTGACCGCCGATGTGGTGGGTGTGATGGTCGATAGCCGCACCGACCGCAACGGCGTCGCCGGCTTGCAGGCCGAGGCGCGCTCGCTGGAGGTCGGTGGCCTGACGGTGTCGGTCGATAGCGCCAAACTGACGACGAATCTGGATGCCGGGGTCGAGATCCGCAATGGCGCCCGTGTCAAAGCAGCGCTCTTGAGTCTTGCTGTCACGCAGTCGCAGTCGGTCAACGTCAGCATGGATGCGGGCACGATTGCCCTGGTTGCCGGACGGCAGGGCAAGATCAGTGTGGACCTGGGCGGCAGAGCCTATGTCGGGATCAGCACGGGCGCCCAGGTCGTGGGCAATAAGGTGGATATCCGCGCAAACCAGACGATCCGGGGCGAATCGGCGCTTAGCGCTTACTCGGTCAAGGCGGTAGGCGCCGATGTCAGCCGTCATGAGGTCACGATACGCCCGCAGTCTGTCATCGAGGTCAGTGGCTCGCGTTCGGCTTCCGACACGATCGATTCCGCTGGCATGACGGTGGTGCAGGCCCAGGGGAATTACGATAGCCCAGGCATGTTGGATCTGGTGGCGACCAATGACATCACCTATGTACAGCGCAATAAGATTACCGGTGTATCGGGCTTTACCGTTACCTGGTCAAGCAATCATCTGAGCACCGAGGGGACGCTGGCCCAGGTGAAGGTCAATGGCGCTTTCTTGCGCAATACCTTTGGTGACGTCACGCTAGCGACGAACACACGCGGGGTGACCACGACCATCAGCGATATGCTGGTCGTATCGGTCTCCAGCGCCAGCAAGACGGACAGCAATAACAACCTGACGGTGCGCAATAGCATCGAGGTCAATAATGCCTCGATCGAGGGCGACAATGTCGTGGTGCTGGCCGGCAGCGGCAAGGCCACCGATCCCCTGTCCACGGGCTACCTCATCGCCAATGACACGGTGTCCTTCACCATGGTGGGGGTGGCGCAGGTGCCTCTGGTCGGGAGCGGCGCGACGGCGCGGCAGATCAACACCATCGTGATCGATGGCGCGGTGAGCACGGGCTCCCTGATCAAGGCGCAACGCAATGTGCGTCTGGAAACCAATCCCTCTTCGCTGGATCAGGCGCAGGTGAATGGTTCAGTGCAGGTGATAGGCCTGAACCTCAACCCGACGGTCAAGCTGGCCAGCGGGGTGGTCGACAAGCGCTCCAGCCTGGTCGCCACCTCGGCGGCGACACGCATCATCGCCGGGGTCAATAATGCCGCCAACATCTTTGTCATCCCGGCCGAGCTGCTCAAGGGGCTGCAAGGGCTGACATTGCCCACGCAGAACGATCCCAAGGTGGTTTTCGATGCGAACTCGCCCCTGGTGCGGGCCATCATCGAAAAGCTGCTGGGCGCGAATTCGACCAGTTTGGACGGCGCAGGCGGCACGGTGAATATCGACATGCGCTATGAGCTGACCGCTTTCCGTGCCGAGGACATCGAAGTCAACGTCAGCACTGGCATGGTGATCAAGAAGGGCAACGATTATTACTATTACGACAGTCTGGATAGTCGTAACCTGAACCTCGCCACCGAGAACTTCGGCAACAGCTATTGGAAGAAAAATCCGTCTACGCTCAAGGACGCCGATCGCGAGGGCGCGCTGCCCTGGGATTTCGGCCAGTTCGCGGCCGACAAGGTGGGCAGTATTTACTATGTGCTCAAGACGGTGGATCTGGGCCAGCCCGTGCTGCGCTATGGCAGCCAGCAAAACATCATCAGCGAACAGATACGGACCCTGACGCGGATGCAGGCTTCGCACGCCTCGGACCCGCAGGCCGTCGCGCGTTACCAGGCCAATATCCTGGCCTTGCAGCAGCAGCTGCAAAGCTTGCAGATGGTGGACGCCAAGGGGCAGTACCTCGATTCCTTCCAGACTTTTTATGTCGAGATTCCGAATCTGTACGCGTCGGGGGGCTCGGTCTATGTCAACGCGGCGGATGTCAGCGGCGTGAAGGCCCAGGGCATCGAGACCCGGGCCAATACCCAGATCAACGTCGTCAATGATTCGCCGATGCTGATGAATGTGCAGGATGCCGTCGTCATGGACGGCACCATCATTCGTCCGGGGTCTGATGGCGAAATGAAGGTCTTCAAGACCGGCCATCTGTATGTCAATGACCTGTCGGTCAAGGGCTCGGGCGGCGCGGGCGTCGCCGAAGTCCGGGTGTTGCAAATGGAAAACGGCTGGGCAGCCGATCCCTTCGGCGGTGCGCTGGACGCAGAGATGCGCAGCCTGATGGGCCGTTCGCCGGTAGACCTGAACCTCTTGGGCGCAGTCGTCAACCCCCTGGGTAAGGTGTCGGTAGTCAATGCGCTGGGCAGCATCAATGTCAGCGGCACCATCTCGGCGCAGAGCCTGGACATCCAGGCCAAGGGCAATTTCAGCCTGCAAAGCGAGGGCTGGTTCAATAGCGGCGCCGATCCGACCCTGTTGCAAAACAGCTGGCAGTCCGTCATCAACTCGCTCAAAAACAATAGCCAGAGCACCAGCGCCAAAGAGACGGATCTGGATGTGCTGCTCAAATGGGGCTATCAAAACCTCGGGTCTTTTGCTTCGTATCTGAATGCGGATACGGCGGCGCGCGATTCGCGCATCTTTGCGCTGGGCGCGGTCAATATTGCGGCTCTGACGCTGAACATCGACGGCAAGATCCAAAGCGGCGTGACCGATGCCTATATCCGCATCGATGCCTCGTTCCAGGGCGATCGGGACAAGTCTTTGCAGGATAACAGCGGCTATGCCAGCCGTGGTGTGTCGTACAGCGCCGATGGCTCGATGAAGCGTTTTGGCGCCATCACGGGACGCTTCGATTACGCCACCCAAACCATTATTCTCGACCCCGTGCGTCTGGCGGGCGGCAGTATCACCCTGACCGGGCAGATCGTTTCCGTCGGAAATGGCAATCTGATCGTGGCCAATGGCTACGCTTCAGTGCATATCGATAATCAAACCAACTATGCCCTGGTGACGGGCGACATCGATGTAAGCACCTACCGCCGTGGCCGCATCGACATTGTCGATACGGCGCGCGGCCAGCGCGATCTCTACGAACTCAATGGCCAGAACCAGGTCGTGCACACGGTCTGGAACAAATTCGTTCAAGTGAGCAACCCGGGTCTGGGCCAGCCGGGCTGGGTCTGGGTCTACGACAATGGCCAGGGCGTGCGGGATGGCAAAGGCCAGACCGCCTTGGTGGGCAGCCTGGGCAATGCTTTGACCACCACTTACAAGCCCGCAGCGGGTCAGGTCATGGTGTGGGTCATGGGGTGGGACTCCAGCAATACCGCCACCACGATTTATGTCACCAAGAACCTGAACCTGATTGGCGAGAATGTCGATCCGCTGGGCTGGCTGACCGACCGCAACACCACCAAGACCGGGCCCACCGTGATCTACACCCAGCCGCGTCCGGTGCTGGTGTCGACCGTCGTGGCCTATACCGATGCTTCGTCCGTGCCTGATGTCTTGAAGGGGCAATTGCAGGGCAGCGGCAAGCTCAATGACGTAATCGTGCCGGGCAATGTGGCGGGCACGAATCAGCAAATCGATAGCTCCAGCTTTGTGGTCAGCTATCGTAAGTTCAACACAAACGTCATTTTGCGCAACGAAGGCCCCTACCATAGCGGCGGGGGCTGGTTGCGCGTGAAGACCACGACGCTGACGCAGATTGTCGAGAAAAAGCAGCAGGAGCTCTTCACTTTCTATGTGCCTGCTTCGCAGGATGTCAACCTCACTTTCCTGGGTTCCAGCACGCAGCCCAACGCGGTCTATATCCGCAGCAATGGCGATGTCACCCTGGGGGGCAACATCACCGTCGGCAATGGTCAAAGCGTCTACATCGAGGCGGTGTCGGCGGCCAAGCCCACATCGATCTCCACCCGGGGCGATGTGGGTGTTCTGGTGCGTAAGCCGGATGGCCAGATTCCTGCGGATGGGGCGACAGTCAATGTGACGGCCCTGGCCTTGAGCGGCGCAATTCAGCTCAATATCCTGGGTTCTTCGGGCTATACCCGTGCCGAAGCCCGCAACGATATCCGTCTGACCTATTTCTCGGAGGGCGGCGCAGGCTCCAAGGCCTTTTTGCAGAAAGTGGCCTCGTCGGCCGGCACGGTGTATGTCGAGGCGCTGAACGGGATCTTCTCGCATGCGTCGGCAGGCAACGCGACAGTGGTGTCCGGCAACCGGGTGGAGCTGAACGCGGGCTATGGCGCCATCGGAACAGCGGCGCGCGCCTTGACGATTCAGGCCCGCCAGGGTTTCGCCGCCCAGGCGGGTTTGGCAGGGGGGGCTGCGGGTGCGGATAAGAGCATCTATGTGGCGCAGAACGTCGCCAATGCCGATCTGGTGCTGGTCAAGCCGGTGAACTGGGCCAATCCGCAGGCATCGGTGTACTCGCAGTTGGGCAGCGTGAGCATTACCCTTAACGGCGGCTCGCTGCTCGATGGCGAGCTGGCCGATACGCGCACGGCGACCCAGAAGGCCTATCCGGCGGTCACGGCAAAGATTCTGGCCGATATGGCCGCGCAACTGGCCCAATACGAAGGCTATTGGTCAGGGGTGCGCGCCTTGCAGACGGCCAACATCAGCCTGGGCGGCGCCGGGACCTATCTGAGCACCGCGCTGGAAGGCGATGGCCAGTATTTGACCGTGACCTTCAACAGCCTCGGCCAATACGAGGCCATGCTCAAGGCCGCTGTCGATAGCGGCCGCCTGGTGCGGCTGGCCTATAACAACAGCCTGAACGGCAATCTGCGCGAGGAAGTGCTAGGCAAACTGATTGCTCTGTCCAATGACGGGCTGAGCTATCGCTTCCAGTTTGCGGTCTATGACACGGTGTCGGGCCAGTTTGCCGCGCCCGTATCGATGGCGGCGCTGGGTTACACCGCGGGCAGCCAGGGTGTGCTGTATGGCCCGGCCTATGGCCTGGCCGGCGTGAACGAGCGTTCCGATGAGAACCTGCCCATTAGTTTTACCTTGCCTGCAACGGGGGCCAGTCAGGTGCTGGGCTCCACCATATTGCGACTGACGCTGACGCAGGCGCAGCGCGCGCAGCTCGCCCAAATGCTCAATGGCAGCAGGGATGCGGAGGCTTTGGCGGCCCTGCGCCAGTTCAGCTATGTGGAAATTGGCGGCCAGCGTCTGCTGATCGATCAGGTTCTGCCGGTGCTGGACAGCGGAGGCTACGCCTGGTCGCAGAGCTTTGATACGGTGTTGATCACGCTTAAGGCGCCCTATGTGGGTAATCTGGGCAATAACCAGACGAGCGTGAGCCTGGTGTTCGGCAATGATGCCGGCCAGTTTAGCGCTGGGGAGCAAAGCGGCCAGACGGGTGTTCTGTTGCCGCCAGTGCCTGAGCCCGGCAGCATGGTGTCGGGCCTGTCCGCGGGCGATACCGACGTCAGTGCGCGTGTGATCGCCATGATCGACGCCTATAACGCGGCCAATCCTATGTCGCGTATCTATACCGGCCCGGGCTCGATCTACGATGTCTTGACTCAAACCGGGGCGCACAGCGCAGGTTCTGTCATCGAGCGCACCACGACCCGCAATACGATCGCCCTGGCGGGCAACGCCTTGGGGTGGCAGGTTCCCGATGGCCTGTCGGTATCCGAGTATGTGGCATGGCTGAACCATCCCGCCAATGGGATAGTTGGCAGCGAGATCAAGCTGACCATCGACGGCGTCGAGGTTATCCGGCGCATCCAGTCTCTGGATCTGCTGCGCGCCGATGGGTCAGCGTCCTTGGGGGTGTCTCGCAGCGACAACTATCTGTCGCTGGTGCTTGACGACAGCGTCACCCTGGCGAGCTATTACGTCAAAGACGGCGCCGGCATCGTGCTTGCCCAGTCCTTGCCGCCGGCCATCGTGTTTGGCCTGACTGGTTTGGGACGCGGCAGCAATGACGCCAATGTGGGCTATGTGCTGCAACGCGGCCTGGGGGCACAGGCCTTGCAGCAGGGCAGTGTGCAGATCGATAGCCGTTCCATCGTCAATGGCACGGGCAACCTTACCTACTACCAATACACCGCCAGCGGTGCTGCGTACACGTCTTTCGTAGATCTGGGCAATGGCTTTACCTGGGATCTGAGCACATCCAGCCTGAGCCAGGCCGAGCGTACGCAGCTGCTGCATACGATTAAAACCCTGTTGAGCAGCAATCAGAACCTCTCTTTGACCGGCCTGGGCCTGTTCATCGGCAACGACGGTTCCGGCCCGACAGGCCAGCAACTGCATCTCTACGATGGCGGTGATCTGCGGGTGCTGACGGTGGTGGATGAATTCGGCAACCCGCTGACGGCGCAGAGCCCGGACAGCGCCTGGCTGAAAGGCCGCATCGTTTTCGAGGGCAAGCTCTACGCCGAGAAAACGCAGTTGGAGAATTTGGACGCCTATCGGAACACCAATATCAACGATGCGGACTGGCGCCAGCATTACACCCCCAATCTGAACGGCATGGTCATCAATGCCGGCATCCGCCTGACCGAAAAGGGCTTCTCTCAGCAGGCGCTGTCCTCATCGGGCGCGGTGTCCTTGACGCTGTCGGGCAATGACGCCTTGTTCCAGGGGCAGCGGGTGGAGTTGAGTTTTGGACGCTCGGGTCAGTCTCTGGTGTATTACATCAAGAGTGTGAATGGCCGTGTGGTGACGCTGGCGGACTCGGTTGATAACGCTTTCCTGGCCAATGGCAAGGCGCTCACGCTCGAGCAATTGCTGCAATCAGCGGGGGCATCTCCCGGCGCGGTGACGGTCAGGCTTTTGGACACCTCGGCGGCAGGCGCTTCTGTTGCCAGCGATAACGTCATCAAGCTGGACAGCCTGAATATCGTGCCGCTGCTCGATGCCCAAGGCAATGTGACCGGCTATCGCAATCTGGCGAACTACGACCGTGTTTACCTGAATGGCGTACAGGCCAAAGACGGTTCTACGGTCAGCCTGCAAAACAATGTTGCCTATTACGTGTTGATAGAAAATGGCAACACCATTCGCCTGTTCGTCTCCAAGGAACAGGCCGTGCTGCATCAACAAATCGCCTTGCTGATGCAAACGCCGCAAGGCCAGGCACTGGCCAAGGCGCTCTTTACCGATGCCGGGATTACGCCCCAGTTGCTCGCGGGTTTTGCCGCCGCAGATCTGCGCGGCATGTTTACCGTAAGCACACGGGTGTTTCAGACGCAGGACGTGCTTGCAACGGGCGGCCTGAGCGAGCAGATGTTGGCCTTGCACGGACAGTTGCAGGGGCAGGCCTATAACCCCAACTTCCTGCCCTCCATTCTGGACGCGGCGGGTTTGGCGGGCTTGTTGAAGTCGATACGCAACCAGGCGGTCTATGACTACGTAATCGAGCAGGAACAGGCGCAAACCGCCGAATATCATAGCTACTGGCGCGAGCGCATGACGGCGGTTGCGGGGGCCTCTTCCGCCCTCAGCGCCGTGGGCGCGGGCAGCTTCAAGCTTCAGGACAGGTTTATCGTGGACGATGGCCAGGGCGGTTTGCGCGCACTGGTGACAGGCGACGAGATCTATTTCCGCGATGCGGTGGGGGGCCTGCGCGCCGATACGGTCTATTACGCCATCGTTGACGCCGATGGGACCATCCGGCTGGCGGCGACACGCAGCGACGCCATGCTCTATCAGACCGGCGCTGGTCAGAACGACGGTTTGCTGGCCCTGTATCCCAATATGGGGCAGGCCCTTACGCTCGATTTCCAAGCCTCCGATCTTGCGGGCGCCCGGGCCTATACGCGCAACTATGTATTGAAGGATGAGGCGCCGGCCCAGAGCGCCGAAGAGCGGGCGCGCTACGGTGCGACTTACCAGACCGGATATTTCTTCTATTTCACGTCGGCGGCCCTGCGCAATATCGAAAACAACCTGCTGTATCCGCTGTCTCCCACCATCAATGAACAGGTGTTCGACATTGAAAGCGATGCCGAAGGCGCACCGCAGGCCGACCGCTTCCTGAACATCAAAGCGGGTCAGGACATTGTGTTGCGTACCTCGGGCCAGGGGGCTATCGGCGCGGAGCTAGGGGAGTACACCTTGAAGCTCCCCGACCTCAGCACCGTTGGGGAGCAGGAAAGGGCCAATATCTTTGACTCTCTGCCGGAGGCCGACAAAGCGCTGCTGTCGCGCGTCAATGCTTCTAATCTGGCCGGGGTGTATCGAGCGGTCTACCGCTACATCGGCCCGGCTGGCACGGTGTCGCTGGATCGCGGCAGCATAGACTTTTCTGATAGCAGTCTCTGGCAGGCCGTGAATCCGCTGCTGTCTAACGACGAAGCGCTCTTGCTGGGCAGCACCCTGGCGGCAGGCAGCGAGTTGCAATTCCTCTTCGCGGAGAACTTCGGCTTGTTTAAGAACACGGCCGATGTGTTTGTGTACAACAGCAAACTGGCGGCAACGGATGCGCAGCGTGCGCAGTTGCAAGCCAATATCGATGCCGCACGCGCCAATAAGCTGCATATCGTAGACATTGGCAACGGGGTGCTCGACACGGTCTGGAGAGCGGTCCCGGTGCCTTTCATCGCACGCGATGGCGCGAGTGGCGCTGCGCTGCAAGCCGGCGCGTTGGTCAGCGATATGCGCGATGCCCGCTATCTGACCGTGAACCTGACCCGCTCGCTAGCCGTGCAGGCCGTAAGCGGCGTGGTGTCCGCCTATAGCGATACGACGGTGGGCCTGGATTCCCCTCAGGGCAATCTCCGCTTGGGTGAGGTGCGGGGCGCGAAGGGCATTACGATCAACGCCCAATCGGGTTCTATTATCGGAACGGGCAGTGGGGCGCTGATCAGCCAGGGCAAGGTAAGCCTGGTGGCCAAGCAGGACATCGCGGGCGGCACGCGCGACGGCAATGGCGTTTATCAGTACGACGGCAGCAAGGCCTTGCAGCTGCGCTTGCAGTCCGGGCATGCGCTCTATGTCGAAGCAGGGGGGGTCGCGAGAGTGGCGCAGCAAGGCGCTGAGGACCTCAATCTTGCGCTGGCCAATACCCAAGGCACGGCACAGGCGGGGTCCAGCTACCAGGCGCAGGCGAATCTGCGCGTGGGCCAGGTGATCGCGGCCGGCAACGTCAGCTTGCAGGCGGGCGAGTCCATCCTGAATGCCATGACGCCGGGGCAGCGCCAGTTCGCCAACGTCTCGCTGAGCGAGCTGGCGCCTCAGGCGCTGGACGCCTTGGGTTACGCCCGCGAGGTGGTGCTGATTGCCGGCCATGCTGTCGGGCAGCTGGGCTCGGATCTTAGCCAGGAAGGCTCGCCGCTGCTGGTCGATCTGCCGTCGGGCGATGCCGCAGCGCTGCTCAAGGCTCAGGCCGGTAGCAGCCTGAATGTGTACGGCATGCAAAGCCTGAGGCTAGGCGGTGTCGAGGTGATGGACAGCCAAGGCCAGCGCGGGGATGCGCGCTTGTACGCGCTGGTGGACATCGTCAATGGAACGACAGCCGGGCAGGCGGCCTTGACCGCCGGAAATGCCTGGTTGGGCGCGCTGGCTGGTCGCATCGGCGGGGTGGATCAGCCCTTGCGCACCGATCTCTCGGGCTATTTGATGGCGTCGGCGCAGGGCTCGATTGCCGTCAGCCAAGTGGGCGCGCATCGTTTGGCGCTGGCCCATATCGAGTCGCGCAGCCGTGCTGATATCCGGCTCTCCAGCCAGACAGACATCGTCAATGACAAGGTCATGCACGCCGGACTTTCCGATGCGCGCAATACGCCGGTTGTCATCGGCGGTAATCTGTATTTCCAGGCAGGCGGATCGGTAGGCGACTATAGAAAGGCGGATGTCGCCGGGGCAAGCGCTAATGATGCGCTGATCGTCGCGGCCATCGGCTCGCAGTCCACCATCAATGTGCAGGCCCTTGGGGACGTGGCGCTGATTCAGATGGCAGAGGGCAGCGACGCCCAGGGTGCGGTGCGCACCTTGGGGCTGAACGTGGGTGCCATCCAGGCGCGCAATGTATGGCTGGCCGCGCGTTCGGATCAGGCGGGCAATGGCGGCGATATGGTGCTGTCCGCTGATGCAGTTCTGCGGGCGACGGCTGTGGCCAGCCTGCTGGCCGGCAACAATCTCTTGGTAGCGGGCAATGGGCAGTCCTCGGGCCTGATTGCCGCCGGGCAGCGCATCAATATGCGCGTTGACCGGGACGACCGGGGCAGCCTGGGCAAGGCGAGCACCCTCACGGTGCAAGGCCGCATGCTGGCTCCTGAGATCAGCCTTCATGGCAGCGATACGGGCGCCACGACTATCTTGTTGAGCGCGACGGCCGAGGTTGGCGGCGCCCTGGCTGACAATGGGGAGCTGACCCAGGGCCGCCTGATGGACATCGTGGCTGGCTCCGGCCAGGATGATATTCAGATCCGTGCGCGGCTGATCACACAGCAGCAGTTGACGATTTCGCTGGCCGCGGGCGAAAACACGGCGACGCTGGATGCCACCGAGGTGCGGGGCAGCGTCAACGTCTCGAGTGCGGCGGGCAAGGACACGATGGTTGTCCGGGCCTCGCAGATTGCTGACCGGTTGACGATCGAGGCAGGCGATGGCGACAACCTCGTGCTGCTGGACAGGGTGACCGTGGGTGGCGATACCGCCATCACGACGGGTCTCGGCGCCGACCAGATCACCGTGCTGGACAGCGATCTGACGGGTGACCTGACGATCAACGCGGGCGCGGGCGACAACACCGTGCGTTTGGAAACGGTGACAGTCGGCGGCGATAGCGCGATCAACACGGGCATCGGTGCCGACCAGATCACCGTGCTGGACAGCGGCCTGACGGGCGATCTGACGATCCGTGCCGGCGACGGCGTGAAGGTAGTGCTTCTAGACACGGTGACCGTGGGTGGCGACACCGCCATCACGACGGGCATCGGCGCCGACCAGATCACGCTGTTGGATAGCAGCCTGGCGGGTGGGCTGACGATCAGCTCGGGCGACGGCGACAACATCGTCCGTCTGGACACGATGACGGTCGGCGCAGACACCGCCATCACAGCGGGCATCGGCGCCGACCAGATCACGCTGTTGGACAGCGGCCTGACGGGCGATCTGACGATCAGCGCGGGCGCGGGCGACAACACCGTTCGTTTGGATACGGTGACGGTCGGCGCAGACACCGCCATCACGGCGGGCATCGGCGCTGACCAGATCACCGTGTTGGACAGCAGCCTGACGGGTGGACTGACGATCAGCTCGGGCGACGGCGACAACATCGTCCGTCTGGACACGGTGACGGTCGGCGGGGACACCGCCATCACGGCGGGCATCGGGGCTGACCAGATCACGCTGTTGGATAGCAGCCTGGCGGGTGGGCTGACGATCAGCTCGGGCGATGGCGACAACATCGTCCGTTTGGAGACGGTGATGGTTGGCGCAGACACCGCCATCACGGCGGGCATCGGCGCTGACCAGATCACGCTGTTGGACAGCGGCCTGAGCGGCGATCTGACGATCAGCGCGGGCGCGGGCGACAACACCGTTCGTTTGGATACGGTGACGGTCGGCGCAGACACCGCCATCACGGCGGGCATCGGCGCTGACCAGATCACCGTGTTGGACAGCAGCTTGGCGGGTGGGCTGACGATCAGCTCGGGCGATGGCGACAACATCGTCCGTCTGGACACGGTGACGGTCGGCGCAGACACCGCCATTACGGCGGGCATCGGCGCCGACCAGATCACCGTGCTGGACAGTGGCCTGACGGGCGATCTGACGATCAGCTCGGGCGACGGCGACAACCTCGTCCGTCTGGAGACGGTGACCGTAGGCGGCGACACCGCCATGACGACGGGCATCGGCGCCGACCAGATCACGCTGTTGGACAGCGGCCTGACGGGTGGGCTGACGATCAGCTCGGGCGCGGGCGACAACATCGTCCGTCTGGAGACGGTGACCGTAGGCGGCGACACCGCCATGACGACGGGCATCGGCGATGATCAGATCACCCTCTTGCATACCGAGGGGCTGGGCAGCTTGCACATCACCGCAGGCGATGGGGAAAACACCGTACTGCTGTCTCACACCCGCCAGCAGGGCGCCACCACGATTCTGAGCGGCGACGGCCAGGATCTCATTACCCTGGATCGGGCGGATTTCTTCGGCCACTTGCACGTCGAAGCCGGGGCAGGCCATGACAAAATCTGGATGACACAGATTCTGCTAGGCGCCGGTGCGACCGTGCTGGGTGGCGAAGGCGACGATTACCTCTATCTGTCGGCGCGCTCATTGGCGGGGGGGATCGCTATTTCCGGCGGGTCCGGCAACGACTTAATCGTGCTGGATAAGCTTCCCTCTCTGACAAGCCAGCAGAGCACGGCGGGTCAGGTTGACCGTGTGGATGTCGATGGCGGCGCCGGGTCTAACCGCGTCATCGTCAATCTGGCCGAGACCCTGGTCGCTATCGTGATCAATGTTCACCATAGCGACGGCCAGGGCAATGAAAACCTCGCAGGGGTCAACCAGCTGACCATCAATGGCACGGCCCAGGACGAGACCTTTCTGGTGCGCGAGCATTTTGTTGCCAAGTTGACGCCGCAAGGCGCGGCTTACGCCGATGAGGTGCAACGTGTGAACTATGACCGCAGCTCGACGGGCGGCTTACGTTTGAATGGGGTGGACGGCGGCAATCGTTTCTATATCGACGGCAGCAGCGCGCCTCTTACGATTGACGGCGGCCTGGGCAGCGATCCCGCCAAAAAGAACGAGTTTCAGATCGGTCAGTTGTTCGGGTCGCAGCGCTTGCCTTCCAACCTGGCGGCGGGGGATGAAATCCACACCGCGCGCACCACGCAAGGCTATTTGTCGCGCGGCAATGCTTACGGCATGACGATTTATGGTGCGCAAAACAGCGTCAACGTATTCCGCGTCTACAGCAACGCCGCAACCCTGTCGCTGCATGGCGGCAAACGCGACGACGCCTTTATGGTCTATGCCTTCAAAGAAGAGCAGGTGCAGGCGGATGGCAAGCGTGGCTATGTGATCAACGGGCCTTTGAACATCGATGGCGGCGAGGGCATGAACACCTATACGGTGCTGGGCACCGAAGAGGACGATGCTTTCGTGCTGACCCAGGAGGGCATCCGTGGCGCCGGTTTGAACACCAGCTATCAAAATATCCAGCGCGTCAATCTCGATGCGTGCGAGGGTAACGACCATATCTATGTGTTGTCCACGCGTAGCAATGTGATCACCACCCTGATCGGCGGCAGCGGCAGCAACACCTTCGATCTGTCGGGTGATGTCGAGCGCAACACCATTGTGTCGGGTCACGCTGGTTCGCACGGGGTATTCGATGGCCGTCAGCCGGTCGTCATCTCTACTCAGCCCGGCGCTCTGGATGCCCAGGGGGGCGGCAGCTTGGCGCTGACGGTCAATCTGGACCCCAGTGTGCTGCCGCGCCCGGCCAGCGGTCAGGCCTATGTGTCGCTGACCGGCAATATGCTGGCGTCGGCCTTATACGGTTCGCTCGCGCAAGGCTCGGGCCTGTCACAGAGCGACAGTCTGGCTGCGGTCTTGCAAGGGATGCGGGGTCGTGGCCTCTTGCTGTCGACCGACGGTGGCCAGACCTGGCACGAGAGCGTGGTGCTGAGTTTTGACGCAAACGGTCTGGGCAATCAGGCTTGGGGGGAGACGCAGCAGGTACTGATCAAGCTGGAGAGTGGCGCTGGCATGGGTCTGCCGGTGCTGGATCTGGCGGGACGCGATTTGGCTTTGTCGGCATCTTTGCTGACCACCTTGCCCGGTTTGCAGGATGTGGCCTTGCCTGCCATTGTCGTGCCGATTGCAGGCTCTGCTTCTAACGGGTCGGTCAATGGTTCTGGCAAGATTTCGACCCCGCGCGCCACGGATCAGCCGGTGATCCGCATCGACCCGCTAAGTGAGGTGGGCTATGCCAACTACCCGGATCAGCCTCATGATGTGTCCGGCATCCAAGGCGGTTTGCTGATCGAGGGTGGCAAACTGGATAAGCCAGACTACGACAGCAACTTGCGTGCTGGCGTTAGTTTGCCCAGCGAACGGGATGCGCCGCTTGGCTCGCGCCAGGCGGGCCAGACCTCGGCTGAACCGGCCAATAACCGTATCCGGGTGTTCGATGACGGGATGTTGACGGGTCAGGTCGGCATGCAGGACCAGGCCGAGCAAATGAGCGGTCTGGGCCAGGTTTACAGCAATCCGCTGGCGGGCAATTTCGGCCGTATTACCGGCCTGGGTATGACCGCAGGCCTCGGTGCGGCGGCGGGCAGCTTCAGCCTGACGAGCGAGGCCGGTGTTCATGCCTATGACCGCGGCATTGTGTTCCATGGCGTGCAGTCGGTGAACACCCTGCTGGGCCAGGGGGATGACAGCTACACCGTGCGGCACGCCCCGGCAAGGACGGTAACCCTGGTGCAAGGCGGCGGAGGCAACAATACGCTGGTGGTCGCGGGCACTACCGTGGGCGGGAATGACCGGCCGGTCTTGCTCTTCGGTTCGACCAGCCAGGATGACCGCTATTACACGGCCACAGCCGGCCAAAGGCAGGCGGGGCAGGCTTTGCAGTTTGCTCAGGCAGGCAAGAGCGTGCTGGATGCGCGGGGCGCCAGCCAGGGCGTGATTCTTTATGGCGGCGCGGGAGACGCGCTGATCTACGGCGGTTCGGGTAACGATCTCATTGCCGGTGGCGGCGGCAACAACGTCATCCACGCCGGGCAGGGCAACAACATCGTGTTCGGCAATGCGGGCATGAATATTGATCTGTCCCGCCCCATGGATATGCGCGCCACGGTGGACCGGCAATCAAGGGATGCGCTGACACTCGTGCTCACCCCGGAGCAAGCCGCACAAGCGGCCATCGGCCGCTCGGCGGATCTGCTTGCGGGCGGGAGCAACACCATCACGGCGGGCGATGGCAACAATATCGTTTTTGCCAACTTCGGGCGTATGGTGACGGTGGAGCCGCTGAACTATCTGCGTATCCGCGGAGACTTTATCGACGCTGCCGCAGCGGGAGGCCAGGCGCGCTATCTGTCTGGCACCGGCCTGGTGGCGCTGGAAACCCTGGATGTGCCGGCAAGCGGCAATAACAGCATTGCGGTGGGCAGCGGCCGCAATGTGCTGCTTGGCGGCCTGGGTAATGACACGATCCGGGCGGCGGGCGGCTTCAACCTCATCGCCGGCAACGCCGGGCTGGCGCTGTTTACGGCAGCCGGCCGTATCCAGTCTTTCTCGTCCATCCTCCCCTCCAAGGGCGGCAACGACTCGCTCTATAACAATGGCGCGGGCGTGATGATAGGTGGTGTAGGCAACGATGTGCTGGAAAGCGGTGTGGCGAGCAACGCCATGTTTGGGGACAATGGCAGGGTGAGCTTTGTCAATGACCGCTTTGCCGTGATCGAGACCATCGATATTGCCTTTGGCGGCAATAACATCCTGTTGGGCGGCACGGCCGGCAACTTCATGCTGGGCGGACTGGGCTCGGCGCTGATCAGAGGCAATCTGAACAAGGACGTGATGGTGGGCGACTTTGCTGCGATCTATCTCGATCCGGCGAGCGGGCGCATCCTCAACCTGGCCCGTTTCGGGATGGGGAGCAATAAACCCGACCTCATCACCCAGACGATGGAATCGCTGTTTTCCTGGCCTCAAGCCTTGCTGCGGGGGGCGCCTACGGTGTTTACCGCAACGATGCCGGCTAGCGGGGGGGCCGTGTCGGATGCGCAAGCGCAGACCGAAACGCGAGTCAATACTTCCGCGCAAGCGCCAGACATCGTCGTCGGCCACCACGGTAAGGGGTTTTCGGACTATGCTTCGGGCCGCAGGAGCCCGCATGAAGTGTTTATGCGCACGGACATGGGGACCGAGGCGGGTGGTAGCGCCCCAAGCACGGCACAGACTTCCGCGGCGGAACCAGTCCCGGCCACGGAGGAAGCGCCTATCACTGAGCAGGGGCCAGTCGACGAACAGGCCGCTGTCCAGGAGCAACAAGCCCAAGGGCAGCAAGCCGCTGAGACTGCCGATCCGTCGCAGGCGACACCGGAGCAACAGGCGGCTTTGGCAGCCGGCGTCGGCATACTGGGCTTGTCCGGCGCGCTCGGCATGACGGGGTCTGTGGTGTTCAATTCCAAAACCCATACCTGGGAGCCGAGGGTCCGTCGCAAAGCCGGGCCTCGAGTGACCCGCAAACTTGAGGAGGCGGCGCAGGCCATCAGTGAGGATGAGTGATCCTTTCCTTGCCGCGCAGGTGAAGCGCGCGGACCTGGCCTGGTGGTCGGCGTTGTCGTCATCCACGGACCGCCAGGCTTTTTTGCAAGCCTGGCTGGCCTTGCAGGCCAGCCAGCTCACCGGGGTGCGCCATGGCGCCCTCGTTTTGGGTGAGCCGGACACCGGGCCTTTCGAGGCCGTGGCGCAGGTGCCGGCCGGCAGTCACGCGGCTGCGGCTTTCTATGGCGTGGTCGATGATTGTCTTCAGAGTCGGGAGGTGGCGGTTGCGGCCGACGGTCTTGAGCTGGTGGTGGCTTATCCGATCGTGTTGGGGGAAGCCCTGTTCGGCGTTGTGGCTTTCGAAACCGCTGCCCAGACGCCCGAGCCTATCGTGCAGGCTCTGCGCTGGGGATCGGGGGTGTTGCAGGCATGGTTGCTGCAAGCGCAGCGCACGGACAGCGCCCAGACCATCGACCGCCTGATGTATGTCGTCAACAGTGTTGCGCGGTCTCTGAAGGAAGGAAAGTTCAAAGATGTCGCCCTGACGCTGGTGACCGATATGGCCACCCGGCTGGACTGTGACCGCGTGAGTATCGGCTTTCGGCAGGACGGCCGCGTCAAGGTGCATGCCTTGTCGCATAGCAGCCGTCTGGTGCAGAACATGAATTTGCTGCAGGCCGTGGCCGAAGCGATGGACGAGGCGATCGACCAGAACACGACGATTTGCTTGCCTCAAGACGCCGATCGGACGCTTCAGTTGCGCGCCCATCAAAGCCTCGCGCGCGGCTTCGGTAATCGTAATGTGCTGACCGTTCCGTTCGCGCCAGAGGGTGAGGCACGCGGCGCCTTGCTCTTTGAGCGCCCCGATGATCAGCCATTTGACCGGCAAAGCATAGCGCTTTGCCAGAGCGTGGCCCTGTTGGCGGGCCGGGTGCTCTACCAGCGCCTCCAACAGGAGCGGCCTTGGTGGCGCAAGGGGCGCGACTTTTTGTTGCAGGAGGCCGCGCGGCTCTTTGGTCCCCATCATATCGGCCGTAAACTGCTGCTCTTGGCGGCGCTGGCGCTGGCGTTGTTTGCGCTGCTGGCGCATGGCCCTTACCGGGTCGCAGCCAGCGCCACCGTTCAAGGCGAGGTGCAGCGCGTGGTGGCCGCGCCCTTTGACGGCTATATCGCGCAGGCGCAACGGCGCGCCGGCGACGAGGTCAAGCAGGGTGAGGTGCTGGCCGTGCTCGACACCCGCGATACCGATCTGGAGCTGCTGCGCGCGGGCAACCTCGAGGTGCAGTATCGCCGGCAGGCCGAGGAGGCCATGGCGCGGGGAGACAATGCCGCAGCAGCTATCGCCCAGGCTCAGGCCCGGCAGGCGATGGCGCAAATCCAGTTCTATCGTGATCAGATATCCCGCGCCAGTTTGCGAGCGCCGTTTGATGGCGTACTGGTGAGTGGTGATCTCAGCCAGCAACTGGGTGAGTCGGTCAAACGCGGACAGGAGCTGTTCAAACTATCGCCCCTGAGCGGATACCGCCTGTGGCTGGATGTCGAGGATCGCCAGATCGATGATGTGGCGGTGGGGCAGACCGGCCGGGTCGCCTTGGCCGCCATGCCGGACCGGCAAATTCCGTTCACGGTGACGCGCATCGTGCCTCTGGCCCAGGTGCAGGAGGGCAAGACGGTGTTTCGCCTCGAGGCCAGCCTGGATGCCGAGTCGCCGGCGGTGCTGCGCCCCGGCATGGAGGGGGTGGGCCGCATTGATATCGGCGAGCGCCGCTATGCCTGGATCTGGACTCATGGATTTTTCGACTGGCTGCGCCTGAAGTGGTGGGCCTGGTTCGGATAGGCATCGCATATGGCAGTGACGGCTCTCTATAGTAATTCCTGGCATCGGGTCAGCACGCTGCGTCCGCGCCTACGTTCGCACATCCACATCCACCGGCATGTTTATCGCGGGCAGACCTGGTACGTGATGCAGGACCAGAGTAATGGCGAATTTCACCGTTACACGCCCGAGGCCAATTTGCTGATCAGCCTGATGGACGGGCGGCGCAGCGTGCAGGAAATCTGGGAACTCGCCTGTCAGCAGTTCGAGGACGATGCGATGCCGCAGGATGAGGTTATCCGCCTGCTGGCCCAATTGCATCGGGCTGATGTGCTGGTCACAGACCGCGCCCCGGATGTCCGCGATCTGGTCCAGCGGCGTCGGCGCCAGCGCGCCCAGAAAATCAAGCAATACATCGGCAATCCCAGCGCGCTGAAGCTGCCGCTGGTGGACCCCGACCGCTGGCTAAGCGCAGGCCTGCCTTATTACCGCTGGATGTTTACCTGGATCGGCGGCTTGTTATGGCTAGTGGTGGTGCTTTATGGCGCGTCGCTAGGCGCGATGAACTGGCAGGCCTTGACCCATAACGTCTGGGACCAGGTGTTTTCGGCGGGCAATGTGCTGGCCATGGCGCTGGTCTATCCCTTCGTCAAGGCCATCCATGAATTGGGGCACGCCTGTGCGGTGAAGGCGTGTGGCGGCGAGGTGCATGAAATCGGCGTTATGTTTTTGCTGCTGGTGCCCATTCCGTATGTGGATGCCTCCGCCGCAGCCGGTTTCGCTGACAAACGCTGGCGCATGCTAGTCGGCGCAGCGGGGATTTTGGTCGAGCTCTTCCTGGCCGCGCTGGCCATGATCGTCTGGACGCAGCTCGAGCCCGGCCTGGCCCGCTCACTGGCCTACAACGTCATCATCCTCTGCGGGGTCTCCACGCTGTTCATGAACGGCAATCCCTTGCTGCGCTATGACGGTTACTACGTGCTATCCGATGCGATCGAGATCCCGAATCTCGGGCAGCGGGCCAATGCCTGGATGGGCTATCTGGTCAAGCGCTATGTGCTGCGGCTGGCCGCTGTTGAGCCGCCGCGCGCCAGCCGTGGCGAACGACTGTGGTTTGTGGGCTATGCGGTGCTGTCTTTTGTTTACCGCATGTTCATCATGTTTTTGGCTATTTTTCTGGTGGCAGGGCAGTTCTTTTTCTTTGGCGTTCTGCTGGCCTGCTGGGCGATGTTCAGCACCATTGTCATGCCTTTGTGGCGCTTGGGGCGCCAATTGTTCACCGATCCGCAAATCCAGGCCCATCGCGGCCGCTCCTACCTCATCACGGCACTCTGTGCGCTGGCTGTCGTCGGGCTGGTCGGCGCCGTGCCTGTGCCGTCGGCCACCGATACCGAAGGCGTGGTCTGGGTGCCGCCTTCGGCCCAGGTGCGCGCGCCGGTGGCGGGCTTTGTGCGCGAGCGCCAGGCCGCCGATGACGCGCCCGTGTCGGCCGGCACCCCCTTGTTGCGGTTGGAAAACGATGAGCTGCTGCGACGGGACGCCATGTTGGCCGCGCAGGTGGACGAGTATCAGGCCCGCTATGTTCAGGCCCATGCGCACAATCAGGTGCAGGCGGCCATCGCGCAGCATCAGTGGCAGAGTCTACAGACCGAACGCCGGGCCATCGGCCAGGAAGTGGCCTCGCAGCAGGTGCGCAGCCCGCACGCGGGGCGTTATGTCCCGGCTCAGCCCGAGGACACGACAGGCCGCTACGTTCAGCGGGGCGAGCTGCTCGGCTATGTCTTGAGCGATGCCGAGACGGTGCGGGTCGTCGTGCCGCAATCCAGCCTGGAGCACATCCATCGCTCTTTGAAGGACGTCCGCGTCCGGCTGGTTCAGGACCCGGCCCGTGAATTCTCTGCCCGTATTGCACGCGAGGTGCCGGCGGCTACCGATGAACTGCCTAGCCTGGCCCTGAGCTTGCAGGGCGGCGGCAGCATCGGTGTGGACCCGCGCAAATCCCAGGAGGGGCGCGCCAAATCGGCTGAGAACCTCTTCGTGATGGACCTGTTGCTGCCCGAGGATGCCCCGCGGGCCTATCTCGGCGCCCGGGTCTATGTCAAATTTTCTCATGAGCCCCGGCCTCTGGCGGCGCAGCTCTATGACAGCGTGCGCCAGATGGTGTTGCGTCAGCTGAGGGTGTGAGATGGAGAGTTTTTCCGCCCTCGCGCCTGACCCGCTTTATCCCGAGAAGGAAAGCGAACGGCATGCCAATAAACTGGAAGCCTGGGGCACTGCGGTCTTGCGCTGGCTGTCGCGCAAGCGCCGCCAGCCGCTGTGGCGCACCCGCCGTATCCTGAAACAGGTTCACGCCGAGGCGGCATTGCTGGCCGGACTGGACCTTGCCGGGGTGCGTGCGCGCGCCGACGAGGTGGCTTTCGAACTGCGCTGCGATGGCATTACTCAAGCTAGCGCCGCGCGCGCCTTTGCGCTGGTGCGTCAGGCCGGTAAGCTGGCTTTGGGCAAGGCGCATTTCGATGTGCAGTTGCTGGGCGGCTGGGCCATGCTGCAAGGCATGGTGGCCGAAATGAATACGGGCGAAGGCAAGACCCTGACGGCGACTCTGCCTGCCGCCACCGCCGCGCTGGCCGGTCTGCCCGTGCACGTCATCACCACCAATGACTATCTGGTCGAGCGTGATGCGCAGATCATGTCGCCGCTCTACGAGGCCCTGGGCCTGACTGTGCGCTGGGTCAGCATGGACATGGAGCCGGCACAGCGCCGCCTGGCCTATCAGGCCGACATCGTCTACTGCTCGAACAAGACCCTGGTGTTTGACTATTTACGTGACCTCATCGTGCTGGACGATGACAAGGACGAGGACCGTCTGCGCCTGGAGCGCCTGCGGGGCGGCTCAGGCCGGCTGTCTGAACTGTTTCTGCGCGGTCTGTGCTTTGCCATTGTGGATGAGGCCGACAGTGTGCTGGTCGATGAGGCGCGCACCCCCCTGATCATCTCCGGCTCCCAGAAGGAGGATGGCGGCGCGGTGACGGGTCAGGCCTTAGCGCTGGCTCAGGCCATGCAGGCAGGCCATTACCGTGTTCAGCCCGCAGCGCGGCGCGTCGTGCTGACCGAGGCCGGGCGGGCGTATCTGCGCGAGGCTTGCGCGGCATGGCCCGCGCCCTGGAGCATTCCCTTTCGGCGCGAAGAGCTGATCCTGAGCGCGTTGACGGTACTGCATCTCTACAAGCGGGATGAGCAGTACATCGTGCGCGATGGCAAGGTCATGGTGGTGGATGAATTCACCGGGCGGGTCATGCCCGACCGATCCTGGGGGCAGGGCGTGCACCAGATGATCGAGCACAAAGAAGGGCTGGAACTGAGCGATCCGCGGGTCACGCTCAAAAGCATCAGCTACCAACGGTTTTTCAAACATTATCTGCGGCTGGCCGGCATGACCGGTACGGCCGCCGAGATCCGTGGCGAACTCGGGCGAGTCTATAACCTGCCGGTCGTGCGCATTCCGACACACCGTCCATCGCGGCGTCTACATGCCCCCGATAGTGTGTATCGGACCATGGCGGAGAAATGGTCGGCGGTGCGCGAGCGTTGCCGCGAGCTGCACGGGCGCGGCGTGCCCGTGCTGATCGGCACACGTTCGGTGGCCGCTTCGGAGGAGTTGGCCCGTGTCCTGGCCGACGCGGCCCTGCCTGTTGTGCTGCTCAATGCCAAGCAGGATGCCGATGAGGCTTCCCTCATCGCGCGGGCAGGCGAAGTCGGCAGCATCATGATTGCCACCAACATGGCCGGCCGGGGTACGGATATCCCCTTGTCGGCGGCGGCCCGCCAAGCCGGGGGGCTGCACGTCATCCTGACGGAACGCCATGAGTCGGCGCGCATCGACCGCCAACTGGAGGGCCGCAGCGGCCGCCAGGGCGACCCCGGCCATACGGAGGCGATACTCTCTTTAGAAGATGCCGTGCTCGACAGCGTCAAAAATAGCCTCTGGGCCGGGCCGATGAATACCCTGCTGGCCGCGCAAGGCCCCGGCTGGCGCGGGCTGGCTGCGCATTGGCTGCGCCACGCTCAGGCGCGCACGGAAAGAAAACTGGCCCGCGAACGCCGCGCCATGGTGTCTGCGGACGAAGAACTCGAAAATTCGCTGTCTTTTTCTGGGCAGGGTGACTGACCTCCATGATGAAAACCTTCTCTTTCTCGCGCTGCGCCAGCCTGGCCCTGCTGCTGGTCTCTTCAGCACCGCAAGCGCAAAGCCTGCTCCCGGACCCTGCGCTGGTGCCCTTGAACGGCGCGCCTGCTGATGGCCTGGCCCGGCCTATGGCCTGCCTGATCGAACCTTTTCAGGTGTCTGAGCTGGGCAGCCCTGCTGCGGGCGTGCTCGAGCGCGTCCTGGTGCAACGCGGCGACACCGTCAAGAAAGGGCAGGTGATCGCCGAATTGAATACCCATGTGGATGAGGCCACCCTGGGCCTGCGCCGCGCCGAAGCCGCCTATCTGGGCCGGGTGGTGGATCGCAATGCCGATCTCTACAAGCGCAAGTTACTGCCGGCCGGCGACTATGATGAGATGAGCTCGCGCAGCCGGCAGGCGCAGTTGCAGGTGGCGTTGCAACAGGCCATTCTTGCCGAACGCAGCATCAAAAGCCCTTTTGACGGCGTGGTGGCCGAACGCTATGCCGGGCCGGGTGATCGGGTCAACGACAATAAAATCGTCAAGCTGGCTCAGATCGACCCGCTGGTGGTCAAGGTGGCGGTCCCCGAAGGCCTGTATGGCCGCATCAAGGCCGACGCCGACGCGCAGGTCAGCATCAATCCGGCCATCAGCAGCCAGACCCTGCAAGCCAAGGTCTGGCGCATCGACCGCGTGATGGATGCGGCCAGCGGCACCTTTATCGTCTTGCTCACTATTCCGAACAAAGGCAATGCCATTCCGGCGGGCATACGGTGCTCGGTGCGGTTTTGAGCCGGGGTGGGTAGGCGCCAGGCCGCAGGGGGCGAACCCCGGTCGTGGTCTGGGGGCTCGCAGTCTGTCCTGGCCGCATCATGCCGGTATCTGGTGGGAGCATCGTTTTGTGTCTTGCACCGGGTCTAAGGTCGTTCGCGATGGCCTAAAACGGCTAAGGCGAAACTCTCATGGGGCCCGCTGCTGCGCTAGCGGTAAACCTGCCCAGAGTTCTATCGTGCGTGTTGAGAGAGGACCACATCCGCGGTGTGGCGACGCGTGGTCCTAATCGTTTTCTAAGCCTCAGCCGACCACGCCAGCCTCGCGCAGCGCCGCGATATCGGCTCCGCTGTAGCCGAGGGACGCCAGAATATTGTCGGTCTCTGCGCCCAAGGCGGGCGGATGGCTGCGCAGAGGCAAGCGTTTGCCATCCAACATGAGCGGCAGCATGGGGGTGAGCGTTGCCGGCCCATCTGGAACCTCGACGCGCGCCAAGCCGCCGGTTGCGAGCAGATGCGGGTCGTCGAAGAGCTCATGCGGCGCGTTGATGGGCGCGTGGGGCAGGCCTGCCGCTTCGAACTCTTGGGCAATATGCGCAGCCTCCCATCGCGCCATGCGCTGGCGTAGTTCAGGCATCATCCATGAGCGCTCGCTGACGCGCTGGTTATTCGTCGTGAATCGCGGGTCCGCCAGCAGGTCGTCGAAGCCGAAGGTCTGGCAGAACAGGCGCCACTGTGTGTCGGACACGACTGCCAGGAAAATTTGCTCGTCGTTTTTGACGGTGAACACGTCATAGATGCCCCAGGCCGAGATGCGGCTTGGCATCGGCGCAGCCGGCTTGCCGGTCATGGCGTACTGCATCATGTGCGTGGCGACGAGGAATACATTGTTTTCGAACAGCGAAGAAAGCACCTCTTGCCCCTTGCCTGTCGATTCACGCGCGCGCAGCGCGGCCAGCACGCCGATCGCGCCGAACATGCCGCCCATAATATCGTTTACGGAGGCGCCGGCTCGCAGCGGCTGGCCCACGGGGCCGGTCATATAGGCGAGGCCGCCCATCATTTGCACCACTTCATCTAGCGCGGTGCGCTTGTCGTAGGGCCCCGGAAGAAACCCCTTGTGCGAGACATAGATGAGTCTTTCGTTCGAGCGCGAGAGCGTGGGGTAATCGAAACCCAGTGCGGCCATTGCGCCGGATTTAAAGTTTTCGCTGAAAACATCGGCGCAGGCGAGCAGCTTATGGACAATTTCCTTGCCCTGAGCGCTTTTGACGTCGATCGCAATGCTTTTTTTATTGCGGTTGAAGGTAGGAAAAAAGCCTACGCCCGAACCAAGCAGGCGGCGTGTGCTATCGCCCTGTAGGGGCTCGACCTTGATGACTTCCGCGCCCAGGTCGGCCAGTATCATGCCGCAGGATGGCCCCATGACCATATGCGTAAATTCGATGACATGTACGCCGGCCAAGGGCAGGGGCTGGTCGTTTAGATTCATGGTTCAAGACCTGATTGTTGATGAGCGTGCAAAAAGCCCTTGGGCAGGCCTGCCTCGGCGACCATGCCATAGAGCGGTTCGCCGGGCAGGCCGGCGCGCAAGGCGTCGCGTGCGGCGATCAAGCGAGGCAAGTCGATGCCGGTGTCCAAGCCCATGGCTTCGAGCAGAAAGACGAGATCCTCGGTCACGATGTTGCCGCTGGCGCCGGGCGCATAGGGGCAGCCGCCGATGCCGCCCTGGCTGGCGTCGAAGGTCGTGACGCCCGCGTCCAGCGCTGCCATGACATTGGCCAGGCCCTGGCCTCGCGTGTTGTGAAAGTGCGCGCCGCCGGCTTTATCGCCAACGGCGGCATGAAGCTTTCGGAAAAGCCGGCGGACCTGGCGTGGCTCGGCATAGCCGCTGGTGTCGGACAGGCCAACCTCGTCCACGCCGCAGGCTGCGGCGCGATAAGCGATGCGCAATGTCTCGTCATCGCTCACCGGCCCTTGCAGGGTGCAGCCGAAGGCGACAGACAGACCGGCTTCTACGGATATCTGCGGGTAGTGGGTTTGGCGCAGGTCGATAATGGCCGCCAGGTCCGCAAACACCTGTTTATGGGTTTTGCGCACATTCGCCAGGCTATGGGCTTCGGTAACAGAGACGGGAATGGTGAGCTTGTGCACGCCCACCTCGAAAGCGGCCTGCGCGCCGCTTAGTCGGCGCGGTCACCTTGACCATGCCGGCAGAGCGTTTGAACATGGCGCACGTGCACGAGGTTGTCCGCACGGCGCGGGCCGTGACGGAACAGCTCGGCGGCATGCCATAAACCTTCATCGCCGAGGCGTTCCTGCTCAGCTTAGGGCCGATAGCCGTTGGAAGCGGCGCCAGGGTAAGGGGAGTGGCCCGTGAATGCCTGACGAGCCCGGTTGGCTGCGCCAGGCCAGTCTACCTCTATCACTCTAGGTTCTGCGCCTGCTCGCGCATTTGTTCGATAAGCAGTTTCAGGTCCATCGCAGCGCGGGTGACTTCCAGGCTGCCCGCCTTGGAGCCGAGGGTATTGGCTTCACGGTTCATTTCCTGGAACAGGAAGTCCAGGCGTTTGCCGGCGCTGCCCTTGGACTGGGCTTTGCCGCCCGGTTTGCCGCCGCCCTCGGTCAGCAGATGACGCAGTTCGTCCAGGTGCGAGCGCAGGCGCGAGAGTTCTTCGGCGACGTCGATGCGCAGGGCGAACAGCCCGGCTTCCTGGGCGACTCGTTCGCTTAGTTCGGCGCCGCTGATGTGCGCAAAGCCGCCGGGGAAGGCGGCTTCGAGGCTTTCGCGCAGTTTGGTGGCGAGTTTTTCGCGGTGCTCAGCCAACAATTGGGGCAGATGGGCTTCAACGAGATCGACGATGCCTCCGACGCCTTCGGCGCATTCGCGCATCATGGCGGCCAGACGCTCGCCTTCGCGCTTGCGGCCCTCCTGTAACTGGCTGAGCGCCTGTTGGCCGGCGCTGAGGCAGGCGGCGCCCCAGATCTGCGGGTCGAGCGCGTCATTGCCGCGTTGGCCAGGCCAATTGAACAGTTCCACCAGGCGCGGGGCGCCGACTTCGGGCAGAACACGCCGCGCCGCCTCCAGTTGTTCGGCCAGACGTCCCAGCCATTCGGGGTCGAGCTGTGTGACTTCGGCGCTGGCATTGCGCGTGAAGCTCACGCGGACTTCGACCTTGCCCCGGGCCAGTTGGCTGGTCAGCAATTCCCGCAGCGGAGTCTCGGTGTGGCGCAGTTCGTCGGGCAGGCGGAAATAAAGATCGAGAAACCGGCTGTTTACGCTGCGCAGTTCAAGCGAGAGAGAGCCTTGTTCGAGATCGACACGGGCGTTGCCGAACGCGGTCATGCTGCGAATCATGATGGATATTCCTGGAAATACGAGGGCATGCGCCCTGAAAGATGCCGGCAGGATAACCGAAGAACCTTACCCCACACGTACAATCACGCCATTCCGTTCTGCTTTGGCCTTTTTTTGGAGTGTGCCATGACGACTTCCGACCTCTCCCTGCGCGCTGATGGCCGTGCTGTCGATACGCTGCGCGCCTTCAGCCTCAAGCGCGGATTCACGCGCTATGCCGAAGGCTCCGTGCTGGTCGTGGCGGGCAACACACAGGTCTTGTGCACGGCCAGCGTGCTCGAAAAAGTGCCGCCTTTTCTCAAGGGCAAGGGCGAGGGTTGGGTAACGGCCGAATACGGTATGTTGCCGCGCGCCACCCATACGCGCGGCGATCGCGAGGCCGCACGCGGCAAGCAGAGCGGCCGGACGCAGGAAATCCAGCGCCTTATCGGACGCAGTCTGAGGGCGGTGTTTGATCTGAAGGCGCTGGGCGAGCGCACGCTGCATCTTGATTGCGATGTGTTGCAGGCCGACGGCGGCACGCGCTGCGCCAGCATCACCGGCGCCTGGGTGGCGGCCGCCGATGCGGTGGCTTTGCTGATGGAGCGTGGCCTTTTGACGCAGAACCCGATCCGCGATCATGTGGCCGCCGTGTCGGTGGGCCTGGTGGGCGGGCGCGCCGTGCTTGACCTGAACTACGAAGAAGATTCGGCCTGCGAAGCGGATGTGAACGTCATCATGACCGGCGCGGGCGCCTTTGTGGAAGTGCAGGGCACTGGCGAGGAGGCGACCTTCACGCGGGCTCAGCTCGATACCATGCTGACGCTGGCCGAAGGCGGCATCGCCAAGCTGGTGGCCGAACAGCGCGCGGCGCGGGCCTAGGTCCGGCCTGCGCGGGCCTGCTGCTTTTCGAGAAGAAGCGCGGCAGGCTCAGCCCGCTCGGCCACATAGGCCAGAATCATATTGCCCGAAATGGGCGGCGAGGGGCTCTCTGCAAGAGGGAAAGGCCTGGTGGCGGCGCCGGCCTGGCCGGTGATACCGCAGCTGTTCGCGGCAGTGCCCGTCCTGCTGATGTCAAGAAATTGCCATTGTTGACCAGGATAATCAAGCGCAACGCGCCCGGGACGATAGGGGGCCTTTGCCTTGGATGGCTATGACTAAGAATCTGCGGGTCGCGACGGCCCTGACCTCAACAATGGCGGTCTTTGTTTTGCTGTTTGTCGTGGCCGCCGCCGCAGGGCTTGTGGTGTTGCGTGATAACCGTACACAGATAGCGGCTTTGGGCCGAGGCAATATTGAGCGCGCCAATGCCTTGAGTGACACCACGGCCCGGTTGTTTCAGGCGCGGGCGCTATTGACCGACGCCAAAACCTATATGGAAGGCGGTCTCGAAGCTGACCGTAATGCCGCATTGGCGCGCGCCGAGGCCGTGCTCAAACAGGCGAATGAGAGCGCAGGGCGCCTGCGCGCCATTCCCGATGCAGGCGAGGCGCATTATGACGCTGTGCTCGCGGCCTATGTCAATCTGGCGGACAAGGCGCTCGCACCGCTAGCCGTGGCCATCAAGGCTTGGAACGGGATTCAGGCCAATCAGCTCAGTGTAAAAACGCTGCCTGCCGCGACCGAAAGCTATATGACGGCCGTAGACGCTTATCAAGGACTGGCCCGGGCGCAGGGCCGAGAGATGCTGGACCAGGCCGGACAGCGGGTGGATCGGGCCGGGGTGGCTGCTGTCCTGCTGCTGGCCGCCGTGGCTGCACTGGCGCTGCTGATCCGCCTCTACTTTCGCCTTGCGGTGCTGCGGCCATTGACCGAGGCCGGCCATCATTTCGAGCGGATGGCCGACGGTGACCTCACCGCCGCGATCGCCAGGCGCGGCGACAACGAGGTGGGCGTGCTGTACCGCGCCATGGATCGCATGCAGGGCGGGTTGACACAGGCGGTGGCCAGCGTGCGTGGCGGGGTTGAGGCCATACACGAAGGTGTTAGTGAGATCGCCCATGGGGCAGGCCATATGTCCACGCGCGCAGCGCGCCAGGCCGCGACCTTGCAGGAAACGGCCGCCAGCATGTCGGGGTTGGCGAACACGGTGAGGCAGACCGCGCACAACGCCGACGAAGCTAGCCGTCAGGCCGAGGGCGCCTCGCGTCTGGCGCGCGAGGGCGGCGGCGCGGTCAACGACGCCGTGCGCAGCATGCAGGAAATTGCGACCTCCGCCGAGCGTATCGGCGAGATTGTGGGCGTGGTCGACAGCATTGCTTTCCAGACCAATATCCTGGCTCTGAACGCGGCTGTCGAGGCGGCGCGTGCCGGCGAGCAGGGTAGGGGTTTTGCGGTCGTTGCCGTCGAAGTCCGCGCCCTGGCGCAGCGCAGCGCGCAAGCCGCGCGCGAGATCAAAGCGCTGATCGAGGCCTCAAGCGAACGCGTGGCGCTGGGCTCGCGCCATGTCTCGCAGGCCGGCAGCGCCATGGACGCCATGGTGTCGGCGGTGGATTGCGTCATGCTGCGGGTCGGGGATATTTCGCGCGCTAGCGCCGAGCAGGCTGCCGGGATCGCCGCCGTGAATCTGGCCATGGCCGAGGTAGATCGAGGCACGCAGGAGAACGCAGCGATGGCTAAAGAGACGGCGGCGGCCGCGATGGCGCTGGAAAGCGAGGCGCAGAGGTTGCGCACGGCGGTGTCGGTGTTCCGCCTGCGCGATGGCCAATCCCAGGATTCAGCGCGGAGGGCGGTAGGTTTCCAACACCATGGGCAGGTTCCCATGCTTGACCTTGTGCTTGACGTGGGCGGCCGCTGAGGCGATGTCTTCAGGCCGCACGCGCTTGCTGCTCGCCCTATCGGTCAGCAGCGCGGGTTGCACCAGCAGGGCGCCGATGCCTAGCGTCACAAAGGGAAAAAAACGCAGGCTGCCGTAGCGGTCTTCGGCATGGATGCCGCCTTGCTTGCGCCCCTGGCCGTCATAGAGCCCGACGGCGCGCTCATTGAATTCTTCGATTGTGCGTGACAGCCGTTCCTGCCAGTCAGGGCTGCGCAGGGCGACGATAAAGTCGTCGCCACCCACATGGCCCACGAAGTCGCGCTGAGCGTCGCAATGGCGCTTGATGGTTTCGGCGCAGAGCAGAATCATGTCATCGCCGCGCCAATAGCCATAGACGTCATTGAAGGGCTTGAAATTGTTCAGATCGGCATAGCCGATCACGAACTCGCCTGGGCTGTCCAGCAACTGGGCAATGTGTTTGCTGATGGGGATGTTGCCGGGCAGCGCGGTGAGTGGATTGGCGTACCGCGCCGCCTCCAGACGGATTTCCGTCACCGAGCGCACCAGGGCCTCGCCCGTGCCCAGGCCGTCGTAGCGGCTGTGGCGCGTGACGACGAAGCCATCTGCCAGATAACGCTGGTCTTCGGAGGTTAAGACGTGGCTGAGCTGGTCGATGGAGGCGCCGATATCGACCAGCACCGGCTCGGCGTTCATAAAGGTGTCGCAGCGGTTGCGGCCAAAGAGATCGCGGGTGTAGCGCTGCGCATAGTGTTCGAGAAAGTCGCGGCGGTTGATGATGCCGATGGGGCGGTCCTGATCGTCCAGCACCGCCAGCGAGTGCAGGTGGCGCTGTTCCTGAAACAGGCGGTGAACGTCATCATTGCTATGCCTGTTCAGATAGACGGCCGGGGCCTCGACCCGCAGATCCAGGGCCGTGCGGCCTGAGCCCGCAGTGTTGGCCGCGCGTGGGGCAAGCGGCAATGTCGACGCCAGCGCGGCAGGCAAACCGTAGGCCGCTTCGTGCTGCGGGTGGCCCAGGCACCAGCCTTGCGCGTAACGGATGCCGAGATCCCCGATGATGAGCAGGTCTTCCTGAGTTTCGATGCCCTCGGCGACGATGGCGGTATTCAACTGCTGCGCAACCGCGACCATGCCGCGCACAACGGCCAGCCGGTTTGCATCGCGGTGGATGTCGCGAAAGAAATAGCGGTCGATTTTCACCAGATCCGGGCGCAGCTCCATCCAAAGTTGCAGCGAGGCGTGGCCGACGCCGTAGTCATCCAGCGCCAGCTTCATGCCGGATTGGCGCAGGCATTGCAGCGCCTGGCGCAGCGTGGCGAGGTCTTCGGATTCGGGGTTATGGTCGGTCAGTTCGATCACGATGCGCGAAGCCGTCAGGCCGGTATCGCCCAGCAGACGCTGCGGCAAATCCCGGCCCCAGCGCTCCCAATAGTCGATAATGGCCGAGCCCGACAGGTTGAGGAATAGTTTGCCGTCTCCGGTCTGGCGTGCGTAGTTTGCCGCGCCTGCACGAAAACACTCCCACTCCAGTTCATGGCGCAAGCCCGTGCGGCGCGCTGCGGCGAACAGCGCGTCGGGCAGGTGCAGCGGACTGCCTGCCGGCCCTCGGATCAGGCTCTCATGCTCGTGGACCCGGCCCTGGCTCAGATCGACCAAGGGCTGATAGCAGGGTTGCAGCATGCGCCGCTGGATCAGCCAGGGCAGGTGGGCAATAGATGTTGTCGAGGCGGGCTGGGCGTTCATGCTTGGCATCGCGAAGCGCCGCTGTCAGCGGCAGAGCCTGCATCATGACTAGGCTTCATTTCCGGCTTGTTTCAATTTGTCATGCTTCGTGGCGAAGTCACCCAGGCTTAGCCGGCGATTACAATAGCGGCTATGTTTGCAGCTACCTCATCTCCATTGCGCCGCGTTGTGCTGGCGTCGAATAATCCGGGCAAATTGCGTGAATTCGCGGCGCTTTTTGCTCCCTTAGGCATTGAGCTCGTGCCGCAGGGCGACCTGGGCGTGTCCGAAGCCGAAGAGCCGCATGTCACCTTTGTCGAGAACGCCTTGGCCAAGGCGCGCCACGCCAGTCTGGCGACCGGCTTGCCGGCCCTGGCCGACGATTCCGGCTTGTGCGTACATGCTCTGGGCGGCGCGCCCGGCGTGTATTCCGCCCGTTTCGCGCAGCGCGAAACAGGCGCGGCCAAGAGCGATGCCGCCAATAATGCTTTACTGCTGGAACGCATGCAGGGTCAGGCCGACCGGCGCGCCTGGTATGTCGCCTTGCTGGTGCTGGTGCGTCATGCGGATGACCCCTGTCCTTTGATCGGGGAGGGGCATTGGCATGGCGAGATCGCGCTGGCTCCTGCCGGAGCCCATGGCTTTGGCTACGATCCTTATTTCTATTTGCCGGATCTGGACCGCAGCGCCGCCCAATTGCCCCCCGAAGAAAAGAACGCTGTCAGCCACCGCGCCCGCGCCCTGCGTGAGCTGTTGGGCAAACTGAGCGCGATCTGAGCGCTGCAATATGGCCATCACCATTCCGATCCGCAGCGCTGCGCCGCTCAAGTCCTCCATTCTCGTGCCGGCTGGCGCCGCGCTAACCAGCCTGCCGCCGCTATCGGT
The DNA here is from genome assembly GCF_034424645.1 of Bordetella avium. NCBI lineage: Bacteria > Pseudomonadati > Pseudomonadota > Betaproteobacteria > Burkholderiales > Alcaligenaceae > Bordetella > Bordetella avium. Next base: position 1,798,061 of record NZ_CP139969.1, read on the forward strand.
TTACGTGCATGTGCCCTGGTGTGTGCGCAAATGCCCCTATTGCGACTTCAATTCCCATGCGATGCCGGGGCAGGACATCCCCGAACGCGCCTATCTTGATGCCTTGCGCGCCGATCTCGAGCAGGCGGTTCCGCTGGTATGGGGGCGTCAGGTCATCTCTGTTTTTATCGGCGGAGGCACGCCCAGCCTGTTGTCGGCCGCCGGTCTGGATGAACTGCTCGCCATGCTGCGGGCCTGTCTCAATCTGCTGCCGGATGCAGAGATCACGATGGAGGCCAATCCCGGCACGGCGGAAGCCAGCCGTTTTCTTGATTACGCAGCGAGCGGCGTGACGCGTTTTTCCCTGGGCATCCAGAGTTTTGACGACGCCCAGCTGCACAAGCTGGGCCGCATTCACGATTCGGCTCAGGCGCGCGCGGCGATCGAGATGGCGCAGCGCGCCGTATCGCGGGTCAATCTGGATGTGATGTTCGCCTTGCCGGGACAGGACATCAATGCCTGTGTGGCCGATCTGCGCGAGGCGCTGTCTTTCGGCACCGAGCATTTATCGCTCTATCACCTGACCCTGGAGCCGAACACGGTATTTGCCAAGTACCCGCCCGAGCTGCCCGATGACGATGATAGCGCCGCCATGCAAGACGCTGTCGAAGCCACGCTGGCCGATGCGGGGCTGGCGCGTTACGAAGTCTCGGCCTATGCCCGGCAGGGTGCCCGCTGCAAGCACAATGTGAATTATTGGGAGTTTGGCGACTATCTCGGCCTGGGGCCGGGCGCTCACGGTAAGCTGTCTTTTCATGACCGCATCGTGCGCGAAGCGCGTCATCGTAATCCGGAGTCCTGGATGCAGCGGGCGATGGCCCGCGATGGCAGCCATGTCGCTGAAAACCGCCAGGTCGGGCCTGATGAGCTGCCTTTCGAGTTCATGCTCAATGCCTTGCGCCTCAAAGACGGGGTGGCGGCCAGCAGCTTTTCGGAGCGCACCGGTTTGTCTTTGGCCGCTATCGCGCACCAGCTGGATGCGGCCAGCCAGCGGGGCCTGCTCGACGCGGACCCGACCCGTTTGCGGGCGACTGCACTGGGTTGGCGCTTTCTCAATGATTTGCAGGAAATCTTTCTGTAATGGTTTGGCACCACGATAGGGCGTTTATGCCCTATCTTTTGCACCATAATGGTGCTTAATTGAGCGTTAAATGGTCTGTTTCTCGGGGTTGCCCTTGAACTAAACCTGGCACGCATCTTGCTTTGATTCTGGATGCTTGTCGGGCGCTATGCCCGTGACGCTTTTATCCAATGGAGATGACATGGCAAGCCCCCAAGACGTAATCAAACTGATCGCCGACAACGAAGTCAAATTCGTGGACTTCCGATTCACCGACACGCTTGGCCGTGAGCACCACGTCTCGGTGCCGGCTCACACCGTCGATGAAGAAAAGCTCGAGGCAGGTCAGGCTTTCGACGGTTCGTCGATTCCGGGCTGGAAGGGTATCGAAGCTTCCGACATGCTGCTCATCCCTGATGTGGCCACCGCCAATCTGGACCCCTTCCGCGAAGAAACGACGCTGATCCTGAGCTGCGACGTCGTCGAGCCCTCCGACATGAAGGGCTATGACTGCGATCCGCGTTCGATCGCCAAGCGCGCCGAAGCTTATCTCAAGTCCTCCGGCCTGGGCGACACCGCTTTCTTCGGTCCGGAACCCGAATTCTTTGTCTTCGACGGCGTGACCTGGAACACGGACATGTCGGGCACCTTCGTGAAGATCAAGTCGGAAGAGGCCCCCTGGTCGACCGGCCTGGAATTCGAAGGCGGCAACATGGGCCACCGTCCGGGCGTCAAGGGCGGCTATTTCCCCGTCCCGCCGGTCGATTCCTTCCAGGACATGCGTTCCGAAATGTGCCTGCTCATGGAGCAGATGGGTGTGCCGGTCGAAGTGCACCACCATGAAGTGGCGGCCCCCGGCCAGTTGGAAATCGGCACCAAGTTCAGCACGCTGGTGACCCGCGCCGACTGGAACCAGATCATGAAGTACGTGATTCATAACGTGGCTCATGCCTATGGCAAGACCGCAACCTTCATGCCCAAGCCCATCGTCGGCGACAACGGTTCCGGCATGCACGTGCACCAGTCCATCTGGAAGGACGGCCAAAACCTGTTCGCAGGCAATGGCTACGCTGGCTTGTCTGATTTCGCCCTGTACTACATCGGCGGCATCATCAAGCACGCCCGTGCCCTGAACGCCATCACCAACCCCGGCACGAACTCCTACAAGCGTCTGGTGCCGCACTTCGAAGCGCCGGTCAAGCTGGCTTACTCGGCCCGCAACCGCTCGGCTTCGATCCGCATCCCTTACGTGGGCAACCCCAAGGCCCGCCGTATCGAAAGCCGCTTCCCGGACCCGCTGGCCAACCCCTACCTGGCTTTCTCGGCCCTGATGATGGCGGGTCTGGACGGTGTGCAGAACAAGATTCACCCCGGCGATCCGGCCGACAAGAATCTGTACGATCTGCCGCCGGAAGAAGACGCCAAGATCCCGACCGTGTGCGCCTCGCTCGAAGAAGCGCTGGCTGCGCTCGACAAGGACCGCGAGTTCCTGACCCGTGGTGGCGTGTTCAGCAATGAAATGCTGGATGCCTACATCGAGCTCAAGATGGGTGAAGTCACGCGTCTGCGCATGACGACCCATCCCGTGGAGTTCGACATGTACTACAGCCTGTAATGCTCTAAGGCTGAAGGCCCCGGCCCGCCTTGGTGCGGCCGGGTCTGTAAGGGGCGATGCCTGCGGGCTCGCCCCGCCCCGGAGCCGTGCATAATGAATGTCGAAGCTTTTGAGTTGCTCGCCACCTCCGTTTTGCTGTTGGACGGAAATGGCCATATCGTATATGCCAACGCCTCCGCCGAAGACCTGTTCGGCCGTTCCCGCAAGCAATTGCGTGGATACGCAGCGCCCACACTCTTTGACCAGCCCCAAGCGCTTCAGAACTCGATAGACAGTGCCGTCGCCGGCAAGTTTGCGGACGTGCGTCAGCTCCTGTCCCTGCGTCGCGCCACGGATTCCATCGAGGTGACCGTCACGACGGTTTGCTGTCCTGCTCAGCAATGGCCCGTGCTGCTGGAAATCCGTGAAATCGAACAGCGCGTCCTGGCGGACCGTAATCACCGTCTCGTCGATGAGATCGACGCTCACCGTGAGCTGCTGCGTAATCTCGCGCACGAAGTGAAAAATCCGTTGGGCGGCTTGCGTGGCGCGGCCCAATTGCTCGAGGCGGAATTGCCCAGCGCGGCCCTGGCCGAGTACACGCAAGTCATCATCTCGGAAGCCGATCGCCTGCAAGCGCTGGTGGATCGTCTGAGTGGGCCGCAGCGGGTTCCGCTCAATGCCCGGCCGGTCAATATCCACGAAATATGCGAGCGTGTTTGCGCCCTTATTCAGGCGGAGTTCCGCGATGACGTCGGTCTGGTGCGCGATTACGATGCCTCGGTGCCGGATTTGCAGGGTGACGCGGCCCGGCTTATGCAAGCTGTGCTCAACGTAGCCCGTAACGCGGCACAGGAGCTGGTGTTGCAGCATGCCCGACCCGATGTACCGCGCGGCCAGATCACCCTGCGCACGCGGGTGGCGCGTCAAGTCATGCTGGCTCATCGCCAGCATCGTCTGGCGCTGGTGCTGTCCATCATCGATAACGGTCCAGGCGTGCCTGAGCATATCCGTGATCGTATTTTTCACCCCTTGGTCACCGCCCGCGCGGGCGGAACTGGCCTGGGCCTGAGTCTGGCCCAGGACTTTGTGCAGCAGCACGGCGGCATCATCGAATTTGAATCCCGGCCACGGCATACCGAGTTCCGCCTGGTCCTCCCGATGGAGCCCCTTTGATGAAACCCGTATGGATCGTTGATGACGATCAGGCCATCCGCTGGGTGCTTGAGAAAGCGCTGGCCCGCGCGGGCATTCCCACGCGCAGCTTTTCCCAGGCTGGCGATGTGCTCGACGCCTTGGAGCGCGACACGCCGTCGGTGCTGGTTTCCGATATCCGCATGCCGGGCGGGGATGGTCTAGAGCTGCTGCGCCGGATCAAGGAGCATCATGCGGCCCTGCCCGTCATCGTCATGACCGCGTTTGCGGACCTCGACAGCACGGTATCGGCCTTCCAGCGCGGCGCCTTTGATTACCTAGCCAAGCCTTTTGACGTCAACGAAGCCGTCGCCCTGATCCAGCGCGCCATGCAGGAAGTCGCGCCCGAAGCGGCCGCCGAGCCGGTCGCCAGCGACCGCTACATGATGACGCAATCGTCATCGACCGCCATGCAAGAGGTGTTCCGCGCCATAGGTCGCCTCGCCCAGTCCAAGGTAACGGTCTTGATCACGGGCGAGTCCGGCACGGGTAAAGAGCTTGTGGCGCGCGCTCTGCATGGCCACGGGGCTCGCGCCAGCGGCCCCTTCGTGGCGCTGAACGCCGCCGCCATTCCGCGCGACCTGCTGGAGGCCGAATTGTTCGGCCATGAGCGCGGAGCCTTCACCGGCGCCAATACCTTGCGTCGGGGGCGCTTTGAAGAAGCCCATGGCGGCACGCTTTTTCTCGATGAAATCGGCGATATGCCCATCGAGTTGCAAACCCGCTTGCTGCGCGTTTTGGCCGAAGGCAGCTTTTACCGTGTTGGCGGCTCTCAGCCCGTGCGGGTAGATGTGCGCATCGTTGCCGCCACGCACCAGCCGCTGGAGCGGCGCGTGGAGCAGGGCTTGTTCCGCGAAGACCTGTTCCATCGTCTGAACGTGATACGGCTGCGCCTGCCTCCCCTGCGTGAGCGTACCGAGGACATTCCCGCCCTGGCCAACCATTTTCTGATCGCCAGCGCGCGTTCGCTGGGCGTGCCCGTCAAGCGCCTGACACCGGAAGCCATCACGGCGCTCACCCGCTTCGATTTTCCGGGCAATGTGCGCCAGTTGGAGAACTTCTGTCATTGGCTCACCGTCATGGCGCCGGGGCAGACTGTAGACCGCAATGATCTGCCGCCCGAGATCCGGGCGATGGAGCACGCTACGCCCGATGTGCCGCTGCGTGTCGTGGGTAACCGGCCCAATCCGCAGTTTTCGGCAGTGCTGTCCAGCCCTGCCGCTGAGGAAGCCTCTCCTCGCAACTGGCAGGAAGCGCTGCTGCGCGACGCGCAATTCCGTCTTGAGCGCGGCGAGCCGGCCGTCATGGCCACGCTGACGCGGCAGTTCGAGAAAATCCTGCTGCAAAGCGCGCTGGACGCCAGCCGTGGCCGCCGCGTCGAGGCCGCCTCCCGTCTGGGCATAGGCCGCAACACCATCACCCGCAAGCTGCGCGAGCTGGGCATCGCCGATGAATAAGCCCATCCCTTTCCTTCAATCCAAGGCCGCTTCCCAAGCGGCTTTGCGCTGCTGCGCCGGGGTGAAAGACGGCGGTATGCGGGCGCTTGCATGAGGCTGGCGCTAGGCGCCGCGATGGTCTTCCAGACGGTCGCGAAGGCTTATTCCGTCGAGACGCCCAACAAACGTTCGCAAAGACGGGGCGACTTGAGTTTGTCCAGCCACCAGTTCAGCGCCTGACCGGGATGCTCCGGGCGCCATGCATAAAGCACTTGTTCGGTTGGAGGCGGCAGGTTTTCAGTGGCGCATACGACGAGCTGGCCCTCGGTAATGGCCTTGGCCGCCCGTGTCAGCGGCAGGTGTCCGCAGCCCAGTCCGCGTATCTGCGCTTCGATTTTGGCGCGCATATTGGGCATGACCATGATATCGCGGGTGGGCAAGAGGCCGCGGCTGCGCGGCGGCAGGTCGCGTGAGGTATCGGCCACGACAATGGCCGTATATTGGGCGATATCCTGCTCGGTAAGCGCGCGGCCCAGCCTGGCCAGCGGGTGCTGCGGTGCGACACAGAAGCCAAACTGGGTCTGACCCATTGCGACGCTGCGGTAGCCGCCTGAGGGCGCGCCGGATGCATCGGCGCCGATGATGAGGTCCGCGCGGCCTGCCGCCAGCGCATCCCAGGCGCCGCCTAGCACCTCTTCAGACAGCCGCAGACTGGTGCCGCTTTGCAAAGCCTGGAAATCTCGCATCAGATCGAATAAGGGCTCGATGGGCAGCACGGCGCTGATGGCAATGCGCAGCTCGACCTCCCAGCCGGTGGCAATACGCTTGACGCGGCAAGCCAGATCATCGAGGCTGTGCAGCAGGTGGCGGCCGTCTCGCAGCAACATCTGCCCGGCCGGAGTCAGTTGAGCCCGATGGCCAGAGCGATCAAAGAGCAGGGCGTCCAGGCTGTCCTCGAGTTTGCGCACGGCGTAGGTGACGGCCGAAGGCACCTTGCCCAGCTCGCGCGCAGCGCGCGCAAAGCTGCCGTGGCGGGCAATGGCATCGACCATGAGCAAGAGCTCCGGGGTGATGGCGCCGATGGAGGGCGGGGTGACACGAGAAAGGGTCATGATCGTTCAAAATTTTTGAATGATTGCTTCAATTCTACTGGTCTAAAAGTCGCAGTCAAACGCGCACAATGGTTTCCATGCAGTGAACGCCGCCGGTTGGCGACGGTCGTCAAGGCCGTTCATATTATTGGAATAAGGAGCGCATCATGATTACCCTTCGTCCCGCCGCAGCACGCGGTCATGCCAATCACGGCTGGTTGGACAGCCATCATTCCTTCTCGTTTGCCAACTACTACGATCCGGCCCATATGGGGTTTGGCCCGCTGCGCGTCATCAATGATGATCGCATTGCTGCCGGTCGCGGCTTTGGCACCCATGGCCATCGCGACATGGAGATCATTACCTATGTGCTGGAAGGCGCGGTAGCGCACAAAGACAGCATGGGATCGGGCTCGACGATTCGCCCTGGCGATCTGCAACGCATGAGCGCTGGCCGGGGAGTGCTGCACTCCGAGTTCAATCCGCAGCCCGATGCCGCCACGCATTTGCTCCAGATCTGGATTGAGCCGGATGTGACCGGCATTGAGCCCGAGTACGAACAAAAGACCTTCGACGATGCCAGCAAGCGCGGCAGGCTCTGCCAGATGGCGTCGCCCGATGGCGCTGAAGAATCGTTGCGCATCCACCAGAATGCGCGCTTGTACGCAGGGCTATTCGATGGCGCGGAACAGGCCAGCTTGACGCTGGCCGCCGGCCGCCGCGCCTGGGTGCAGGTCGCAAGGGGCAGCCTGACGGTCAATGGCCATGCGCTCCAGGCTGGTGACGGGATGGCGCTGGTGGCGGAAGACGCCGTGCACCTGCGGGATGGTGATGGGGCTGAAGTGCTGGTGTTCGATCTGCCTTGAGCAGCCGGGTGTTTCACTTTTCGATAGGGAGCCGCTTATGTCCGGTCCTGTAAACAGTCTGGAGACGATCGTCGTGCCGCGCAGCAGCGATCTGGGCGGGTTCGAGGTGCGCCGCGCCCTGCCTTCCGCTCAGCGACGGGCAATCGGTCCCTTTGTCTTTCTGGACGAAATGGGGCCGGCCAGTTTTGCGGCCGGAACCGGTCTCGATGTGCGGCCCCATCCCCACATCGGGCTCGCCACCGTGACCTATCTCTACGAGGGCAATATCGTCCACCGCGATAGCGCAGGCCATGTCCAGACGATTCTGCCTGGCGAGGTGAACTGGATGACGGCGGGCCGAGGCATCGTGCATTCTGAGCGCATGTCGCCGCAAAGCCGCCGGTCCGGCCAGCGCTTGGCCGGCCTACAGCTTTGGGTCGGGCTCATGAAGGCCCATGAAGAGTGCGAGCCGGGCTTTGCTCACTACGGACGCCAAGCGCAGGCAGTCATCGAAGGCGAGGGGGTAAACCTGCAACTGGTGGCGGGCAGCCTCTTTGGTCAGACCTCGCAAGTGCCGACCTTATCGCCCCTGTTCTATGGCGATGTGCAGATGCAGGCGGGCGCCCGTCTGCATCTGCCAGCCGAGTATGAAGAGCGCGGTGCCTATCTGGTCCAGGGCGAGCTTGAGGTGGACGGTCAGGTATTCGAGCCAGGACGCTTGCTAGTCTTCAAGGCGGGCTGTCCGGTGACTCTGCGGGCGCGCACTGCGGCGCGCTTTGCCGTCTTGGGTGGCGAGCCATTGGATGGCCCGCGTTTTATCTGGTGGAACTTCGTGTCCAGCAGCAAAGACCGTATCGAGCAAGCCAAGGCCGATTGGCTGCGCAACCGCTTTGATCAAGTCGTGCCGGGCGATGAAACGGAGTTTGTTCCATTACCTTCACCGCGCCCGCCCCGGGCGTAGGCGGCTTCGCGTTGGGCTTGCAGGGCTTCGCGCCGGATATAGCCGCTCACGAACTCGGAGGCGGGGGCATGGCGCAGCTTGTAGGGCGTATCCCATTGCGCCAGCCGTCCGGCCTGCATGATGCCTATGCGATCAGCGATGGCGAAGGCTTCGGCCTGATTGTGCGTGACCAGGATGGCGGTGTGGCCCGTCGCCTTGAGAATGTCACGCACCTCGAAGGCCAGGCGTTCGCGGGTATCGACGTCCAGATTGGAAAAAGGTTCGTCCAGCAACAGCAGTTCGGGCGAAGGCGCCAGCGCACGGGCCAGCGCGACGCGCTGTTGTTGACCCCCTGAAATTTCGTGGGGATAGCTCTGGGCAGCCTGTTCCAGTCCGACCAGCTCCAGCATTTCCGTGACGCGTTGGGCTTGTTTCTCCTTGGGCAAGCGGCGCAGGCCGAAGGCCACGTTCTGCGCTACGGTCAGATGTGGAAACAGCGCGTAGTCCTGGAACATCATGCCGACATTGCGTTTCTCTGGCACGATTTGTGTCGTGGTGGACGACAGCAAGCGACCCCCCAGAGAAATACGACCCGCGCGCAGCGGTTCAAAGCCCGCGATGGCACGCAGCGCCGTGGTCTTGCCGCAGCCGGATTCGCCCAGCAGGCAGCCAATCTGGCCTGCGGGCAGGCCGAAGCTGAGGTCTTGAACGACGGTTTTCAGGCCCTGCGGCGTGTCATAGCCCAAGACGAGATGTTCAAGTTCGAGGAAATCGGGCACAGCGTCAACGTCCTATCTTGAGATGGGTGCGTGCAAGCAGAATAACCGGCGCCAGACCGGCCAGCACGATGGCCAGGGCGGCCACCGCGCCTTCTTCGTAGGTGCCGCGCGCCGCTTCGGCATAAAGCCAGGTCGCCAGGGTGTCGAAGTTCATGGGCCGCAGCAGCAGCGTGGCGGGCAGCTCTTTCATGGTATCGACAAAAACGAGTAGCGCAGCGGCGGCCAGCGCAGGACGCAATAAGGGCAGGTGCACGCGGCGCAGGGTGCTGCTGGCGTTCTCACCGAGCAGGCGCGAGACCTGTTCCAACGATGGGGGTATGCGGGCCAGGCCAGCCTCGACGCCGCCTGCTGAAATCGCCAGAAAACGGATGGTGTAAGCACAGATCAGGGCCGCCATGCTGCCCATGAGCAACATGCCGGGCAGGCCCAGTAGCTGACCGGCCGCGCGGTCTATCCAGGCAAACGGCGTGAGCAGGCCAATCGCGAGCACAGTACCCGGTACGGCATAGCCCAGACTGGCGATGCGAGTGCCAGCCCGCGCCAGCCCGCCGCCTGCGCTCAGGTTGCGCGAGGCCCAGGCCACGGTCAGACCGCAGAGCAGGGTGATGAGGGTGGCGCTTGCCGCGACCATCAGCGTGTTGCCCAGACTGCTAAGCAATTGTCCCGACACCCCGCCCACCAGATGCAGGCGTTTATAGGTTTCTGCCAGCAGATACAGCGCGGGTGCGGCAAACCCCAGCACCACAGGAATCCAGCCCAGTACGATGGCGGCGCAAGCGCTTGCACCGCGCAGGCGTTGCGCTTGCATGGGCCGCATGCGTTGCGTATTGGCGTAACGCTGGCGTTTGCGTCCCCGTCGCTCAAGCCAGAGCAGCGCGATCACGAAGGCCAGCATGGTCAGCGCGATCTGGGCGGCGCCTGCCAGGTCCGAGCGGGTGATCCAGGTGGTGTAGACCGACACGGTAAGCGTCTGCACGCCCAGGAATTCAGAGGCGCCGATGTCGTTGAGCGTTTCCAGCAAGGCCAGGCTGACGCCGACGGCGATGGCCGGGCGTGCGAGCGGCAAGGCCACTCGGAAGAACACGCCCAGACGCGAGGCGCCGAGCGTGCGCGCGGCCTCTATCAGGCTGGCCGCCTGCGTCATGAACATGACGCGGGTGCTCAGGTAGACATAGGGGTAGAGCACGAAACCCAGAACGAAAATGGCTCCGCCCAGGGACCGCAAATCGGGAAGCCGGAACTGCCGCGGGCTATCAAAGCCCAGCACGCTGCGGATGAGCGACTGCACTGGGCCGATAGGGTGCAGCAGATCCAGGTAGGCGAACGCGATGATGTAGGTGGGGACGGCCAGGGGCAGCAAGAGCGCCCAGGTCAGTATCTTGCGGCTGGGAAAGTCATAAGCGGTCACGAGCCATGCAGCCCCTGTGCCCAGCAGGCACACGAGGGCGCCGACACCGAGCAGCAACAAGCTGGTGTTGGCCAGCGCCTGAGGCAAGACATAGGTGGCCAGGTGACGCCAATGCGACAGGTCAGCATGCAAGGCCCACCAGCCCAGGCTGATCAGCGGGGCCAGAACGGCCAGGGCGATAAGGGCGGCGGCCAGTAACCAGCCGCGTCCACGCAATGCGGCGCCAGCAGGTCGTGCTAGAGAGAGCTTAAACATCATCTGAGAAAGACAAATAGCGGCCGTATGGCCGCCTTGTCAGGAAGTGCTGAAAATCGCCGCAAGATACGCAAGCGCCGGGCTGACTCAGCCCGGCAGACCGGCTTAGTTGTCGAAGCCGACCTTGTCGACCAGCTCGCTGGCCTGCTTGCGGAACTTGGCCACTTCGGCGACGGGCAGCGGATCAATTACCAACTCCCCGAAGCTGGCCACGACCGGGTCCAGTTTCACCCCCTTGCGAACCGGGTACTCGTAGTTGGCTTGGGCGTAGAGGGTCTGAGCCGGCTCGGAAACCAGGAACTCCAGCAGTTTGACGGCATTTGCCTTGTGCGGCGCATGGGCGGCCACAGCGGCGCCGCTCACATTAACGTGGGTGCCCTGGCTCTTGCCATTGGCGAAGGTCGGTCGGATCACCTTGATGGCGTCGCCCCATTTGCGCGCATCGGTGCCTGGCTCGGCATTTTTCATGTGGCCGACGTAATAGGCATTGGCCAGGCCGATATCGCAGATGCCGCCCAGGATGTCGCGCGCCACGTCGCGATCGCCGCCAGCCGCCTTGCGGGCCAGATTGGCTTTGACGCTGCGCAGCCATTTTTCGGTGGCTTCGGCGCCGTCGTGGGCGATCATGGAGGCGATCAGCGCGGTGTTGTAGGGGTGCTGGCCCGAGCGGATGCAAACCTTGCCTTTCCACTTGGGATCGGCCAGGTCTTCGTAGCTGATCTTGTCGAGTTTGAGGTCTTTTTCGGCATAGAGGACGCGGTCGCGCAGCGACAGGGCATACCACTTGCCATCAGCGCCGCGCAGGTTGGCCGGAATGACGCTGTTGAGCGTGTCGGACTTGACCGCTTGCGTGACCCCGCCATCGACCAGATCGATCAGGTTGCCGATATCGACGGTCATGAGCACGTCGGCAGGCGATTTGTCGCCTTCAGCCTTGACGCGCTCGAGCAGACCGTCTTTGACAAAGACGGTGTTGACCTTGATGCCGGTGTCCTTGGTGAAGGCATCCAGCAGCGGTTGAATGAGTTTGGGTTCGCGAGTCGTGTAGAGGCTTACCTCTTCGGCTGCGCCGGCCTGAGTCGCGAAGGAGGCCGCGCCGGCAAGTGCCAGGGCGCGCAGCAGGGAGGTGAGGGCGGGACGCTTCTTCATGAACAGGCTCTCCAGCAAGAGGCTGGCCGCAGTAACGCAGCCATAACGAAAATGATTATCAACAAGAGCCGCAAGATAGCAGGAAGCGTCCGGCCGTTCAACTGAACGAAAGCTTTCTCTTGCGTATTAGCAGGACGAATCGGGCAAAACGTCGCTACGCGCGGTATTGACGCAGCATGGCCGCCCCTCAGAAACACGGGCAATAAACAGTCTGTGAGGGATATGGGTATAAGCACTAATGAGAGCAATTATCAGATAGATGGAGTAAACTCGGTGAATACCCTAGGTCCATCTGGTGGAGCCCACGGCGCCACAACTCGACAAATAATATGGCTGCTTTCAATACCGAGCGCGTCCTGAGCGTGCACCACTGGAACGACACGCTTTTTTCGTTCAAGACCACCCGCGACGCTGCGCTGCGTTTTCATAACGGGCATTTCGTCATGATCGGCCTGGAAGTCGAAGGCAAGCCGCTGATGCGCGCCTACAGCATCGCCAGCGCCAACTACGAAGAAAACCTCGAGTTTCTGAGCATCAAGGTCCAGGACGGCCCCCTGACCTCGCGCCTGCAACATCTGAAAGAGGGCGATCACATTCTGGTCAGCCGCAAGCCGGTCGGCACGCTTGTGGCCCATGATCTGCGGCCGGGGAAAAACCTGTATCTGTTCGCCACCGGCACTGGCCTGGCGCCTTTCATGAGCATCATCAAAGACCCCGAGGTCTATGAGCGCTTCGAGAAGGTCGTGCTGCTCCATGGGGTGCGTTATGTCAGTGAGCTGGCCTACGCCGACTACATCCAGAACGAATTGCCGAACAATGAATTCTTCGGCGAATTCGTGCGTGACAAGCTGATTTACTACCCGACGGTCACTCGCGAACCTTTTCGCAATCAGGGCCGCATCACGGAACTGGTCGAGAACGGCAAGCTATTCCAGGACATCGGCTTGCCGCCACTGAATCCGGAAACCGACCGAGGCATGATTTGCGGCAGCCCGCACATGTTGACCGATATTCGCGCCATGCTCGATGCCCGCGGCTTTGAAGTCTCGGCAGGCGTGGGCGAAGCCGGCGATTACGTCTACGAACGCGCCTTCGTCGAAAAATAAGCGCTTGCGCGCGCGGCTTGCTCCTTGGCAGGCGCGCGCGGCCGCTTCAAGGCCTGCAACAATGCAGGCTTGTCCGGGCCTTGTGCCGTCAATGGTGCCGTCCCAATTGAGCAGCACCCCTTCCCCAGGTGCATCGACGTCGCGATAAACGCGGCAGCGATGATGCTGCGGCCCGTGTGGCGCAGGCCGATAGCGGTATCGGCAGTGAGCGAGCCGGTCCGATACCCGCCGTCAGGGCTTAAATAGGCCTGCGCCTTGGACGCCGTCTATCTACAGTGCCATCGCGGGCTTAGTCGTCGCGGGCAGAAAAGCCTCTTGATTGCAAAAATAGCGCTTCCGGCCTGATAGCCTAAGGCCAGGCCTTGCCTGCAGCAACCAGGCCAGCATCAGCCTCTCGACGCTCGCAGCTAGGGCAGCGGCCGTTCTGAGCGTCTACGGCAGGGCGAGAGTCCGGTTGTGTGTCGCAACAATGTCCGCAGCGGCGCATTTCAGCAGGCTTGAGCGAGCGGCATAGGCTGCGGCGGCACTTTCGCAAGCGTCTATTGCTGGCTAAACTTCGATAGTCATTAGATCCGTCACCAAGGAATTGCTCATGAGCAAACAAATCATTCATACCGATGCGGCGCCCGCCGCCGTTGGCCCGTATTCGCAAGCGGTTGCCGTTACGGGTTCGAAGACGGTTTATCTCTCCGGCCAGATCGGCCTGGAGCCCGGAACCGGCGATCTGGTGTCCGAAAACTTCGATGGTCAGGTGCGTCAGGCATTCGCCAATATGGAAGCGGTCATCAAAGAAGCCGGCGGCAGCTTGAACAACATCGTAAAACTCACCTTGTTCTTGACCGATCTGGGCAAATTTGCGGCGGCCAACGCCATCATGGCGGAAATCATTCCCCAGCCTTTTCCGGCCCGTTCCACGATAGGCGTGGCGAGCTTGCCCAAGGGCGCCCAGTTCGAGGTCGAGGCCATTCTGGTGCTGTGAGCCAGGCGGGCATGCCAGCACCGGCCAAGGCGGACCGCGGTTCGCTGATCGAACGCCGTCTTCGCAACCTCGGTCTCGTCGAGCCCGAGGATTTTGTGCTGCATCTGCCGCTGCGCTATGAAGATGAAACCCGGATCATCCCGATTGCAGAGACACGGCCCGGTTTTCCGGCCCAGGTCGAGGGAGAGATCCTGCGTTCCGACGTGCTGTATCGTCCGCGGCGGCAATTGACGGCCGTTATCGCGGACGATAGCGGAGAATTGCATCTGCGCTGGCTGAACTTTTATCCCAGCCAGCAAAAACAATTGAATTCAGGGCGTCGCTTGCGCGCCCGAGGGGATGTGCGTGGCGGCATGTTCGGGCGCGAGATGGTGCATCCGCGCATGAGCAATGCCGATGGCGCATTGCCGACCGCGCTCACGCCGGTATACCCGAGCACCGACGGGCTGACCCAGCCTGTGCTGCGGCGCGCCGTGACGCAGGCCTTGGCGGGCCTGGCCCTGGATGACACCCTGCCTGAGGCGGTGCGTCAACGTTATGGGCTGCTGCCTTTCAACGAAGCGGTGCGCCTCTTGCATGCGCCACCGCCCGGTATCGCCGAGCGCGACCTGAGCGAACGCACCCATCCCGCCTGGCGGCGCATCAAATTCGATGAGTTGTTGGCGCAGCAGCTCTCATTGGCCGCCGCCCGGGCGGCTCGCCACGACAAACGCGCGCCCAGCATGGCGCCTGATACCAAGCCGGCGGGCCTGACGGCGCGTTTGTATGCGGCTTTGCCGTTCACCCTGACCGGCGCGCAGCAGCGCGTCGTGGCCGAGATCGCTACGGATCTGGCGCGGCCTTATCCCATGCACCGCTTATTGCAAGGGGATGTGGGCAGCGGCAAAACGGTTGTGGCCGCGGTTGCGGCGGCGCAGGCCATCGCGAATGGCTTTCAGGTGGCGCTGATGGCGCCGACCGAAATTCTGGCGGAGCAGCATTTCCGCAAGCTTGCCGCCTGGCTGGAACCGCTGGGGGTATCGGTGGCCTGGTTGAGCGGCAGCCTGACCCTTAAGAACCGCCGCAAGGCGGCGGAGGCGATCGAGGCAGGGGAGGTGCAATTGGTGGTGGGCACGCAGGCGCTCATCCAAGATCACGTGAACTTCCCTCGGCTGGGTTTGTCCATCGTGGATGAGCAACACCGCTTTGGGGTTGGCCAGCGCCTGGCCCTCAGCCGCAAGGGTGAGGAGGCCGAAGGCCGGGTGGTGCCGCATCAACTCAGCATGAGCGCCACGCCCATTCCCCGCACTCTGGCGATGACCTTTTTCGCGGACCTCGACGTGTCCGTGATCGACGAGCTTCCGCCTGGGCGCACGCCTGTCCTCACCAAATTGCTCTCCGAGGGGCGGCGAGATGAGCTTATCGCGCATATTGCCCAGGCGGCACGCGCCGGACGGCAGGCTTATTGGGTCTGTCCGCTGGTTGAAGAAAGCGAAGCCCTGCAATTACAGACGGCGGTCGATACTTACGAAACCATGCGAGTTGAACTGCCTGATCTGCGCGTCGGCCTGGTGCATGGCCGTTTGCCGCAGACCGAAAAAGCGGCGGTCATGGAGGCTTTTCGCGCTGGCGATGTCGATTTGCTGGTCGCCACCACCGTCATCGAAGTCGGGGTTGACGTGCCGAACGCCTCGCTCATGGTGATCGAACACGCGGAGCGCTTCGGTCTGGCGCAACTGCATCAGTTGCGTGGGCGGGTGGGGCGGGGAGAGGCCGAATCGGTTTGCGTGCTGCTCTACCAGACCCCGCTCTCCCAGGTTGCGCGCGAGCGGCTGCGCGCGATGTTCGAGACCAGCGATGGGTTCGAGATCGCGCGCCGTGATCTCGAACTGCGGGGGCCAGGCGAGTTTCTCGGCACGCGTCAGTCGGGCATGGAGCTTTTGCGGTTCGCCAATATCGATCAAGACATTGAGCTGGCGGAGGCGGCGCGCGACACGGCGGCGTGGCTGCGCCAGCATGACGGCGGCGCAGTGCAGGCGCATCTGGCGCGCTGGATGCGTGGGCGCGAGGATTTTCTCAGAACATGATTTCGTTTTTTTACGCGGGTCGCGGTAAGCGAGCCCTTTTTCAGGAACGGACACGATGACGCTGACCGAACTCAAATACATCGTGGCAGTGGCGCGGGAGCGTCATTTTGGCCGCGCCGCCGAAGCCTGTTTCGTCAGTCAGCCGACGCTGTCGGTTGCGATCCGCAAACTGGAAGACGAGCTGGGTGTCACCCTGTTCGAGCGGGGTGGCTCCGAGGTGGGCGTTACCCCCATAGGCCAGCGCATCGTCGCGCAGGCCCAAAAGGTGCTCGAGGAAAGCGCCAGCATCAAAGAGATTGCGCGGCAAGGCCATGACCCGCTGGCCGGGCCCTTGCGAGTGGGGGTGATTCACACCATAGGCCCCTATTTGCTGCCGCGTCTGGTGCCATTGCAGATCGAGCGTACGCCGCAAATGCCGCTGTTGTTGCAAGAGAATTTCACGGTGAGGCTGGTGGAGCTGCTGCGCCAAGGCGAGATCGATTGCGCCATCATGGCCTTGCCCTTGCCCGAGGCGGGCCTGGTTACGCAGCCGCTTTACGACGAGCCCTTCCTGGTGGCCGTGCCGAACGATCACGAGTGGGCGCAGCGCCAGTCCATCGATGCCCAAGACCTCAAGCAGCAGACCATGCTGCTGCTGGGCAGCGGCCATTGTTTTCGCGATCAAGTGCTGGAGGTCTGTCCGGAGCTGTCGCGTTTCGCGGCGACGAGCGATGGTATTCAGCGGACTTTCGAAGGCTCGTCGCTGGAAACTATCCGGCATATGGTGGCGGCCGGCATCGGCGTGACCGTATTGCCGGTTACGGCGGTTCCTGAACAGGCCACTAGCAAAAGCCTGATTACTTATGTGCCCTTTGAGGGCGCCGCCCCGACGCGGCGCGTCGTGCTGGCGTGGCGGCGCAGTTTTCCGCGCATGGCGGCCGTCGAGGCGCTGGCCCAGGCGGTTTATGCTTGCGGCTTGCCAGGCGTCACCATGCTCGATGACGAGGCCGCCCAATCCCAGGGCGAGTCCTTGCTGGCCTGAGCACCAGCGGACCCTGGTCGGAAGTAATCGATCAGTGCCTGCTCGACCAGGCGATGGGCCTCAGTGGGCGTCGCGGAAAACGGCTTGAGCAGGTAGAGCGAGCGGCCAAAGCCGGCATAGCAGTCCCAATCGGGCAGCACGGCCTCCAGCTCACCGCCCAGGCTGAAATCCGGCACCATCGCGATTCCCAGTCCATTGCCTGCGCTCTCGCGCAGCAGTTCGCTGTTGTTGATGGTCAGGCTGCCCGTGGGTTTGACATGCACGGCGGCGCCGCGTCCATGGCGCGGTGAGAACGACCACTGCGGATTACGCTCGTCGCCGCGATAAAGCAGGCAGCGGTGGCGGCTCAGTTCCGAGGGGTGCGTGGGGCGTCCCTGACGCGCCAGATATTCCGGGCTGGCAACCAAATAGGCGCGGGTGGCGCACAGCCGTTTGCTCACATAGGCGTCGGACACCTGATCCGCATGGCGCAAGGCGAAGTCATAGCCCTCCTGCCTCAGATTCACGAAACGATCAGATAGATAAACCTCGAGCGCGATATCGGGATAGGCATGCCCCAGCCGGGCCAGCAGCGGCCCCAGATGCTGGCGTCCCAGCGCCACGGGTGCGGTCAGCCGCAAGCGCCCGCGCGGCGCCCGGGTAAGGTTGCGCACCTCTCCAAAGCTCGCTTCCAGCGTGTCCAGGGCAGGGCGGGAGCGGTCGATCAGCAATGCCCCCGCCTCCGTGGGGCGTACGGATCGCGTCGTGCGCAACAGCAGGCTCACTCCCAGCGCTTGTTCCAAGGCCTTCATGCGCAGGCTGATCAAGGACTTGGAAACACCCAGGCGTTGCGCGGCGGCGGTGAAGCTGCGGGTGTCCGCCAGCACGGTCAGCATTTTCAGATCTGCCAAATGCTCGAGAGGGAGGGAGTGCATAAATTGTTTATTTAATTAAACAGTCTGTCTAACTATAAGGGATATGTGGCGAGGCGGTCTTTACCTAGACTGACGTTTTCCTATGAACAGGGGAGCGCAATATGGATGCTCAGGTTACACACTGGATCAATGGCCGGCCCGAAGTCGACGCAGAACATGGCCACCAGTCTATTCATGATCCCGCCACGGCTGAAGTGGTCGCCGAGGTGGATATGGGCGGGGCGGGCGCCGTTGACCGGGCGGTGGCCGCTGCCTGTGCGGCGCAGCCTGCCTGGGCCGCGAAAAGTCCCTTGCATCGGGCGCGAGTGCTGACGCGTTTTCTGGGTCTGCTCGAGCGCAATAAAGAGGAGTTGGCGCGCCTCATCACGCGAGAGCACGGCAAGGTGCATGCTGATGCCCAAGGGGAGGTCATGCGGGGCATCGAGGTGGTCGAATTCGCCTGCGGCGCTCCCCAACTGCTCAAGGGGGCGATGTCGATCAACGTGGGCGGAGGCATCGACAACTGGGTGCAGCGTGAGCCGCTGGGTGTGGTGGCGGGCGTCACCCCATTTAATTTTCCTGTGATGGTGCCGCTTTGGATGATGCCGGTGGCCTTGGTGACGGGAAACGCTTTTGTGCTCAAGCCCAGCCCGCTGGATGCCTCGCCGTCCCTCATGCTGGCGGCGTTGCTGCGCGAAGCGGGTCTGCCTGACGGTTTGGCCAGTGTCGTTCAGGGCGGCGAGCAGGCCGTCAACGCATTGCTCGACCACCCTGATGTCAAGGCCCTGTCCTTCGTGGGTTCGACTGCCATCGCCCGCAAAATCTATGAGCGTGGGGCGCGTGCGGGAAAACGGGTGCAGGCGTTGGGCGGAGCTAAAAATCATTTGGTGATCATGCCGGATGCCGACCCGCAAGCGGCTGCGGATGCCGTGGTGGGCGCAGCGTTTGGCAGCGCGGGAGAGCGCTGCATGGCGGCTTCTGTCGTGGTGTTCGTGGGCGGGGCTGGCGCTGCGGTATTGCCGCAGATCCTGAGCCGGGCGCGGGCTTTGAAAGTCGCACGAGGCACACAGCCAGATGCCGACATGGGGCCGATCGTCAGCGAGGCCGCGCGTGATCGCATCGCGGCTTACATTGCCTGCGGAATGGCTGAGGGGGCGGATTTGCTGCTTGATGGTCGAGCCATCGATGGGCGCGCTTGTGGCCCGGGCTGCGAAAATGGCTATTGGCTAGGCCCCACGGTGTTTGATTCGGTTCAGCCTTCGATGCGTATCTACCGCGAGGAGATCTTTGGCCCGGTGCTGTCCTGCCTGCATGTTGATAGTTTGCAGGAGGCCATCCGCCTCATTAACTCACATGAGTTCGCCAATGGTGTGAGCCTCTATACCGACAGCGGCACGGCTGCGCACACCTTCGCGCAAGGCATCGAAGTCGGCATGGTGGGTGTCAACGTGCCGATACCGGTGCCGGCTTCGTGGCAGGGTTTTGGCGGCTGGAAACAGTCATTATTCGGCGATTTGCATGTCTATGGCGAAGAAGGGGTGCGCTTCTATACCCGTCAGAAAAGCGTGATGCAACGATGGGCGGCTCAGGCTGCCGGCCTGTCGCTCACGATGCCCCGTTCAGGTTGAGATCAGGCCGACGCCGCCAGAGGGCTCAAGCGGTCGGCGATCTCACGCTGCACGCGCCGTAGATGTTGGCGCATGGCCTGCTCGGCCGCATCGGGCGAGCGGGCGGCGATGGCTTCGGCGATGGCGCGGTGTTCTGCATCGCGCTGTTGTATGCGCTCGCGCGTGATTTCGCTGACCGAGGGCACATGCAGGCGATGATCTGCGCCGACACGCCGCAAAAACGCGTACAGACTCGCCGCCAGTTGGTTGCCTGAACTATCCGCAAGTAATTTATGGAAGGCAATATCGCCTATGGTGCGCGTCACGCCACGGGGCGTGGTGGCGGCTTCCTGGATTTTAGCGATCTGTACCGGCGAAGCCCGGACGGCCGCCAGCCGTGCAATCGCAGGCTCCAGCACCATGCGTAGCTCGACCACTTCGAGCGCATTGGTGCCTTGCACCACGACATCGCTTTTGAGCACCGGGCTGTCATTGCGCCGAATGACGGGCCGCGGCAGCTCCGCGGCTTCCCGCATGGTTTCCAGCGCCAGACGCAAGCGATGCCGGTTGACATTCAATAGGTCTGCCAACTCCCGCTCGGGGGGCAACTCCTCACCTTTGCCGATCATGGCGCGGACTTGAGTGATCAGCCGCGCTACATCGTTCGAAACCTCGGGTTGCCTGGTACGTGGCATGTCGCGCCGTCTCCTGTTTTTTACATCTTATTATGGCCAAAGAGGTTTTGGGCAATATCGTAAACCCGTATTGGTTGTTTATTGGTTGTTAATGGTTGATGTTGTATATCTTGTTGATTTTAAATAGATAAATATAGTTTATATCTATAGTTATCAGTTTAATTAGGGGTTTTCCATAAACAACCCATAATCATGTTTACACAACCATTGGTTGTTATTAGATTTTCCCCGTTGAATGGAAATAACCAAACAAGGGGAATCTCATGCAAGCGAGCACGACGACTAGCCGCACGGCGGAACTCCAGTCGATGTATGGCGAAATCGAGCGTAAAAACATGTTCCCGTTCTGGGCGCGTGAAGACCAAGAGCACGACGACATCAAGCAGTTGATGAATGGGTCCCAACCCGTTGTCCACCGATGGTCTTATCGCGATGATATCCAGCCCTTGTTGGCGCAATCCGCACGCCTGATCTCCACGGAAAATACGGACCGGCGCTCGCTCATACTGATCAACCCTGGTCTCGCGCCCCGGTGAGCGACGGTGTCCACGCTCTACACCGCCTACCGGCAGAACGATCCCAACGAACTCATGCCGCCTCATGCCCACACGGCGAGCGCGGTGCGCTTTGGGCTGACCGGCAAGCAGAATTTCACTGGCGTCGAGGGCGAGGACATCACTTTTTTGCCTGGCGATATGGTGCTCACGCCGAGGGACACCTGGCACAACCATGGCAATCTGGGCAATGAGCCCGCCGTCAATCTGTCGGTGCTGGACTATCCCCTAGTCGAGAACCTCAATGCCTTGTCTTTCCAGCATGACTACCAAGAAAACGGCGAAGTGGTGCGCAAGCAAAGCGCGCGTTTTCAGACCGAGTATTCACGCATGGTCTACGGAATCGGCGGTCTGACGCCCCGTTTTCTGGATCATCGCCGGGGCGGCGGCGACTCCTCGCCCATGTTCGTCTACTGCTACGAGGCCATGCGTGAACTGCTGCACCGCTTTCGTGACTGGGACGAGTCGCCGCATGAGGGGGTGCTGATCGAGTATACCCACCCGCTGCGCGGCGGTCCGGTGTATCGCACCATGACCTTTTTCATGCAGATGGTGCGTCCCGGCGAAACCACGCTGCCCCTGAAGCAGACCGCTAATTTACTGGTGTCGCCTTTTTCCGGTAGCGGCACGATGACAGTGGGCGAGCAGACTTATCCGCTTGAACCTTTCGACACCGTTGCCGTGCCCAGCGAAAACTGGGTGCGTTATCGCAATGATGCGAGCGAGCCGCTGATCCTCTTTATTGCCAGTGACGAGCCCGTCATGCGCGCCATGGGGCTGTTTCACCAATGGTCGCGCACGCCCCAGGGTGATCTGATCGAGCTGGTTTGAGGGAGTTGGAACTTGGCTAAACAATGGAACACCTCCCTGCTTGCCCATATCGATTGCGAGGGCGGCGGACAGGTCTGGGTCGAGGGAAGGACAATGTTCGTCTCCCATATGCGCCCGCCCTATGGCACTTCGATTTATGACGTTGCCGATCCGCGCAGGCCGCGCCTGCTGGCTTCGCTGGAAGTGCCGATGGGCTGGCACTCCCATAAAGTGAGGTCTCAGGATGGCCTGATGATCGTCAACTACGAGAAGTTCCGCAGCGGCGCGGACGATTTCGGCGGGGGGCTGGGTATCTACGACGTGAGCCGCCCTGAAAAGCCACGGCTGATCACCCATTGGAAGACCGGCACACAGGGCGGGGGTGTCCATCGCTATGACTTCGATGGCCGCTATGCCTATATCTCGCCAACAGCCCCCGGCTATGTCGGCAACATCGTCAAGATCCTCGACTTGAAAGATCCGGCCCGGCCCGAGGAGGTGGGCCGCTGGTGGATACCTGGGCAGCATGTGGACGGGGGCGAGATTTATCCTTGGGACAACTATGTGCCGCCGCGTTGCCACCATCCCCTGCGCATGGGCAACCGCCTTTACGTGTCGTATTGGCATCACGGGATGTTCATCCTCGACATCGAGGATATGTCGCGGCCCAAATTGGTGTCGCAGTTCAATACGGGGCCGGCCCATCCTCACCCGACCCATACGGCACTGCCCATCCCTGGTCTGCTCAAGGGTCGTAAGGTCCTGGTCGTTGCGGACGAAGATGTGGCGAAGTTGCGACCATCGCCGCCCGCGTTTACCTGGCTGTTCGACATCACGGATGAGCACCAGCCTATGCCCATTTCCACCTTCCAAGTCGAGGGCGTTGACCCTGACGGGCAGCCGCGAGAAGCCATGTCGGGTTGCCATCAGCCTGCGGAGAAGTTCAGCGGCACGGTCTTGCCCTTTGCGTGGTTCGCAAAAGGGCTGCGCTTAGTGGATATCAGCGATCCCTTCCGTCCGCGAGAGGTCGGTTACTACGAACCCGACCCGCCATCGGGCTGCGAGCGCGCCTCATCCAACGACGTGACCACCGACGATCGGGGCCTGATCTATCTGCTGGACCGCCAGCGCGGTCTGGACATCATTGAAAGCACTGTCTACGGAGCCTGAACATGAGCTATGCCCAGCAAGCCTTTGGCAAGAAGAACCCGAATCTGCCGTTTCATCCTGCGGTGCGTGCCGGCGATTGTGTCTTTGTTTCCGGCCAGGTGGCCAAAGACGAGAACGGCGCCATGGTGGATGGAACCATAGAGCACCTGACGCAGGTCACGATCGAAGCGATGCGCCGTGTGTTGCAAGAAGCCGGTTGCGAGTTGAGCGATGTGGTCAAGGTCACGACCTATCTTGAAGATGCGCGGGATTTCGGCCGCTATAACGGCGTGTTCAAGACGTTTTTTCCCGATGGCATGTTGGCGCGCACCACGGTAGAGGCGCGAGCCGTCATCGATACCAAGATCGAGATCGAATGCATTGCCTATAAGCCGCTGTAAAGCACGGCGGCGATAACGATATTTCAAGGGAGTTTGATCATGTTGGAAGTTTTGGGACGTGCCACCTCGGGCAATGTGCAGAAAGTGTTGTTCCTGCTGGAAGAGTTGGGGGCGGAGTACAAGCGCTTCGATTACGGCAAGACCTTCGAGGGTACGACGCTCACGCCACAGTACAAGGCGCTGAATCCGACGCAGAAGGTGCCCACCTTGCGCGATGGCCAGTCGTATATCTGGGAGTCTCACACCATTCTTCGCTACGTGGCGAATATCAAGCAGGCTGTCAACCTCTACCCAGAGCAGCCGGTCGCGCGCAGTCAGGTCGAGCGTTGGATGGACTGGACGCTGGCTTCATTGAACGTGGCCTATCTTGCTGGCTTCAAAGAAGCCAAACTGCCGCCGCAGGAGCTCAGCGAGACGGCCACCAAGCTGCTGACGGCCGAACTCTCGCTACTGGATGCGCATCTCGCTGACAAGGTCTGGATGGCGGGCGAGTCCTTTTCGCTGGCGGATATTTGTCTGGCGCCGCTGGTGCGGCGCTGTCTGAAGTTTCCGCATGCCAAGCCCTCGCTGCCGCATTTGCGCCAATGGATGGACCGTATCGAGCAAAGGCCAGCCTTTGCCGCCGCTGTAGCTGCGGGTTGAGGCAGGCTATGGCGACGCTTGCGAATCCCGTCGCGCCGGTTGTTGGCGCGCAGATACGGGCTCAGGGGCTGAATGTCGACTTCGATACCCGTGCCGGCCGCGTGCGCGTGCTGCAAGGCATTGATGTGGAAATTGCCAAGGGTTCCTTCACGTCCATCATCGGGCCCTCCGGCTGCGGCAAGAGCACCTTGCTCAAGGTCTTCGCCGGATTGGTGCCGCCGACCGCGGGAGAGGTTTCCGTAGCGGGAGTCCGGCCGGCCGAGGCAGTGCGCCAGCGCCGAGTGGGCATGGTTTTTCAGGAAGCGGCGCTGATGCCCTGGAAAACCGCATTGGAGAATGTGTGTTCGCTCATGGAGCTTGTCCATGCTCGCCCCAAGCAAGAGATCCAGCGCCGGGGGCGTGAGATGCTGAGTCTGGTGGGGCTGGAGTACGCCGCAGATCGGTATCCCAAGCAACTCTCCGGCGGCATGCGCCAGCGGGTGTCGATTGCCCGCGCGCTGGCGCTAGACCCGGAAGTATTGATGATGGACGAGCCCTTTGGCGCTTTGGACGCCATTACGCGCGAGACCATGAGTGATTTTCTGCTCGATATATGGCGGCGCACGGGCAAGACCATTGTTTTTGTGACGCACTCCATTGACGAGGCGGTCTATCTCTCGGACAGCGTGTATGTCATGGCGACCAACCCGGCCCGTATCGTCCAGCGCCTGGAGATTGGTTTGCCGCAGCCTAAAAACGAATCGACCTTTTCCGATCCGATCTTTCATCAAAAGTCCTTTGAGTTGCGACAGCTGCTCAAGGCCGGACACGCACAGGGCCACGCATGATGGATACCAGCACAACCATGAAAAATCATTCCACCATGGTGCCCGCAGGGCGGTTGTCTCAGGCCCTGCGCGCGGCCACGCCCAGCATCATGCTGGTCGTGCTTATCCTGGCGGTCTGGGAGGTCTGCGTGTGGGTTCTGGACGTGTCTGCCTTCGTCTTGCCCGCGCCGTCCAGCATCTTCGCTGTGCTGCTGGAGCGTCAGGCAGAGCTGATGCAAGCCTCCTTGGTGACCGGGGCCGAGATTCTCTACGGTTTTGTTTACTCGTGCATCGTGGGCATCGCGGTCGCGCTACTGGTGGACAGATTCGCTTGGTTTGGCCGCGCGAGCTATCCGCTCATTGTGCTGTTTCAGAACGTGCCTAAGATTGCCTTGGCGCCGCTGCTCATCCTGTGGTTTGGGTATGACCTGCTGCCCAAAGTTGCCCTGATCGTGATCAGGGCTTTCTTTCCCGTGACATTGAACATGCTGGTCGGGCTGCGGGCGGCCGACGCCAATCTCGTGTCCCTGCTTCAGTCCATCGGCGCGACGCCGAATCAGGTGCTGGCGCGGGTGAAGATTCCTGCATCGCTCCCGGCACTGATGGCAGGCATGAAAGTGGCGATCACGCTCAGCGTGATTGGGGCCATCGTGGGGGAGTTTGTGGGCGCTTCGGCCGGATTGGGTTACATGATCCAGTTCGCATCGAGTCAGATGGACACCGCGCTGGTGTTTGCGGCCCTGGTGCAAGTGTCAGTGTTGGGCGTGGTTTTTTACTACATCATCGAATTGCTCGAGGCGCGCTTTCTGGCTTGGGCAGTGCATTGACCTTACTCATTAAAAAGGGGAAAAAAATGTTCAAACGATGGAAAAAAATTGCCTTGGCGGGCGCGTTGAGCCTGGTGGCGGGTATGGCGCAGGCCAAAGACCCGGTGTCGGTGCAACTGGATTGGGTGGTGCGCGGCAACCACGCGCCGTTCTTTGTCGCCAAGGACAAAGGGTATTTCGACGCGCAGGGGATCGATGTGGCCGCAATACGCAAGGGCACGGGTTCGACCGATGCTTTGCGTCTCGTGGCCAATGGCAATGCGGATTTCGGCTTTTCGGATCTGCCCACATTGATGGTGGGACGTACTCAGGGTGTGGCCAATACGGCGCTGGTGGCCGTCAACCAGAAAACGCCGCTGGCCATTATTTCCGTCAAAAAAAACTTTGACCTCCAGAATGTGCAACAGCTCAAGGGCGCCAATGTCGGGGTGCATCCCGCTGGTTCGACCTATATTTTTTTGAAGGCGGCACTCGCTAAAAACGGGCTCTCGCTCAACGATATTAAGCAGTCCACGGTGGCGCCACCCTATGAGAATTTTCTGTTGCTAAACCGGGTGAACGTGGTGCCGGGTTATATCGATGCCGAGGTGCCAGAGCTGGAGCGCAAAGCTGGGGGGCCGGGTTCTTTGTCGGTGCTGCATGGCGCGGACCTGGGCATACAGAGCTATGGTTCGGGCATGTTTACCTCCGACAAAACAGTCGCCCAGCGGCCCGATCTGGTGCGGCGCTTCGTAGCCGCATATATCAAGGGTTTTGCCGACGTGGTTAATGATCCCCAGGGCGCCGCCGAGGTGCTCATCAAATACAACCCCGAGTACAAGGACAAGAAAGACATGCTGGTCGCCCAATTGCAGGCCGATCTGGACTTCACCTTCTTTAGCGATGACACCGCCCGGCATGGCCTGGGCTGGATCAATGACGGGCTGTGGAAGTCGACGGCGGCGCTGTACAAGGAGCAGGGTGCGCTGGCGCCATCTTTTGACGACAGTAAAGGCTATGACATGCGTTTTCTCGAACAGGCCCAGCCTATCAAGCGTTAAGAGGGAGTCGGGAATGCATACGCACGATACGGCGTCGGGTCCGGTTGTCCTGCCCGCGCACACCGATCTTTTTTATGGTGGAGGCTGGCACCGTCCGGTGGCGGACGGTTGGTTAGAGGTTGAAGCGCCTGGCACAGGTGAGCGGCTGACACGTGTGGCCAAGGCCACGGCCGAAGATGTGGCCTTGGCGACGAAGGCCGCCCGGGAGGGCTTCCAGATTTGGCGCAAGACGCCGCCGCTGGCGCGTGCGGCGGCGCTGCGCAGAATTGGCCAGCGTCTGCGCGAGCATGCGGCAGAACTGGCGCTGCTCGACGCTCTGGACTGTGGCAACCCGGTGAGTGAGATGGGGTCAGACGTCATGGTCGCCGCCGCGCTGATGGACTTCTTCGCAGGCCTGGTCACGGAACTCAAGGGTGACACCATTCCCATGGGCCATGAGGCGCTAAACTATACCGAGCGCGAACCCGTCGGCGTGGTCGCCCGTATCGTGGCCTTTAATCATCCCTTGCTTTTTGCAATGGGCAAGCTGGCTGCTCCCTTGGCGGCCGGTAATGCGGTCATCATTAAGCCGCCGGCGCAGGCGCCCTTGTCGGCGCTGCGCTGTGCGGAACTGATCGGTGATTTATTGCCGCCCGGTGTGCTGTCCATCCTGCCTGGCGACGGGCCGGCTGGCGCCGCGCTGGCGGCCAGCGCCGATGTGGACATGATCGGGCTGGTAGGAAGCATCGACACGGGACGCAAGGTCATGCAGGCCGCCGCCGACCGCATCAAACCCCTTGCCCTCGAGCTGGGAGGCAAGAATCCTTTTGTCGCCTGCGCAGACGTCGATCCGGTGCTGGCGGCGCGCGCCATTGTCGATGGCATGAATTTCACCTGGTGCGGACAGTCCTGCGGCTCGACCAGCCGCGCCTTTGTTCATCGGGCGATCTATGACGAGGTCTGCGAACAGGTGGCGCAGGCTTGCGCCGCCTATGTGCCGGGCGACCCGACAGACCCGGCTACCACCATGGGCGCCATGATCAGCGCGCAGCACCGCGACCGAGTCAAAAAAGCCATTGATGAAGCGCGCACTGCTGGCGCGCGCCTGCTCTATGGCGGGGGCATCCCGCAAATGGGGGTGCCGCCGGGAGGGCACTATCTGGAACCGACCGTGTTCTGCGATGTGGCCGCCCACTCTGCCTTAGCCCGTGAAGAATTGTTCGGACCCGTGCTGGCGATTCTTCCCTGGGATGACGAAGCCACCCTGCTGGCCGAGATCCAGGCTTTGGATGTCGGGCTGACGGCGGCCATCTGGACGACCGATCTGGCGCGGGCTCACCGCCTTGCCCGCGAGATTGACGCCGGCTTCGTTTGGATCAACGAAGTGGGCAAGCATTTTCTCGGTGCTCCCTATGGCGGCGTCAGGCAATCCGGCATCGGCCGCGATGAATGCTTCGGCGAAATGCTGTCGTTTACCCGAGAAAAAAACGTACATGTGAACCTACGGCAGGTGGGCAGGCAATGACAGCGGAGTATGACTTCATCATCGTAGGGGCCGGGTCGGCCGGCTGTGTGCTGGCCAATCGCCTCAGCGCTGGCGGTCAGGCGCGTGTCCTGCTATTGGAGGCGGGGCCCTGGGATCGCGATCCCTTGATCCATATCCCCTTGGGTTGGGGAAAGATATTGCAGAAGCGCTTGCACGATTGGGGCTATGACGCCGAGCCCGCCGAACACGCGGACGGGCGGGCCATCGAGTGCGCCCGAGGCAAGGTGGTCGGCGGAAGCTCCTCCACCAATGCCATGGCCTTCGTGAGGGGCCATCCAGGGGATTTCGCGCGCTGGGCGCGCGATTATCAATTGCCCGAATGGCGCTTTGCGCAAACGTTGCCCTATTTTCGCCGGCTGGAGGATTGGGAGGAGGGCGGTAACGAGGCGCGTGGCGCGGGCGGACCGCTGCGCGTGCAGCGTTGCCGCTACGAGGATAGCTTGCTGGACGCCTTCGCCCTGGCGAGCCGACAGGCGGGACATCCCTGGCTGGAGGACTATAACGCGCAGCCGCAGGGCGGGTTTTCTCGTTTGCAGATGTCGATACGGCGCGGGCGACGTTGCAGTGCTGCCACGGCTTACTTGCGTCCTGCGCTGGCGCGTCCCAATCTGAGGGTGGAGACCGGCGCTCATGTGCTGGGTCTGGAATTCGCAGGCGAGCGCGTGACGGGTCTGCGCTACCTGCAGGGCGGGCGCGAGCATAAAGCGCACGCTGTCTGCGAGGTGATTCTATCCGCGGGTGCGATCAACACCCCGGCCATCCTGATGCACTCCGGGATCGGGCCGGCCAAGGTGCTTGAGGCCGCCGGTATTGGTCTGCGCTTGGATCGGCCGGGCGTGGGGGCCAATCTTCAAGACCATATCTCGGTGATTGTGACCGCGCGGCGGCGCGAGGCGGGACCTTTTGTTCGGGCGCTGCGCGCCGATCGGATAGGGCTTTCTATGGCCCGGGCCTATCTGGGCGGCGAAGGTTTCGCCGGCGATGTCCCCGGCGGCGTGGTGGGTTTTGTACAACAAGAGGGGGCCGAGACGCCGGATTTGCAGTTTTTGCTGACCGCGGCGCCTTTTAATGCGCATCCCTGGTTGCCGCCCCTGCGCAAGCCGTTTGACGACGGCTTTGCCGTGCGCACCGTGCTCTTACACCCTCACAGCCGGGGACGCATTACGGTGGCGAGCGCGGACCCGCTGGCGGCGCCGCGTATCGACCAGAATTTTCTGGCCAGTCCTTTGGATCGTGAGCGGGTGAGGGACTCGGTGCGTATCGCTCGCGACTTACTGCGCCAGCCGGCGCTGGGCGATTATGTCGCGGCCGAACTGCTGCCAGGGACGGCGACGGAAGACGACGCGGCGCTGGACGCCTTTATCCGACGCACGGCCATCACCGTGCACCATCCCGGAGGGACCTGCCGCATGGGGGCTGAGACGGATGCGCAGGCCGTGGTGGATAGCCGTATGCGTTGTCTGGGCCTCGAGGGCCTGCGGATTGTGGATGCTTCAGTCATGCCGGATCTGACTTCGGGCAATATCAATGCCCCGGTGCTGATGTTGGCCGAGCGTGCCGCCGACTGGATACGGGAGGCGCACGCATGATCGGGCTTGCCTTGCAACGGCACCGCTGTGTCAGTCTTTTGCCCCTGGCCGCTGCGGCTCATGAACGCCTGGATGACTTTTTCGCCGTTGAATGCCGGGCGGCGGATGAATGTCTTCCCGACGACACCGCAGCGCTCATTGTGTCGTCTGGCATCCTGACGGGCTTATGTCATGGACGTGTGCCGGTCGGGGTGCAGTCGGTGACCGTGGTGGGCGATAGCGTGCCGGCTGCCTTTTTGGACGATATGCGCCGACGACGAGTTCTCGTGACCTGGCCTAAGGTAAGCGACGTCGAGGACGAAGCTCAGGCGATGGAGGTCTGCCAGGACGTGCTGGCCGCTTTCGGCTTCGGCCGCTTGGGAGCCAGGCCACGTAATGTCATCAACGACGAACTGCTTTGTGATTGCTGCTAAGTGCGACTGCCCAGCTAGCTGTACTCAGTGGTATTCTTAAACTGTTTCCGTCGCAAGGAGCATGACATGGCAAAATCGACCAAAAACAGCAGCACCGCGCCGCGTATCAATATCGGTATTTCTGACAAAGATCGCGCCGCCGTTGCCGCTGAACTTTCCAAGTTGCTGGCAGATTCGTACTCGCTCTATCTGATGACCCACAACTTCCACTGGAATGTGACAGGCCCCTTGTTCAATACCCTGCACACCATGTTTATGGGCCAGTACACCGAAGAGTGGGGCGCGCTCGACGCCATCGCAGAACGTATTCGCGCCCTAGGTCATTATGCGCCGGGCACCTATCGCGAGTATGGCAAGCTGACTTCCATCGAAGAGCCTTCCGAAGTCCCCGAGGCTATGGAAATGGTGCGTCTGCTGGTCAAGGGCAATGAGGCGGTCGCCAAAACGGCCCGCGCCGCGTTTGAACAGGCCGATGCCGCCAATGACCAGCCGACTGCCGATTTGCTGACGCAGCGTCTGGATGTGCACGAAAAAAATGCCTGGATGCTGCGCAGCCTGTTGGAGTGATGTTTCAAGCAGGCCGCAAGCTATCGCTTAGCGCTGGCACGGGCGGGACGCGTTGGATGGGTGGCGACACCCGCCAGACTGAGCGGCGGCGCAGCGCGCCCAAAATCTTCAGGCCTTGTGGCCAATTGCCCAGGCCGCTCTCCGCATTGATGTGACCCGCTTCACTTAGGATCACAAAGCGGCTGCCCCAATCCTGGGCGAAGGCTTGCGCTCTTACCAGAGAGCAATAGGCGTCGTTGTCGCTGGCGACAACGACGCTCTGGAAAGGCAGAGGCTGGCGCGGCACGGGTGCAAAATCCCGCAGGCAATCTGGAACGTCTGGCCGCTCGACGTCTGCGGGCGCGACGAGCAATGCACCCGCCACCCGCGGGTGCAGGGCTGGCGGCAGCGCGGCAGCCACCAGGCAGCCCAGGCTGTGTGCGATCAACATGACGGGCGCGGTCGCCTCGT
Source organism: Bordetella avium (assembly GCF_034424645.1). Taxonomy (NCBI): domain Bacteria; kingdom Pseudomonadati; phylum Pseudomonadota; class Betaproteobacteria; order Burkholderiales; family Alcaligenaceae; genus Bordetella; species Bordetella avium. The sequence continues at coordinate 1,828,991 of NZ_CP139969.1, forward strand.
TCACGGCGGTCGAGAGTGCGGCGATCCACGCATTCCGATCAGGATTCTGCCAGTCGCGCTGCGATAAGCGGCGCGCATGAGGCAGGCTATCCGCCCAAAGGGTCTGCCAGTGTCCGGGGCCGGAGTCTTTCCACCCGGGGATGATGATGGGTTGGAGTCTCATGCTGGCTATATTGCCTGTCAGGCTATCCAGCCCCAACGAATATATGGGCAATTGCATATATCGCCATCCGTATAGATGCCCCGTATGCTTAAGGCGCAAGCCTTCGGTTATGCTTGCCCTGCGAAAAAGCGCGGGCTGGCGCCCGCCGGTATATCAACGACAATACGCCACTGAAAGGAGTAGCCCCATGAACACACCATTTCGTTTGACCCCGATTCTGGCCGCCTGCGGTCTGGCTTTGGGTCTTGCCGCTGGCGCCCAGGCAGAGAATATCAAGATCGGCGTGGTCGGCCCAACGACGGGCCCCGTGACCCAGTATGGCGACATGGTGCGCGAAGGGGTCAACACGGCGATCGAGCAGATCAATGCCGCCGGTGGCGTTAACGGTCAGAAGCTTGAAGCGGTCGTGATCGACGACGGCTGCGAGCCCAAGCAGGGCCCGGTGGCGGCTAACCGCGTCGTCAATGCCAAGATTGGTTTTGTCGTGGGCCATGTGTGCTCGGGCGCGACGATCGCCGCGACCGAGATCTACAACAATGAGGGCGTGGTGATGATCACCCCGTCGGCGACCTCCCCGGCCGTGACCGATGGCAAAGGCTACGAGTTCATTTTCCGCACCATCGGCCGCGACGACCAGCAAGGTCCGGCTGCCGCCAAGTTCATTCTGGAAAAAATCAAACCCCAGCGTGTCGCGGTGCTGCATGACAAGCAGTCATATGGGCAGGGCATTGCCACCGCCGTCAAAAATGACCTCGAAAAGGGCGGCGTGAAGGTGCCGGTGTTCGAGGGCATCAATGCCGGCGACAGCGACTACTCGGCCGTCATTACCAAGCTCAAGAGCAACGGTATTGATTTCGTGTATTTCGGCGGCTATCACCCTGAAATGGGTCTCTTGCTGCGCCAGGCGGCGGAGCAGGGCGTCAAGACCCGCTTCATGGGCCCGGAAGGCGTCGGTAATCCGGATATCAACGCCATTGCCGGTGACGCCGTCGAAGGCATGCTGTTGACCCTGCCGGCTGACTTCACTCAAAACCCCGCCAATGCCTCCATTGTGAAGGCGTTCCAGGACAAAAAGCGTAACCCGAGCGGCGCCTTCCAATTGACGGCCTACGCCGCCACGCAGGCGATTGCCGATGGCATCAAGGGCGCCGGCAGCACCGATCCCGCCAAGGTGGCCAAGTATTTGCACGCCAATGCCATTGAAACGCCGATCGGCAAAACCGCCTGGAACAAACAGGGCGACCTGACCGACTTTGAATTCCAGGTCTACACCTGGCACAAGGACGGCAGCAAGAGCGTGTTCAAGTAAGCCAAATCACAAAGCCGCCCGATGATAGGGCGGCTTTGTGGTTTCTGGCGCCGCCTTTGCGCAGCGTCGCAATGGCGGCAGGGTGTCAGAGGCCCTGGACGCGGCGGCCTGTATCGGGCTCGAACCAGTGCAGGTCGTGGCGGCCATCGGGACCGATGTTCATCGTGTCGCCGACTTTGACTGTGGATTCCGATAACTGGCGGGTGGTGCAGCGCACGACCAGCATGTGTTTGCCGCGGCGGCCATGGACCAGTTGTTCCGAACCCAGGGTTTCGATCATCTCGATCTCGACCGGGATGCCTTCGGCATTGAGCAGCATGTGCTCGGGGCGCAGGCCCATGATGATCTTGCGGCCACGCACGGCCGACGGGACTTGCAGCGGGGAAATTTGCAGCGGCATGCCTTCGGCGGTCATGGTGCCGTCTCCCGCGACGTCCACCTCGATGAGGTTCATCGGCGGCGAGCCGATAAAGCCGGCAACAAATGTGGATGCCGGCTTTTCGAACACCTCCATCGGGGTGCCGATCTGTTCCGGCACACCCTGATACATGACGACCATGCGATGGGCCAGCGTCATGGCCTCTACCTGGTCGTGGGTCACGTAGAGGCTGGTGGTGTGCAGGCGGCGGTGCAGCTTGAGGATTTCCAGGCGCATCGCTACGCGCAGCTTGGCGTCCAGGTTGGACAGCGGCTCATCGAACAGGAAGACCTTGGGCTCACGCACGATGGCGCGGCCCATGGCGACCCGCTGGCGCTGGCCGCCCGAGAGTTGACGCGGGCGACGGTCGAGCAGCTTGCCCAGTTCGAGAATCTGCGCGGCCTCTTCGACGCGTTTCTGAATTTCGGCCTTGGGCACTTTGCGGATCTTCAGGCCATAGGCCATGTTCTCGAACACGCTCATGTGCGGATACAGCGCGTAGTTCTGGAACACCATCGCGATATCGCGTTCGGCGGGCTCCAGATCATTGACCGGTTTGTCGTCGATCAGAATTTCGCCGCTGGTCACGGTTTCCAGGCCTGCGACCATGCGCATCAGTGTCGATTTGCCGCAGCCGGAGGGGCCGACGATGACGATGAACTCGCCATCCTTGATTTCCATGTCGATGCCATGGATCACCGGCACATTGCCGGCATAGGTTTTCTTGAGATTGCGGAAGCTTAGGGTAGTCATACGGATTATTCGTCTGCGATATCTTGTCGGAAGGGCGGGGCGCCGGTCACTTTTCGGTGTCTACCAGGCCCTTGACGAACCATTTCTGCATCAGGATCACGACCAGAACGGGCGGGATCATGGCCAGTATGGCAGTCGCCATGGTGATGTTCCATTCGGTCACGCTGTCACCGCCGCTGATCATGCGCTTGATGCCGATCACCACAGGGTACATGTCTTCCTGGGTCGTCACGAGCAGGGGCCAGAGATACTGGTTCCAGCCATAGATGAACTGGATGACGAAGAGAGCGGCGATGCTGGTGCGCGCCAGCGGCAGCAGCACATCGAAAAAGAAACGCACAGGGCCTGCGCCATCGATGCGGGCGGCTTCGATCAGCTCGTCGGGCACGGTCAGGAAAAACTGCCGGAACAAAAAGGTTGCCGTCGCCGAAGCAATCAGCGGCAGCGTCAGCCCGGCGTAGCTATTAAGCAGCCCGAGGTCGGCCACGACCTTATAGGTCGGCGCGATGCGGACCTCGACCGGCAGCATCAGGGTGACGAAGATCATCCAGAAGCACAACATGCGGCCAGGAAAGCGGAAATACACCACCGCGAAGGCCGACAGTAGCGAAATGGCGATTTTGCCCAGGGCGATGCCCAGCGCCATGATGAGGCTGACATACATCATGCGGCCGACCGGCGCACCATGCGAGCCACCGCCGGAGCCGGCGAACAGCGCCTGCATGTAGTTGTCGACGAAATGCTTACCTGGCAAAAGCGACATGGGCGCGGAAGCCACTTCCTGCGCGGTTTGGGTGGACGCCACGAAGGTGACGTAAATCGGGAAGGCGACCAGCATCACCCCGCAGAGCAGGATGATGTGGGCCAGAGCGTCTAGCCAAGGACGGCGTTCTACCATGATGGTTGCTAACCTTGTATTCGAAAATCAGTACTGCACTTTGCGGTCGATATAGCGGAACTGCACTACCGTCAGGCCGATCACGATGAGCATCAGCACGACGGATTGCGCGGCGGATGAGCCCAAGTCCAGGCCTCGGAAGCCATCGCTATACACCTTGTAGACCAGAATCGCCGTTGACGTGCCTGGGCCCCCCTGGGTCGTGGTGTCCACCACGGCGAAGGTGTCGAAGAAGGCGTAGATGATGTTGACCACCAGCAGGAAGAAGGTGGTGGGCGACAATAGCGGGAAGACGATAGACCAGAAACGGCGCACCGGAGAGGCGCCGTCAATCGCTGCGGCTTCGATCAGCGAGCGCGGGATCGATTGCAGGCCGGCCAAAAAGAACAGGAAGTTATAGGAAATCTGCTTCCAGACGGCAGCAATCAGCACCAGTAGCATGGCCTGGTTGCCGTTGAGGCGGGGGTTCCAGTTCACGCCCAGATTGGTCAAGGCGACGGCCAGTACGCCAACCGAGGGAGAGAACATGAACAGCCACAGCACGCCGACGACGGCAGGAGCGACGGCATAAGGCCAGATCAGCAGGGTTTTGTACAGACCTGCGCCGCGAATCACGCGGTCAGCCATCACGGCCAGCAGCAGCGAGACCGACAGCCCCACGGAAGCGACCAGGATGGAAAACACCGCCGTCACCTTGAAGGAATCAAGATAGGACGGTTGAGAAAAGAGTTCGGCGAAATTGTCCAGTCCGACAAATTCGGATGACAGGCCAAACGCGTCTTCGAGACGCAGGGATTGCCACATCGCCTGCCCGGCAGGCAGGAAGAAGAAGATCAGCGTGATGATTAGCTGCGGGGCGAGCAGCAGATAGGGCAGCGTCTTGTGGCCGAATACGACACGTTTTTCCATGGGGCTGGACGAGAAGAGCGGCAAAGCCGCGAATTGCAAAAAAAACCGACGGGCAAGTCCGACGGGTGGAGAGGAAGAGCGTTCGTGACCACTACCGGCCGCGCCGCCACGGGTTCAGCCGGTCAACTACGTTAAACGCAAAGGCCGCAGAAAGCCCCCTCAGCCTAGGCTGTATGGGACTGCTGCGGAACCAGGATGTTGCTTGCCTCAAGGGATGGCTGGCCCGGCCCCACCGAATGGAGGGGTCGGGCTCCAAGTTTACTTCACGCTTTTTTCGAATTTTTCGAGCAGATCGTTGCCACGCTTGACGACCGATTGCAGGCCTTCTTTGGCGCTGACCTTGCCCGACACGATGCGCTCGATTTCAGCGTCTTCGATTTCGCGGATCTGGGGCAGATAACCCAGACGCAGACCACGCGATTGCGCGGTGGTCTCGACGTTGAGCTGCTTGACGCCCACATCGGTGCCGGGGTTCTTGTCGTAGAAGCCCTGCTTCTGGGTCAGGTCGTAGGCGGCCACGGTCACGGGGACATAACCGGTCTGCTGGTGCCAGCGAGCGGCGACTTCCGGGCTCGACAGGAATTTGAAGAACTTCGAGACACCCTTGTAGACCTCGGGCTTCTTGTTGGCGAATACCCACAGCGAGGCGCCGCCGATGATGGCGTTCTGCGGTGCGCCCTTAACGTCGGCGTAGTAGGGCACGGTGGAGGTGCCGAACTCGAACTTGGCGTTCTTCATGATGTTGGCACGCAAACCGCTGGAGCCCGTGATCATGGCGCACTTGCCGCTGATGAACAGCGAGTTAGGCTCATCGCCGCGGCCACCGTACATGAAAATACCTTCCTTGCCGAGCTTGGCCAAGTTCTCCAGGTGGCGGACATGCAGGGGGGTATCGACGCTCAGGCGGGCGTCAAGGCCGCCAAAGCCATTGTCCTTGGTGGCGTAAGGCACGTTATGCCAGGCCGAGAAGGTTTCAAGCTGCGTCCACGACGGCCACGAGGTGGTGTAACCGCATTCCTGGCCAGCAGCCTTCAGTTTTTGTCCGGCAGCGGCCAGCTCTTCCCAGGTCTTGGGCGGCTTCTCGGGATCCAGCCCCGCTTTTTTGAAGGCGTCTTTGTTGTAATAGAACACGACGGTCGAGCTGTTGAACGGCATCGACACGAGCTTGCCTTCGGGCGAGGCGTAATAACCGGCCACTGCGCCGATGAAGTCCTTGGGGTTGAGCGGCTCGCCCGCCTCTTCAGACATCTGTTGGACCGGCTTGATGGCGCCCTTGGCGTTCATCATGGTGGCCGTGCCCACTTCAAAGACCTGGAGCACGTCAGGGGCGTTGCCTGCGCGGAAGGCGGCGATGCCGGCGTTCATGGACTCGCCGTAATTGCCTTTGTAGATTGCCTTGACCTGGTAATCGGGGTTTTGCTTGTTGAACTCTTCAACCAGCCCGTTGACGCGGTCGCCCAGGGCGCCTTCCATGGAATGCCAGAATTGGATTTCAGTGGCCGCGTGGGCCGAGGCGCTTGCAAAGGCCGCGACAAGGGCGGCAGCAAGGGCGAGACGTTGGGGTCGCATGAAGTTGTTCCTCCGGTTTAAGCAGCCGCGCGGGGGATGGCCGCGCGTGAAGCATTACACTTTATGAATAGTTTGTGACAGAGGCGTGACTTTACACCGCTCAGTCGGGCTGTCAATTAGCGCGCGATCGGGCAGGGCGGTAGAAAAGCTCGTCTTATTCTGCATCCGGGTGAGCCGGTTTACAATCACTTCCCATGGACAAGCAACTTTCTATCGCCTTCATTGGCGGCGGCAATATGGCCTCCGCCCTGGCGCAGGGTCTGGTCGGCAAGCTGTGTCCGGCCAGCAACATTCATGTGGTCGAGATCAATGCCGACGCGCATGCCGCCTGGCTGGCGGCGGGCATGACAGCCGCCGCTGCGCCCGATGCCGCCTTGTCGCGTTGCCGGGTCTGGATCTACGCGGTCAAACCCCAGGTCATGCGTGAGGTGGTCGAGGCCACCCGTCCCTGGTTGTCGCCGGACACCCTGGTCATCAGTGTGGCGGCCGGTCTGCGCGCCGACACGCTGGCGGGCTGGCTGGGCGGGCCGGATCTTCCGTGGCGCCGGCTGGTGCGTTGCATGCCCAATACGCCTGCCTTGGTCGGGCAGGGCATGACGGGCATGGCGGCGCTCGATGGCGTGGACGCGCAGGATCGCAAGTTGGCCGAGCAGTTGCTGGCGGCCGTGGGCGACGTGGTCTGGGTCGCCGACGATACCGCGCTGGATGCGGTAACTGCGCTGTCGGGCAGTGGCCCGGCCTATGTCTTTCTCTTTCTCGAGGCACTCATCGCTGGCGGTCTGGCGGTAGGCCTGAACCCCGAGCAGGCCCGCAAGCTGGCCTTGGGCACCTTCGCGGGCGCCACGCGTCTGGCTCAGGTCTCGACGGAGCCGCCCTCGGTGCTACGGGAGCGCGTCACTTCCAAGGGCGGTACGACGGCCGCCGCGCTGAATATCTTCAACGAGGCCGATCTTCGCGCCATCGTTGAGCGCGCCATGCAGGCCGCTGCCCGCCGTTCGCGAGAACTGGCTCAGGAGTTCGGGCAGTGAGTCGTTTTGAAGTCATGCGCGGCTATCAGTTTCTGATCGCCGTCACTTGCATGGGCGCCGTCGTGGTCGGCTCCAATATTCTGGTTCAAGTGCCGCTGAACAACTGGCTCACCTGGGGCGGTCTGTCGTATCCCGTGGCTTTCCTCGTGACGGATGTCCTGAACCGGCGCTTTGGGCCGGCGGCCGCCCGCCGGGTGGCCTGGTTCGGTTTCGCGGCCGCGCTATTCATCTCCGTCTGGGTGGCCTCCCCCCGTATTGCGCTGGCGTCCGGCCTAGCCTATATCTGTGCGCAATTGATCGACATTCAAATCTTTGATCGTCTGCGCGATCAGCGCTGGTGGCGGGCGCCCCTGGTATCCGGCGTGATCGGCGCCACCGCCGACACCGTCATTTTCTTCAGTGTGGCCTTCGCCGCCACAGGAACACCCTGGATCACCTGGCTTGCGGGAGATCTTGCCATCAAGCTGGCTATCAATATCAGCATGCTGGCCCCGTTCCGCGCCCTCATGTGGAATCTGGCGCGCCCCTCCGACCTGCCGCAAACCCGTTGACCAACGGCGCCCGGCTCTCGCCGGGCGATCTCCCCTTCCGCCTGCTTCAGCTTAGTGCTATCCCTTGTTTTCTAAAACAAGCGGACGTTCCGGTCGCTCCCAAGAGTTTTTACTTTGCAGGTCTTTCCGCTGAGCAGCTCAAGCAGGTTTCTGGTGTGACAGGCGTCATGTGTGTGCGTGGCTTGTGCGCGATCGTCGTGCTGGCCATCGTGGTGCTGGCGCCTTCCGATTGGGATGTCGTGCATCTTCCGTGGCTGCCCATCGCGTGCTTCGTCATTTGCGCAGGCGGACTCGCCTTTTTGCGTGGGAATCGTGTTTGCTAAGTGACAAGCTTACGTGAGTCTTACGTCGCCGAACCTGCCTGCTATTCCCGCCATCCACCCCTGATTCAACGCGCCGTGGGAATATTGGGGATTCCACGCAGTGACACCTGCGGGCGCTTGCTTTCAGAATACCGGCGACATAGTGTGCCTAGTCTTCACTCAGGCCTCATGTGAACAAGGCCCGCGGAAAAAGAAAAATTTCGCCTATCGTTGAATCCGCTCTACACCTCTTGCCGGGAGAATTTGCATGAAGTTGCCGCATTGCTTTACCCCGCTTGCTCTCGCGATTGGCGCACTGGCTTTGGCCGGCGCCGCCCACGCAGCCGATACGATCAAAATCGGTATTCCTCAGCCCATGACCGGCCCTAATACCCAGTATGGCGATCAGATTCAGGCCGGCGCGCTGACCGCCATCGAAACCATCAATGCCAAGGGCGGGGTCAAAGGCAAGAAGCTCGAGCCTATTCTCATCGATGATGGTTGCGAACCCAAACAGGCCGTGCCCGCCGCCAACCGGGTGGTCAATTCGGGTGCCAAGTTCGCCGTGGCCCATGCCTGCTCGGGGGTCACCGTGCCCGCCGTGAACATCTATGAGCAGGAAGGTATCGTGGCCATCACCCCGGGCGCGACGTCGCCCCTGGTCACCGACACCATCAAGCCGCATTACTTCTTCCGCACCATCGGGCGCGATGACCAGCAGGGGCCCTTCGCGGCGCGTTACATCGCCAACACGGTCAAACCCAAGAAGGTCGCCGTGCTGCATGACAAGCAAACCTATGGTTCGGGCGTGGCCTCTCAGGTCAAGGATGCGCTGGAACGCAACAAGGTCAATGTGGCGCTGTACGAGGGCATCAACGTCGGCGATAGCGACTACTCGGCAATCATCACAAAACTCAAAGCAGCGGGCGTAGATTTTGTATACTTCGGCGGCTATCACCCCGAGTTGGGGCTGCTGCTTCGCCAGTCGCGCGAACAGGGCCTGAACGTGCAGTTCATGGGGCCTGAGGGCACCGCCAACCAGGATCTGGTTGCTATCGCGGGTCCGGCCATCGATGGCCTGCTGGTCACGCTGCCCTCCGATTTCACCAAACTGCCTGGCAACGAAGGCATCGTGAAGGCTTTCAAGGACGCCAAGCGCGATCCGGACGGCGCCTTCCAGATGCCTGCCTATGCAGCGGTCCAGGTGTTGGCGGACAGCATCAACGCCGTCGGTGAAGATCCCGCCAAGGTGGCTGACTATATGCACAAATCGGCCTTCGATACCTCCATTGGCAAAGTCGAATTCGACGCCAAGGGTGATTTGAAGGATTTTGAGTTCGCGGTCTTCAAGTGGGACAAGAACGGCAAGAAGACCCAGCTGTAAACACTCCGCGTGACTGGCTGATCGCCAGTCCCCAACGCTGAGCCAAAGTTTCCGGCTCCGGTTAGGCGCTACCGGGGCCGGAGCTATTTGGAGCATTCGCAATATGCACGATCTTATCCCCCAGTTGACCCAGCAGTTCTTCAATGGACTGTCTCTGGGCGCGATCTATGCCTTGATCGCCATTGGCTACACAATGGTCTACGGCATCATCGGCATGATCAACTTCGCGCATGGCGAGATCTATATGATCGGCGCCTATGTAGGTTTGGTGACGCTGACGGCCATCGGCACCAGCAGCGGCATTCCTTTGCCTTTTATCATCGCCGCCATGCTGGTGGTTGCAATCGTGGTGACCGGCGTTTATGGCTATACCGTGGAGCGCGTGGCCTATCGGCCCGTGCGCGGCAGCCCCAGGCTAGTGGCGCTGATCTCCGCGATCGGTATGTCCATCTTTTTGCAGAACTGGATTGCCCTGGGGCAGGGCGCGCGCGATATGGCGGTTCCCTCGCTGATTTCGGGTGCGCTGCAGTTTCATATGGGCTCCGGTTTTGATGTGACGGTGCCTTATTCGCGCGTCATGATCATCGTCGTGACCGTGATCCTGATGATTGCGCTGACACTGTTCATCAAGTACTCGCGCTTGGGGCGCGCGTCGCGCGCCTGCTCGCAAGACATGCACATGGCCAAGTTGCTGGGTATCGACACCAACCGCGTGATCTCCTTCACGTTTGTGATGGGTGCCGGATTGGCTGCCGTGGGCGGTATCCTGATCGCCATCACGATCGGCAAGCTCAATCCCTTTATTGGGTTTCTGGCGGGCATCAAAGCCTTCACCGCTGCGGTGCTGGGCGGCATTGGCAGCATTCCCGGCGCCATGTTGGGCGGCGTGCTGCTGGGCCTGGCCGAGACTTTCGCCGCCGCCTATATTTCGTCGCAGTACAAGGACATTGTCGCCTTTGGGCTGTTGGTGCTGATCTTGCTGTTCCGGCCCACCGGATTGCTCGGTAAACCTGAAGTAGAGAAAGTCTGATGGCCAATAATCAATCACTCAAAAACGCCACGATGGCGGCTGTGCTGACGGCCGTGATCATCACGCCGGTCTTCGGCTTGCAGCTCATTCGTCAGGGCGCGCGCACTACGCTGGAGCCCCGCTGGGATCTGGTGGCGCTGGCGGTAGCTGTGGTTTTCGTCTTTCAACTGCTCAAGCCGTGGCTGGCCCAGCCTTTCCGGCAATTGCGCAAGGTGATGCCCACGCTGCCGTCGACGCCTAGCGCCGGCAACACGAAATGGCTGTTTATGCTGTTGCTGCTGGCCGCATTGATCTGGCCTTTCTTTGCGGGCCGCAGTTCGGTCGATATTGCCACGCTGGTGCTGATTTACGTCATGCTGGGCCTGGGCCTGAATATTGTGGTGGGCTTCGCCGGTCTGCTCGATCTGGGTTTTGTGGGCTTTTATGCGGTGGGCGCCTATACCTACGCCCTGTTGTATCACTGGGCGGGCTGGGGTTTTTGGGAGGCCTTGCCGATGTCCGGGGCGATGGCGGCCGTGTTCGGATTCATTCTGGGTTTTCCGGTGCTGCGGCTGCGAGGCGACTATCTGGCGATCGTGACGCTGGGCTTTGGCGAGATCATCCGTCTGCTGCTCATCAATCTCAGTTCCGTGACGGGCGGGCCCGACGGTATTTCGGGCATCCCCAAGCCGACGTTCTTTGGCCTTGAGCTTACGCGCCGCGCCAGCCAGGAGGGCACGCAGACCTTTCATGAGTTCTTCGGCTTCACCTTCCAGAATCAACACATGGTCATCTATCTTTATCTGATGGCGCTGGCGCTGGCATTGATCACGCTGTTTGTCTCCACGCGCTTGATCCGTATGCCCGTGGGCCGTGCCTGGGAGGCTTTGCGCGAAGATGAAATCGCCTGCCGTTCGCTGGGGCTGAATCCCACGCGTATCAAATTGTCGGCATTTACGCTGGGCGCCATGTTCGCCGGTTTCGGTGGCGCTTTTTTTGCCGCCCGCCAGGGTATGGTCAACCCGGAGTCTTTCACCTTCATCGAGTCGGCCCTGATTTTGGCCATCGTGGTGTTGGGCGGCATGGGTTCGCAGATTGGCGTGATTCTGGCGGCGATTCTCCTGACGGTACTGCCCGAGGTGGCGCGAGAGTTCGCCGAATACCGCATGCTCTTGTTCGGTCTGGTGATGGTGTTGATGATGATGTGGCGTCCGCAGGGGTTGTTGCCCATGAAGCGTCCTCACGTGGAGCTGGGTAAATGAGTCAAACCTTGTTGAAAGTCTCCGGACTGACGATGCGCTTTGGCGGCCTGTTGGCGGTCGATAGTGTGGCCTTCGAGGTCAAGCGCGACGAAGTGTTCGCCATCATCGGCCCGAACGGCGCTGGCAAGACCACGGTATTTAATTGCGTGGGCGGCTTTTATAAGCCCAGCGCAGGCGAGATCACCATGGATGGACGGTCCATCCATGGCTTGCCCAGCCATAAGGTGGCGCATCATGGCCTGGTGCGCACATTCCAGAACGTGCGCCTGTTCAAGCAGTTGACGGTGCTGGAAAACCTCCTCGTGGCGCAGCATACTCAGGTGGAGTCAAGGCTGCTGCCCGGTCTGCTGAAGCTGAAGTCTTACCGCAAGGCCGAGGCCGATGCGCTGGCGCGTGCTGCCCAATGGCTGGACTTCATGGGTCTGCGCGAGTTCGCCAACCGCGAAGCGGGAAATCTGGCGTATGGCCACCAGCGTCGTCTGGAGATCGCGCGCTGCATGATTACCAAGCCGCGTCTGCTCATGCTGGACGAGCCGGCCGCCGGACTGAATCCCCAGGAAAAACGCGACCTGCAAAAACTGATCGATCAGTTGCGCCGCGAGTTCGGCGTGGCGGTATTGCTGATTGAGCACGATATGAGTCTGATCATGGGCATTTCCGACCGTATTCTGGTCATGGAGCACGGCAAGCCCATCACGACAGGCACCCCCGACGAGGTGCGCAATGATCCGCGCGTCATCAAGGCCTATCTGGGGGAAGAATAAATGCTCAAGCTGGAAAACATCCACACTTACTACGGCGCCATTCAGGCGCTCGATGGCGTGACGGTGGAGGTCAACAAGGGCGAGATCGTCACGTTGATCGGCGCCAATGGCGCGGGCAAGACCACTTTGCTGATGACGGTGTGCGGCGAGCCGCGCGCGCGCGAAGGCTGCATCACCTTCGAGGGCAAGGACATCACCAACGAGTCTACGCACCTCATCATGCGTAACGGCATCGCGATTTCGCCTGAAGGACGCCGGGTATTCAAAGACCTGACCGTCACCGAAAATCTCATGATGGGCGGTTTTTTCTCTAGCCGCGCTCAGATCGAGCAGGGCTTGGAGCATGTGTTCAAGCTTTTTCCGCGCTTGAAGGAGCGCGCCGCGCAGCGGGCCGGCACCATGTCAGGCGGCGAACAGCAGATGCTGGCCATCGGCCGCGCCCTGATGACGCGGCCACGGCTGTTGCTGCTTGATGAGCCGACGCTGGGGCTGGCGCCGCTGATCATCGCGCAGATTTTCGAGATCATCCGCACGATTCGCGATGAGGGTGTGACGGTATTTCTGGTGGAACAGAACGCCAACAAGGCCTTGCAAGTGGCTGACCGCGGCTATGTGCTCGAGAATGGCCGGGTCGTGTTGCACGACACGGGCGCCAATCTGCTGGTCAATGACGAGGTGCGCAAAGCCTATCTGGGTGCTTAACACAGACCCAGCCCCGGCTGCCGTTTCCAGCAGCCGGGGCTGGGTCTGTGCGTGTTCAGGCGCTCAGCGCTTCGGCCGCCTGGTAGTGCTCGATTGCGGCGAGCGCCAGGGCGTCGATCGAGTCTGTCAGAGGGATGCCCAGACCTTTGCGCAGCGCGTGGGGCACGGCCAGCGGTAGTTCGGTGCAGCCTAGCACGACGGCATCGGCACCCCGCGTACGCAGCCGCTGGATACATTCGACTGCCGGTGCGAAGGATTCTTCAAGCTGATTGGCCTTCACCGCGCGGATCGAGGCCATGCATAGCGTGTCGATTTCTTCTTCGGTCGGCACGATGCAGGTATAGCCGTGTTTTTCCAGCGTCTGTTGGTATAGGCCCATGCTCAGTGTCGCGGCAGTGCCCATCAAGCCGATGCGGCCTCGGTGGATTCCCTGGCGGCGCAGGTCTTGTGCAACGGCTTCGATGATATGCAGGACTTCGCAATCGGAGGCAGCCGCCATCTGTTCGTACCAAAGGTGGGCCGTGTTGCAGGGCACGGCGATGGCGCGGGCGCCAGACGCGTTAAGCATCCGTATGCCGCGCAACATGGCGGGCCAGGGATCGGCGCCGCCGAACAGGCGTGCGGTGCTGCGATCCGGAATGCGCGGATCATTCAGCAGCAGGGTGGGAATATGTTGTTGGTCGACGCTGGCGGGGGTCAGGGCTGCCAGACGCATAGCGAAGGCGGCGCCTGCCAAGGGGCCCATGCCTCCGAGAACGCCTAGATAACAAGAAGCGGATGAATTCATGACAAAGCGGTGTAGCGGACAGGCGGCTCGCCTGTCGTGAAAAGGCCATTCGCAGGGAAGAAGGCCGGACCCTCTACGGCTAAGGCCGGCCAACGGATAGGAACATCAGAGCCAAAACCGGGGACGGGCTTTGCCGATCAAAAATTTATAGCTTGATGATACTGCGGACCATCTCATTAATCCAGGGTTTACCCTAGATCAGCAAAAAAATGCTGGCCAGCACGGGGCCGGCCAGCACGGACAGGCAAAAGTCCTCAGGCGAGACCTTCGGCCTTCAGGGCCGCCTGTACTTTCGGATCGGCTGCCATGCGCTCGGAGAATCCTGCCAGCTGGTCGTAGCCGCTGAGGTCGATCTGTTTGGCCTGAGCCCAGCGCAAGGTGACAAAGAGATAGGCGTCGGCGAGGCCGGGATGATCGCCGGTCAGGAACGGCCTACCGTTCAGGCGCTCGTTGACCACGCCGTAGAGCAGGCGCAACTGACGGGCGGCGCCGGCCGCCAGGGCCTTTTGGCCGGCTTCGTCGTCAATAAACCGTTGCGGGCCAAAGACCAGCGAGAAGGTTTTGTGAATATCCGAATTGACCATGCCTAGCCAGCGACGGGTTTCTGCCCGGGCGGCGATGCTGCCATCGCCAAGGAGGCGAGCCTGCGGCGCGGATTCGGCCAGATACTCGAGGATGGCGATGTTTTGCGTCAGCGACAGATCGCCGTCGGTCAGGGCGGGGACGGCGCCCAGGGGGCTGATCTTCAGAAACTCGGGGCTCTTGGGCTGATCCCGGGATACGGCGACCGTTTCATAGGGCTTGCCAATCCATTCGAGCACGATGTGCGCAGCCAGCGAGCAAGCGCCAGGCAAGTAATACAGTTTCATTGAGTTGGATCTCCACAAAGCGGACGCAATCCGTCCTGTCGCTATGGTACGCCTGCCGCTGTCTTCGCGGGGCATCGCATCGGGATGCGCTTCATCGTGTGCGACGCCGGGTTTCCACCCAGGCGATATACAGGCCGCTGCCGGCGATGAACAGCGCGCCGATGGCGGCAGACAGTTCGGGTGTTTCACGCCAGATCAGCCAGCCTAAAAGGGTGGCCCACAGCAGCCCGGTGTAGTCGAAAGGCGCGACCGCAGAGGCGGGTCCGATGCGAAACCCCTGTGTGATCAGCGTAAGCCCCAGCGTGCTGAACAGTGCTACGCCCACGAACAGGGGCAGATCTTGCGTGCGCGGGGTATCCCAGAACCAGGGGATAAGGACTGCGCTGGCCACTAATTGACCTAAGACGATGTAAAACATCGTGGTCAGCATGCCCTCTCCTTTGCCGATGGCTCGCGCTGTAATCATCATCAAGGCGTAGAGCAGGGCGGTAATCAGCGGCAGCAGTGCGGCGAGTTGAAAACTTGCGGAGCCAGGGCGCACGATGATCACCACGCCGGCAAAGCCTGCGCCAACGGCCAGCCATCGGCGCGCATCCACTTTTTCTTTCAGGATCAGCACGGACAGCGCGGTGACGAACAGCGGCGCGGCAAAGGCGATAGCGGTATTTTCGGCCAAGGGCAGATAACGCAGGCCCAGGTAGAAGCAGCTCGCTGACACGACATTGATGGCGCCGCGTAATAAGTGCACATTCAGATGTTGGGTGCGCAGCGCAGGCCGCCCGCCCAGGCCGACCGCCAACGCCAGCACGAAGGGCATGGCGATCAAGGAGCGCAGGAACAGAATCTGTATGGGCGAATAGTGATCGCCCAGCCATTTGGCCTGGGCGTCGCTCAGCGTCAGGCAAAAAATGCCTGCAATGACGCAGGCGATGCCCGCAAGAGGGCTGGCGCCCTGAGCGGGCGCATGGGAGGGTGAGGCCATGAGAATTACTGAGGGTTGCGGATGACGGCCCAGGCGATCAGGGCCCAGGAAAGCAGGAAAGCCACGCCGCCCAGTGGCGTGATGGCGCCAAGTAGCCGCGTGCCCGTGACGGCCAGCAGATAGAGGCTGCCGCTAAACAGCACAATGCCGGCGAACATCAGCCAGCCGGCCAGGGGCAACAGCGCGCCGTTGTAGCGGGTGGTCAACCAGGCCACGGCGAACAGCCCGAGGGCATGGACGAGCTGATACAGGACGCCGGTCTGCCAGACGGCTAGCATGTCGGCATCGAGAACCCGTTTGAGACCATGCGCGCCGAATGCCCCTGCGCCCACGGCGATGATCATATTGAGCGCGGCAAGAATGATGAAGGGGCGGTCGGGCATGAAGTCCTCGGGTAAAGCAGCGGCGGGGCCGGTGGCCGCAACGGCTATCATTGCATGGTCATTTTCAAGGATAGTAGTGTGACCGAGAAGCTCAGATTGGACAAATGGCTCTGGGCTGCGCGCTTTTACAAAACGCGCAGTCTGGCGGCGGACGAGATTGGGCGCGGCCGGGTGCTGGTTAATGATCAATTGGCCAAACCGGCACGTGAGGTGAGCGCGGGCGATCGGGTGAGCGTGCGCAAGGAGGACCCGCCCATGGAGGTCTGGGTGCGCGGCGTCAGTGGCGTGAGAGGGCCTGCATCGGCGGCGCGACAGCTCTATGAAGAAACGCCCGAGAGCCAGGCCCGGCGCGAGCGCGCGGCAGAAATGCGTCGTCTGGCCCCGGAGCCCGCACAGGGCATCAGCGATGGCCGTCCGACCAAGCGCGACCGCCGTTTGATTGACGCCTGGCGTGGCAAACCTTGAGGTTTATCGTGATCGTATTACAGACTCCCCGTTTGATAGTGCGCAACTGGCATGACGCCGATCTGCCTGCATTTGCTGATTTGAATGCCGACCCTGATGTCATGGCCCATTTTCCGGCCACGCTGACGCGTGAGCAGAGCGATGCCCTGGCGAACCGCCTGCGCCAACGCATGGATGATCATGGCTTTGGCCTATGGGCGGTGCAATGCCTCGAGGCGACGGGGAAAGAGGGCGATTTCATCGGTTTCGTGGGTCTTAACCGGGTGCCTTTCGAGGCGGATTTCACGCCCGCAGTCGAGATCGCCTGGCGCTTGGCGCGGCCGTTTTGGGGGCGGGGCTATGCGATCGAAGCCGCGCGCGCTTGCGTGGCACACGGCTTCGGGACGCTGAATCTGCCGCGCATCGATGCGTTCACGGTGCCTGCCAATGTGCGCTCACGGCGTGTCATGGAAACGCTGGGCATGCGTTACGCCGGCGAATTCGAGCATCCGCTGCTGCCGCCGGGCCATGCTTTGCGGTGCCATGTGCGGTATCAGCTCGAGCGTCCAAACCCGTAAGAGGTCCAGGGGTAAGGCCGCTGTTGCTCAGCGGCTTGGGGCACAATCCGGGTGTTGGCCGCCGGCGCGGCCTTGTTATAGGCAGGATCGGACATGAACAAAAACCTATTTCGCGCCTTGCGAGTTCTGGCGCTTGGCCTGTTTCCCCTGGTGTTGTTGCCAGGTGTGGCGGCTGCCGCTGGCGAGCCGCCTTTGCGCATCGGCGTGATTGCCAGCGTGGCCAATGAGGCGGCCGAGATTGCCGTGCGTCAGGCTGCTGCGCAGGGCCTGGATGTCAAGCTGGTTGAGTTTAGCGACTGGGTGTTGCCGAATATCGCGGTGGCCGATGGCTCCATCGATGCCAATTTTTTTCAGCACGAACCGTTTCTGCAATTGTTCAATCAAAGCCGCGGTACACAGCTCACGCCGCTTGCCTACGGCTATTCGACCACGATAGGGCTTTTCTCCAAAAAACTGAAGAAGGGCGATGAGGTGCCGCAGGGCGCGACGATTGCTGTTCCTAACGACCCGGTGAACACGGGCCGAGCCTTGCTGCTGTTGGAGCATATCGGCCTCATCAAGCTGAAACCGGGGGTAGGGCAGCGGGCAGGCCTGCAAGATGTGACCGAGAATCCGCGAGGCATCAAGCTGGTGCAGGTAGAGGGTTCTCAATCTGCCCGCACCTTTGACGATGTGACGGCGTCCGTCACCTACACCACCTTCGCCAAACATGCAGGCATCGACGAGAAAGAGGGGCTGGCCTTCGACAATACGGACCCGGATAGCATCAAGCGTTATGCAATCCGTTGGGTCGCCACGCCGCAAAAGGCGCAGGACCCGCGCCTGCTGAAGTTCATCGAGATCTATCAGCGCTCTCCCGAGGTCAAGGCGACACTCGAGCGTCTGTACGGCGATCTTATCCGTTTCCCCTGGGAGTGAGCAGCAGGGAAGCGTTCATGTCTGCGGGTGAGAGGATGCCCAGCATGGCCATGTTGCGGTCAACCTCTGCGCGCAGCAGCTCGATAGCGTGCGCGACCCCCGCCTGGCCGCCTACCGCCGCCGCGTAGTTGAAGGGCCGGCCGACAAAGACGAAGTGCGCGCCCAGGGCCAGCGCCTTGAGCACATCGCTGCCGCGCCGGATGCCGCTATCCATCATCACCACCATTTTGCCGGCGGCGCGGGCGACCTCGGGCAGCACGCGCATCGGCGAGACGGCTCCATCGAGTTGTCGCCCGCCGTGGTTGGAGACGATAATGCCGTCCGCCCCGTATTCGCGTGCCATGCTCGCGTCTGCGGGATGCATGATGCCTTTGATGATGAGCTCTCCCTTCCAGCGGGCGCGGATACGCGCCACGTGTTCCCAGTTGAGATGGTCCCGGGCGCTGAAATCACGCAACACACTGGCCGACATGATGGGCGCGCCGCGTGTGGCGAAGGAATTCTCGAAATGCGGCATGCCGTGGCGGACCAGCGTGCGCAGGAACACGCCTGCCGTCCAGCGCGGGCGGGTCATGCCGTCCCAGGCCAGCCGCAAGCTGGGTTTGAGCGGCGTGGAGAAACCGGTGCGCACGTTATTCTCCCGGTTGGCAGACACCGGGATATCCACCGTGAGCACCAACTGCCGGTAGCCGGCGGCGGCGACGCGGTCCACTAGTGCGTCGATGCGCTCGACGTCACCGGGAAGATAGGCTTGAAACCAGGTGTCCGGTGCGGCCTGTGCGACCTCTTCCAGGCGGATGAGCGAGGTGGCGCTCATGATGGCGGCGATGCCGGCTTCGCGGGCCGCCTGGGCCAGCACGATGTCGCCGCGATAGGTGGACAGCGCGGTAATACCCATGGGCGCAATCCCGAAGGGCGTGGCATAACGGGTGCCGAATAGCTCTACCGATTGATCCCGCGCCGCGACGTTGCGCAGTACGCGGGGCACGAAGCCCAACTCATGGAAAACGGCGCGATTATCATCGCGCGATTGATTGTTTTCAGCCGCTCCCGCGATGTAGCCAAAGATGGGGCGTGGCAGGGTCCGTTTCGCCGCCTGTTCGAAATCGTCGAGTGACAGGACGCGTTGTAGCACGCGGGGCAGAGGGGATGACATCGGGACTCCGGACGGGCGCCACATGCGCCAAAGACCGGCAATCTACCAGGGGATAGAAATGGCAAAAAGCGAATAAATACGTCAATGTTTATTCGCTTTTTTAGAATAACTGCAGCGAGAGCTGCTCGGATTTGGCGCGGCCGCTGGCCGGGCAAAAGCCGGCAGAGCCGCCGCCAGGCGGGATCAAACCGCCGGCACGTCTTCAAGGTGGTTGGCGGGTAGCGCCAGGGTCTCACCCATGCGGATCGGGCCGCGTACCGAAGGCGTGTCAAACCAGCGGATACGGCCAGGGCCAAACAACACGATTGCAGTCGAGCCGAGCTTGAAACGGCCCATTTCGGCGCCGCGCTCCAGGACGATGGGCTCTTGCGGGCCGTAGCGCGTGCTGCGGACTTCGCGCTTGTGCGGCGTGACCAGTCCGGCCCAGACCGTTTCCACCGAGGCCACAATCATGGCGCCGACCAGTATGACAGCCATGGGGCCATAGGCCGTGTCGAAAATACACACGACCCGTTCGTTACGGGCAAAGAGATCGGGCACAGTGTTGGCGGTCAGGGGGTTGACCGAAAACAGGCGGCCCGGCACGTGCACCATTTCGCGCAGCGTGCCCGTCACCGGCATGTGCACTCGGTGATAGTCGCGCGGAGACAGGTAGATGGTGGCGAAATCGCCGCCTTCAAAGGGCGCGGCGCGTTCTGCATCTCCGCCCAGCAGGGCGGTCAGGCCGAAGCTGTGCCCCTTGGCCTGGAAAATACGGCCCTCGCGGATGGGACCCAGTTGGCTGATGGTGCCATCGGCCGGAGACAGGACATTGGCGCTATCGTCATCGAGAGGCCGCGCATCCGGCTTGAGCGCGCGGGTGAAGAAATCATTGAAGCAGGGATAGGCCAATGGATCTTCGACCAGGGCCTCGCTCATATCGACGTTATAGCGCTGCACGAAGCGCGAGATCATGGCGTTCTTCAGCGCTGGAATACGGCTGTCGGCCAATAGGCCCATGCCCCGGGACACAAGGTGATGGGGCGCGAGATGCTGGCTGGCGATAAAGATCTGGTCTTTGATGGACATGGATACCCTGGAGGGGGACGGGCGCATACCGCCCCGGCAAATCAAGACAAGGCTGGAGTGTAACGTTAGTTAGACCTCAGACGGCCGGCGCTGTCTCGGTTTCGCCATCGGGTATCAGCCGTTCGACGAGCGTGCCGGGCGGTACGACGGTCAGGCGATCGCGTTGGATGCGGCGTCCGCTAAAGCTGGCGCTGCGGGCCGCCGCATTATGCAGCAGCACGGACAGAATCGAGCCTTTGTCCTGAATCCACTGGGTTTTGCCCCGCATCAGTTTGAGCGCTGCCTCGGGCGGGCCAAGTCGATAGCTCATACCGTTGATGTGGGTGGTGTGCTTGCCTGTGAAAAGCCCGGCGTCGAGTTCGGTGATGGCGACGGCGTCCAGGTTGTTGCTGTCGTGCTCGACACGATAGACAAATTGGATGCGGGTGTGCGGATCACGGATGACCACGACTTTATCCGAGCCGGAGATGTCAGACAACATACCGATGACTTCGGACTCTACCAACTGGTTGCCGCGTTGCTCTTCGGTGTACAGAAAAATGGTCAGAAACGGCTGGAGCATTGCGGGCCTTGAATGGCAGGATGGGCAAGGCGCTGAATTGTACTCATCCTTTCTAATTATGGCCGAGCGACTCGCGAACGGCTAAGCGCCTGTGTCAGCAGACGCCTTCCGGCCCTAGAGCCGGGAGGCGTCTTTCAAGCTTAGTGGGTGGCTTCAGTGGGCGGCCTGGCGGGCGAGCGCGGCCTGGCGGATCGCCGTCAGGGTTTCACCCGGCGCGATACCGTCGGCGTCGTAGCGGATCTCCAGCAAGGCTGGCAGGCTTTCGTCGCGGGCAAAGGCCAGGGCGCGCTCCAGGGCCGGAGCGAAGTCGGCGCTCCGATCAACCGCTTCGCCATAGCCGCCGTAGCCCCGGATGATTTGGGTAAAGTCGGGATTCTGGAAGGTAAGCGCAATCGTGCGGGCGGGAAAGTCGCGTTCTTGGTGGGCGCGGATGGTGCCCCACATGCCATTATTGAATACCAAAACGACGATGCCCAGGCGGTATTGCAGCGCGACACCCAGCTCTTGCATATTCATCTGGAAGCAGCCGTCGCCCGCGTAGCAGACTACCGTGCGCTCGGGGTTTTCCAGCTTGGCGGAGATGGCGGCGGGCAGGCCGTAACCCATCGAGCCGACGGTGGGTGCGAGGCTGGTGCCCGGTCCGGTGAAGCGGCGATAGCGGTGTGGATACAGGGCATAGTTGCCGGCACCCACGGTAATGCAGGCATCCTCCGGAATGGCCGCGTTGACCTCGGCGGCTGCCTCATCCAGGCTCATGGGGCCGGGGGAGGGCAGGGGCTGGGTGCTATCCAGATAATCCTGATGCGCCTGCACGACAAGGGCCGAGCGCGAGACGCGGTGGCCAGGACGCAACTCGACGACCGCCGCGGCGAAATTGGCGGGATCTGCCACGATGCTTTGGGTCGGCGCGAATACGCGCCCCAGTTCGCAGGGGTCGGGATAGACATGGATCAACTGCTGACGCGGCACCGGGCTTTCAATGAGGGTGTAGCCTTCAGTCGTGGCTTCGCCCATGCGGGTGCCCACGGCGAGCACCAGGTCCGCATCGCGCAGGCGCGCGCGCAGCGCCGGCGTCATGCCCCAGCCCACGTGCCCGGCCGCATTAGGATGACGTTGGTCAAAGCACTCCAGGCGGCGCCAGGCTGTGCCGACCGGCAGTTCGAAACGTTCGGCAAAGCTGGCGATCTGCGCGATGGCCGTATTGTCCCAGCCGGTGCCGCCTAGCAGCAGAAACGGGCGCTCGGCTACGTCCAGCAGCGCGGTCATACGGGTAAGATCGGCCGCGCTCGGTGTGCTGTGGTTACGCTGATAACGCGGCATGTCGGCGACCGTGGCGCGGCCCCAGAGCGTGTCCTCGGGCAGGGCCAGCACGACCGGGCCTGGCCGGCCGCTGGTGGCTACGGTGTAGGCGCGTGCAATGAATTCCGGTATGCGGTCGGTGCGGTCGATCTGCGCCACCCATTTTGCCATTTGGCCAAACATGCGCCGATAGTCGATTTCCTGCAAGGCTTCACGTTCGTAGAAATCGTTGCCGACCTGGCCTACGAACAGAATCATCGGCGTGGAGTCTTGAAAGGCGGTATGCACCCCGATGCTGGCGTTGGTTGCGCCGGGGCCACGCGTCACGAAACAGATGCCCGGCTCGCCGGTGAGCTTGCCATAGGCCTCCGCCATATAGGCGGCGCCGCTTTCTTGGCGGCACACGATGGGGTCGATAACCCCTTGATGTTCGTTCAGCGCGTCGATGCAGGGCAGATAGCTCTCGCCCGGAATCATGAATACGCGGCGTGCGCCGTGGATGCGCAACTGCTGCATCAGAATCTGGCCTCCGTTGCGTTCGACGAGTGTGTGGCTCATGAATGATCTCCTAGGGCGGCGGCCCTTGATTCGGTGGGCGCGCGCGGTGAGGTCTTGTGGACGGTAAGTGGATAGGCGGTAGCGGAACCGCAGTTAAAACGCAGGTCGCAAGGGGCGCCTGCCAGGCACGAAAGGAAACGAGAGGCGTCAGGGCGTCATCGGATGGCACCGGCGGCGAAGTCCTCGCGCAGCCGCGCCAGGATGCCGACGAGATGGTCGTGCATGGCATGGCGGGCTCGTAGCGGATCACGCTCGACAATGGCAGCCAGGATGCGGCTGTGTTCTTCGTGGGCTACGCTCCATACCCTTGTCGTCACAAAATGTGTTTCCAGACGGCTGAACAGCGGGCTGATGGTGCTCAGATGCCAGATATGCGAGATGGCCGCAGCCAGCGCCGCATTGCCGCAGGCCGCCGCGATGGCGCCATGAAACGCCTGATCGTGCAGACTGGGGCTATCCGTCAGGGACATGTCTTCGTGGGCGGCGCGGATGGCTGCGATTTGCGCCGGCGATGCCTTTTCGGCCGTTAGGGCGACGCATTCAGGCTCCAGCAGCAAGCGGGTTTCCAGCAGATCGAAAGGACCGATGTCGGTGCGTTCTTGCCCGGCGATGGTGTTCTGCACGCCGCCATATTGGCCATCTTCGCGGGGAGCGCACACAAATACGCCCGTCCCTACCCGCACCTCGACATAGCCTTCGATTTCCAGCGCGATCAGCGCTTCGCGCACGGAAGCCCGGCTGACCTGGAGTTGTTCGGCCAAATCGCGTTCGGCAGGCAGGCGGCCGCCGGCTTCGAAGTCTCCGGCGCGGATGCGCCCGGCAATCTGGTCCGCGATCATGCGATAGAGCCGGGTGGAGGCCACCGCTTGAAAAATAGGCATGCGATTGAGATGTCAGGTGGTTCAGTGGTCAGGCCACTGGACTATACGCGAGTGAGTCTGATAAAAAAATGGCGACATCGTCAGTCTAGGGAAAACCACTATCTATCCGGCCGCCGAGGCGGGCAGGATTGACCTCTCAGCCCCTCAGTAAGGCGACATCATGGCGCCGTCGCCGAGCCCGGCCAGCAATACCTGAGTGGAGCTAGCGCCGCCGTGAGGGCGAGACCATGATGCCGTCCGACCCCGGCGGAGCTTAGGTGTTGCGCGGCGGCCAGATGAGCTGGCCAGGGTATTGGAAGATGCGCTGGCGCACGGCACGGCTGAGACTCAGCCGATCGCTGCGTTTGAGCCCGCGCGAGCGTAAGGCCAGATTGAAGGCGAGCGCAAAGCAGATGGCCACGTTCAAAACCCCCATCAGCGCGATCCCTGCCACGGCTTGCCAGAAGGCGCCGGTATCTACGACACCCCACCCAAGCACGCCAATGGCGGCGCCGAGCGAGCCGGTGCTCAGCGTGACATGCCGCACTTCGACAGTGGGGCCCACAAAGGCGATAATCTCCGGCCCCAGGCCAAGCAAAAGACCCAGGGATACATTGCCGGCGATGCCGGAAATATTGCGTTGCCAGAACCCAGCCAGGCGCTGAGCGCCGCGCTCCCCCAAGGCGTAGCAAAGCCTGCGGTTGTACATCATGGCATCGTGTACCCGACGCAGGGCAAACCAGTTATCCGCCCAGCCTGCAGCGAGGCTGGACAGCCAAAGCAGTACACCCGTGGCGGCAGCGTAGAGCGGCGTCATGCCGAAGAGGGAGAAGGAGTCTATGGTTTGCTGCGCTTTTTCCGGGGTGAGCAGCGGTTTATGCAGCAGATTGACGGCCAGCCATTGCACGGCATACGCCACCGGGAACACGGCGGCCAGATTGCCGAAGATGGCTGCCGCATTGGAGCGGATCATCGCGATGGTGTCGTTCACGAAGGCTTCTCGGCCCTGCGGCGTGTCAGCGGCATCCAGCCGGTGAGCCAGCGCCGGGCCGGTCATGGCAGGCTGTTTGGTTGCAAGCGTGAAGTGGGCGAAATGAATGGCCAGAAAACTCCCCGCATAATTGAGCGAGGCCAGCAAGCCCTCCATGAAGCGCCCGGCGTGCAAGGCGTAGATTGCGAACTTGAGGTAGACGGTGACTACCGTGAACAGGCCGCCGCCCAAGGCCGCCTTGACCATCGAGCGGTATTCGCGCCTGTCCCGGGCAATATAGTGCTCGCCCGTTTGGGCGCTGCGCTCCATGACGCGCCGGGCCAGATGCGCAAAGGAAGTGGCCGCCAGATGCCGTACGCTGCGCCTTGCCTGGGTGGAGTGGATAAGCTCGATCACCAGGTGGATATGCTTGTTGCGCTGAGTCGGGTCCACCCACACGCCCAGCAGTAATTCGATGCGGTGCAGACGCAGTTTCATGCGCTCAATCTGGAATACGACCTCGACTGAAACGCCATTCTGCTCCAGCTCTTGGTAAACATTGCTAGCGCTGATGCGGCATTCCTCCAGCAAGGCGCGGAAATAGGCCAGGGCCTGTCCGAAAGCGGTTGGATTGCGCCAGATGGCAGGGTTACAGAGCTCGGCACAGGCGGCGGCGAGTTTAAAAAAAGGGGTTTCGGCAACCGGTCCGGGCAGACGCGAGCGTATCGCTTGGCTCATGCCGG
The DNA here is from genome assembly GCF_034424645.1 of Bordetella avium. NCBI lineage: Bacteria > Pseudomonadati > Pseudomonadota > Betaproteobacteria > Burkholderiales > Alcaligenaceae > Bordetella > Bordetella avium. Next base: position 1,854,189 of record NZ_CP139969.1, read on the forward strand.
TGGCGCGAACCTGGCTCACCAGCACTTGCATGCTGCTGGTCAGGGCTTGTTCGAAACCCGGAACCTGGTTTGAAGGGCCGCCAACATCGGGCAATTGCAGCAACTCTTGTAGCCGTTGCAGCGTATCGTCGTCCATATCGCGCAGCCAGTCTGCGTCCGTGGGTTCGGTGAACACCAGGGAAAACAGGGCGAACATGTCGCTGCGATTGGGGGCGGGAGGAACAAAGCGCGCCTGCAGACGCTCCCAGACCTCACCCCAGAATCCGGGGTGAGACGCCACTCCGGTGTCGCAAAAGAGAGAGGTGGGATCGTTGTCGGTCAGGATGGACCGCAGCGTTCGCGCAAAGCGCTCCCGGGTCTCAGGTTGACGATCCAGAACATGCAGCAGATAACGCAGACGCGCATGCTGCGGATGGATGCCCTGGCTGCCGTCTGGCGCGCGGCCACGGCGAACCCAGTGAGAGAGCTCGATAGCCCAGAGATTCCGATCCACCAGCTCGGCGTCCGGTCTTGCGGCCGCCAGCAGGCTGTCCAATTGTTGACCCGCTGTTCGCGAGGCTTTCCAGCGTTGCCAGAATCGCCACATATCTGAATTACCTAAACACCTGAAAGGAGGGGGGCGAGACTATCACGCGGCTATGATGCCGGATAGTCAGGCACGCGACGCCAACCACGCCTGAAGTTCGGCCTCCAGTTGCCGCATCGCCTCGACCAGGGCCTGCACGGCTTGTGCGTTATCTGTCTGGCCACCGCGGGCGTCGGCTTCCAGGGCGACGGCCAGATCGGCGGTTTGCGTGGCGGCCACCACGCGCGCGCCGCCTGCGATGCGGTGCGCCAGATCCGCGACGGCCTCGGGATCGTCGATGGATTGCAGCAGATGTTCGGCATCCTCGCGATTGGTATTGATGAGCGTCTCGACGAGGTTGCGTATCATGACCGCGTCTCCCTGTGTGAGGTCAAGCAAGCCTTGCGGCTGAAAGGTCACGGGAGAGGACGGGGATGTTTGCTGCATTGGGGCGGAGGTCTTGGCGAGGGCGATCGGAAGCAAATGCTTGCTCAGTGCGTCGATATCCAACGGTTTGAACAGGCAGCCGTCCATGCCTGCGGCCTCGCATCGGGCGAATTCTTCAGCCTGTGCAGAGGCCGTGATGGCATAGATGGGCGTGCGCGGACGGGACTCTTCCGTTTCGATGCGACGGATCTCACGCGCCAAGGCATAGCCGCTCATCCCAGGCATGTTGCAGTCAGTGAGGATGACGTCGAAATCATGTTGCCGCCACAGCGCCAGCCCTTTCGGACCGTCGGCGGCCTCCTGGGCATCGTGGCCGATAAAGGCCAGTTGCTGGCACATCAACAGGCGGTTAGGCGGGTGGTCGTCGATCACGAGCACATTCAGGCGTGCCGGTGTGGTGGCGGGCTCGGTCTCGGGACTGGCGGTTTCTTCGACGGCAGTGGTGATGTCGGCATTGAGAAGCACGTCGATGCGGGTGCCTTTGCCAGGAATGCTGCTCAGATCGAAGTGGCCGCCCATGGCCTCAATGAGGCGACGGCTGATCACCAGGCCCAGGCCGGTACCTGCCGCGCGCGCGGCCTTGGCCTGATCATGCACCTGAGTAAAAGGTTCAAACAGGCGCTGGCGGTCGGCCGAGCTGATCCCGGGGCCGCTGTCGTCCACGGCGAGCTCGATTTTCGCCCGGCCGTCCTCTTCCGTCCTTACCTTCAGACTGACGATCACCCCGCCGACCTCGGTGAATTTCAAGGCATTACTGACAAGATTGGAGATCACCTGTTTCAGGCGGGTAGCGTCCAGCAAGACATGTGGCGGATGAGGCGGATCGATCTGCAAGGTCAGCGATAGACCATGCTGGCGGGCCAGTCCCTGGAACACATTGATGATCCCATCAAGCAGTTTGCGCAGATCGGTGGGGTGAGGCGAAAGCTCCAGGCGGTCTGCCTCGATCTTGGAAATATCGAGAATATCGCCGATCAGGTCGAGCAGGGAGCGGGCAGAGTCGTAAGTGATCTGTAGGGCGCTGCGATCCGTGGCCTGATCCGCAGGCCGGCGCAGTTCCAGTTCCAACATGCCGATGATGGCATTCATCGGAGTACGGATTTCGTGGCTCATGGTGGCCAGGAAGGTGGATTTGGCGCGGTTGGCGGCGTCAGCTTCTTCCTTGGCTTCATGCAGATCGCGCAGTAAGCGGATGCGCTCGGTGAGGTCGGTCCAGCCCCCGATCAGGCCTTTGACGCGACCGAGCGAGTCGCTGTAGGGCAGCAACCAATGATAGATATAGCGCTTTTCTCCATGCAGCGTGACCTCAATATCCTGGAATACGGCGCCGCTGTTGTGCTGCATGGCGTCCAGATATTGCTGGTGGACGGTTTTTGCCTGCTCCGGGTCTTCCAGGCCGATCGGCGAGTCGATCAGGGTGCGCCCTTGCACCGCATCACGCGTGACGTCAAAGGTCTCGAGGTAGCTGCGGTTGCAGGTCACCATACGCCCCTCCCGATCACGCACGAATACGGGGTTGGGGATACCGTCGATCAGCACGCGCATGAAGGCTAGCTGATCGCTCAAGGCGCGTTCCGCCGCTCGCCGTTTGCCTATCTGGCGACGCAAATAGTAAATCCAGGCCAGGAAAATCAAGGAAGAAATAATGCCGGCGCCAATCAGCAGATAGATCTCGCCACGATAGGCATACCAGGTGTTGATATCGGGCGCAGTCTCCATACGCCAGCGATTCAAGAGATAAATCTGGTCGTCGGCTGGCAGGCTGGTGATGGCTTTGTCGATAATGCCGCGCAACTCGTCCTGATCGCGCGAGAACGCAAACGCCAGACGCACGGGCGGCGTGTTCAAGGCGGTGGCGATGGCCAGTTCATTGCGAAAATAGTTACTTAGATAGAAATTCGCTCCGATCTGCGTCTGTACTGCGTAATCGACCTTACCGTTCAGCACGGCAAGCAGGGCTTCATTGGGGCTGCCAACAAGCACGATCTCGCTTTGCGGATAGTGTTTGCGCAGTGCCTCCAGGACGGGGCTGCTGCTGATGCTGGCAATTCGCATACCGGCCAGATCCGTATTGGCCGGCAAGTGGGCCGCATCGCGTCGGCCGACCAGTACAAATGCGGTCGTCAGGTAGGGCGAGCTGAAATCCAGCGTGTCTTCGCGCTCTTCGCTCCAGAACAGGCCAGCACTCATTTCGGCCGTGCCGTCCTTGAGTGCGGATTCCATTTCGGCGCTGGAATCAACACCGCGCAAATTGAAACGCAGGCCGGTTATCTGCCCAATCCGGCGCAACACATCAATCGACATGCCGGAAAGTTCGGTGTCATTCCGGTTCTGCATCGAAAATGGCGGAAAAACATTGAGTGACACCACGGGGACTTCTTTGTGCCGTTGCAGCCAGCGTTTCTCCCTTTCGGTCAAGGCGGGCATGGGAGGAGGGAACAGGACTCCGCCAGGCAGGCCCCAGCGGTAGACCACGTTCTGACGCCAGATCTCCGGAATGCTTGCGATGGTCTGATTCAGGATCGCACGCAATGTCTTGCTGTTTGTCGACAGGGTGTAGGTATTGGCGCGAGTGCCCAGGTCGCTGTGGCGCTGGACCTGCAAATCGTTGAACACGCCAGCGGTGATGTAATAGGCGATCGCGAGCGGGTCGCCTATGTAGGCATCTGCCTGGCCATAGGCCACTGCGCTCAGCCCGAGCAGCGGGTTGGGGTAGGTTTGCCAGCGGAGTTGCGGCCCCTCATGCACCATGGCTGCAGGCTGAGAACGCGGATTGACGGCAATGAGCAGGCTGCCGAGATCGGAAGGCAGGGGGGGCATTGAGCGCCGCACCGCCAGTACGGCGGGATTGCTGATATAAGGCCGGGTGTTGACGAAATGCTGCCCCATCAGGGCGGCGCCATCGACATCGTCGACGGCATCGATTTTCCCATCCGCCAGTGCGTGCAAAGCACTGTCCCGGTCCGGATAGATCATTACGACCGGGATAAGGCCGAGGCTATAACTGATGAGTTTCAGGTAGTCGGCATTTATGCCGCGAAACCGGCCATCCTGAGTAAACTGGAATGGCGCATAATCCGGCGCAAAAATGCCTACGCGAAACTCGCGTTTCTCGGCAAGCCACTGCCAGTCCTCGTTATTGAGCGCAATGGTCAGTCTTGGGATTTCGGCTGCGGAACCCAAAGGGATCGGGGTTCCTGCCAAGGGTACGACGGCGAAAGCCGGAGAGCCGCAGAGCAGGGCAAAGAGGAATGCAAGCAGAAATGATGTCCGCCTCCAGCAGCTCTTTAAGCCCACGGTTTATCCCAGATTATTGCGTTTAGCCATGTCGATAAGCTCGACAAGCGTCGTGGCGTTCAGCTTTTGCAGCAAACGGGTTTTATAGGTGCTGATGGTCTTGTTGCTGAGAAACATGCTATCGGCGATATCTTTGTTGGTGAGGCCTTGCGCCAGAAGCTGCAAGACCGCCAACTCACGGTTGGATAAGGACGAAATCATCATGGCGTCGTCCTGGCTTTCGACGCCACGGATCTCGGTGAGCGTGGTTTTAGGGAAGTAGGTATAACCCGCCACCACGGCCTTCGCGGCGTCTACCACTTCCTGGAGGTTGCCGTGTTTAGAGACAAAGCCGGCCGCACCGGCATTCAGGCATCGGCGTGCAAACAGGGCGGGTTGCTGACCGGTCAGTATCAATACATGCATGGGTAGGCGCAGGCCTTGTAGACGAGTCAGCACCTCTAGGCCGTCCAGTTTGGGGATGCCGATGTCAAGGATGACGAGGTTGGGCAGCATCTCGCGCGCCATGCTGATGCCGTCCAGACCATTGTCAGTTTCGCCTACGACCTCGAAACCTTCCTTCTCCATCAATGCTTTTAGGGCAAAGCGGATGACGGGATGATCGTCAATAATCAGTAGCTTTTGCATGGCGGTGCGCTGCCTCACAAATCTTCAGTTGTAATGATCGTTATTATGTTTGAAAAGATGTAGTCAGCCAGCGCGTATTTCATTCAAGGCATCCATCGCATCGAAAGAAAGACAACAAGAATGGCGCGGTTTATATGACAATGCCGCAGTTTTAGTGTGTTTAAAACTACATGTTGCAAAAATTTCCTCTACGGTGCGACCATTAAAAATCAGACCTAATAGGCTATGCCCTAGGGCATCGTTTCAACCTCAGACTAGCCGCGTTCTTCCTGTCTCACCTCGCGAGCCTGACCGACAAAGCATGACAAGCGGCGCTTGACGAGCCTGCCGGGCAAGATAAAGCGCAATATCGAATAGGACGATAAAACTCAGCTTGACCGAAAGCCGCTTGCGTCGAGGGCCGCACGGGCAGGGGTGAGCGCCTGATCAGGTATTTGCCACCATGGGGTTGAACAACCAGGTTTCATACTCGTCGCCAGACATTGGGCGTGCATACCAATAGCCTTGACCCAGTGCACAACGCATATCCAATAGCGCGTTGCGCTGGTCGGCGGTTTCAATGCCTTCTGCGACCACGGTGATACCCAGGCTTTCAGCTAGGGAAAGTGTGGCTGCAATGACGCTTTCACTGCGGGCATCGCCTGGCAGTCGCCGCACGAATGAGGCGTCAATCTTGAGTTGATTGAACGGCAGATTGCACAATCTTTCCATAGAGGAGAACCCTGTGCCGAAGTCGTCGATCGATACGGTGCAACCCAATAGGCGAAGACGAACCAGGGTCTCCAGTGTGGCGGCCTGCACGGACAGCAGGCCGGTTTCCGTCACCTCTAAGGTGAGAGCCGTGGCTGGCAGGGCATACCGCTCGAGGGCGGCGATCAGGTCATTTAGGAGCTGGGCGTTACCCAACTGGCATGTTTCGACGTTGAGGGCGAGGCTTGCACCCCGGCCGGTGAGTGCCGAACGTGCGGTCTGCGCCATCGCCTGGTCGGCCAGGGCGAGTGTCAGACGGTCAATTTCGTTGCAGTCTTTGATGGCCTCGATGAAGTAGGAGGGCGGCAAAAGGCCAAGTATGGGGTGGTTCCAGCGCGCCAGAATTTCGGCCCCGGCCGGTTGCAGCGTGCGGACATCGAACTTGGGCTGATAGTAAGGAATGAATTCGCCACGATCGAGTCCGGCACGAATGGCCTCAGGGCTGGGCGGCTCTGGCGCGGAGCTTGCCTTATTGCCTGCGGGTTGCGCGGAATCGCTTTCGTAGCGGCGCAGCAAGGATTCCAGCCGGCTCAGTTTGAGCGGTTTTCCGAGATCGCCCAACACCTGAAGGCCCGACAGGCTGGCCATATGCAGAATGGCAGCAGTCAGGTCGCTGGAGACATCGCTGCTCAGGATGACGGACTTCACCAGCTTTCGCTGGCTGGCCTCTCGCAGGAACTGCGTGCCGTCCATGCCTGGGGTGCGCACGTCGCAGATGACAATGTCGGCAACGCCATGCTCCTCAAGCTGGCTGAGGGCATGGTTACCTTCCTGAGCTTGAATGATACGGGTGAACCCGAGCATTTCGAGGGCTCGAACAAGGACCAGACGTTGCACGGGATGGTCTTCGATGACGAGGACGGCCGGCTGTTTCATGCGGGGTCGTGAGAATCAGGGTTGACGCAAACGTTAAGGAGCGTATGAAGGATGGGAGGAGCAAGACCTGCGGCTAGCACGGGCTCCGCGCTGCAGGGGATGCAATTCTTGCAATTTATATCTTTTTTTATATCTGGTTGAACACAAAT